>NZ_CP070502.1:3075000-3675000 GCF_018309085.1 Sporosarcina sp. Marseille-Q4063 | reverse complement strand
ATTTTATTTACCTTAGTGGGTGTAAAGCTTGGTTTCGCATCGGTATTAATCTCGCATATCGCTTTTAGTATACCAATAGTTGTCATTATGGTGTTGCCGAAATTGCAGGAAATGAGTCCGTCATTAATCGATGCGGCAATTGATCTTGGTGCCTCTAGGCGCGATGTATTGACTCGGGTGATTATTCCTTTTATAAAACCAGGAATATTTGCAGGTTTTTTCTTGGCCCTTACCTATTCTCTTGATGATTTTGCTGTGACATTCTTCGTTACAGGTAACGGCTTTTCAACGCTTTCAGTTGAAATCTACTCCATGGCTAGAGCCGGGATTACATTAACGATTAATGCCCTGTCCGGTTTAATATTTATCGTGACACTTTTACTCGTCTTCGGGTATTATGCCATTAACCGAAAATCTAAAAACCCATTTTCGGGGGTGAGAAAATGAAAGATATTATTCGCGTATCAATCGTAATTTTGGCTGTGTCGGCTATTCTATTGTTTATTAATGCGAAACTGGCTAATACGGGTGGGACATCCGGTAAAAATTCAATTACGGTTTTTAATTGGGGAGAATACTTGGATCCTGATTTACTTAAGCAATTTGAAGAAGAAACAGGTATTAAAGTCATTTATGAGACATTTGACTCGAACGAAGCGATGATGACCAAAATTGAACAAGGTGGAACGACTTATGATATTGCTGTCCCTTCAGAATATGCGATCGAAAAAATGAATGAATCGGGATTGCTTTTACCAATCGACAAAGCCAAACTTCCTAATTTTAAAAATATCGATCCTTATTTTCTTGATTTAGCATTTGATCCTGATAACAAATTTTCAGTTCCATATTTTTGGGGAACATTAGGCATTGCCTATAATCCAGAAGTACTCGAGGGACAGACATTTGAAAGCTGGGAAGATTTATGGGATCCGTCGCTTGAACAAGAAGTTGTTTTAGTTGATAGTGCCCGGGAAGTAATCGGCATGGGATTAAACGCACTTGGTTATTCCTTGAACTCGACGAATATTTCGGAGTTGGAAGAAGCCTCCGATAAATTAAAAATGCTTAAACCTAATATTAAAGCGATTATTGGCGATGAAATAACGCAATTAATGGTGAACGGCGAAGCTGCTGTGGCTTTAACTTGGTCGGGTCAAGCCGCGGATATGATGTGGGATAATGAAGATATAGACTATGCAGTTCCCGAAGAAGGTTCGAATTTATGGTTTGATAATATGGTCATTCCTAGAACTGCGAAAAACATCGACGGTGCTCACGCCTTTATTAACTTCATGTTGGATGCGGAAATTGCTGCTCAAAACGCTGATTACGTCGGATACTCCACACCGAATTTGGCAGCGATGGATTTTATGGATCCAGAAGTAATTGAAGATGAAAGATATTATCCTGACGAAGAAGCCAGGGATCATCTTGAAGTCTATAAAAATCTCGGACTTGAAATGCTCGGCACCTACAACGAGCTATTCCTTGCTTTGAAAATGGAATTGCAATGAATTACCCCGCCCTGGCTACTTAGGGCGGGTTTTTGTTACCCCTTTTCGTTTCTAGCAAGTGTAATCAGCCAGGACATATGTTAAGATACTTTGTAGCCTGAAAGTTTAGAAAGCTGGGATGATAGTATGACTAAATCAACTAATTTTGCACTTTACATACTTATGTTTAATACATTCGTTACAATGTCGGGAATCGGTCTCATCATTCCAATTATGCCGGAGTACTTAGGAACGTTTGGTGTGGCGGGACAAGTTCTTGGATTTCTTATTGCAATGTTTTCATTTTCACAATTTATATTTTCGCCAATAGCGGGCGATTTATCCGATAAACACGGGCGGAAAAATCCAATTATCGTAGGTTTGGTCGTCTATGGCATATCGCAGCTAACTTTCGGGATGGCTACTGATCTGTGGATGTTATTTGTATCTAGGTTCTTTTCAGGTTTAGGAGCGGCTTTCATTCTACCGCCGACTATGGCATTTGTTGCGGATTTAACAACCATTGAAAAACGCGGAAGAGGAATGGGGTTACTAGCTGCTTCAATGTCATTCGGATTCGTGATTGGACCCGGCATTGGCGGGTTCCTGTCAAAGGTTAGCCTAGAGTTCCCTTTTTTCATCGGCGCATCAGTAGCAATCATCGCTGCCATCATTTCATTTTTTGCACTGCCAAATCCAAAACCCAGCGTTGCACATGAAACGGGCGTTGAACGCAGGCGCGAAAATATCTTTCAACAATTAAAACGTTCAGCGGCAACTCCCTACTTCGTCATGTTCATCGTCATGTTCGTCTTCTCTTTCGGACTTGCCAATTTTCAATCGACGATTTCTTTATATGTCGACCATAAATACGGGTATACAATATCGCAAATTGCCGTCATCATTACAGTCGGCGGTTTCGTTGGAACAGTTGCGCAAATGTTTATCATTGGACCTTTATTTAAACGTTATGGCGAAATGCGTGTCATCCTTGTCAATCTTGTCATTTCAGCAGTTGCGATGCTCTGGATATTATTTGTTAATTCATTTTCAATGATTCTAATCGTATCCATGGTGTTTTTCACAGCAACCGCATTACTGCGCCCCGCTGTTAATACGCTGGTTTCCAAATTAGCCGGCGATGAACAAGGTTTCGCGGCAGGAATGATCACTGCATATATGAGTTTAGGGAATATGATTGGTCCCGCATTAGCAGGTATTTTATTCGATATCAATATTATTTATCCATATATTATTGGGACTGTTATTTTGCTAATTTGTTTCTCAATCGCCTTCTTTTGGTCGAGGCGAAGTTCGGAATTACTTGACCCGATACGATAAAAAAACGTTAGCCCATTGATGGGTCTAACGTTTTTTAGATTTCACGTCTAGCTCCAGGCACCAGCCCCTCGAGTCGCTTCAGACTTTAAGATAAAGGCAAAAAGCGCCTTTATTTTAAAGTCCTCCAGCGCTTGTCGGGGCTAAACGGGCGCCTTGCGCTTTTGTTCTTTACCGTTTTCTTTTGTTTTTCAATAACTCGGCAAAACTTTCTTCTGCTGTTGTTGACGAATCTATTACACGCTCTTCGGCAATCCGTTTTGACCCAAATCCTTTGAAAAATCCAAACCGGCGTAAAGTAATGTCGATAAAGAAGAAAATCATAGCTGCCAGAATAAGTCCCTGTGCAATCAATTTCTTTTCCCCGCTTTTATATGAGTGGCTACGAAAGGCATCTATTGGATCTTCTAGCATTAGCCCGTCTGTCGAGTGGGCAATTTTTTCGAGCAACTTAACATTCGATGGAATCCTTTTGTATTCTTCATTGTAAGGCACAGAAATTCCAGCTTCAAAATACCCGCCTTTATCATCCGTTATACCAAAGAACACAAGTCCTGGATTCGCATCGACAGTTACGCGCATTTTTCCGGGTGCCAACGGTTCAGATGTATAGGGTACCTCGACGCCTTTTTCATCAATGATTGCGACGTCAAGAAACGCTGCGCTACGCGAGCTGTCCATCACCGTGTACGTTCCTCCGTGCTCATGAGTGATAATGTACGGAACGTCTTCATAAGCCGGGAGAAGCCTTCCTACGGCCGCATTCCAAAAGTCGCCATACCCTCCCCATTTTGCAAAGTCCCCAGTCCATTTCCCCGTAGAATCTGACGTGAATGCAACAGTTCTTCCTAGACCATACATCCATTCAGATAAAATCGGATCTTCTTTAGTACTTTCTCCAACCAGCGTCGCCGTATTTTTCAATGTTGTTGCGATATAGGCATTCATTTCCGGAACCCCTTCTGAGAACAATGCATTCCATTCGGCAACACCTCCGAGCGACATGTAAAACGGATCGTCTTCAATATAGGTTCTGGTCATCATGGAAGTTTCCCGTGATAGGATTGCTGGAACAGTCGATTCATCAATGACATCATAGAACCTTCCGCCACCGCTTTCCGCAAGGCTTTCCAACAATCTCCGGTCCGCATCGCTCCCAATTGCAACCGTGGACATTGTAATATTATTGCCTTTTCCATCAGCAATGACATTCTCATAACCAGGCGGCATTTCTGATTGTCCATCTGTTAATAAAATTATATGCTTACGCTGCAATTCGGAATTCGTGAGATCATCATAGGCTTGTTTCATTCCCGGATATATATCAGTTCCGCCCAATGCTGAAACTGATAGTATTTTCTCAATCGCTTCATTCCTATCCCCTAAAGGCGCTAGCGGAATAATATTCCAAATCTGATCGTCGAAGGCAATAAAACCAAAAGTATCGTCATCCCTTAGTAGTTCGACTGAACGAGCGGCTGCTTCTCTCGCAAGAACTATTTTTGAACCTGACATACTGCCTGACCGGTCCAAAACAATGATCAATCCAAGAGAAGGAAGTTGTTCTTTTCCTTTGACTTCCATTTCGACAGGAAGAAGCCGCTCAATTGGTGATTTAAAATAACCGCCGAGTCCAAAGCTTTCTTCACCGCCAACCATCATGAATCCTGTTCCGAAATTTTTAACCGCTTGTTCGATAATTGTCATTCGGTTCTCGCCGACAATATGACCTGGGACATTATCAAAAATAATTGCACTATAACCCATATATCCAGAAAGTGTTTCCGGCAACAGCTTCGCATTAATTGTTTCAATGTCCATCGCGTCTTGATCAAGCAGTGTTGGAATAATCGACGGGTTCCGATCAGTTTCTACAACAAGCACGCGGGGAGAACTTTCGATCATTGTTATTGATACCATGCGATTATTCTCCAATATTTTATCATCCGGAACAACTAACTTTGCTTCATATTTCAATAAACCATCATTACTCGAAGCTCCTCGAACTGAAAACAAATTTCCTCCCTGTTCGAGTTTTACTTCTTGTTCGCTAATCATTTGATCATTTTCATAAATCAGTAAGGTACCAGTAGTTCGTTCAGAAGCGTCGATTTCCACGCGGAGTAATTGTTGTTCACCGGCATAAGAAGTCCTTGGTGTTTCAAATGAAGTAATCGATGCATCAGATCCAGCCGGACGTTCTAGCAACACCGTATCAATTACTGTTCGCTTATCTTTAAATTTAGGTAGTATTTTTTCAATGGATCCAGCTGTCTCCAACCCATCTGATAACAAAACGATGCGAGTAGCTAAATTACGATTTGCAAGAGCGGAAGATAAATCGATAGCTTTTGCAATATCCGTACCTTCATTTTTCTCCATCCGATCAATCACTGGAACGACGACATCCGTGTTCGTGAGCTTCACATCAGTGCGGAAGTTTTCCGCAAAAGAATAAATCCCAACAGAATGATTTTCTTTTCTCCCCTTCAAACTTTCCAAAATCCAAGAATCTGCCGCTGTTCCCACCTCTTCGATTGAAGCCGAACGATCCACGACAAATAATACTTGTTCTTCAGTAACTCGGAGCGTCAAATAAGGTGATGTTAAAGCAAAGATAAGTAAGGCAACAGCAATGCCGCGCAGTACAAACAAAATCGTACTGCGACTTTTTATTCTCTGGTTAGATGACCGCCATGTAAAGATGATATAAAGCCATATTGGAATGAAGAGGAGTAGCCATAATGGTTGTTCAATGCGGATATCCACGTCTTCGCTGCACCTCCCATTCCATCAACATCAACAATAAAACCGGCAATATGAAGTACTTGCCAAACAGCCATTTATTCGCTTCAGTTCCCTTACCGTTAATCGCTTTGCCGATTCGATAAGATGAGCCCGTTTCCAAATTCAGTTCCTCCGGTTCGAGTTGAACGGTGAACAATTTTTCATTGGCTTCATCACGTGCCTTATAAACACCAGGAAGTTGCGGTGCTATGAAACTCGAGGAATCCGTAATTGTCGTCACATATTCATCATCAACAGTGTAAACTTCAATTTTTCCTGATTGGCTGCTTGAAAGGACAGCCTTTCGTTCATTTGGCGTAAAAGTCCCCAACGTGTTTCCTTCTCCACCCATTCGCTCAATTGCGCTCCATATAAATAATGGAAACGAAGCATGGAGCGGCCAATCAGTCATTTCAACATCCGCTAGAATGACAATATCGCCGCGGCTCGATCTTTGGATAAACGGTTTGTTTCCAATCATCGCGATTGTTTCAAATTCGTCAAATGCCGGATAAACTTCACTGACATAGACATCTGATAAATCTGCAACCGAAAACAAAGAATCTGCTAGTGTTGAAATTGCACCTGTGACTTCTTCCGATTTTTCATCATTTCTGCCAATTAGAACGATTGGCTTAGTGCCCGACTCAAGAAATGCCGCATCATTTGTCACGACAATTGTTTTATCTGTAGCGGCAGTCAATTCGTTTTTTGATCCAGTGGAAACTGATAAACCTACCGCCTCGAATGCTTTTTTGATAAGCTCATGCAACTGGTTATCTATGATTGCATCGGTTGCTTCATTGCCAAGGATTATATGTGCGGCGTTATCGGGAGCGTAATCATCGTCGACTGAAATCGATGCCGTTAAAGCTTTACTAGTTGGCAAATCTTTAAATGATAAAAGCAACTCTTCTTCACCCTCGACCATAAAATCACTTTTCAAGAACGCAGTTCCCGTTATAGAATCAGTCAGAATGAGATTGCCGTCGACCTTTTTATCAGATCGATTAATAAGTTTAATAATCGCTTCTGTTCCATCCGCAGTTGCGACAGCCCCGAACTTATCAATTGAAACATTACGATAATTGTCATTGGATGTATTCACCGTCCAGACATGCGTATCACTCGCTTCGGGAAGGTTTTTCTGATCCAGTGAATCTGTAAAAATATGAATATCCACTTCACTGTCCGCTGCAATCGACTGCGTGAATTCAATCGCTCTTTCCATAAATTCATGTTCATACGAAACTTTCAATTGATTAATTGCCGAAATTACTTCCTCTGCATTCTTTTCTTCTCGAATAACTGTCATCGGTTCTTTTCCTGTCGATACAATCGTAATCGATTGGCCTGACCGTTTGTTGACAAGTTTTCTAATCGCTTCTTTATGTTTATCAAACAACGAAGTTCCGTCTTTTTCCACAAGCATACTGGCTGACGTATCAACGACGACAATCGTTTGGCCACTAACCGCTTCTTCTTTTGTAATAAACGGTGCCAATAAAATAAATAACAATAGTAATAATGCCGCCATTTGCAAATAAAATAATGCATTTTTTTGCAGGTTTTTCAAATACGGGGATACCTTTGTTTCGCGCATCGATTGTTCCCAAAACATTGTAGATGATATTGTTTTCACTTCATACTTCTTACGAAAAAAATAATAAAGGAGGACGGCTATCGGGAAAAGAACTGTCCAACTGTAAAGCAAATTAGCAAATCCCAATGACCTTTCCTCCTATTCCAGCCAACCAACTTGGCGCATCCTTTTCGTCATCAATGTCATAACGCCTGCATGTACTTTCCCGTGAATAATTTGGATTCCATATTTTTTTGCAAGCGCGAATAATTTACCTTCGTGGATTTCTTTCGCCTCGATATATTGGCGAATTGAACGGTTTGTCATTGTCACTTCAACGCCGTCGTCACTCTCGATATCAACCAATCGAACATCGCCTTCATAGGATGGCAATTCCTCTGATTCTGACTGCACAAGAATAACACGCACATCATTACAAATGCCTCGTAACCTTTTAAATAAATGCGCCCAGTTTTCCGTTTCTTCAAGTCCATCCGTAACGAGAAATAAAACTGTTAATGCCTTTGGAATATAGCTCAATAGGTTGTCTGTGAATCCACTTTCTGAATTCGGTTCTTCAATTGACGAAAGAAATTTCGTGACTGCTGCCCGCTGTGCAACCCCTTTTTTTCGGATGAAGCGACTTTGACCTTGAACCCGTGTCGAAACTGAAACTGTATCGCCGCTTTTTAACGCAATATGACCTAGACCGACACAAATTTTACGAGCATAATCCCATTTTCCATCTACCTGCATGGATTTCGTTGAATCCAATACGATATGAATGCGCATTTCTTGTTCATCAAGATATTGTTTTATAAAGGGTTGACCCGTTCGCGCATACACATTCCAATCGATATGACGAATATCATCGCCCATATGATATTCCCGGAAATCCGAAAAATCTAATGAAGAACCCGTCTTTCTAGATCGGTGTGTTCCTTTATGATGGCCGAGTCTACCAGACTTTGTCGCAATTGATAGCCCACCCAATCGACTTAATAGCTGATTTGGAAATAATTCTTCATTCATTAGACGGATGCCCCTTGTTTCACGTCCTCCAGTAATTTCAACAGAAGATGATCAACTTCTACTCCTTCTGCTTCACCTTCATAATTAATTAAAATACGATGACGAAGCGCGGGAAGTGCGACGATTTTAATATCTGCAATTGAAACATGGAGTCTTCCTGCGACAAATGCACGTGCTTTCGCTAATTTTATAATGGATTGCAACCCACGTGGTCCGCTACCGTATTGAACAAAATTCGTCCATTCACCACTTGTCTCGTCCTTAAAATGTGTTGCTGAAATTAGGTCCACTGCATAATCAATCATTTCTTCAGCGATAATTATTTCTTTTACCATGTGCTGGGCTATAACAATTTCCTCAGCATTCATTACTTTTTCTAATTTTATTTCTTTGGAACCCGTTGTTCGCATCATTATTTCTTTTAACTCTGACTTCTGCGGAAAGGGTAAAAAGATTTTACAAAGAAAACGGTCCATTTGGGCTTCTGGGAGTGGATACGTTCCTTCCATCTCAATCGGGTTTTGTGTTGCAAGGACGAAAAATGGACGCGCCATCTCACGCGTTTCTCCGAGAACGGTAACCGTTTTTTCACCCATCGCTTCAAGCAAGGCACTCTGCGTCTTCGGTGTTGCACGGTTAATCTCGTCGGCAAGTACCATTTGACTAAAAATAGGTCCTTTTTTAAATGCGAATTGTTGTTTTCCTTCTTCATTTCGTTCAATGATACTTGTTCCCGTAATATCGGCAGGCATCAAGTCCGGCGTAAATTGAATTCTTGAAAATGAGAGATCGAGCACCTCGGAAATCGTCCGAATTAGCATCGTTTTTCCCAACCCAGGTAACCCTTCAAGAAGTGCATGACCATCGGCTAAAATCGAATAGAGCGAAAACTCAACCGCCTCATGTTGGCCGACAATAAATTTACCAATTTCATTTCTTACCATTCCCAGCTTTTCGCTCATTTCTTTAAATTGTTCCTGTGTGTAAGGCATAAGCTCACTTCACTCCCATATCATCTATTCAATCGACGAAAAGTAATCCGAAAGGACCCGTTGTAAATCTGGCGATAAATTCATTTTCCCGGTGCTTTCCAAATAAGATTTTTTATAGTTGCCAATCACTTCGTTATAAGGTCGGATAGTTCCTCTTTCAGTAAGCCCATATGCTTCCCGCTCTTCAACGGATTCTCCTTCATCTAGGTTGCCACCATCAATCATGGGGTCTTTTGCGGTTCCAATCCGTTCTGATGGAATGGATAAAAGATCACGTCCGCCGGATCCCTTTCCGATTCCGGGACCTTGACCCCCTTGGCCCTGTCCCTGACCTTGACCTTGGCCTTGGCCTTGGCCTTCTCCTTTGCCTTCTCCCTTGCCTTCTCCCTTGCCTTCTCCCTTGCCTTCTCCCTTGCCTTCGCCTTTGCCTTCTCCCTTACCTTCGTCTTTGCCATCTCCCTTACCTTCGTCTTTGCCATCTCCTTGACCTTCTCCTTGACCATCGCCATCGCCTTCGCCCTCTCCTTGGCCATCGCCCGAAGCCTCATCTTTGCCTTCTCCCTTATCCCCAGATGAATCAGTCATTTCCGCTAATGCGGGTAAAGCCATACTTTTTCCTATTTTACTTAATGCTGTATTGGTTTTTCCAACGCTCTTTGCAAGATTTGTCGACAGTTCTTTTAGCGCTGTTAACTCTTGTTCCTCCGCATCGGTAAGTCCATCAGATGGATCAACAGACATGTCAGCAAGTTTTTTCTTTTCGGCAAGCTGCAACTCTTGCAAACGCAGTTCTTTTTGTTTTTTCACTAATTCTTTTAAAGCTTCTTCTGATGTCTCGGCATCCTTTAAATCAACTAGTAAATCCTCTAACGCCGTTTTATTTTCCGGCATTTTTTCTTTTTCAATTAACTTTTCAACTTCCTTTTTCATCTCATCGACAATTACCTTCTCTTGTTCAATAGCTTCCGCTTCTATTTGGGCTTCTGATGGAAAAGTTATTAACAGAATTAGAAATGCAGAACTAATAATACTGCCGAGTAACATTTTTAGATTAACAAACTTCTTATCTCGTTTTTTAAAACCCTCATAAGCCTTTGTAACCTTTAAATTAGCTTCTTCGATTATAGTGGATGCCAATAAAGAATCACTTTCTTCAATTGAAACGGCAGTCAACAGTAGATTATGAGGAATATATCGATCAAGTTGTCGTGTCGCCTCATTTTTTCTAACTCTATTGTAAACAGAATAAAAAGCAGTTCCCCCTAAGACAAGAACCGCTATAATGATTGCAAAACGTTCATAAGAAGGAATGACGAATAGCCTCGAAAGCACAAATACTAAAGCCGCACTCACAACAGCAAAAAACATTCCCGATTGCATCGTATAGACGACTTTCTCGATTCGCAAACGAAGCAATGCAGCGTTAATATAGTTGTGTAATACTGATTTTCTATCCATTCGCCAAACCTCCTCTTATTTAAGTCGTTTCATATTTACTCGCAAGTTTTTAACCGCGATGAACAATGACAGGATCGTAATTGATAAATAAAATATTAAATACGTTCCCCATATCGGAAAGTCAATCAACGTAACCGAAGAAATTCCTTCCTCGATTTCCGGTGATAATAAAGACGCCATCAGAACTCCGGGATTAATCGACGCCAAAAAATAGGCTGGGAATGATGTCGGAACAGCATTTGTGCTTAACGACATCAACTGTATAAACATTAAAGCTAGAAAACCTGTGACAGTCGTTAAAAATAACATTGTTCCATACGTTGCGATCATCGACACTATCGTGCGCCGAATAATTGTCGAAAACATAACCCCAAGACTGCCAATGGCAAATAATGTGACGAACAAAAATAGAAACACTAGCCCAAAATCAACGGGTGAAATTCCGCCAAATAGAAATACAAGGCTGTAAATCGGAAGACCAGCAAAAATTAGTAACAATAAAAAGGCGATGGATGACAGTAATTTACCCGAGATAATTTGAAAGGAACTTTGGGATGTCGTCAACAAAATAGGCAACGTCTGTTTTTCCCTTTCTGTACTAATTACCCCTGCTGTCAGACCGGGGCTTATAAATAATACTAAACCTAATTGTATAAACGAAAGCAGTGTAAACAGGAAGAAGCTCTCATCCGGCGTGAAATAACTCGTTTGATTTACACTCATTGTAACGAAGATAAAACCGAAAACGAAGATACACATAACGATTAAATAAAACAAAATTCCGTTGAAGCTTTTCGGCGATCGAAACCTCAATTTTATTTCTTTTGATAAAACTGGATTATTTAAATTAAGCTTCATCTTCAATCGCTCCTTTCGTTATTTCCATGAATACATCTTCTAAATTTGTAACATGTTCTGTAAACGAAAGAATCGGAATGTTATTTGCCATCGCATTTTTTAGTAATTCAACTTGGTCCTCATCGGTTCCTTTAAATGAAAAACTAATTCCATTTATCGCTTCTAACTTCTCAATATTCGTAATGAATGGATTCTCTTCGAAATGATGAATAGTTTGTTGTTCAATTGACGCCGTCAAATGCACTGTAATAACTTTTTCGCCTCTGAGTTGAGTTTGAATTTCATTGACCGAACCATGCGCAATTATTCTACCATTGTCGATGACGCCAATTTCATCACACATTTCTGCTAGCTCAGGCAATATATGCGAAGAAATTAAAATTGTTTTCCCCATTTTTTTCAGAGACTTTAAAATATCACGCATTTCAATACGCGCTCTTGGATCTAGACCAGAAGCAGGTTCGTCTAAAATAAGAACTTTTGGATCATGGATCAGGCTGCGCGCTAAACATAATCTTTGTTTCATTCCTCTAGATAATAAGTCAACGTATTCATAACGCTTATGTGTCAAATTGACAAGCTCCAACAGTTGGGGAATAATTTTTTTCCGTTCAGATTCAGAAATGCCATAACTAGCAGCGTAAAAATCCAAATACTCATCCGCTTTTAATTGATCATACACGCCGAAAAAATCCGGCATATACCCTATCATTTTACGAATTTCGGTAGGATTTTTTCGAACGCTGATTCCATTGATAAATAATTCGCCCGACGTTGGTTGTAAAAGAGTAGCAAGTATTAGAAACATCGTTGATTTTCCAGCACCGTTCGCACCGACGAAACCGAAAACTGTTCCTTCTTTTAAAGACAAGTTAATATCATCTAGTGCTTTAAAGTTACCGTATTTTTTTGTAACACCTTTTATCTCAATCATTTCGACACCTCCCCTACTAATTCCAGTTTCGGGAGAACTTCTCCGGTACTATACTGTCCACTATTAAAGTTGATTTGAATGGAGAGAATCCCATCCTCAGTTATATAGTCAGTCATATTTTCGGTGAATATCATTTCATCTGATTCGATTAGTTCATATTCGCCGGTTCGGATATTCAATATCCGGCTACTGTACAATTGATTGTCAAGATTGGACAGCTTCATGGTTGCCCAGTCAATTTCTGTTGTTATTAATTCATCTGGCAATTTCCATGACTGTGTATAATCCATTCCTTCTTCGTACATTTCATGTGCAGGATTTTCGATAACATAATTACCATAACCCGGTTCGCCGAACGTCATATACATTTCAAGCATACTTTCATCAACCGTAATTTTCCCTTTTAAATTGAGTTCTAACTTTATAGTCTGGACAATCATCGTCAATGCAGATAGTGAAGTGTTAACTTTTTCAAGTGTGATTGGAACAACTTGCGTATCGGTATAACCGATTAGGACAGGTTTGTTCGATAAACTCATATTGTCATTGAAAAATGATAAGGCGCTATTTTTTCGCATTTTCATAAGATCATCATTTACTACGGCCGAGTACATTCCTTGATATGGCAATCTTGGGCCTAATAGGGTCGTTTTTAACGTTTCTTTAATTTCAATGGTTTCCCCTGCTCCAATATCGTCTAAGGAGATAAAATCGCTTCCTGACCATATGACGACATCTTTTAACTCAAATGGAAAATCATTTGTAATCGAACCTGTTAACTCTCCAGTACTAAATGTCAAATCGTTGACAATTCCCCCAACATCTTTTAAATGTGTTTCCCCATAAACGGACGCGACGTTCCAATAGCCAACATTCTGGAAATGCAATGCTGTACCTGTAGCATCATTTTCAAGCATGGCTCTCTTATGGACCATATTGCCACTTGTATTAAACATTGTACCTTGAGGTGAGGCAGCAAGCGTTGTTCCGTGGGGTGCTTTAAAGATATAATCACCCGATTTATTGGACAGTATCGCTTCGGCAAAATATCCTTTAACATTTCCATCCTCTTCAACATTCAAAACGGCTGTATGCTGAATTTGTGCACGGCCAATCCGATCCTTCGCACCATATCCAAAAATTGCAACTGACGTTAATAACGCAATCGCAGGTATAATCCACCATGCATATTCACGCTTATCCTTGCGTTTTAAGATAAAGTACAATATCGGAATAATGATGATTATATACAGTGCAATAATTCCAAAAATTAATGGTGCAGAAACTTTAAATGACGGAAATAATTCATTGGTATGACCAACCGTATAGGATAATTGATTTAACGGGTCGTACATATTTTTAAATGGAGAAATGATTACATTTTCACCAGCAGAAAATAAAGCGTTCCAGAAAGCTTTCATTCCCGGTGATTTTGCAATTGGTTCGTCACCTAGGGAAAATGCGGTTTGAATGACGAGTCCTTGCCCAAGTTTTTTATGAGCGACAAGTAAATGGTCTTCTTCTTGAACAAGCGCTACAGCACCTTCATTTAATTCAGATGAATATACACGAATTTTTTCCTCGAACCCCGTTGTATTCGCCCATTCATTTAGCGCTGTTGGTACGAGTTCTATTTGTTCAGTCAATTTCATTGGTAAATAAGATGAAAACACGCCCACTTCGTTTTCCAAGTTCTCAGAACTGCCTATGATGATAATTCCGCCATTTTTCACCCATTCAAGTAATGCAAGTTGTTTTTCGCTTTGCAAATCCGCAAATGCATATTCATCTAAAACAATATAATCAATCATATCCCAACCGTGTGCATCATCCGGAAAACTCATTATGCCTATCTTTTCCGAATCTATTAATTGAACACTGGAGGCAGATGCGATATCAACACTTTTCAGTGAAACAAGTCGGTCTACGTTATTTGTAAATGTCACAATCATTTTCTCATCATGATACATCGTTGCTGTTGGTGATTGTGCACCTAAATGTTTAATTTCTTTTCCTTTTTTCCAGCCGCCTTCGTAAAAGTAGATGGATTTGAAATTTGTATTTCCGTACATCCCCGCCATTCCATCCATATTATTTACAATGAAAGAAATCGTTTTTGTTTCTCCTGTTCCGATTTCAACGGGAAACGCCCTGCCCATTCCTTGTTGATAAGAATCCATCACATCTATTACTAAATCGCCACTAAAATGGGTTCCCGTATTTTCAACAGTAATTGAAATGGGAACCCCTTTTTCATATTTAGCTTTTCCGTCAATACCAGCGGATACTTTAACATTTAAATCCGGCTTTGCCAAAGCCGTAACGCCCGGAATTATCAAAATAAATACGATGATTGCCAGTAAATACCCCATAATTTTTTTCATCATAATCCATGGCCCCCGTTTTTTAAGAGTCTTTTATAATAGTACGAATGAGCGAGAGATAAGTTTCTTTATTGAATACTTTTATTTTTCCGTATCTTTTTCGCGTGTTGTTGAACAATTTCTGTAAAAGCGGATACTTGCTTTAACTCAAAGGACGATTCATACCCGATAAGCCAAGTATCCCGTGTCAATTCAAATTCTTCGTCGCTGTTCAATAACGGGATTTTATTGACCTTTTCATCGCCGATTAATGTTATTGAAGGCAAAATGGCATAACCAATTCCATTAAGGGCAAGTTGTTTACAGGTCTCAATTTGATCGACTGTAATTTGTCTTTGCGGTTTTTGCCCGAAATGTCGTTGCCACCAATGTTGAATTTCTCTATGGTAGTTTGAATCACTTTTAAATTGAACAAATGGTCGTGTCGTCTCTTTTATTTGGTCGAGCGAAGTTATTTCATTGTCAACGAGATATAATTGGTCGCGGAACAAATATTCCTTCCGACTTTTCCAATCTGTTTGACCGCGAACAATTCCTATATGTGCTTCCCGTTCGTTTAAAGCTTTCACAATTTCAGAGCTCCAACCAGTCATTAGGGAAATTTGCGCATCTGGGTAACGCTCAACAAATTCTTTCAGCACCTGGGGCAACCACGTATGACCAATAATTGACGCGCATGCTATTTTCAATGTTCCATGCACTTTATCCGCCATCGATGCGATCATTTCAAGGGCTTCGTCTTTTTTCAGTATTGCTTCTTTTGCATACTCAACGACTAGTTCCCCGGCAGGCGTTGGTTCCAATCCTTTTTGGGAGCGAATAAATAATAATGTATCCCATTCTTTTTCAATGGATTGGAGACGTTGTGATAAGGCTGGTTGGGAAAGAAATAAACGATCAGCAGCCTTTCGCATATTTCCTTCCTCGGCAAGTGTTTTTATGATTTCGAGTTCAATCATCGACATTTAAAAGCTCCTTTCCACGTGGTATTCGTAAAATAAGCAAGAGACTAATCACTGCAAATAAAGCAACGCCGACATAAACCCATTGCAAAGATTGGCCAAGTGCATTTTCGAGCAGACTAAGTTCAGGCATCGAAATTGTTTTGCGTCCTTCTTCGGTAAGAAGAAGATTTACATTGTCAACGTCAAAACTCATATTATTCTTATTAAAAGTAGCCATCAGCGTAGCATTTAATATTGCTCCGTAAAAAGCTGCTCCGACAGTGTTTCCGAAATTACGCATAAACATATTTGCTGCTGTCGCGGATCCTCTCATCTGTCTTGGTACCGCTCCTTGAATCGTGACGACGAAAGCAGTGCTTGTTAACCCCATTCCTACACCGACAAAAAAGCTTGAAACCGCCGCCCATAACGGACCCGAAGTTTCATTCATCATGACAAATAATACTGATCCGAAAACCAGAAAAATCCCTCCGATAAATGAAACCTTAAAAGTCCCCCATCGGATTAATAAATGACCTGCAACAGATGAGGCAATTGGCCAACCAATGGACATAGCCGTCAACGTAAATCCTGCGACAATTGCTGGTTGCCCCATGACCCCCGTTACATAAGTCGGCAAATAAGCAGATATGCCAATTAAAATAAACCCGGTGGTAAACGAAACTAAATTCGCATATAAAATTACTGGGTTTCTCCAAATTGAAAAAGGCATTAATGGATCTTTAGCAGCGCGTTCCACAAAAACAAATAACGTAAATAGACCGAAGGCAACCAATAATAATGCGATACTAGATAGTGAAAGCCTTCCGAATGATTGCCCGCCTTCAACTAGCCAAATTAAAATAGCAGATAAAGAAACGGTTAATAATGTTGCACCTTTATAATCAATCGAAACTTCTTTCTCTCTTTCTGGTTCCTGAAGAAATACGCCAATCCCGATCATCGCCAAAATGCCGAGCGGAATATTCACCCAAAATACGTATTCCCAACTAAAATAATAAACGATCCCGCCGCCGATCGCCGGTCCCAGAACGGCCGAAATACCCCAAATACTAGATAAATAGCCTTGCACTTTTGCTCTTTCTTTTGTTGAGTATATATCGCCAACAATTGTCGAAGCAATTGGCATGACCGCACCAGCCCCTAGACCTTGGAGCAGTCGGAACAAAATTAACTGTTCCATAGTGGCAGCAAATCCGCATAAAAATGAACCAATAATAAAAATCGTCATCCCGATAAATAGAATAGGCTTTCTTCCAAATAGGTCGGCTAATTTCCCGTAAACTAAAACAGTGACAGTACTCATTAACAGATATGCAGAAAATATCCAACTATACCTCGAAAATCCGCCAAGATCTGATGCAATTACCGGCATTGCAGTTGTCACGATTGTCGCTTCAACTGCGCTAACAAACATTGCAAGCATGACAGATATAAGGACGAGCGGTCTATTCATTGCTTTTTTACTTAATCCCATATATTTCACCTTCCAAAAAGAGAAGGCTCCTACTACGGAGCCTTCTCAGGTTGTTTCATCGCCGTTAGTCAACGGAATATATATATTTCTTAAACTGTTTTAGAATTACTCTTCTCGTTAAAATACCTGCAAATGTTCCGTCCTCTTCTACAACACAAACAAATGGATTATCAATTACCAAGTCCAATCCTCTTTGGAAGCGATCTGTAGTCCGTATTGTCGGAATGTTAGTTTTCATTATTTCATCAACTTTTAAATCAGGTAATCGTTCATATTCAATATGCGCTAAACCTAAAATGGAATCAGTAACTGTTCGAATACTAAGAAGTCCTTTTAATCGGTCATCCGCATCAAGCACTGGAATTGATGAATATCCTGTTTTAGTTAAAACGAGGAGAGCATGTTCCGCATTGTTACCAATTTGAACGTGTACGACCTTTTCAGCTGAAATAATATAATCTGCGATAGGGGTAAACAAAAACTCTTTATTTCTAACAGAAATCATGCAAATCGGCTCCTTCTATCTCTGTGCTAGACAATTCTAAACCTACTCATCTATCATAGCACAAGAAGCCTATAGTATTGAGTGAAAAGAAAAAACCTCTTCAATGAAAAAGAGGTTTTCTTAAAGAAGTAAACATACAATTTCTTACCTGAATGAAAATGCATAGTAGAAAATGATAATCCCGACAAACAGAGTCGCCACCAATATAATCCAAAATATTGGATTCAATGTAAATGGATGATCTTCAATCGCTTCTGGCATCGCGGCATCTTTTTCATTCAAAATGCCAACAGCTCGACTTGATTTTTGCACGCTTAAAATACAGATCGTGCTAATAATAATGACAACAATAATAAACGGTATTGTCCAAATATCCATACACACATCACTCCTTTATAAAAGGATGTGCAGTTAATATATTATTAACCATTCATTTTTTTTAAAACGGAAACTTATTCAACCATTGGCCACCATCAAGCGTAACAATTTCACCATTCATGAATGCAGCTTTATCAGACATGATGAATGCTGCAAGTTCTGCGATTTCTTCGGGTTTTCCGATTCTGCCAAGAGGAATCGAAGCGAGTGTCCGCTTTGCTGCTTCTTCTGATTCCCATAACCTGTCTGCACCGCCCGTACGTTCAATTGGACCTGGTGCGATACCGTTCACTCGTATTCCATACTGCGTTCCCCATTCAACCGCAAGTGTTCTGGTTAGTGACATAACACCCGCTTTAGCTGCCGCCGAATGAATGACACCAGCACCAGCATCCCATGCATACGTTGCGAGCATATTTAAAATCGTGCCTTTTTGCTTGTTCTCTATCCAATACTTTCCGACTGCACTCGAACAATAAAACGTTCCATTTAACACAATATCAATTACGGATTTCCATCCATTTGGTGAAAGTTCTTCTGCACGAACGATAAAGTTCCCCGCCGCATTATTAACGAGACCATCGATGCGGCCAAATTTCTCATCTGTAAAGTTGACCATTTGTTGAACTGATTCAACATCTCTGACATCCATTTGAAAAACAGAAGCATTTTCGCCAATTTCTTCTTTGGCTGCATGCAAGCGTTCAAAATCTCTTCCGGTAATGACAACATTTGCGCCTTCATCTGCAAACTTTTTCGCCATATATTTCCCCATTCCGTTTGATCCACCCGTAACAATCATCACTTTTTCTTTAAACATATTATTCCCCCTCAGCTTAGTGAATGAATACTCACTCATAATATATCATAAATAATGTAGAATGACGACGAAAGATTCTAAATTATCTTTTCTAGTCTTTCGTAGTGTCCTGCAAATCCGCTTAATTCATGTACAAAGAAAGTCCTTTTTGGTATTATAAAGATTGTATAATATTTAACAATACTAAAAGGAGGCCAATTTTGAAAAGTAGTCCATCTATTCGAGACCTTACAGTTGCTATCTACACTGTAAATCGCCATGCAAAAACCGCTCCGGATAATAAAGAGTTATATGAACTTAAAAAGTTAGCGCTTGAAAAACTCATTAAAAAAGGTCATGCAACAAAAATCGGATTGCATTTCGTCGATAATCCAAAGTTTAGTAAACAACATTCAACGACCTTGGTTCGTTGTTGCGATTTCCTCTTCCACATGATCCCTGAAAAAGAAGACTTCAAATCTCTTCCACATCTTGGTCAACAAGACCAAACTGCTCGTAATCCTCAAGAACGCATGAGTTTACGCGTTGCAAAAGAGCTCCTTGAAGGTTTCATAGGAATACCCCCAAAAAAGCCAATTATAAAGAAAAGCAAACTAAAAAAGAAAAGTGTTCATAACGTTCACAAAACAAATAGTTTTCGATCATCATATTTAGATGGCTAATTTTAAAAATGGACAGGTTAATTGCTTCTTTGCAATTAACTTGTTAAGTGCTTCTTTGCAATTTACTTGTTAAGTGCTTCTTTGCAATTTACTTGTTAATTGCTTCTTTGCAATTTACTTGTTAAGTGCTTTTTTTTGCAATTTACTTGTTAATTGCGTCAGGCAATTGACCTGTCCATTTTATATTATTAGGATTGATATTTTTTATAAAGGACCTGTGTTCCGTTGTCTCCATAACCTTGTTCTAGCAAATGATGATACATACTGCGTGCTAGCTCCAAACCTGGCAAGTTCAATCCCATTTGCTCAGCTTCCGCTAATGCAATATCCATATCCTTCAAAAAGTGTTTCACATAAAACCCTGGTTCAAAATCATCCTTTAGCATGCGAGGCGCTAAATTGGATAGTGACCAAGATCCAGCAGCACCCGTTGAAATCGACTTTAAAACATTTTCAGGGTCAAGTCCTGCTTGCTCCGCATAGACAATCGCCTCGCATACGCCAATCATGTTTGTTGCGATGGCAATTTGGTTACACATTTTTGTATGTTGACCGGCTCCGGCATCGCCTTGATAAATTATATCTTTCCCGAAAACTTCCAGAACTGGACGAACCCTATTAAATACATCTTCGTCTCCGCCGCACATAATAGAAAGCGTGCCGTTCTTAGCACCGACATCGCCACCTGAAACAGGCGCATCAATGGATGCCATTTTGCGAGTGTTTGCAACGCTTGCAATGCGTTTAGCTAATGCAGGACTTGATGTAGTCATGTCGATTATAATTTGGCCTTCACTTCCCGCTTCAAATATACCGGACGAACCAAAGTAAACAGCTTCCACATCGACAGGATATCCTACCATCGTAATAACGATATTCGCCCCCGCTGTTGCTTCACTTGGCGTCTGGGCCCATTTCGCACCGTCACTAATAAGAGCGGTTGCACGTTCTTTCGTGCGTGTGTAAATAGTAACTTCATAGTTAGCCTTAAGTAAATGTCGAACAATGCTGCTGCCCATTACACCGGTTCCTATAAAGGCAATTTTCTTTAAAGTCATTCCAATTCCTCCCTATTTAAATGAGCTATTTTGTTTATTCTATCAGAAATTTTAGATTCCGACATTTTTTTAAGACTAAACAAAAAAAGAGGATGAACTTTTTGTCAAAGTTCATCCTAAAAAGGGGGAAATGAGAATGTTGCTGTGTTCAGATATAATATCCCCGATTTATCTAATGATTAAACATTTTTATTAAAATTATTTATTTTTATTTTATTTAATGTTGCCACAAACTGTCGACTTTCTTCTTCCGGAATCGTCAAGGAACCATATCGAACCTTATTATAAGTCATAATTAGCTGATTATCCTGTTCCCATCCCATCCGCTGAAACCATTCTTTCACCGTTTCACCGGCTAATCGAGAGGACTTTGCAAGCTCTGCGTCTTTTTCAAATTCCTGATAGGCCACCCTCACAACATTTGTGGTTGATAAAAGATTTATATCTTGATTTTTAATTATTTTTCTTTTATTTAGTCCAAACGGTTGCAAACTGTAAGAGGGCATCTTAATTGTATCAATAGTGATTTTACGTTTTTTTAGAATCATGATCATAAATATAATTGCAAGGGCAATCGCGATAATTGTTATATACAATCCGAGATTTATTTGGTCAGATGAGGTCGGCGTTTCGATAAGTACTTCTTCTAATGGCTCGTCTTCAGGTATTGCTTGATTTGGCAATTCCACCTCAGGTAATAATGAGGCAGTTTTTTTAAATACATTCCCAAACAACATAATAAAAACATTTATTATAGCAGAACGGAAAGACTCTATGAAAAAGTAAACGGTGACAAAGGTTACAACCCCAATACCCAATACACTTCCGAACATTTTATGGACTGCCCTGAATTGAAAATTGGGTATCCATTTCCCCGTTATCATAACTATTATATAACGCAAAACAATATATAAAATTGTCGTTGCTATAAATAATATTACATGTGTCTGATTAAATTCGGTCTTTTCAGGTTGTAGCAAATAGATCGTTGTTATGAGATAAAAAACTGTAAAAACAATTGTATTAACAGCCATAAAGTTCCAACGTGCAGGCCGTTCGGAGTTAAAATTCGTATGTATTCGCCAAAATATATAAGTCCATACTAAAATTGTCGGTGTTACCGGTATTCCAATTATAAATAAAGGCATGGACAGGAATAAGGAAATCAGTAAACCAATCAGCGCTGTGTAGGAAAAGGTATTGAAAAGAAAATAAATCCCGATTCCAGCTAGGACGGAAAGGATCAAAATTAAATAATGAGGAGATATCGCAATATCTCCCGATAATAATAAAAGGGGATAAGTTAACAGCAATAATTCAATCGAAAAACTTTCAGTATTTTTCAATACGTTGTCGTTTTTCATCACTGCACTTCCCCCTTTATCTGTACTATTAATTAACGTCTATTAGTAAAATACTTGTCACGTATCTCATTCAAATCATCTTCAAATCGACGACCTTCTTCTTCGGTCAAAGTCATAGCCCCGTATCGTGCTTTATCATAAGTCGCAAATAAATTTTCGTTATTTCTCCAACCCATTCTCGAAAACCATTCTTTTACAGTTTCTCCCGCAAAGCGAGGATGCTTTGCCTGATGAGCGTCATTTTCAAAACTTTGATAAGCCGTTCGCACCGCATTTGATGCAATTGAATAGTCATATACTTGTTCGACATCTGATTTCTTTTTATCGCCCCGACCGAATAAACGAACTTTATAAGCTGGACCTTTCGATTCATCGTACATATGTCGTTTTTGTCTGAAATTCAAATAAAGGACAATAGCAGCTAATATGGCAGCACCAATGACTACGTAAACCCCGATATTCAGTTCCGCTCTTGATGAAAAGATTTCCAGTTTTCCATCCATATCATTGTCAGTGTTATAAATTGTTGGTTTTTCCATCTCTTGGTACTTTTTCCATCTCAAGTAATCTAGCCAATCAATAACATAATCGATAAAAGGCGTTATGGCTGTCGATACAAACATAAACAGTCCACCGAATAGAAAGCCCAAAACAGCAAGAACAGCCGTGCGGATAGGCTCAATCAAGTAATAAATTAACAAATAGGTCGCGATTCCTACCCCTAAAATTGCCGCAAATACTTTACTTGTTTCTAACCATTCGAATTTCGGCAGGCGTCTACCAAGGATCAATATCGTAATATAACGTAAAACAATAAATAAAATAGTCGTTAATAAGAATAATAGTACATTCACTTTATTTATTTCAGTTGCATGTGCCTTCAGCAAATAACTTCGTGTAATAAAATAAAAAATTGTAAAGACTATCGTATTTATTGCCAGGAAATTCCATCTGCTATTTCGTTGCAACCCGAAATTTGCGTGCATCCGCCAAGAGGTATACATAAAAATAAATACTGTTAATGGTACTGGCAAATTGATAAAATAAAATGGCGTGGTTAGCAGAAGTGAAAAAAATAACCCCATAAGGATTGAATATGGTTTAATCTGAAAAAACAAATAGCATGCGATTCCTATACTAATGGCAACTGCTATTAATAAATAATGAGGACTCAACAGCAAGTTTTCGGAAATTAATAGAAGCGGATAAGTAAGCAGTATCAATTCCAGTATGAAACTTTCAACGTTTTTCAGCCTGAAACTGATGTCGTCGATTTGTCGTTGATCCACTGCTCCTCACCCCTTTCATAAGAACTATCGATAATCACTTCGCAGCGTTTCGACCATTTTCCATGAAAAGCATGAAAACGTTCAGGCTCATGAGTAATCAGTACAATTGTTGGCGCTAACTGTGCTTTCGACTCAATACTTTGAAGTATATTTTCAAAAGGGATTTTCGCATTTCTCTCTGATATTTGCGCTAATAACTCAAGCGACTTTTGATGCTGGACTTTTCCCACACCCGTTGCTTGATGGATAAAAGGTTGTGTTCCATACGTACGTATATTGATGATAATCTCATAAGGGATTACATGGCGTGTACAATAGTCAACATACGATGCCAACCGCTCTACTTTTCTTTCAAAATCGCCATCCGTGCGCGATTTTTCAATTGCATTAAGTATAAACATCACTGATTGTTCAGTAACTGGCAAATACTCTTTTGTTTGTAACTTTTGCATCCGAGCACTAGCAGTCCAATGAATTTGATCAAAACGATCAGATGGTACATAATCCCGAGTCCCAACTGGTTGAAACACATCGTGAAATAATGATTGACGTTGTGGTACTTCACCCGGTTTGAAAGGCGACGGATTCAATTCCCCTGTAAATGGAACAATATTTGGATACACTAGATTTTCTTGATTTACCGAATCTTCCAGTTCCATCAAAACTGAGCCTTCCCCGAATATATGGGGAACTTCAACAATGACGCGCGTTATTCTAGATAAACCTCTTTTCCTGCCTTCCAACGGAATTATAATCCGCACTTTTTCATAACTTCCGACTGAAAAAGGAACCGTAAAATCAAAAATCCCGCTAAAATGTTGCAGGTCATCTAAAGCCGGCATGACTGAATCCTCTATCGAAAGTGTTAATTTACCATTCCATATGGGCAATCTGCCATTTTCAAATTCCATTACTAAATCCGTTTCGGTTCCAATTAAAAAACGTGCTTTATTTTTAACAGGTAAGAGTTTTAAGTCTTTTCCTACATTTTTATAATACATATTTTGAACAATACCAATCAGCAGAATAGACGCGAAGCAGGCAGCCAAGACAATTTGAAAATAAATGAGTGCAAACAATAAGAAGACGAGTGCGACTCCCATCATCATATGAAGTGATTTGAAACCCTCTTCATGGCGATCCCAATTCATTAGATTGCCGCCTCTATCGGTGCGGGTATTGAACTAATAATAGCTTCCAATACGTCGTCTAGTTCTTTTGTCAGCATTCCTTCCGTCGACAACTCCATACGGTGCAAGGCTGCAGGTTCAATTATTGCTTTTACATCATCAGGTGTCGCAAAACTTCTGCCCGAAATGTAAGCATGCGCTTTGGCAGCACGTAAAATAGCTAGTGCGGCACGCGAGCTAAGGCCAAGTTCGATGAAAGGATGTTCTCTAGTCGCACGGACAATTTTCAAGATATAATGTTCGATATCTTCATGGACCGTTACGTTGCTTGCTTCAGTAGCCCATAGTTCTACATCGTCCGGACCAATTACTGATGAAGTTGTAATTTCACCTGGGTTATTCCCGTATTGCCTTAAAATTTGTTGTTCTTCTTCCATTGATGGGTAGCCGATATTCAACTTAAATAAAAATCGGTCGAGTTGGGCAGCCGGTAATGGAAATGTCCCCTGTTGAGATTCAATCGGGTTTTGAGTTGCTATTACCATAAATGGCGTTGGAAGTTTTATCGTTTCACCGTCGATAGTTACTTGTTTCTCTTCCATTGATTCTAGAAGACTTGACTGGGTACGCGGTGTTGCCCTGTTTATTTCGTCTGCAAGCAAGATGTTTGTTGAAACAGGACCTGCTTTTAAAACAAAATCCTGCGTCTGCGGATTAAAATAGCGTATTCCTGTCACATCGGATGGGAGTACGTCTGGCGTAAACTGTATACGTCTGAATTCACCTTTGAATGCACTCGCAAAGCTCTTCGCCATCATCGTTTTACCCGAACCCGGAACACTTTCCAATAAAACATGACCTTCTTGCAATAATGCAATTAACATAAAATCAAATTCTTTTTCCCTGCCAATAATAGCCTGATTCAATTCTTGCTTAAATTCTTGGATCGAAACCATTCATAACCCCTCCGATAACGTTTTTATCTTTTTCTACTTAACTTCTCGCCTCTAAATTTACTTTGATAATTTTCATAACGATTAATCAAAGCATCTAGCTTTTGACTCACCTTCAGTGTTTCCTGGGAACCTAAACCTGTTGACGTGGCAATTTCAATCATTAATTTCCGGGTTTCTTCTATTTCTTTTTCCACCTGTACCCCTCCGCGGTTCCTGTACTTTGCACTAACCGTTTTGAATTAAAAACACTTTTCCAAGGATTGTTAAGCGTGAAATAATTGAGCTTTATTAATATAGTAGCAGATTGAAAACTGTTAAAGCAAACTTATCTCAATTATTTGATAGGTCACGAAAAAGATTGCGCGTAATAGGTTGTGGACCAAAAAAAACGGCACTCTCTTTCGAGTTGCCGTTTTTATCACGATAGGTCTTTCACTGATAAACCGAGTTTTTTCAGTAAGTCAATTGCTGTATTTTGCTCTTCGGCATCCAAACCGCTCATAAGAGCCTCGATATTTTTTGCATGTTCCGGGAATATTGATTCTATCAGCTCTACTCCAGACTGCGTTATTGAAATATATGTTACCCGCTTGTCTTCTGAACAGAATACCCGCTCAAGAAATCCTCTTTTCTCAAGTTTATCGACAACATAGGTCATTGAACCACTTCTAAGCAGGATTTTCTGCCCGATTTTTTGAATGGGCTGTCTTCCTCTATGGTAAAGAAGTTCCAATACACCGAATTCCGTCGGATTCAATCCATATTGTTCAATCAATTTGTGAGCTTCTTCCAAAATTACTTTACACGAACGTGATAAAACAATAAATAACTTTAAAGCACGATCCGTACTATTTTCCATAACTTTTTCCACCTTCTGTTATTCCCTACTGTTTAACTTAATTATAAGGGAATTTAAAGGCAATTGTCAAAAATTCACCGCGCGGCCCCAGCCTGTAAAGCTTTAGCTTTCGCCTCTTTTGATGGCGAGTTATGGATTGTGGCTGAAGGGAAAGATAGGATAAATTCGGACCCTACCCCAACCTCGCTTGAAACAGAAACAGTTCCCCCATGTTCCTCAATCGTTTTAATGACAAAAGGCAATCCAAGACCGGTACCGTCGGATCGCGTGGTAAAGAAAGGCATAAATATTTGTTTTAATTGAGTAGCCGACATGCCTTGGCCTGTATCCGACACTAAAACATTTACCTTATTATCTTCAATCGCTTCCAAGCTAATCGTTAATTTTCCACCGTGGCTCATCGCTTCAAGCCCATTTTTCATAAGATTTAGCATAACTTGCTTCAGTTTCGCTTCATCCCCAAAAATAAATACCTCTTCCAAATCACCCGAAAATTGTATGATTGAAATCCCTTCAATTCTAGCCTTCGGTTGAAATAGCTTAATCATTGTCGATAACAACTTGGACAAAGAAATAAATGTTTTTTCTTCAATACTCGGCTTGGATAAGATGAGCATTTCATTCAAGATAGATTCCATTCGAATAATTTCATCATCAATAACCGTTAAATATTTTTCTGATTCCTCAGCAGTCGAATTTCTTAATAGCTGCGTAAATCCTTTAAGTGTTGTAATTGGATTACGAATTTCATGGGCAATGCTCGCCGCAAGTTGCCCCACTTCATAAAGTGATTCTTTATGGGCTAACCGTTTCTCCAATATAACTTTTTCAGTGCGATCTGCCATTCGGGTAATAAACATACCTACGGACTCATCATAATAGGTCTTGATGTGATAATAGCTAACCTCTCCCGAGGACTTTTCATAAGCGTGTAAAGTTTCAGCATACCCTTCGCCAATCACTTTTCGGATGAATTTTGTTGATTGTTCTTTCGAAAAACCTAGCGAACTGAAAAACTCACAAGCGCTTTTCCCAATCAGCATTTTTCCCGACAGCTCAAGAAAGCTATACGAATGCTCATTAACATTTTGAATAATTCCAGTTTGATCAAAAGCAATGAATAAACTTTCAGACTTCTGAAATATTTTCAAATTACTTACCTCTGATTCTTCACTTAACAATTCGGGCACGTTGAAAAGCGCAATAATTCGTCTTGAATTATCACAATATATGAGGTGTACCCTTACAGAATCCGCTATTTTCTGCGGCTCTAATACAATGGGGAGATTGGATGAGGTGTGTCCATCATTTATCGTTAGCTCTAAATTTTCGTCCCACAAATAAATCGACTTTTCATCCGATAAGTCTTTAATATTATTTATTTTTTCCATGCCAAACTTTTCTTTAAATTCATCATTCAATTGGATTATCTCGCCACTAATGTCTAAAATAGCAGCTGGTTTGCGTGCATTTTCAAAAAACATCATGAATTTACTTGCTTTTTCTTGTTTCATTTTCAAATTCATTCCTCCTAGCTCCTTAGTAAAACAGTATGAAGAATGCTTATAATTCATGCTAAGAAATTTCGCGATGCGAAACACGCCCAATTCCGATTATTCCATAATTAAACATAAATTGGTATAGGCACAAAGGTTCAGTTGTAGGCATTGCTTCTTATTTTTTTATATTTTTCATTACTCTAGAAACTCATTCACCAATTTCAACTCTTGGAATCGCTACTTTAAGACCAAAAAAACCGCCCCATTGGTTAAAATTGGGAACGGCTTGGTACTTTACCTTTTTTAATTTCAGCAAAAAACAAAAGGTCAAATGTTTTATCAAGTTTTTGTAGTTATCCGATAATAACCCGTTCTTTTGGAAAATGATAATGCGGTTTCTTCGTCTTACCACCGAGCGTGAATAAAAATGAAATGAGTCCTACTCGACCGATAAACATTAATACCATAATAATTAGTTTACCCATTGTCGAAAGGTCAGATGTTATGCCAAGCGACATGCCGCATGTACCAAATGCGGATGTAATTTCAAATAACAATGCTACGACTGGAACATTCGGCTCTGTTATCAAGAGAATAAGTAATGCGACGATAACCATCAAACCCGCGAGTAAAATAACTGCGAACGAGCGAAACACATCGATAAGCTTGATTTGGCGATTGAAAATATGAATAACTTCTCGCCCTCGTGCGAAATTAATAAGAAATAATACTGCAATTGCTAAGGTAGTGGTCCGTATTCCTCCGCCAACAGAACTAGGCGATGCACCGATAAACATCAAAGAACTAATAACGATATCTGTCGCTTCGCTAAACTGTGTCACATCGAATGTTGTTAAACCTGCTGATCTAGAGGAAACTGAGTGAAATATGGATGTAAAGATTTTTTCATGCCATGCCATTCCTTTAAATGAATTAAACGACTCAAGAATATAAATCATAATTGCGCCGAAAACCAAAAGAACTCCAAAAGTTAACGTCGTAATTTTTGTAAAGAGAGAAAATCGAAAATGAGGCGTTTTTTTCGAGAAAAAGGCCTTCACTTCGATCAATACTGGAAAGCCAATCGCTCCTAAAATGATTAATAACATCGTCATGATTTGGATGAAGTAATCATTGAAATATGGCATTAAGGATTCACCAGTAATATCAAAACCCGCGTTAGTTGTCGCTGAAACTGCCATAAACAATCCATTTAAAAAAGCTTCATTGAAAGTATCGTAAAACCTCATAATATAAAAAGTGAAAATTAACCCTCCGATTAGTTCAATCAAGAAAATAATTTTCACAATTTCTCTAATTAAATAGACGACACCAGAAAGACTATATTGATTGTGGTCAACCATGATCAATTGACGCTCTTTCATGCCAATTCTCTTTCTAATTAGTAACCAAAAAAAGGTGCCGATTGACATAATTCCGATTCCGCCGAATTGCAGCACGACCATAATCATACTTATTCCAAATGGCGTGTATGTTTCGGAAATGCTTATTGCGGTTAAACCTGTCACACTCACAGCGCTTACTGCTGTAAAAAGACTATCAATTGTTTCAATTTTAATGCCCGGTTTATAGACACCGGGCAAATTTAATAGTAAAAAAGAAAATGCAATTGCTAAAAAGTAATAAAACACAATTATCTGTGCAGGAGTTAGTTTTTGAAAGCTTTCACGATTAATTTTCAACCTATTCAACTTATTACCTCCTGCAATGATTAGTTATAGTTACGCTTTTCTATTTTTCCGGTCATTACTGACGCCTATGAAATAGCCGTACAGTGCAATTCCAACAAGAACAACCCAGAATGTCGTCTTCCAAAGTGTTGAATGCGGAAATGCTGTATTAAGAATTTGTAGTTTTTCATGAGACAATGTCAAGACGACTAATTTAACGCCCACCCAGCCCACTATGAGAAAAGCTGCTGTTTCAAGGGATGGGTATTTTTCCAATAACACAACAAACTGACGCGCGGCAAAACGCATAATAATTAAACCAATTATACCACCCATTAACATAACAAGGAACTGACCACCGTTGATTCCGCCAATATCGAAATTCCCCAATTCTGGAAGGGTTACCGCAAGTGCGACAGCAGCTAACATTGAGTCTAAAGCAAATGCGATATCTGCTAATTCGACCTTAAATACCGTCATCCAAAAACCTGATTGTTTACGCGGTTTCGTTAAGTCATCACCGTGCTTATCTTTTTTCCTTTGATCATAAATATTTTTTATGGAAATAAATAATAGATAGGCTGCTCCAAGTGCTTGGATTTGCCAAATGTTAACGAGAAAAGTAATCATGAACAAAGCTGCAAAACGAAAAACGAATGCACCCAAGAGCCCGTAAAACAATGCTTTCTTTTGTTGTAATCTTGGTAAATGCTTTACCATTACAGCCATTACTACCGCATTATCCGCAGCTAATAGTCCTTCAAGAACAATAAGTACCGCAAGTACCCATGCATATTCCAATAATATTGCTTCCAAAAATATTCCTCCCAATCAATTCATATAAAAAAACCCTCACCTAATAAATAGGCAAAGGTCTCGCAAAGTCGGAATTTAATCTTTAAATTTCGGCTATCATAACCGATGGCAAAACGAGCCATGTATTGACGATTATGAAATAGGTTTCCCTAAAGCTACTCCCCTTTGACATTAGTCAAAAGATATTAAGTTTGGGTCTTTGAATTTAGTATACCACCCATCCTTAAAATGTAAACTTCTTTTTTAATAGATTGGAATATGAAATTCCGCTCTATGTTTATTTTCATTATAAAACTTTGACATTGATGGGATTGAAGCAATAAAATCAGCACATTGAATGCCGCTATTTTTTAATAATTCTTCTGCGATTGTCGTATCAAAAATTGCATTCCATGTTAAATAATCAAGGGTTTCTACTTCTACACCTAATTTGCGTTGCAACTGTTTCCAGCTTAGCCCCTTCTCTGCCAGTGTACGAGGGAATCTTCCTTTCGGTTCCTTGCCGGTTAATTCTTTCACCATTGCTCCGTAAACTTTCTCGACTAAATGTGGAGATGGATCTGTCAAATGAAGGGTTTTATCTAGTGCTGGTCCATGATTCACAAGATAGATGGCGGCATCAATAATATAATCAATAGGCACGACATTTATATGTGCATCTGATTTTCCTACATAAGGTATGATTGGCATCCATTTTAGCTTATCAATCATATTCATGAAAAAATAAGGCCCGTCAAACTTTATTGTTTCACCCGTTATTGAATGCCCTCTTACAATTCCTGGACGAATAATTGTAACTATGCCATCGCCCTTTAATTGTTCGACGATGCATTCTGCTTCAAATTTTGTTTCTTCGTAATGATTTTTAAAAGCGTCCGGACGTATAAGTTCTGTTTCAAGAATCTTTCCTTCACGAGTCCCTGCGACATACGCTGTACTGAAATAGATAAATTGGGAAATTGAGGGGTGTGAACGGACAAAATCGCAGACCATTTTCGTCCCTTCTACATTAACCTTCCAAGCAATTTCCTTCTTGACGGCAAGATCATAAATCGCCGCAAGATGCCACATTGTTATCGTTTCGGCTTGAATTTTAGTTAGTTCTTTTTCTTTCATCCCTAAATTATTTAACGTAATATCACCCGAAATAATTTCAAATGGAAGTGTTACATTTAACTCCTGGAAAATAACTTTAATGCTTTCGGCAGCTTGAGCTAGTTGACTTTCTTGAACGAGTACGTACAATTTTTTCAACTTATCTTTTTTAATTAACCCCTTAATTAATTGGCTTGCGATAAAACCCGGAAATCCGGTAAAAAAATGTGTCCCCATTAGTTCCACCCCTTTTTATTTCAGTATAGCATTAATAATTAAGTGTTGGAAGAATGTTCTGAAAAGTTATTAAGGTTGTACATTATATAAATGTACTAGGAAATCTCGCCAAATATGCTTCGGCGCTAGGGAAAGATATCCGGTTTAGTCGTTTCAAACGGTGGTATGGTCGTTTCGATACTTGCATTAGTCGCATCACGCGTCGGATTGGTCGTTTCAGCCGCCGGTTTAGTCGCTTTTCCTCATTTATGGTCGTTTGGGACAAATCAAGTAAAAAAAAAGAAGGCGTTCCCTCTCAAGTCAAGACTTGAATGGGTGCTGCCTTCTTTTTATGGTTATGCTATTCTTTAGCGATTGCGCGCTTTCTTGTCTGCCTATCAAACAGGCTATAAATTATCGGTACAATATAAAGTGTTAGGAATGTTGAACTTATCAAGCCGCCAATGACTGCAATTCCCATTGGCTGATTCATTTCGGTTCCTTCTCCTAATCCTAGGGCAAGTGGTAATAGCCCTAGGATTGTCGTTAACGCCGTCATAAGGATTGGACGAACACGGTCCCTGACCGATGATATAATCGCGTCATACGAACTGAGTCCGGCTTCTTTTCGCTGATTGATATAATCAACTAACACAATTCCATTATTGACAACTATTCCGACGAGAACCAGTATCCCGATAATGGCTGTTACGCTAATCGGCGTGCTTGTGGCAAATAATCCGATGGCCACGCCAATTATCATAAGCGGTACAGAAAACATGATGACAAATGGATATTTAAACGATTCGAATTGTGCTGCCATGACGATGTAAACAAGGACGACCGCAAGCGCGAGCGCTAGCATCATATCATCAATCGCGCCTTCAAATAACTCCCGATCTCCACTAAATGTTACATCAATCTCTTTCGCCAAATCAATCTTGTCGAAAGTGGCATTTACTTTTTTCGTCATTTCGCCTAATGTTTCGGTTGATGCATATTTCACATTAAAAGTAACAGAATGAGCCTGGTCAACACGTTGAATCGCCACTGGTCCCTCGGCTATCTCAATTGTAGAGACATCGCCTAGCCGTACAAATTCACCTGTTTGATTTCGTACTTTCAATTTCCGCAACTTGTCAATACTATCTCGGTATTTTTCATCGTATTGAACAAGAACACTGAAAACTTCATTTTCTTCATTGATGATTTGCGTTGCAAGCGTACCGCGAGTAATGTCATTAACTGATTGTGCCAGTTGATAAGGAACCAGTCCATTATCTGTAGCTTTTTCTCGGTCCACGGTAATCTGAATTTCTTCGACTGTGTCAGCAAGCGTATTTGTTACTTCTGTTACACTACCTATTTTAGTTAATTCTTCATTCAATTGAGTGACTGCTTCATCGAGTCTTTTTTCATTGGTATCATTAAGCGCAAAACTTAATGTATTTGGCGTTGAGCCGGATGCTGATTGCATATTAAAACTAATTTTTGCATCTTCTCCAACTGTCTTTAAAACAGACGGCTGGACTTCATCAACAAATTCAAATACTGAACGATCGCGTTCACCTAATGGAATCAGTTTAACGTAGACTTCGGCTTGATTCGCATTCGATGAGCCTTGTGCTAAACTCTCTTGCGTTCCCCCGACAAGACTCACATAGACTTCAACATCATCTTGTTTTTTCAGTTCTGTTTCAATCTTTTTAACGACTTCATCAGTTGCATTTGTCGAAGAGCCATTCGGAAGTTTTACTCCGACACTGAATGCGCCTTCGTCCGTTGCAGGTAAAAACTCAGTCCCGACTTTAAATAATCCAAATCCGCTAAACAGAAGCAATACTGTGGTGATTGCCAGCACCGTTATGCGGTTACGCAATGACCACTTTACTGATCGTTCAAAACGATTCAATGATTTTGAACGCCTTCTTCTCGCTTCATAATTCCCTTTTGGCTTCCTCAGCATTCGAGCCGCCATCATCGGCACGACAGTCAATGCGACGACTAGTGATGCAAATAAGCTAAACGAGATTGTTAACGCAAACTCTGTAAAAATTTCTCCGATTAATCCGCTAATAAATATGACAGGAACAAATACGGCTAACGTAGTCAATGTTGAAGAGGTAATTGCCCCGCCAATTTCTTTCGTACCTTCTATTGCTGCTTGTTTCGGAGTTTTCCCCATTGCTAAATGCCGTTCAATATTTTCAATAACTACTATGGCGTTATCCACAAGCATCCCTATGCCAAGCGCCAATGCACCTAACGTCATTATGTTCAGGGAAAAGTTTGCAAAATGCATTAAAACGAAAGTGACGATTACGGAATAAGGAATCGCAATTCCAATAATAATCGGGCTCTTAATTCCCCGAAGGAAAAGAAATAAGACAATCATTGCGAATATGCCGCCTAAAATAAGTGATTGACCAATATTCCCAATCGCTAATTTGACGTAATCCCCTTGATCGAAAAGTATATTTGATTCGATGTCATTATATTCTTCGGTGGCTAGAAGGTCATCTAAGGCCGCTTTGAACGAAGTAGATACATCCGCTGTGTTTGCCCCTGATTCTTGCAAGACAGACATCAGAACGGCCGGCTCTTCGTTTGCACGCGTCTCTGTTGTCGAGCGCGCTTCGGTCAGTTCAACTTTCCCAATATCACTGACTTTGATTTTTTTCCCATTCCCAGGATTGACAGTGACCGTTAAATCCCGAATATCCTCGACTGATGTTAACATGCTGACAATCCGGGTAGTTAGTTGCTTTCCATCATTCGTCTCGATTGGTTCGCCTGGCATTGAAACGTTATTCGATTGAATTAGTTGGACGATGTCTTCTTGCGCCAGACCGTTCTGTTCCAACTTTTTCTCATCGAGCGTAATTTGGACTTCTTCAACTAGCTTTCCAGAAACAGTTACGCTTGCGACTCCTTTTGTCCGGCGTAATTCTTGCTCGAGTTCTTCAGCAACTAATCGAATATCCGCATCTTTATTTTTAGAACTTAATGATAATTGGATGACTGGAAATTGCGAAGGGTCGAATTTTAATAACCGCGGTTTATTCGCGCCATCAGGCATTGGAACTTGGTCGACCCTTTGCAGTAAGTCCATTTGGACATCATCAATTTTTGTTGACCAATCAAACATTAGAAATATAAAATTTGAACCTTCCTGTGATGAAGATTGAATTGATTTCAAACCAGGTGCGGTCGATAAACTATCTTCTAGCGGCTTCGTGACTTTTTCGCTCACTTCTGTTGGCGAAGCCCCCGGATAACTCGACACAACAACCGCTACTGGCGGGTTTAATTCGGGAATCAAGGTTACGGGTATCCTGAAAAATGACACCGCGCCTAGAATAATGACGAGAAACATGGTAACGATTGTAAAAACTGGTCTTCTTATTGAAAAGTCACTAATTTTCATGGGAACGCCCTCTCTTGAAAAAGATACTCTACTACAATCATAATGAATGACGAACCCATTCTCAAATGGGAACTTTCATAAATCGATAAAAACAAGCGCTAAATTTGGCGCACTGTTATAATCTACATATTCATCTTCCGTCATGGACATTTTAAAATTGGAGGTATTCGCCGTGCATGAAGCTAATCATCAAGTCGTTTGCACCCTCACCTATAAGTTAGTTGAAAAGGTTACGGGTTGGTATGCGCAGACGACAAATCATACGACGCATTGCATCCATTTGTATGCCGATAAAATTTCTACAGCAAAAAACAACTTTCCGCTAGAACATATTCACGATATGTCGTATAAGCCGTTTTCCAATGGCGCTGGATTATTTTATCTTCATACAAACCAAGGTGTATTTATGTTTTCAGTCGAAGCTGATCCAACCCACTTCATTGATATGTATAAATCGTTACGATTAAAAAACTAGCAGAACGGAATCCCCGCCCTACTAGCTGTATCAAATTAAAGCAAACTATATAAGTTGATATCCGGATTTTTATCGTGGAACCAACGCATTGCAAATTCATTCTCAAATAAAAACACTAACTTTTCATAACGGTCCTTCACGAGCATCGCACGCTGGCCCGCCATGGATTCTTTTACATCGCTTTCGTTTTCAATCCAACGCGCAACTTTCGAACCTAGATTCTCCATATGCACTTCGACGTTGTACTCGTTTTTCATGCGATGTTCAAAAACTTCAAACTGTAGTTGCCCAACAGCCCCAAGCAACACTTCTTCTGTATGAAGCGTGCGGTAATATTGAATGGCACCTTCTTGTACAAGTTGCAAAATTCCTTTATGGAAATGCTTTGACTTCATCACGTTTTTCGCTGTGACGCGCACAAATAATTCAGGTGTGAACTGCGGCAACGCATCAAACGTAAAAGAAGATTTTCCACCGATTATCGTGTCCCCGATTTGATAGTTCCCGGTATCATGCAAACCGATTATATCTCCTGCAACCGCCTCATTTACTGTTTCACGGTCATCCGCCAAAAACTGTGTCGTTTGGGTGAGTTTAAACGTCCGGGAAATTCGCGGTACCGATACGGTCATTCCACGTTCGAACGCGCCTGAAACGATTCGCACAAATGCAATACGATCACGGTGGGCCGGGTTCATATTTGCTTGAATTTTAAAGATGAATCCCGAAAATTCTTTTGATTGTGGACTAACTTCTGTTTCATCTTTTGTCATTCTCGGCTGCGGCGGAGGTGCAAACTGTAAAAATGTTTCTAAAAATGTTTGCACACCGAAACTTGTCAATGCACTTCCGAAAAATACAGGCGTCAATTCGCCTTTCGCAATACGTTCTTCGTCGAAATCATTACCTGCTTCATTTAACAATAAAACATCTTCTAGTGTCTGTTGATAATAGGATGTTTCCATCATCGGATGAGATTCCAGAAGTCCGCCGTCTTCATCTAACTCAAGAAAACGGTCGTCTCCTTCAGCCCGAACTTGTTCGATTCGATTATTAAAGCGATCGTAAATACCTAGGAATTCCTTCCCCATTCCAATCGGCCAATTCATCGCGTAAGATTCAATTCCTAGCACTTCTTCGAGCTCTTCCATCAAATCCAATGGTTCTTTCCCTTGTCTATCCATTTTATTGATAAAAGTAAAGATTGGAATTCCGCGCATGCGGCATACTTTGAAAAGCTTGATCGTTTGTGGTTCAATCCCGCGGGCCACATCGACCATCATGACTGCGGCATCGACTGCCATCAATGTCCGGTACGTATCTTCACTGAAGTCTTCATGCCCTGGCGTATCAAGAATATTGACTCGTTTGCCTTGGTAATCGAACTGCATAACGGATGATGTAACCGAGATTCCCCGTTGTTTTTCAATTTCCATCCAATCAGATGTCGCAAATTTCCCTGACTTTTTACCTTTTACCGTTCCAGCATCACGAATCGCGCCGCCGAAATAAAGTAGTTTTTCCGTTATCGTTGTTTTACCTGCATCTGGGTGGGATATAATCGCAAATGTCCGTCTAGACGCAATTTCTTCATTTATTGGGTTCTGCATGTGTTTGTAATCTCCTTCTGTTCCGCTTGTCTAATCATAGTGATTTCGACCTTAAATTTCAACAATTTTTTCTTGGAATTAATCTGTTTCATTCCAAAAAAAGTTAAGCCGCCTAGTGAACTAGACGGCTCGTTCTTCAACTTAATTCCTTACTTCTTTCGATCCAAACTTTTTCTCCGCTTCTAACAACGCGATTTCCGCATCGGAATGTGGATGTTTTGTGTTTCCAATAATTTGAAAGTCTTCATGACCTTTACCGGCAAATATGATAATGTCATTGGGATTCGCAACGGCTACTGCATGACGAACCGCTTCGGCACGGTCACCAATGCAAGCGTAGTTGTCATGTTCCATTCCAACTTCTAACTCTCCCAAAATCGTTTCATATGGTTCATCGCGAGGATCATCCGTCGTTAACACAACATAGTCGGCCACGGACGCTTCTTTTGCCATAATTGGACGCTTTACACGATCCCGATTGCCGCCTGTGCCGATGACAAAAATGAGTTTATTCGTTTTATAAGGAAGAACCGCCTCGATCGCTTTCTGTATTGCGTCCGGCGTATGCGCATAATCGACATACATGGTTAGCGGCAACTCCGTCTCGACTTTTTCCATTCGGCCTTTTACAGAGTCGATTTCACCAAGATACTTGACGAGATCAGCCGTAGCCATCCCTTTAGCGTACAGTGCCGCTATTGCAGCGAGTGCATTTGCCACGCTGAATTCACCGATTAAATTCATCTTCACCGGGAATTTACCTTCTGGTGAATTCAATGTAAATGTTGTACCATCTGCGCTCAGTACGATATCTTCTCCGTGGAATATAGCTTCATTCTTAATGCCGTACGTCAAAACTGGATAACTTGTCTTTTCTAGCAATTTCTCACTCCAAGGATCATCTGCATTCACGACAGCAAATTTTCTTTTCTCAAGATCTTGGCCTAGCTGAGAAAACAAAAGGCTTTTCGCTTCCCCGTAATTGTCCATCGTTCCGTGGAAATCAAGATGATCATGCGTCAAGTTTGTAAATACCGCTATGTCAAACTCGGTTCCGGCAAGTCTGCCTTCAACAAGCCCATGAGAAGATACTTCCATCGACATCGTTTTACAGCCTTCATTTGCAGCTTGCGCAATCATTGCTTGTGTGGTGAGCGCATCGCCCGTCGTATTTTCAGTCTCATAAAGTGTACCGTCCAAGTCGAATCCGATTGTCCCGGATGCGGCGGATTTTTCTCCGGATGCTCTTAAAATAGCCTGAATGATTCCGCTAACGCTCGTTTTTCCATTCGTTCCCGTAACGCCGATCATCGTCATTTTTTTCGAAGGATATTGATAATAGCGCGCTGCTAATAAACTAATCGCGCGTGAAGTATTTTCTACCGTTACAACAGCCACTTTTTCTAAGTCAAGATTAACCGGCTTTGACGCAACAATGACACGCGCCCCGTTGTCAATCGCCTGTTGAACAAAATCATGGGCATCGACAGTAAACCCTATAATACAGACGAACATTCCGCCAGCATTTATGGTCCGCGAATTAACTGCAAGGTCCGTAACCGCCCGCGGCAATGCGCCTTCTATTTTTTTTACAGGTAGTATTGAAAGTAAATCTTTCGTATCCATCAAATTTCCTCCGTTCATTCAATCATATCAGATGTGACATAAGCATATAAAAGTTCTGCAGTCGCTTTAAGTGAATCGATATGTGTCCGCTCAAGTGCGTGCGATGATTCGATTCCAGGACCAAACAACGCATGTTTCACGTCAAACCCCGCCCGAATAGCTGCTGAAGCATCCGATCCGTAATATGGATAGATATCAAGTTTATGGCCAATCTTTTTCTCTTTGGCAAGGCTGACGAGATGTTGTGTTAACGCGTAATGATACGGCCCGCTTGAATCTTTCGCGCAGATTGACACTGTATATTCATCGGATCTTTGCCCATCGCCAATCGCCCCCATATCAACCGCTATGTATTCAACTGTTTCAGCTGGAATATTGGAGTTTCCTCCGTAGCCGATTTCTTCGTTATTTGAAATATAAAAATGAGTTGTATATGGAAGTTTAACATCTTGCTCTGTTAATGAACGGATTAATTCCACGACTAAAGCAGTACTTGCTTTGTCATCTAAATGACGGGATTTAATAAACCCGCTATCCGTCTCTTCAAAACAAGGATCGAAAGAAACAAAATCGCCTACTTCAATGCCAAGTTTACGTGTATCGTCTGTATTAAATACCTTTTCGTCGATGCGCACTTCTATATTATCCGCATTTCTTTCTGCAGAACCTGCATCTCTATACACATGAACAGTCGTTTGATGCATCAAAATCGTTCCGCGAACTTTTTTGCCATTAGCAGTATGAATTAAGCAGTATTCGCCTTCCACAGCATTCCAATTAAAGCCGCCAATCATCGTTAATTTTAAACGGCCATTGCCTTTAACTTCCTTCACCATTGCACCAAGTGTATCCGTATGCGCAGTTAGCAGGCGATGCTTTGAAGTATCCGTTCCTTCAATCGTTGCAATGACAGCACCTTTATTTGTTGTTTTATAGGGTACGCCAATCGATTCGAATTCCTTTGCGATTAACGCCATTACAGTCGATGTATATCCAGATGGGCTCGGTGTTTCCACGAGTCGTTTTAAAAGTTCAATTGTTTTTTCTTTATTAAATACATTCGTCATGGTTGATATCCCCTTTGCTTCATATTTAGATCCATTTAAAAAATCCTTTTATAAAGTTCAATATTGCTTCATCACTAATTTCTAAGTTTCTTGGATTGGAGCGGAAGGCGGCGACTCCTGCGGGAAAAGCGTGGCCAGGTGAGACCCCGCAGGAGCTTGCGACAAGGAGGCTCACGGACCGCCCGCGGAAAGCGTCCGCCTGCAGCGGAAATCCACACACTAATTTAACGCTAATTGTTTCCTATAGTAAGTATACTTTTATTCTAGCCCAAAAGAAAAGAAAAACCGCACCCATTAACGGATAAGCGGTTTAATTAGTTTTAATTTATTTTCATATGGCGGAAAGGCAAACCGCATAGGAATTTTCGTGCTTCGTTGCATCATTGACTTTGCATGGGTAAAGAGATTAAAACTTTCTTTGCCGTGGTATGCATTCATGCCAGATGAACCGACTCCGCCAAACGGCAAATTCGTATTGCCGACATGCGAAACCGTATCGTTAATACAGCCTCCACCGAACGGTAAGCTTTCGATGAAATAATTAGCCGCTTCTTCGTTTTCCGTAAACATATAAGCAGCGAGCGGCTTCGGCAATTGGCGAATTCGGTGGATAACTTCACCGAGATTATCGTACTCGAGAATCGGCAACACCGGCCCGAAAATTTCATCTTGCATCGATGGACTATCCCAAGTCACCCGATCAAGCAATGTTGGTTCAATGAATAAGGAAGAACGGTCAAAATCCCCGCCGAATACGATTTGCGGCCATTCCTTTTCAATCATTTTCGCAAGCCGAATAAATTGGCGTTCATTAATAATCTTGCCGTAATCAGGACTTTCTTTCGCATCCATGCCGTAAAAGTCTTGAATCGTATCCGTCAAAATCTCGATAAATTCCTTCTTAATCGACTGATGAACAAGGAGATAATCAGGCGCAACGCATGTCTGCCCGGTGTTTAAAAACTTTCCCCAAACGATGCGTTCAGCAGCGTGAACAAGATCGGCGGTCTGGTCGACAATCGCTGGACTTTTCCCGCCGAGTTCAAGTGTAATCGGCGTCAGTCTTTCAGCGGCAGCCTTCATGATTACTTTCCCGACTGCAACGCTCCCAGTAAAGAAAATATAATCGAACGGCGCATGAATTAGTGCAGTTGTTTCTTCCCGTTCTCCCTCAACCACTCGAATATATTCGGGCGGAAATGTTTCCGATAAAATTTTTTCTACAATCCGAACTGTGTGCGGTGCGGATTCTGAAGGTTTCACAATCGCACAGTTTCCGCCAACAATCGCCCCAACCAGTGGTTCCATAACAAGCTGAAATGGGTAATTAAACGGCGCCATAATCAAGACGGATCCATATGGTTCGCGAACGATGAAGCTTTTAGATGGTTGTAGATGGATCGGCGTTTTTGCCGCTTTTGGTTTCATCCAAGCTTCTACATTTTTAATCATATGCGAAATGCTTGAAAGGACAAAGCCAATTTCAGTTACATATGATTCAAACGAACTTTTTCCCAAGTCTTTTTGAAGCGCATCCGAAATCGCGTCTTCATTTGCCAGAATGGCATCGCGTAATTTCGTTAGCATTTCCTTTCGAAATTCTGCACTCCGTGTCTGTCCAGTGAAATAAAACTGGTGCTGTAAGGCAATCATCGATTCAACATCTTGCGCTGTGAAATTCATCGCTTACCTCCATTCTATTAATACTTTCAATGATAGACAGAATTATAGAAAAATGCAAAATTCTATATAGCAACATATGATTATACACAAATTCCCATCATTACTTTTCTGTCAATAGTTCATCAATTAGCATTTGGACAACGAGTCCTTCAGAAAATGGCACAAGGATTTCAGCTTCCCCGTTCGAACCGAAAATGCATTCTTCGACAAGCGATTTTACTGAATCGAAAGAAGTCAATATTTCAAAAGGACTGTCTTTTTGTGCGATGCTAAGTTCCGACCAATTACGCAGTTTTAAAACGCCTTCGGTTCCATATACTATGTAAGACAGTTCTTCTTCCTGTCCGATTCCTGAAATCCCATTTAAAAGGACTGGTATTTTATTTTCAGTTTCACCTATGGCAAGGACACTTGTCTCAGCAAGCGTATCATCGACTGGATATGTCGTTTTGTGATCTTGGATCCTAATGTTCCCAAACATTCTATACATAAGTTGCAGAAAATGCGGGAACACTTCACGCGTAAAACCGCCTTGTTCGCGTGAACCAATCCACGGATTTTGTTGCCAAAGTCGCGGCCAGTGTGGAAAATATGCATTAAATTCGACACGGACAATGTCGCCAATTGTTCGTTTTTCAACAAGCTTCATCATATGCCTGACAGATGGACTGTACATGAGCGGGAAATGCATGGCCGTTAATGTCGTTTTGTCGTTTGCAGCTTGCGACATAACCGATCCATCTTCTGCATCATGTGCAAGCGGTTTTTCACAAAGAACATTCAGTCCGGCTTCAATTGCCATTTTACTAAGTGGCGCGTGTGATACTGGAGGTGTCCCAATATATACCCATTCCGGCTTTAATGCTAAAACCTCTTCATAGGAGGATGCCGCAAAAAGACCATATGTATTCGCCATTTTAGTTAGCCGTTCCGTATTTTCATCGAACAAAGCGATAATTTCTGCATTTTCGTTCGAAAGAATTTGTTTAATAATACGTTCGCCGACGATACCTGTTCCAACAAGTGCAAAGGTTGTTTTACCCAATTGATTCGCTCCTTTAGTGGTGATAAATTTTTAATATAAAAAGTAGGCCTTCCGAATCTTTTTGCCCGATTACAGTTTGTATTATAACACCGAGGGTAAATAATGTTTAATTCGAAAAAACAATTGATTAAGGAGGAAATACAATGACAACGACAGAAACCTGGTGGGAAGAAATTTTCGAGGGGAATCTTTCTCTTGGTATTAACAAAGAGAGACTTTCTGAACTTGAAGATGAGAATTTCCTCTATTTTTCAGAGGAAGAAGAAAGCACTGAACATTTACATTCATGATTGTTAATTAAGGATTGTTCATTAAATTAAAGTTTTAATTATTATCGAGCACTTGAATGATTCATTATTCAAGTGCTCGATTTTTATTTGAACCGTTGATTTCCGTTCCGGGCGGACGCGTTCCACGGGGCGGGCGGTGAGCCTCCTCGGTCGCTTACGCTCCACTGCGGGGTCTCACCTGTCCCGCTACATCCCGCTGGAGTCGCCGCCCTCCACTCCAATCAACTACTTTCAATATAAAAGAAAGTTATACAGTGACCTCTTCCAGCACAAGTCATTGAACTCCTTTCATCACCTGAGAGGTTCTAAGTTTTTCAGCTATTTTATAATAAATATTATGTACGGTGATGAAATTCATCTACCGTGTTTTTAATTACTTTTTTCACTCAATACTTCGCCATAAATATAACGCTGCGTAACTTAAATATGGGGTCCAATGTGGAAAGCGGGCGATGATTTCTTCTTTTGTTGGCTTTTTTTCTAGTTTCCATAAAATCTTGAGTGCATTTTGTAGTCCGATGTCTGCAATTGGAAATAAGTTTGGACGCCCAAGTCCAAACATTAGAAAGCCTTGTGCTGTCCATGGACCTACTCCCCTGTAGGCGGTAAGTTTCGCGGTTACTTCATCGTCATCCATCTGTCGAAGACTTTCGAGTTCAAGGGAACCTTCTGCAATTGCTTGTGATAAACCAATCATGTATTCAGCCTTTCTAGAACTGAACTGCATTTCCCTGAGCGTTTCAACCTCTAGGTTTGCGACTATTTCGGGTGACGGATACCGCAAAACACCGTCCGTCTCGCTTCCAAAAGCTTCAACAAAACGCAATGATAATGTATTGGCGAATGACATATTCAATTGTTGATGAATAATACTTCTCATTAACGTTCCGTAAAGAGAAAAACTTCGAATAAGTGGTGTTCCTTCATGTTCCTGAAAAATTGTAGCCAAATCTGTATTTGCAAAATGTGCTGAAATCTCATCTAGTGAATCATTGAAATGAAGGATTTCATTTATTTTTTGAATTTGATTTTTATTTAAGGCACCGCTTAGTATAAATGAAGGTTCATCTTTCGTTCCAGTCGCTTTTACTGTAATAACATTTCCCTCATCCATTGGAATGCGTAAAATACGATTAGTCACATCGACCGAGTTCAGCGGGTCCCCGGATAGCCGATCAAGTGCACGGTCAAAATCATAAATGAATGGAAGAGATATTTGAGTGTCTATTAAAATCACCTACTTTTACTCTTAATTATAGTTCTAGTATACTTCTTTATAAGTTTTTATGAAAAAGGGTTGACTTAATATGTACATGGGCTATAATAGAGTTTGTCCGGTAAACGAGACACAATAATTTTCATCCTGGTTCCATAGCTCAGCTGGGAGAGCGCTACCTCGACAAGGTAGAAGTCGGCGGTTCGAGCCCGTCTGGGACCATCATAAAGACATCATCCTCTTCTGGATGGTGTTTTTTCTTTTTGTAATAATAAACGTCGTAAGTATTCACAATATCACACCCAAAAATCTCCACTGATCACTTCTTTTTCCTCTTGATTTTCACATATAAAGGATGCAGCAATAGCTGTTCGATTGTTTTCTTGCCTTTCGTATTTTGCAATTGTAACTTCACAAATTATTGTATCGCCTGTAAACACTGGTCCTTAAAAACTCAAAATTCATATTGCGAGCAAGTACGTTATGATCTACGCCCACCTTTGTTGGCAGAGTTGCTGTAAGTAAACCTTGAACGACAAGTCTTCCCTGCTCATCAGGGCTTAGATGATGAATGCCTTCATCACCTGAAATCTTAGTAAACAATTCAACAGTTTCTGCCATGAAAGTCCGTTCGAATGTAATGATTTTCCCTACTTTTAATGACAATTTTATGCCCCCTTGAATGTTAAGACTTCTATAAATGTGACATTTATTCAAATGTTTTCAATTTCTCCACTCTCCATTAGAATACATTTCTTTTTCAGTTTGTACCCATTCTAGTAAATGTACGGCGGAAAATCTTCCGTTGTTTTTTTGTTTCCCCATTAATCTATATGCATAAAGAAGTTGCTGACAAAAATTACATGACAAGAAAAAGCACGATTCCCCCACGGAACATGCTTTTTCTTTATTCAACAAATCACCCCGTCTTTCTAATCTTCCAAATAACACCCGTTCCCGGAACGGCGCTGGCACCAGCAAACAGTCCAAAATCAAGTACATATAAAACGCCGTCGGAATCGAATACCGCGTCAATCGGGCGTTCAAAACCGCCGCTAATACATCTTGCCGTCCGGACCAAATACGACACGGTTATTATGATGATCGCCATTACTCGGAAGACCCTCAATGATGTTCTTCTTCGTTCCTTCGGGTTGAATAATTGTTACATAGCGCCGATGCGTAACATAAATATTCCATTCACGTTCAGTAATACCTGTTAACGGCGGATTAAATCCATCCGCAACAAGCGAAAACCCTTCTCTCGTTAACTTTTAACACCTTCCCATTGCCGTCCGTAATACCAGAATCAGCAACTAGCATTTCCCCATTGCTTGTAAAAGTTAAGTTTATCGGTGTTGTTAACCCATCTGCGAACACATCGATTTCATATCCTACAGGTACTAGCACATCTTTTGGATTGAGCCTTCTTTGTGGTTTATCCTCCATTTGGGTTTGGTCCATGACTCCTTGTTCAGCCATTCATTTATCTCCTCTCTATTGTTTACATATCAATCTATTAAGGTAGTGGGCTTTCAGACACCTAAAATAATTAATTGAAAAGAGGAATTTTGTGTATTTCATGAATTCTATATCATCAGCACCCAATGATATTCATCAAATTTTTCTGCGTTGGTCACCATTAAAGCAATCGTTATTTGGCGCATTGATGGCATCGCTTGCAGCAATTTTACAAGCCTCCGGAGGACTGTTGCCTGGTATCGGTATGTTCCTGAGCCCTTTTACAACATTGCCGATATTAGTTAGTACGCTCGTTTCAATTCGAACAGGGATGTTAACTTATATCTTGACGATTTTATTATTGTTATTAATGGAGCCTAGCGAACTATTTATTTTTCCATTTACAACCGGATTACTGGGGGTTGGACTTGGATGGACATTTCAAATTTTCCATCGACGTTTAGAAATTATCCTTGTGAATGGCTTGTTATTATTTACGGGAATTTGTATACCTTTGTATATTCTAGGTTTTCCTGTTTTCGGACCTGCTGTCGCATCTAGTTTTGATGGTTTAATTTTAGTAATGATTTTTGGATTTTCACTTCTTTATAGTTGGTTATGGTTGGAATTGGGTTCGTTTTTTCTACGTAAAATTGAAATCATATTAAAATCCGGATAAGTATACACGAAAAAAGCATAATCCAGTATTTCGGATCATGCTTTTTCCCTTCCCCATAATTCTGGGGGTGTTACGCGGAAAATTTGTTGGTTCTTCATTTCACTTTCATGTTCACAAACTGTTCTTTCTGACGATTAATTGAATACCCCGTCAGTGCAGTTTGACCTGCGTGACTGTCTTCTTAAGCCTCTTCCGGCAAGGGTTTCACATGTTACTTTGTGTGACTGACACCTTCCACAGCCCGCTTTCAAGTTGCACTTCAAACAAAAAACTTACTGCTTACCGCTAATTGGTACACGTTCTATTCGTCCATACAGATTGACCGTTGCGTATTGAACGAATTGGTTGAAACCTAATTACATGGTTCCCGACGAGATAACTTTCGCCAGTAAAGCAAATTTTCCGCCAAGGCTGTGCAAATCTCCATTGAAAGTCCACTGTAGGTTACTCGTCTATCAGTTTTCTTTCGCCGTTGTTTAGCCTTGTACTTAATATATACCCCGTATAAAAAAAGTTAAACATTTAAAACAAACTTTTTTTAAATTCTTTTTTAAAATTTATATATTATCACAAATATATAGTCGATTGGAGTGCAGGGCGACGACTCCAGCGGGAATAGCCGAGAAAAATGGGTCTCCAAATCGGAGGTTTTTAGTGACTTTGGTCGTTTGAAGAAGCACTTTAGTCGTTTCGATGGTCGTATTAGTCGTTTGGAGTCGGGCTTTGGTCGTTTCGACGGCGGCTTTAGTCGTTTGGCGCTCAGAGGGCGGCAGGCTGAAATAGATATCGGTATATACAATGAAAAAAGCACTTGAATATGATTCATTCAAGTACTCTATAGTTTTTTAGTGCGACACTCAAGGCAAATCCTTATCAATTAAATTATTCGCTTCTTGTATATCTCTTGATTTATGTGCAATTCTTGACGCTGCCGATGCCGCAATGCTTGCGACGAGATCATCAAGGAATGTATGGACTCCGCGTCCTTTTTTTGTATCGAGTTCATTAATAATACCAATCTTATTTTTATCTAAATGACCAAACGTTGTTACTGCAATTGACCCGTATGTAAAGACGGCTCCCAATGCAATTGTTTCGTCAACACCAAACAAACCTTCATCGGATACAACGATTTCTTGAAGCGGAGATGATAATTTACCTTGTTCAGCCAACTCATCAAGTTCAATTCCGACTAGAATAGCATGTTGCAGTTCGCGTTTTTCGAGCACACTTTCAACGGATTCAATGCAATAAGCCATATCTAAATCCGGGTTATAAGGCAACTGCATTTCGTAAACGATGTCTGCAATATCTTGAATTTCTACCCTGCGCCGTGCCAATGCAGCTAACGTGGCATCTCTAACAACTTGTGAATGGACGACTTTTCTTTTTTTGATCATTAAATACATCCCCTTTTTTCTGACTGTCAATTCGAACTACTTCCATTATACCTAATGAAAGTGAATATGTTACAATTTCAACATAGATGAATCTAGGAGGCTAAATCAAATGAAGCAAGGTAAGATTGAAGAATTTACAATTCAGAGTAAGGCGCTTGGCGAAGAGATGCAGGTACTTGTCCATTTACCTCATAATTATACCCCGCTTTATAAATATGCAGTCCTTATTGCATCTGATGGAAAAGATTACATACAGTACGGCCGTGTCGGAAGAGTGATTGATGAATTTATTGAATCGGGAGAAATCGAAGACGTTATCTTCTTTGGCGTTCCTTATAAAAGCGTTAGCGAAAGACGGCGCATGTATCATCCCGATGGTGATAAACATGAAGCCTATATACGCTTTTTAGCGCATGAACTTGTTCCTTTCATCGACGATAACTATCCTACATACCAAGTAGGGGCAGGTAGAGGCTTGATCGGCGATTCACTTGCGGCGACAATTTCCTTGTTGGCAGCTACTAAATATCCAAATACTTTTGGAAAGGTAATCTTGCATTCTCCGTATGTGGATGATCATGTGCTCGAGAAAGTGAATGCTGTCGAAAACACAGCAGCATTTTCGATTTATCACGTAATAGGGGAAGAAGAAACGGAAGTAAATACGCAACAGGACGGCGTTCAAGATTTTTTGAAACCGAATCGTAAATTAAAGAATTTAGTCGAATCGAAAGGGTTTTCGTACTTCTATGAAGAATTCAAAGGAGACCACACTTGGAAATACTGGCAACCCGACGTACGTCGAGCAATCTCAATGGTGTTTGGTCAATAATAATAGATATATGACAATTAACGGATACTTCTGTTATAATTATTGTTAGCGCTTCAATCTACAACAATTTTATTAGGAGGTTTTCATAATGAAGTATGGTATTGTAGCTTTTCCATCGAAAGAACTCCAAGATTTAGCAAACGGGTATCGTAAACGATATGACCCACATTATGCGCAAATTACTCCGCACATGACAATTAAAGGCGTATTTGATGCGAACGACAAAGAGATTGAAGAAGTAGCAAAAGAAATTAAAAAAGTGACGGATAAACACGGACCATTCGAGTTAACGGTTTCAAAGGTAAGCACTTTTGCCCCAATTACAAATGCTATTTATTTTAAAGCTGAAACAAATGAAGAATTATTGAACTTACACAAAGACTTGAATTATGACTTCTTTGGCGAAGAACCTCCATATGCATTTATTCCGCATGTGACAATCGCTCAAAAACTTACGTCAGGTGAACACGATGATATTATTGGTCAATTGAAAATGATTGGCGTAAATCATACTGAAACAATAGACCGTATTCATCTTCTATACCAATTGGAAAATGGATCATGGAATGTCTTTGAAACATTCCGACTTGAAGGAGCTAACTAAATTTGTTTGATGTTAAAATCGTGACGACTAGCGGGGAAAGGGAGGATGCGTTTTCTGTTAGACGAAAAGTGTTCGTCGAAGAACAAGGTGTTCCCCTTAGTCTAGAACTTGATGAACTTGATGAAACGGCAGATCATTTTGTCGTCTATACTGAAAATACACCAATCGGAGCGGGAAGAATCAGAGAAAGCGATTCTGGAATCGGAAAAGTAGAACGCGTATGTATTCTTCCTGAATTCCGTGGAAAACATCTTGGAAAACTTATCATGCAAGCACTCGAAGACCATGCTGCTTCTAAAAGTTTCGAAAAGATCATTTTAAACGCCCAATCCTATGCCATCCCTTTTTATGAAAAAATTGGCTATGTAATTACTTCACCAGAATTTATGGATGCGGACATTCCGCATCGAACAATGGAAAAAATAATAACAGAATAAAAAATAGCTGATTTATCGTCTCTTTCGTAGCAGATGATTTTCAGCTATTTTTTTATTTAGTGTAAATCCTGCGATCAGGACGGACTATCTACCGAGCATTTTCTCGATATCAGAAAAATTAACTGCTTTTCCGTCATTCACTATTGATTTGACAAGTTCATCTTCCATATGCGGTGACACTTGTTTATTCGCGAGCTTACCGACGTTTCGAATAATTTTTCTTACTTGTCGCTCATCGCTGAAATCTGCATACTGGATTGCATTCGCTAACGCAAATACTTCTTCCATCGGAACCCCTGTCTTTGATTCGATTTTCCGGAAAAATGAATCATTCATCCGCTATTCCCCTTTCTTATACAAAGCTACTGCCGACAATGATGAGTAGAATGAAGAGAACGACGATGAGAACGAATGTTGAACCGCCATACGATCCTCTTCCGCGTCCACATTCCCCACCATAGCCGCCTACACCGTAGCCGCCTCCGTAAGGATTGCATCCAAACATAAAAACCCCTCCTTCCCTTCTACATAGTGTATGCGGGGAATAAGAGAGGTACGGGGCAAGTGCACAGAATATTTAATTGGGAAAATCGAAATCAACACTCATTTCTAAAACAGATTACACCTTGCCTTTTGGTCTGAAAATAACCGCTGCGATAAAGCCAAATAAAATTGCTGCACTTATACCTGAACTCGTGACTTCAAACATACCCGTAAGGACGCCGACAAATCCATGCTTTTCCGCTTCAGCCATTGCTCCGTGGGTTAGTGCATTCCCAAATGATGTTATGGGAACAGTGGCACCAGCACCTGCGAAGTCGATCAGAGGTTCATACCATCCCACCCCATCGAGAATAGAGCCGGCTACAACCATTATGCAAAGTGTATGTGCGGGTGTTAAATTTGCTACATCAAATAATAATTGACCGATTACACAAATTAGACCTCCGACTACAAATGCGGTAATAAATATAGACAACATATCATTCACTCATTTCATTTCTAATTCAACCGCATGCGCAATGCACGGAATTGTATCTCCTTGTTGAAACGATAAAGGCGATAATAATGAACCAGTGGCAATCAAAAGTACGCGCTTATAATTCCCTTGCATCATCTTTTCATAGACATCTGAAAAATAAATTGCAGCAGAACATCCAGTTCCACTTGCACCGGCTTGAAAATCAGCATCATCTCCGTAAAACTCCGCTCCTGCATCGCGTAAATTATTTGTCGTTTCGATTTTCTTTTTATCAATTAACTTTTGATAAATTTCAAATCCGATTTTCCCCAAGTCACCGGTTATAATGGCATCGTAATGCTTGGCTTTTCTCCCATGGCCATTTAAATGACGTTCCAATGTATCCGCTGCCGCAGGTGCCATAGCGGCCCCCATATTAAATGGATCCTTCATCCCGAGGTCAATGACACGTCCTATCGTTCCGCTAACAATTGCGGGAAAACCTGTCCGATTCGGAGTAACCGCTGCAACACCCGCGGCGGTCACTGTCCACTGGGCTGTTGCTGGTTTTTGAGCGCCGTATTCCACAGGATATCGAAATTGCCGCTCAACAGCATTATGCTGACTGCTGGCTCCAGCAATTGAACATGCAGACATCCCTGATTCTGTTAATAATGCGGCTGTCAAAAGCGATGAAATCGAAGTTGCGCATGCGGAAAACATTCCGACATAAGGTATTTGCAACTCGGATGCACAAAAATTCGAAGGTGTCATCTGATTTACCAAATCTCCAATTAATAGAAAATCTGCATCGTCGGGCACAAAACCAGCTTTACTCAATGCAATCATGCAAGCATCTTCTACTAACTTTGCGTGTCCTTTTTCATTTGTCGGCTGTCCGCTTCGTTCATCGTCTAATACTTTATCAAACACTGAAACAAAAGGACTTTTTTTCTCGAGTGGTCCAACGACTACACCCGTGGCGGCAATCGTTGGGTTTGTTCTGAATTTCAAAAGTCCTTTCACTACCATGAGACCACACCAAACTTTACTAGAATTGTTTTTATGAGTGCCACAATAAATGCAGAAGCAACTCCAAATAAAATAACCGATCCGGCAAGTTTAAACATATTCCCGCCGACCCCAAGAACATACCCCTCACTTCTATGTTCAATCGCAGCAGAAATTACAGCATTCCCGAATCCGGTAATCGGGACTGCTGACCCAGCCCCTCCAAATTGAGCAATTTTTCGATACTGTCCAAACCCAGTTAACAGCATTGCTATAAAAATCAACGTCGCAACTGTCGGATTGCTTGCAGTTCGTTCAGTGAAATCAAAAAACGTCATATAAAATACTGAAATACCTTGTCCGATTAAACAAATCGTTCCACCTGTTATAAATGCAGTAAATAAATTTCGTGCCAGCGGAGGTTTCGGTGATATTTTACTCTCTAACTCGGCGTATTTCTTTTCATCCATCATGTCTCCTCCTCCGATAAGGTTTTCAATTCTTTGATCTTTTTAGGAAGCTTATCTTTATCTTCTTGTTCCATAAGCTTTTTTGTTTCTTGAATAATTTTACTGTCCGCTGATACCGTGACTTCAAAGTCTTCGTAAAGTTTCTCTAGTTTTTTTGTTAACTCTTTTTCGATTTTTGCTTTATGAAATCTAGAAAATGTTTTAACCGTGACACCCGAAAGGATTTCCTTTTCATGAAAAATAGCGATAGCACTTAGTAATCGATCATCATCTTCAAATACTTTTTCTGCTTTTTCAACGTCTTCATTCGTGTCATTTTGAATATGCACGCCATTTTCTATTTGGACACAACCTGCTAGAACTAGTAGTAGTAGCAAGAAATAAACTAATTTACGGATACGACTTCGCCTCCTCTTATAATAGCATGCCAAAAATCGACTCATTTTATTCAAATATAGTCGTCTGCCCTGTCGCAACAATCCGTTTCGCATAAAGTATATAGAACTGATAAAAGGAGGTGGAATTAATGGGATGTGGAAGAGAAGATGATGTTAGAGGAGTCCGACATCACGACAACTGTATTTGTGAAGTAGTTCGCGCTATTAAACGAATACAAGGTGTTCGGGATGATGATGATTGTGATGATTGCATAACGGACTGTTTCATATCACCACTTGGCGGTCTTGTTAGTCCGACACGCGGTCGTATTAACACACGAGTCTTCATGCTATTAACAGATGATGGTGATCCGTTCAAAGCTATGTTTAAACGTCAAAGAAGAAGAAGAAGAGACCGAGACCACGGCAAAGATGGCAGCAGAGAGGGCATAGGATCTGACCATGGAAGAGATAAGCATCGAGATCGGGATAACTGTTTCTCAGTCTTTTTCCGGGTACAGAATGTTTTCGACAACTGCTGTGCGACATTACAAGTACTTGAGCCTCGTGATGAAGACGGAAGACGAGTAGATATTTTGAAAAACGGGAAAATAGACTTTGACAAATTATGTGATGTTGAAGAATTTGAAGCAACTGACTCTTGTATTACAGTTGATTTAAAATGCTTCTGTGGAGTCCAATGTATTAAAGACGTATTCATCGACTGTGACAGAGATTAATAGGTAAACCTGCAATGCTCAGGCTGTCCGATTGGTAAACTCAATCGGGCAGTCATTTGATTTATGTACAAAAAAAGACCGAACGGATTTCTCCGAACGGCCTTTTTTTATTTTTCTTGAAATGGTTTCCCGCGCCATAAAACATCTTTGATTGTATTAATATCTACCGCGACAATTAAATCTTCCTCATCTACAAGTTCAATAAAAAGCGTTTCACCATCGATTCTATTGATAACACCTTTTAGTACTTCATTTTCGAATACAAATTGAAGCGGTTTGTACACTTGCCGTTGGAATGGACTTCCAAGGCTAGTAATCTTGTTAAAAACTTCTGAATTCGTCCGAGTTGTCTCCTGGACTTCCTCTTCTCCCTCAATAAATTCTTCGGTCTCTTCCTCATTCAGCACAAATACTGATGTGCTTTCCTCATCCGTGGTGGCAACCCGAATGTAAATCGGCGGCCCGTGAACGAATAATAAAGGTTCATTTTTATAAATAATGCGCACATCCTTTTTGAACTTAGTATATGCGCTACCTATTTTTGATGTTCTTCGACGGAAATGATTTATAAATCAGCAATAAATGTAGTTGCCAACCCAAGATAAATAAGTGTACTCAATAGATCATTCAATGTTGTAATGAATGGACCCGATGCAACAGCAGGATCAATCTTCATTTTGTGCATGAACAACGGAATGAATGAACCTGAAATTGTTGCGACGAAAATAGATACGAAAATAGCGGCGCCGACAAGCAGTCCCAGAAGGAATTCCTGCTTCCAAATATAGACTAGCCCGACAACAAAAACGGCACAAACAATTCCCGTCATCAGTCCAGTACCAGCTTCTCTTAGTAATAATTTAAACTTGCTTTCATCTTCGATATCGCGCGTTGCAATCCCGCGTACTGCTACCGCAAGTGCTTGTGTGCCACTATTACCCGCAGTTCCGGCAATCAAAGGGATGAACGCTGCCAAGAGGGCAACTTTTTCAATCGTCGCTTCAAATGCACCTATTAAATTAGCGGTTAGCATTCCGAGGACTAATAATATAATAAGCCAAGGAAGCCTCTTTTTTGCTGCTGATAATGAGTTTTTATCAAATGTACTCATATCCGAAACGGCTGCAAGTTTGGAGTAGTCATCAGATGCTTCTTCCTCGAGCACGTCTAGAATATCATCGACTGTAATAATCCCGAGTAAATGTTGTTGGAAGTCAACGACAGGCACCGCAAGAAAATTATAATCCTTAATCATACGAGCAACATCTTCCTGATCTTCGCTAACAAGTACACTGACGACTCGATCATTCATAATCGTATGAATGAAAGTGTCCTCATGCGCGATGATTAAATCACGAAGTGAAACAACGCCTGTTAGTTTTTCACTTTCATCCACCACAAATATGTAATAGATTGTTTCAGCGTCAGGCGCTGCATTCCGTAAAATTGTCATCGCTGACCTTACAGTCGAATTTTGCGGAATCACCACGTATTCTGTCGTCATTATTGAACCGGCTGTATATTCTTCATAATGCAATAGAGCCTTAATTTCGTTTGCTGCTTCTTGGTTCATCAATGTTAAGTAGCTGACGACTTGTGCTTTATCAAGTTCGTTTAAGACATCTACCGCGTTATCCACAAACATATGAGAAAACATGTCAGCGGCATACGTCGTGTCCATCTCTGAAAGGAACTTTTTATAATCTTCATCATCAATTTCACTTAACTCAAAAATCTCCGCAAGTTCTTTTGGAGATAAATAATAATAAATTATTTTCCTTACTTCTGTATCCACTTTTTTGTAAAACGTTGCTCGGTCATAAGGGTGGAGCACTAGGAAACCAGAACGAAATGATTCAATATCTTTGTTTTCCAGGGCTTCAATCAGTTTTTCCTCATCGTAAATAACTTCTTCTTCGTTCTCGATTTTTCCAACCATTGCCGCACCTTCCTTTCAATAAACGCGTTACTTCTGGGTATAATAAAGTTAATCTTCAATCAGTGGAGGTTTTTCTTATCCACGAAAGAAGAATGTAGTTCAATTCTTCCTAACTGATTGTTAGTTTTACCAATCGGGCTTTAGGGAGGAATGAACTTTATTCCTCCGAACTTTAGGGCAGTTAATCCTCCACCTATTCGCCTTGTTTTCTTGTACAAATAAAGTGAGGATTTTACTGCCGTTAATGCGGGATAAATTTACTTGATAAATTAAAAAAGGATGAAAAATTATGAATCGGTACGATATTATTGGTGATATACATGGTTGCTTCGATGAGCTTTTACAATTAATTTTCAAGCTCGGTTATACAATGGAAAATGACATCCCCATTCATCGGGAAGGACGTCAATTAGCCTTTGTCGGCGATGCTATGGACCGAGGACCTGATTCAGTAAAGACACTAAACTTCATGTTTCGACTTCAAGATGCAAGAAAGCTTATTTATTCCCCAGGAAATCACTGTAACAAGTTCTACCGTTACGCCAAGGGGAACCCAGTACAGCTTCAGCACGGAATAGAAACGACAGTCGCTGAACTTGATCAACTCTCAGCTAAGAAGCGTCAATATTTTTTAAAGCGTTATATCGAATTTTATGAGGCTTTACCTTTATATCATACCCTCGACAATAAAAAACTCATCGTCGCACATGCAGGTATTCGCGAAAATCTTCTCGAATCGACTAACAGGAAAAAGATTCGTTCTTTTGTTTTATACGGTGATACAACAGGTGAAATCCATCCTAATGGCCGCCCCGTTCGCAGAGATTGGGCTAAACATTATCATGGTCAATCATTTATCGTTTATGGCCACACGCCTGTTAAAGAGGCACGTTTCATTCATAATACGGTGAATATTGACACCGGTTGCGTTTTTGGCGGTCAACTAACAGCTATCCGTTACCCGGAAAAAGAAATAGTGACTATTCCATCTTCCCTGCCATTTATAGCTGATCGATTTACCGGGTATGACTAAGAATTCTTTTTATATCAAGCGGAAGGGCGGCTTTGAAAGTTAAAGGCTCGTTTGAAATGGGATGATTAAACTGTAGTGTTTCACAATGCAGTGCTTGCCGTGATATTAATCTTCGACTGCCTCCGTACAAGTCGTCCCCAAGGATCGGATGACCGGCCCATTTCATATGTACCCTAATTTGATGCGTTCTACCCGTATGTAGTTTCAGTGCAACTTTTGTTAGTTTTTGTCGGTTTTTCACGAACCTTTCAATGACATTGACTTCTGTGCGAGCCTCTTGTCCATCACCACGAACAACTCTTTCAATTATACTGCCATCTTTTCGTCCTATCGCTTCATTAATCAGCATTTGATCAGGGAAAAAGTGGCCTTCCACAATGGCTGTATAACTTCGTTTAAAGGTTGAGTTACTAACCTGCTTGCCGAGCAAATGATGAATATGTCTATTTTTCGCAATGCAAACTAAGCCTGATGTATTATGATCCAATCTCGTTACAATATGAACGGTTGAAGGAATTTGCTCATTTAAGAATTTTCCTGCAACAAAGTTGGCGATTGTTCCCGAACGATGATTAAAAGACGGAATTGTACTTTGGCGCGCAGGTTTATCAAGAATTAATAAAAAATCATCTTCAAATACAACCGACAAGTTACCCTCTTCAGCCTTTAGCCCGGCGCTTGTTTCTTCAGGTGGAAAATATACGTCGACCCTATCTTCCTTGTATAGGAAATGTCGCACGTCTCTTTCAATGCCATTTACCAAAAGCAGTCCGCCATTATATTTGACCGCTGTTAACGTTCGCTTCGATATTTCCCTGGCACCTAAAAAATCACGTAGTTGAACCCTGTCCTTATTCACGTTAAACGACAGATGAAATCTCGAATCAACATTCTTAACCACTGTTATCAATAAAGGAGTCCTTCACGCGTTTCCAAAATGGAAATGGTCGGAATCTGGCAAAGCGAACTCTTTCCGATGAAACTTCATATTCGATTGACTTGACGTCTTCATGGAGTAATTGCAAATGATCCACAGTTACCATGAAATCAGGTCCATTTACGGGTTTCAATACACATTTATGATGATCCGGCAATACAAGCGGAGAGCCAACAGTACGGAATACACGGTTGTTAATAGAAGCCATTTCTGTTAGCTGCATCGAAGGTAGAGACGGGTGAACCAATGCTCCGCCGTTAGATTTACTATATGCAGTCGATCCAGACGGCGTCGACATACATAAGCCGTCTCCCCGGAAACGTTCAAAATGTTTATCATTCAATAATACATCCATCACTAATGTAACATCCGGCGATTTTACTGATGATTCGTTAAGGGCTAAGTAATGTAAACTTTCTCTTTCACCTTGATAATTAATCGTTACGTCCAATAGGGGATATTCAATCACATCAAATTCTTTTCTGGCTATGCTAATAACCAGCTTTTCAATTTCAGATGGCTTCCAATCAGCATAAAACCCCAAATGGCCGGTGTGTATCCCGACGAAAGCAGTCTCCTTTAAACGATAACTGTATTTATGGAAAGCATGGAGCAAGGTCCCATCGCCGCCAATCGATAAAACAATATCAGGCTTTTCTTCATCAAAAACGAGGCCAAAACCTAGTAAATAATCCTTCGCTTCAAGTAATAGACGATTTGATAATTCGTCATTTCTCGATTGTATTGAAAACTTCATTTTTTTCGCCTCTCATTCTGATCTTGATCGTTGAAACCCCTGGTTGGATCTTCTTTATATGTACTAAAATATTGTTGCGCATCTTGAATTTCATCCCGAATAAGTGTCATTTCTTCGTCTAACCGAAAGGCAGCCTCCGCCGCGCGTTCCAATCGAATGCTAATTTGTTCAGGAAGCGCGCTTTCATATTTATAATTTAATGAATGCTCGATTGAAGCCCAAAAATTCATTGCTAATGTCCGAATTTGGATTTCAGCTAAAATTGTTTTCTCCCCTTGAATCGTTTGAACGGGATAATTAATGATGACATGGTATGAGCGATATCCACTCGCCTTTTTATTTGAAATATAATCGCGTTCCTCAATTACTTCGAGATCATTTCGTTGGCGTAAAATTTCAACAACTGATTGAATATCGCCAACAAATTGACACATGATTCGTAAGCCGGCAATATCGGGAAGTTCAGTTGCCAATTCATCAGAAGGTTCAAATGGAATTCCTTTTTCAAGGGTTTTGTCATAAATACTCGCACGTGGTTTCACTCTGCCAGTTACAAACTCTACAGGTGTATGGACATCTTCTAACTCGTATTGTGAACGAATCCCTTTAAGCTTAACCTTCAATTCATCGACAGCTTGTTTGTATGGTTCTAGAAATTTATTCCACTGCGGCATTTCAGGTTCCTCCCCCGCTTTATATAGTACTTTTCAATATTTCTTCAAATGCTGATTCAACTGCCGTGGAAAAAGCTTCCCCGTAATTATTATTACCTTCAATATTATAAATCAACATGGTCAACTCTTCGATAAAGCCATTTAAAGAAACAGCGTTTTCATCAAAGGTTACGACTGGGTTTGTATTCAACTTTAATGAATCGACTAATAACGGCCACACTGCCTGTTCAAAATGAAGCTGACCGTATTCTTCTTCTTCATCAAGCAAGTAAACAAACGTCATTTTCTCCGAATCTGTTATCATTTTCCCTGAAGGAATTAAAATTTTTGTATTTAATTTTTCGCCTATCGGAAAGGTTATGATTGGACCGTTTTGAGTCCCACTATTAATATGAATTTCAGTACGCATAAAAAAATCTTCCCTTCATCATTCAATACGTTTAGTCTATCATATGGCGCGCAGTCTTGCAGTTCGAAATACATGATTTTAACCGAGAACCTACTATACCATTTACTTCTATAAAGAGCGGTTCATTTGTGAAAGTCGCCAACCGTTGGTAGAATATCAATACAGTTAGAGCAAAGGAGATAAATCAAAAATGACCCGTAAACCTTTGATTCCATACGAAATGATTGGCGAAGAAAAATTATCTGAGCTTATCGATTTATTTTATGAAAAAGTGGCCGTTCATCCTGATTTACACTCTATTTTCCCGGATGACTTAACGGAAACTGCTCGAAAACAAAAACAATTTCAAACTCAATATTTAGGCGGACCTAATTTATATAGTGAAGAACATGGACATCCAATGATGAAAGCACGCCATAATCCTTTTCCGATTACTCCTTTACGTGCGGAAGCCTGGTTGGCTTGTATGTCTGAGGCAATGGACGAAGTCGGACTCGAAGGACAATTACGTGATTTCTATTATAAGCGTCTAGCTTTAACTGCTAGACACATGGTGAATAAGGGGGGCAATTCGTGATTTCGCGTACTATGATGGAAAACCCGTTGAATCCATCCCTATTGACAAGACCGATTGAATTATATGTTTTTATCGATCCGACATGCAGTGAGTGCTGGGGACTTCAGCCGATACTACGTAAATTACAAGTTGCCTATGAAAAGTATTTTACATTAAGAGTTATTTTACGCACATCTCTACCGACGTTGAATTTACCTTGTACGATTGATGATAGTTCCTATGAAACTTGTGAGAAATCACATCCATCATTTCCATCAATTGCAATTAAAGCTGCAGAATTTCAAGGAAAAAGAGCTGGACAACGTTTCATATCAAAGTTATTTGAGTACTCGTATTTAAAATCGAGAAATGTCACATCATTTTCAGTACTTGTTGAAATTGCCGAATTACTTCATTTAGACGTGAATGAATTCATACGCGATTTCACTTCCAAAAATGTGCATCGATCATTGCAAATTGATTTTTTTATGGCTCAAGAAATGGAAGTTGATCAATCCCCTACCTTTGTATTTTTCAATTCCAATATCGAAGATGAGGGATTGAAAGTTAGCGGCGTATATGAATACGAAATATACGTTCAAATTCTCGAGGAGCTTATTGGTCAAACGATCATACCGGATTGTCCACCGCCGCTTGAGAACCTATTTAGTCGATTTGATACACTGACGACAACGGAAATTGCCAGTATTTACGGCATCACCGAGAAGTCCGCGGAACGCGAGTTAAAAAAGCGTCTTTTGCAACAACATGTAGAACGCATAGCATTTAATGACATAACCTTATGGCGAAAAAAATGTAATTAATAGAAAGAGCTAACCGATTTCTAATCGGTTAGCTCTTTTTGCATTAAATTATTCTGCATATACGAAAAGAGCATCCACACCTGGGGGGGAGTGGATGCTCTTTTATAAAAGGGAATGGGAGAAATGTTCACGTTCAAACAAAAGGGGTGTATGTTTGATATGTGATTTATTTCACATCCTTACCTTATCATGAAATAATAGATACATCAACATTTCACAATCAATTTAACAGGATTGTCACAAATGGCCTTTAAATCCGACATAAAATTGAAGAAATCCACTTCAATAAATGAAATGGATTTCTTCTGGATGTTCAACTTATTTTAAGAGTAGTGATTCAAGTTCGTTTAATTTTTCTTCAAAAACGCGACATGCTTCTTCGATTGGCGCTGAGCTTGTCATGTCGACTCCAGCTTTTTTGAGCACTTCAATTGGATAGTCGGAAGAACCTGCTTTCAGGAAGTTGTTAATATAACGTTCAACAGCAGGCTCACCTTCTGTCAATATTTGATTACTTAATGAAACTGCCGCGCTATAGCCCGTTGCGTATTGATAAACATAATAATTGTAATAGAAATGTGGAATTCTAGCCCACTCGATGCCAATTTCCTCATCGACAATTAAATCATCACCAAAGTATTTTTTATTCAATAAGTAATACTCTTCTGTAAGCTTTTCAGCTGTCAATGCGACACCTTGCTGATCTAAATCATGAATTAAATGTTCAAACTCAGCAAACATTGTTTGACGGAAAACAGTTCCGCGGAAACCCTCTAACCAATTATTCAAGAGATAAATGCGTTGTTTTTCATCTTCAGTCGTTTTCAATAAATGATCGTTTAAAATCGCTTCGTTTACCGTTGACGCCACTTCAGCGACAAATATTGAATAACCGCTATAGATGAATGGTTGATGTTTACGTGAGTAATAACTGTGGACACTATGCCCGAATTCGTGAGCCAAAGTAAATAAATTGCTCACATTGTCCTGCCAGTTCATTAAAATATATGGGTTTGTCCCATATGCCCCTGAAGAATAAGCACCCGAACGTTTACCAACGTTTTCTCTGACATCTACCCAACGATTATCAAGGCCTTCTTTAACAATGGACGTATACTCCTCTCCTAATGGGTGGAAGCTCTCTAGCATTGTCTGTGCAGCTTCTTCGTATGAATATTTAATGTCTACATCTTTTACTAGCGGCGCAAACAAATCCCACATATGAAGCTCATCTAGTTCGAAAACCTTTTTACGAAGCGCTACATATCTTTGTAATAAATGAACATTATCATTAATCGTTTTTACAAGGTTATCGTATACCTGCTCTGGTATGTGATTATTCGACATCGCAGCTTCTCGTGCATTTGAATAGTTTCGAATGCGCGCATTCACATTATCCCGTTTAATATTTCCGGAAAGTGTTGAGGCAAACGTATTTGAAAACTTATCATAAGTCGAATACATCGCTTTAAATGCTTCTTCGCGAACACTTGGATTATCGCTTTCTAGGAATCCGATATATCGGCCGTGCGATAATTCAACTTCCTCGCCGTCGTCATTTTTCACTTTAGGAAATTCAAGATCCGCATTATTTAACATGCTAAACGTCTCGGCTGATTTACCTGTAACTTCTGAGAGCTGCGCCAGAAGTGCTTCTTGTTCAGCTGGTAATACATGTGGACGTTGCTTATTTACTTCTTCAAATTCCTGCTTGTACAAACGAAGACCTTCATGTTCTTCTACCCAAGCATTAAGTTTTTCCTCATCAATTGATAACAGCTCCGGAAGAAAATAGGATAATGCTGTCGATATTTTTACAAAAAGAGTTTTAATTCGACCATCCATTGCTTGATAAAAACTATTGGTCGTATCTTGGTCCGATTTTAAATGGGAATACACATATAAACGACGCAATCTTTCAGAGAGTCCATCACGGTATTTTAAGGCTTCAAATAACGCATCCGCTCCGTCCTCAAGTTTTCCTTTATAGGACTCAGCTTCGTTGGATAATGCGTCAACTTCTTTATATTCTTGCTCCCACGCATCATCAGTCGCAAAAATATCTTCTATACGCCATGTTTCTTCAACCTTTACTTCATCGCGAGTTAACACTTTATTCTTTGTATCATTCGTCATAATTCTTCCCCCTTTAATCGTTACTTCGAGTAACGAACAACTTTCATTTTCTCAATATTCATTTCATTTTGCAAGGAATTTGTGCGAAAGTTTTTCTATAAATTGCTCTTCTTCAAAGTTTCCTATGTTATCAATCGATTTAATATTCAACGACAGTAAAAAATCACGATATTTAATACATGCTTTTAATTGATTATCAGTTGAGCCAACAAACTTTCGGGCAAAATCATATAGACTATCTGCACTTATATTTTGAACGGTTAAATGCTTTTTATGCAAATAATGCATGAATGCTAATTGCCATTCGCAAGGATGTTCCCGAAATGGATTCAAATAGGACACGGGAATTCCAATCCACAACGGGAGTTCGGACGGAAGAATTCTTAGTTCATAGCAACCGCGAAGAAATGGATCATTCACTCCCCTGCGATTATGCAAAATCCGATTTCGCAGAAACTTTTTACGTGCTGATAAAAAAAGGGTTGCATAACTTTGAAGTTCATTGTCAGTAGGATTTTTCGGTGTAGCGAATGGAAAGATTTGCTTTGAAATAGGCAGCGTCCGATGTAAACCAATATATCGTCTACCCGCTATATGAAGAAGACAGCTGTAATAATGAAAACGTTTGAATTGAGGGTTATATGTGAGGAAAATAATACCTTTGGGAGGTGTTTCAGTTAAAAAACTTTTTTCGAACTCAGAAAGCTGAAATATGCCGACACCTTGGGGGAGTGCCATTATTTTTTTGGGCGTGTGCAAGATCCAGATCGGAGCCATACCTGCTTTTTTATATCCAGCTGTTCTCGACTTAATTAGTCTTATTGGTATGTTGCTGCATTGAAACTCGATTGGGATTTGCTCAGTTCCAATTGTTACAAGAAGATCTGGTCGTTGCGCTAAAGCATTGAAATAAGGTTCTAGTTTAACTTCCACGCCAGTTCTTTTAAAAAAACTGTAAAGATCTTGTTTCCCTAGAAGATGTTCTTTCGATTCTCCTTCTGAAAAAGAGGCTGAACACGACTTATCTTTCTTATGGGCAAAATGCGGAATAACTACGTCGCCCACTTTTAACTGCACTGTATCATTGCACCCGGGACAATAAAACAATGTCGAATTACGCCATTCTCTTAAGTGTTCTCTTTTCATTTCGGATGAAAGGAAAACAATTGTTCCGGCTTCATCTTTTGCGGTTAATATAATTATCACGCTCCTTTTCATAATTTTATAAAATCTCCTTCTAATATGCAAGTGCATAGTAGAAATAATGCAAAAAAAAGCAACAACCTTTTATAAGTTGCTGCGTCAAACCTCTTTAATTATGGTTCAAAAAAACTTTTCTATTTCCGTAAAAACATCAGATTCAACAATTATATCTCCATACTCTTCTAGAAGATGGATTGTTGTCTTCGTAGGAACGCCGAATTCAGATAGTACGCTAAACATATTTGTTTTTTCTTTATCATCCATCTGTTCCGAATCATAAACAACATTTAGATAATATTTATTGTTATAAAAGTAGAGTGAAGTCTTCGCTTCATAGTGACGCATCCGATTGGCAAGTTGAATAACATTTTCGAACTCATTAAATTCAAACGTGTTTTCCATCCATTCCACGTTATTTTCCGTAGCATTTAATATGTCCTCCATCGACTGGAAGCTTCTTCCTTCGATATCGTGAAATACATCATGCTCGTCATCTGAACCAAACGGGGATTCACTAACTTGACCATCGGCCGTATTAGCACGTGTAACTGTCACTTCGATACCATTTTTCTTCGCATGAACTTGAATCCATAACGGGCCTTCCGCTTCAAATTCAGCTTCATCATTAATTTCATCCATCATATCCCAGAAAAGTTCTTCGCTTTTCTCCCGATTATACCATACCTCTTCACGGGTAAATCCACGTTCTTCGATATCCATATATGAAAGAAAAAATTTAACAGTATTTTCATTTATCCGTTCTATTTCCATCTTTATCTCCCCCTCCCTAAAAAAATAGGTTTTGTAACGATTCCCTGTCAAAGAATGAAATGATCCTACAATGCTTATATTTATTATATGACCATGCGGCATGTTTTGTAAGGGTTTAACCACAGATCAATACTTTTTGATAGTAGAAGCCATTGTAATTAACATCCGTCGGGAAAGCAAGGGAAAGACAAAAGCTGATAGGTGAACGGCATTTTTCAATGTCCCCCTATCAGCTTTTAACAACTTTCACTTAGTTGACCATGCGCCGCGCTTCAAGCAGCTGATAGGCCCTTACTTTTCTAGGTAGGAAACGACGGATTTCATCTTCATTATATCCTACTTGTAGCCTTTTTTCATCAAGAATGATTGGTCGTCTTAATAGACCAGGATGTTCTTGAATTAATTCGTAAAGTCGTTGTAATGGAAGACTTTCCACATCGACATTAAGTTTCTGATAAATTTTCGATCTAGTTGAGATAATTTCATCAGTACCATCTTCTGTCATACGAAGAATTTCTTTTATCTCATCGATATTCAAAGGCTCTGAAAAGATGTTTCGTTCTGTATACGGAATTTCATGTTCCTCCAACCATGCTTTTGCTTTTCTGCATGACGTACAGCTTGGTGAAGTGAATAATGTGACCATCATACGCAAACCCTTCCTTTCAAATCGGCTCGTTCTATTTGCACTTATTTAAAATGAAACTAAATTAGAATTATTTTAAACTAAACTCCTACCTATTATTATACACAACTTTATTAATGAATTAAACACTTTTTCAAAATTACTTGCATTTCATAAACAATTTGTCACAATTCCGCAATATAATGAGGTTTATCATGACTTGTAGATGCTTTTTGATTCTTATATAATGGTATACCCACCACTCGGAACAAATAAACATATGTTTTTCAAAATTTTATTTTCTCATTTAGCTTAATCTCATTGAAAATGTATACAGTCCACTTATTAATACGTATGAATCCTGAAAAAGTTTCATAAAAAAGGGAAACACAGCGATGTGCTTCCCTTTTTTCATTTACTGTTTATAGTCGACGCCCGGTGTATAGCGATTCCCAGCATTCCAGAGCAAGTATTCATCTATTCCATTATCTTTTAATGCTTTTATTTGCGCTTCTACTTCCTTTTTGCCGTAATTCAAGTAATTTCCTGCGCCAAGCCACGGTGCGCTAAAATCTTGAATCCACGGCCTAGAAACTGGTCTGTTTTCAAGTGCGTCAAGAACTTTATTTTCTACCTTTGCATATTCAGAAACTATTTTATATGGTTCAGTATCCGGTTTTGCGACGCCAAAGTACGATGTCCAATGACTTGGGTAAATCATCGATGAAATAACATCTACGTTTTCAGATATTTTCGAGAAGTTTTGACCTATTCCAGGAGCTTCCGAAAGTGTTGCAGCATAACCGAATATGTCCACAGAAACTTTAACACCATAAGGCTTCAACTTTTCGCGAGCATAGGCAACGAAATCTGTTACCGCTTCTACACGCCGTTGAACAGGATCAAGGTCAGATTCCTCGTAATCTTCGAATACATATTCTAGTGATTCGTGGCGTTTTTCAAAACCTTCAGGAAAACGGACATAATCAAATTGAATTTCTTGGAATCCCATTTTTGCCGCTTCTATCGCGATTTCAATATTATGATCCCAAACTTCTTTCATAAAGGGATTCACAAACGCTTCTTTACGACCATTTTTCCAAACCTTTCCATTCTCGACAAATGATAAATCCGGTCGCTTTTCTGCTAATACGCTATCTTTAAATACTACAATTCGCCCGATTGGATAGATTTTCTTCTCTTCCATCTCTTCTAACATCGCACGCGGATTTTTAATATAAGGTTTTCCTATGTCCAAATCTTTCAACGGCGAGTCATCCGCTGGAACATATGTAATGTTGCCAAAATCATCTTTAATATCAATAACCATCGCATTTAAATCTGTAGTCTCCATTAAATTAACTAGAGTTTCAAATCTTGCCCCGCCAGCTGAATGTCCAGTTACATAAACTCCGCGAATTGCGTCTGGATAGTCAAATGTGAGCCCCGAGTCATATCGAAACAATGTGGACGTTGCAACAAGTTGTTCATCATAAGCTTCAAAACCATATGTCATTTCTGAAAAATCTTCTACTTTACTTTTTTCTGCGGCATGTACAACAGACGGAATCGCAATTCCTACAGCAAATACAAATGCCGTCGCCCATTTTATTAATTTCATTTCGACACCATCCTATCTTATTCTCCCATTTTAGCAATAAGACGACATAAATGAAAGTGCTAAAGAACAAAAGCGTAAGGCGCCCGTTTAGCCCCGACAGGCATAAGCAATCCAGCGACGTGGAGTCCTTTCCCGAGAAGAATGCAGTTCAATTCTTCTTTGCTGGATTGCTTATGACCCGAGGGGCTGGCGCTTGGAGCTAGACAAGGACAAAAGCACAGTCTTGCTTAATGCCTAAATTTAGTTTATAATTATTAGAACTTGCAAATTGATCGGCGTTGAAGGAAAGAGTAACCTCGGGTTAGCTTCCCAGAGAGTCTGTGGTGGTGAGAACAGATAACTGCACGAGGTGAAATGGGTTCCTGAGCTTGGCGGATGAATAAAAGTTCAGTCATATCTATTGAACTTTTTACTAGTCGGTCACGTTTCTCCGCGTTATGGAGCTTTGAGAGGCCTTCGGGCAATTCGGGTGGTACCGCGGTTGAAAAGACATCAGTCGTCCCTTTAATTAGGGATGATAAGGAAGAATGGAACTACATTCTTCCCTGATGTCTTTTTATTATGAGGAGGAATTTATATGAAAACAATTTTTTCAGGTGTACAACCGACAGGAACGGTTACAATCGGGAATTATATTGGAGCGTTTCGCCAATTCACGGAGTTGCAATATGAATATGATTGTCTATTTTGCATTGTCGACCAACATGCAATCACTGTGCAACAAGATCCAAAAGAATTAAGTAAAACGATTCGTTCACTGGCTGCTCTTTATATCGCAAGCGGAATCGATCCAGAAAAGGCAATTTTATTTATTCAGTCAGAAGTTCCGGCTCACGCTCAAGCTGGCTGGATTATGCAATGTCTATCTTATATTGGTGAACTCGAGCGAATGACACAGTTTAAAGATAAGTCAGACGGGCAGGAAGGCGTTTCTTCTGCACTTCTCACGTACCCGCCGCTTATGGCTGCCGATATACTCCTATATAATACAGATATCGTACCTGTTGGCGATGATCAAACCCAACATTTAGAACTAACTCGCGATCTTGCAGAACGGTTTAATAACCGCTATGGGGAAACGTTAACTGTACCGGAAATTCGCATTCCAAAACACGGTGCACGGATAAAATCGCTTCAAGATCCATTGAAGAAAATGAGTAAATCAGATCCGAATAACAGAGCGACTATTTCTTTACTGGATACGCCAAAACAAATTGAGAAAAAGATCAAGAGCGCAGTTACTGATTCAGAAGGAATCGTTCGATTCGATGAACAAAACAAACCGGGTGTTGCAAATCTATTGACGATTGAATCTGCAATGAGCGGTAAATCAATCGATGAAGTCGTTTCAAAATATGACGGGCTTAGATATGGTGATTTCAAAGCAGGCGTAGCAGAAGTTGTTCTCAATCATTTAACGCCAATCCAAGAAAAGTATTATGATTTAATTGATTCTCCCGAGCTAGATAGCATCTTGGATGACGGTGCAGAAAGAGCAAATGCCATTGCATCAGCTACTCTGAAAAAAATGGAGAACGCGATGGGCCTCGGTAGGCAACGGTAATTGTCAGCGTAATTGCTGAAATGACCAACAACGCAAAATCGGCTGTCCGAAAGATAAAATAAAAGATTTGACTCCATTCATATCCAAGGGCCCTATAGTTAAAATAAAAAATGACGTGCGAAATGCTGACAACAAGTAGTCCATAACTAATGAGGAATAAAAATACACGTGTAATTACGCATCGCCCTTTACGTTTTCTATAACTATATGAACAAACAGCCCTCTTTTAGACGAGACTACAGAAACAATCAGCAGGGAAAAATTGAATTGTATTTTTCATTAATCGAAAAAGGCAACTTCCGGCTAATGCGGAGTTGCCTTTTTTTACTTATCAAATATGCGAAACAATCAGCGTCGCTTTTCCTTCCATTTGAAATTCATCAGCATTTGCGGGAAGTATGAAATGGTCACCTTTTTTATAAGGGTATGATTCATCTCCAATCGTTAATGTCCCGTCACCGTCAATGACACTTGCTAACAAAAATGATTTAAAGTTAAATTTCGCTTTTCCGTCAATATCCCATTTATACACAGTGAAATACTCCGCTTCAACAAACTTTGTAATCGTTGCCCCCGGAATTGTGCTCTGCTCTGGTGTTGTTACAGTATCGCGATGGGGAATCGTTGAAACGGCAATCGATTTATCGATATGTAATTCACGTAGCTGGCCGTCTTGATCAACTCGGTCGTAGTCATACAAACGATAAGTCGTATCTGAACTTTGCTGTGTTTCTAGTACGACGGTTCCCTGACCTAATGCATGAATCGTTCCGCTTGGCACATAGAAAAAATCACCCGGTTTAATTTTCACCTTTCGCAGCAAACGATTCCATTCACCTTTTTCAATCAGCTCAGTAAACTCTTCTTTCGTCTTAGCATTGTGACCAAAAATGATTTCTGCGCCTTCTTCACAATCAATAATATACCAACATTCTGTCTTTCCAAGCTCGCCATTTTCATGCACATTGGCATATGCATCATCTGGATGAACTTGAACGGATAAATTCGTGTTCGCGTCCAAAATTTTTGTTAAAAGCGGAAATACTTCTGTTTGATGATTTCCAAATAACGCCGGTTGTTCTTGCCACAGTTCAATTAACGTTTTTCCTGCAAAATCACCGTTTCTCACTATTGACGGACCATTTGGGTGTGCTGAAATCGCCCAACATTCCCCGGTACGATTAGACGGTGTATTATAACCAAACTGCTCATTCAAAGCAGTTCCGCCCCAAATTCGTTCTTGAAATACTGGTTCTAAAAATAATGGTTGTTTCATAAATAATCATCCTTTCAACAATTACATCTTTACCACACTTTAACTGTCCTTCAAAAGAAATCGCTCATTTATATGTGTTACGGATTTCCTAACGTTGCTACAAACCTTAATATATACAGTTGTCATGTATTCATTGGTATAATGACAATTGAAGTTTTTTTAATAAATGTATTAAAAGAGGCGAAATGAATGAACGTACGTCAATTAGATTTAATAAATATATTGTTGACAAGTAAAGAACGTTATCTTTTAGTAGATGACTTGGCACAGGAGCTAAACTGCTCGGAAAAAACAATAAGAAATGACTTGAAATATGCAGCTGATCTTTTTAAAAAACACTCCACTATTCAACTCAACCGCAAACCAGGTTTCGGTGTTTTTTTACTTGGGAAAGAAGAAGATCGCCGACGATTATTAATGCTATTAAGTAGAAATCGTGAGAAACCGACTGATGAACGAATTTTCGATATGACATATGAACTGTTAACTGCTGTTAACCCTCTTACATTACAACACTTTTCTGATCAACACTTTACAAATAGAACGAGCATACAAAAAGATCTAGAAGTAATTGCAGAGTGGCTTCGACCGTTTGAAATCACTTTGGAATTAAAACAGAATATCGGGGTGTTTCTCAAGGCTGAAGAAACAAAAAGACGCAGCGCAATTGCTCACCTTGTTTCCACCCATACCCACAAACAGCAATCAATTATTCATCTGTTCCCTGAACATGAAGTACACTTCGTAACATCAATAATAAAAAAACAAGGTTTTGCTTTTACAGATGAAACTTTAGATCGGTTAGTCATTCATATAATAATAATGATTAAACGAATTAAACAAAGAAGCCCAATTTTAATACCGGAACAGGATTCAAAAATAACCGAGCAAGTTGAATATGATCAAGCACTACAGTTGGTGAAAGAAATCGAGCCTTTTTTCGCACTCCGAATTCCTGAAAGCGAAGTAACTTATTTGGCATGGCACTTAATTAGCGGAAAAAAATTAACAATAGGCAAAACAAACAATCCATTTCTAGAAAGGTTAGTGACTGAACTAATAGCAGAAATGACGCGATTAACAAAAATTGATTTTGACACTGATAATACATTATTTCAAGGGCTTTCCATCCACCTCCAACCAGTGCTAAATCGACTTTCTTACCAACTACCCATTAAAAATCCATTACTAACAGAAATTAAAAACAAGTATCCATATATGTTCAGCATGGTCATTTTAGCATTAAAAAAATCCGATGAATTATTCCAGGTGATCCTACTTGAAGATGAAGTGGCCTACATTGTCCTTCATTTTCAAGCATCGGTGGAACGTCAAAAACAAGTAACCTTACAGAAAAAACGGGCAATCATTGTTTGTCACCTCGGAATTGGCATGTCTCATTTATTAAGATCAAAAATTGAGCGGCAACTACCTGATTTAAAGATTATACAATGCATTAGCAAGGCTGATTTACACAATTATTTGGCGGATGACTTGGACCTAATCATCTCTACAGTTGAGTTACCAGACATGCCAATCCAGCATATTGTCATATCACCTTTGTTTGATTTGGCTGATCAGGAATGTTTACTGGCTTTTATTAACTCGGATGGCGCGGCGGGTGACAACCAGAACGACTATGCTACTTTGCTTCATTTTATTGATAAAAATTCGATTTTCCTACATCTTGATGTCGAACATCGCTTTGAAGTCGTGGAAATGCTTGCTACCTCATTATATAAACAAGGTTTTGTCCAAAAAGAATTCATTCACACTGCAGTTTTGCGAGAAAGAACATCAGCGACTTCGATTGGATCTTCGATTGCCATACCGCATGGCAATCCCACAGGTATTCTTCGCTCAGGTATTGCTGTAGCTATTTTGAAACAGCCAATTGAATGGGGATCAGAAAAAGTTTCACTCGTATTTTTACTAGCGGTCGTTGATGAAGACTCCCAAGTGACCAAAAGACTTTTTAATGAATTATCATTTTTAAGTGAACAAGACGCGCTTATAAAAGAACTAACGCAACAAAATAATACGTCCGCTTTTTTAAAATGTTTGACACAATAACTGCGTTTTACCGGAAGTTTCGGTAAAAGAATAAATTTTTAACTCCTTATTCGGGTATATGATATGGACATAGCTGAACAATAGTAACTATAAGGAGGATGTCCAGATGAAAATATTAGCTGTAACTGCTTGTCCAGTCGGAATTGCCCATACATTTATGGCGGCCGAGAACTTGGAAAAAGCCGGTAAGGAACTCGGCATTGATATAAAAGTAGAAACACAAGGATCAACAGGCGTTGAAAATGCACTTACGGATCGTGACATTGAAGAGGCAGACGGGATTATTATTGCTGCAGATAGAACGATTGATAAAGAACGCTTTGCTGGAAAAAAAGTTATCATTACAGGGGTTCAAGACGGAATTCGGCGCCCAAAAGAGTTGATAAACAAATTTAAAACAGATGAAGTGCCTGTTTATAAACCCGGTCAACGTTCGACTTCAAGTACTCAGGAAGACCACCAGGGGTCCAAACAAAATCCAATCTATCGTCACTTAATGAACGGGGTTTCCTACATGATACCGTTTATTGTAGTCGGCGGCCTACTAATTGCGATTGCTTTAACTTTAGGTGGAGAACAAACACCTGGAGGGATTGTGATTCCTGTAGATTCGATTTGGAAAACTGTTGAAAGCCTCGGAGGCGCGGCATTCACCTTTATGATTCCTATTTTAGCCGGATTTATCGCTGTTAGTATTGCAGACAGACCAGGACTTGCGCCCGGAATTATCGGTGGATTTATCGCAGCCAATGGTAGTTTTTACGGAAGTGAGGCTGGTGCAGGATTTATCGGCGGAATTATTGCTGGGTTCCTGGCTGGTTACGTTGCACTCGCCATAAAAAACCTCAAAGTTCCAAGAGCGATACAACCAATTATGCCCATTATTATCATCCCTGTTTTCGCTTCACTCATTGTTGGATTAGCTTTCATTTACATCATCGGTGCGCCTGTTGCAGGCATTTTCGAAGCGTTAACGACTTGGCTCGCTGGTATGCAAGGGACAAGTTCAATTTTACTTGCGCTTATACTCGGTGCAATGATTTCATTTGATATGGGCGGTCCATTTAACAAAGTTGCTTTCTTATTCGGAGCGGCGATGATTGTCGAAGGGAATTATGGCATTATGGGACCCATTGCCGTAGCCATTTGTATTCCGCCAATCGGCATGGGCGTCGCAACATTTTTAAACAAAAAGAAATACCGCGAGACGGAACAAGAGGCTGGAAAAGCTTCGTTTACAATGGGCCTGTTCGGGATTACCGAAGGCGCAATTCCTTTCGCTGCACAAGATCCACTTCGGGTTATTCCAAGTATTATGGTTGGTTCCATGGTCGGGGCAGTTATTGCGATGATCGGACATGTCGGCAATAAAGTGGCTCACGGCGGACCCATCGTTGCTGTCCTTGGCGCCGTTGATAATGTACTCATGTTCTTCATCGCTGCAGCTGTCGGGGTATTCGTAACGGCATTCATGGTCAACTTTTTAAAGAAAGATGTTTCATTTGAGCCAGCAGTAGCCACAGCCGGTGATGCACCCACTCCAGAGAACGTTGAAGAGACGCCGGAAGATACATCAACTGAAGGTGAAATCCATAAATTAACAGACATTACAAATGAAGAATTAATCGATGTGAACTTGCAAGGAACGATACGTGATGACATCATTGACGAATTAATTAACAAATTAGATGCTAATGGTGTGCTTGATTCAAAAGAGGCTTTCAGAGAAGCGATCTTTAATCGTGAAGCACAAAGTTCGACAGGAATTGGCGCAAACATTGCAATTCCGCATGGTAAGTCTAATGCCGTTAAGCGCCCTGCCGTCGTTTTCGGACTTCAACAGGCTGGCGTGGATTGGAATAGCATTGATGGCACAGACGCCAAAATAATATTCATGATTGCTGTACCTGAAAAAAGTGCCGGCGACGAACATTTGAAAATCTTGCAAATGCTTTCCCGGAAGTTAATGGACGACACATTTAGAAATGAACTGCTGGCAGTAAATACCACAGAAGAAGCATATCGACTGTTGGATACGATTCAGTGAGTTAAGATGACAAGCATAGTAAAAAACGAACTATTCATTATGAATAGTTCGTTTTTTTGTGTTCATTGTGCTTTTTAAATTATATTTTCTTGAAAATAAGCGTAGCGTTATGTCCGCCGAAACCGAGTGAGTTGCTCATCGCGTATTCGATATTTGCTTTTCGCGCTTCATTTGGCACGACATCAAGATCGCATTCTGGATCAGCATTCACGTAGTTCGTTGTTGGCGGTAGAATTCCTTCTTGAAGCGCTTTTACTGTAAAGATTGCTTCAAGACCACCAGCTGCCCCTAGAAGATGTCCTGTCATCGATTTCGTCGAGCTGATCGCAAGTTTGTAGGCATGGTCACCGAAAACGGTCTTCGCCGCCATCGTCTCAAACTGGTCGTTGTAGGGCGTACTTGTACCATGAGCATTAATATAGTCGATTTTATCTGGAGAAATTTCGCCTTCTTCAATCGCTTGCATCATTGCGCGTGCCGCCCCTTCTCCTTCTGGAGCCGGTGCAGTAATATGATGCGCATCACCAGTTGAGCCGTACCCGATAAGTTCCGCGTAAATTTTCGCACCACGTTTAACCGCATGTTCGTATTCTTCGAGAATAACGATTCCCGCACCTTCGCCGATTACAAAGCCGTCACGTTCGGCATCAAATGGACGAGATGCTTGAGACGGGTCCGGGTTCAAAGACAGCGCTTTGTTTGCACAAAATCCAGCGACAGCCATTGTCGTGATTGGCGCTTCTGCACCGCCTGAAATCATAACGTCTGCTTCGCCGCGGCGAATCACTTCGAATGCATCCCCAATCGAGTTCGTTCCAGATGCACAAGCAGTTACTGTACAAGAGTTAATCCCTTTCGCACCGAAATGAATCGATACTTGACCAGAAGCCATATCTGGGATCATCATTGGTACGAAAAATGGGCTTACTCGGCGATAGCCTCTTTCTTGGAACGTTAAAAACTGTTGTTCATGCGTCTCCATGCCGCCTATTCCAGAGCCGATCCAGACGCCTGTACGAAGTTTAAGTTCTTCATCGAGCTCTTCCAACCCGGCATCTTTCATTGCCATAATCGATGCAGCAAGTGCGTAATGAGTAAAGCGGTCCATTTTACGCGCTTCTTTACGTTCTATATAATCCTCGATATTAAAATCTTTTACCTCAGCGGCTACTTTAACTGGGAACTGGTCACTGTCGAGTCTGGTCAACGGGCCAATACCCGATTGACCATTAATAACAGCTTCCCATGATTCTTCAGCTGTATTCCCTACCGGTGAAATAGCACCAATCCCTGTAATAACTACACGTCGTTTAGTCATATTTTAAAACTCTCCTTTACGAAATAAATAGCCTATAAAATTTAGTATAAATGCAGTTCTTATTATTAGCATGCAGAACGATTATTTACCCCATCGCATACAAATTGCGCCCCAAGTTAATCCTCCGCCGAAACCGACGAATACGATAACATCATCGTCTTTGACTTTGCCCTCTGCAAGGTCATCGACAAGTGAAATCGGAATCGATGCAGCGGATGTATTTCCGTATTTATGAATCGTTTTCGACATTTTCTCAATTGGTAAGCCGAGTCGTTCACGTGAAGCTTCCATGATTCGAATATTGGCTTGATGCGGGATCAAATAATCAACATCATCTTTATCCAAACCAGCTTTCTCGATTACATTCAAGGCAGACTGCCCCATTTGACGCACCGCAAATTTAAATACTTCGCGACCGTTCATGATAAGCTTTTCATCTTGATAAAGATGTTTTCCGCCGGATCCGTCTGCGCCAAGTTCGAATGATAAAATTCCACGACCTTCACTTACTTTTCCGACAACCGCTGCTCCTGCGCCGTCGCCAAATAGTACAGCCGTATTACGGTCATCCCAGTCCGTTATTTTAGATAATTTCTCAACACCAACGACGAGCACATAGTCATATGTTCCTGATTCAACAAATTGCTTCGCAGTTACCAAACCATACATAAAGCCTGCGCATGCCGCTGAAACATCCATTGCTGCCGCATTTTTAGCGCCCAACTGTTCTTGTAGCATCGTCGAGACGGCTGGAAATGGACGATCCGGTGTAACAGTTGCGACCAGTATTAAACCGATTTCTTCTGGGCTCACCCCGGAATTTTCAATTGCATTGACCGCCGCGTTGTAAGCCATATGAGATGTATCCATATCATCGGCAGCAATTCTTCTTTCTTCAATCCCTGTCATAGTCCGAATCCATTCATCGGATGTATCCATTCGTTTTTCAAGATCTTCGTTTGTTAATATATGTGACGGCACGTATTTTCCTACTCCTAATAAACCTGCATTCATAAAAATATCCTCCGTTCTTTATCATCTATTATTAGTACCTGGTATTAATCATAAGAGATTTGAACGGTTTTTACAACAGGCCGACACTAATTCGCCAAAATAAACTTTATAATAATTGATTAATTGTTTCCGAACTGGCAACCCTATGGTATGATAGTTGGGGAAATAGTAATGTAGAGGTGAACTAAATTGAGATTCATTTTAACTTTTGTATGGTCATTCGCTTTAGTAACATTGCTTAATTATGTTGTTGGAGCGATTGCAAACGTTCCGTTCAATTTTGAAGCAGGCATAATTATATCAGTAGTTGTAGGAATTTTAGTAATTCTTGTTGGCGAATCAATGCCAGAAGGACCTATTTCGGATAATTGATTTAAAAAAGCAGCTGTGGAGAAATACTCCATAGCTGCTTTTTAGTTATATTTTTTTAGTTACATCGAGTTTGCCCTCATCCATTGTAAGTAGAAATTCCCCGTTTGGTCCAATGTCACCCTTGATTAATTCTTGTGCAACAACAGTTTCAACATGTCTTTGGATAAATCGTTTCAGTGGGCGCGCTCCGAAATCAGCATCCGTCCCTTCTTCGACAATCCAATCCAATACAGCTTCATCATATTTCATAGCCACTTCTTGCTCATCAAGTCGTAATACGAGGTCATCTAGCATTTTCCTTGCAATTCGCTTAAATGCGTTACCGGTTAATGAATGGAAAATAATAATGTCATCCATTCGATTCAACAGCTCAGGTTTGAAATGGTTTCTTAACTCGGCCATGACAAGATCCTCCGCGGCATGGTTTTCAGTATCCGCCAACCCATGCAGCAAATAAGATGATCCAATATTCGAAGTCATGATAATTACTGTATTTGTGAAATTAACGAGCCTTCCTTGACTATCCGTAATACGGCCATCATCAAGTACTTGCAGCAGAATATTTGCCACATCTGGATGCGCTTTTTCAATTTCATCCAACAGCACAACAGAATAAGGATTCCGTCGAACGGCTTCGGTTAATTGTCCGCCTTCTTCATAACCTATATATCCCGGAGGTGCACCTACAAGTCTTGAAACGCTGTGTTTCTCCATATATTCCGACATATCAATGCGGATGAAATGATCTTCCGAATCAAATAATGTTGCGGCCAACGTTTTCGCTAGTTCAGTTTTCCCTACCCCTGTTGGTCCTAGAAATAGAAAAGAGCCAATGGGTTTATTCGGATCCTGAATGCCTGCACGCGCTCTCCACACTGCTTCAGTGACAAGTTGCACGGCATCGTCTTGGCCGATAACTCGTTCTTGGAGTGTTTCACGTAAACGAAGCAGTTTTTCCCGCTCCCCTTCAACCAGTTTGGTTACTGGAATGCCCGTCCATCTCGCAACAATGGAGGCTATTTCTTCTTCAGTCACTTCTTCACGTAACAAACGACTTTCCTTACCATCAAGCAATGGCGCTTCAAGTGTTTTAAGTTCGGCTTCCGCAGCAGGAATTTTTCCGTGGCGAAGTTCCGCTGCTTTATTCAAATCATAACGGTTTTCCGCGTCTTCTAGTTCCCGTCTGAAATGATCGAGTTGTCCACGTTTTTCTTGGATTTTACTTAATGTTTCTTTTTCAGATTCCCACTGAGAACGCATATCCGCGGAAGAATCTTTCAACTCTTGTAATTCTTCCCGTAATATTTCAAGTCTTGTTTGACTTGCTGTATCCTTTTCTTTCTGCAAAGCTTGCTCTTCGATCTCGAGTTGCATCATTCTCCGAGTGACAGCGTCGAGTTCTTGCGGCATCGAATCGATTTCTGTTCGAATCATCGCACTTGCTTCATCGATTAAATCGATTGCTTTGTCCGGTAAAAATCTTTCCGTAATATAACGATTCGACAACGCGGCGGCCGCCACAATCGCCCGGTCATGAATACGCACCCCGTGATGCAACTCATACATTTCTTTTAATCCCCGTAAAATCGATACTGTATCTTCAACAGAAGGTTCGCGAACCACGACTTGTTGAAAACGGCGTTCCAACGCTGGATCTTTTTCGATATACATTCGATATTCATCAAGTGTCGTTGCACCGATGCAATAAAGCTCGCCGCGTGCCAACATCGGCTTTAACATATTGCCGGCATCCATTGCACCGTCCGTTTTCCCTGCTCCAACGATCGTATGAATTTCATCGATGAAAAGGATAATTTGCCCTTCACTATCTTTCACTTGTTTCAAAACACTTTTTAACCGTTCCTCAAATTCACCCCGGTATTTTGCGCCTGCGATAAGCGCACTCATATCTAACTCGAAAATTTCGCGTCCTTTCAATCCTTCAGGAACGTCGCCTTTTACAATTCTTTGAGCGAGTCCTTCCACGATCGCCGTCTTACCGACGCCTGGTTCCCCGATTAACACTGGATTGTTTTTCGTTTTCCGCGATAGAATCCGAATTGTATTCCGAATTTCTTCATCCCGCCCGATGACAGGATCCATCTTGCCATTTTTTACTTCTTCAACAAGATTGCGACCAAATTGCTCAAGCGGTGTCCGTTCGTCTTCCTGCTGTCCTTGCATTCTCATAAACAATCACCTTTCCGTTCGTTTGACTTTGACTATCTTTGACTAACTAAATTATATAATGATTTTATCGCTGAGTAAAGTAGTTTGATTGGATTTAAAATGGAGGTGGTTCGATACGAGAATAAACGTTGGAGCAATGAGAGCAACCGGACACACAACGAGAATAAATCCACGGGTCTATACTTTTATAGTTTCTAAACAACAAAAAAAAGACTGTACAACTTAAAAATAAGTCATACAGTCTTTCAATTATTTAAAGCTTAGCGAACGCCTAATGCCATTTTTGCGTAACGCGACATATTGTCTTTTGACCATGGCGGACTCCAAATAATATTGACGTCTACGTCTTTTACTTCTGGAAGCTCCATAAGTTCTTGTTTAATATTCGCAACAATTTGAGGTCCCATTGGACATCCCATTGATGTAAGTGTCATCGTTACTTTTGCCGTGCCTTCTTCATCTAATTCAACATCATAAATAAGCCCTAGATTTACAATATCAATCCCAAGCTCAGGGTCGATAACGTTTTCAATTGCGCCCAACATACTGTCTTTCATTTCTTGACTCATTGTCTTTACCCCTTCCAATTCAGTTGATACCTTCATCATAACAGGCAAAGGTCATTCATACAAATGACCTGCAAGCCAATTTACAGAAGCAAGCATGCCGGACCTCGTCACCGCATGTGCTGCAACTTTATCCGTCACAAAACTAAGTCGATCGGGAACGTTACTATAGTCGGCTTTAATAGCTTCGTAAAACTTATACGTCGGTCTGTACGGAACGACCGGGTCATTTTTTCCGTGCCAGAAGAATAGCGGTCTCTGATTCAACACAGACTGTTCTTTTGTAATATCAAATACGGCTAAATCAGTATACAACTTCTCTTTTTCTTTTTTTGTCACCGGCAATTTAAACCCTTCTGATTCAAATTGGTTGATTTGCGCTTTTGCTAATTCTACAAATCCGGCTGCGCCCATCATGACAGCCGCTGCATCGATCCAATCGTACATTTTCAACGCGCCTAAAGTTGTGATTCCGCCCATCGATGTTCCGGCAACGCCAATTTTCGCGGATGATAATAGATTACGGTCTTTTAGTTCTTTGCGAATTAACGCTAGTTCCTCTATGGATGTTAAGACAATTTCCCAAAATCGAAGTGATAATTCGGCTTCGTCCAAACTTTCTTCGCGCACGCCGTGTAAATGAGCGTCGGGCAAGAGTACACGCATTCCTTTTTTGGAAAGATTGTAGGCATAGTGTAAATTATGTTCTTTCGCACTTGTAAATCCATGGAAAAAGACAACGACTGGGACTTCATTGTGTTCATTTTCTTTTTCTACTATATGTAATAAAGGAATAGTTCCCCAAGTTTCTTCGTTTAAAATCATTCAATCACAACCTTTTTCTTTTCATTTCAGCGTACCAAAGTTTTATTAGAAAAACAAAAAGGTTGTTTTAGCCGCTACCTTCTTTGACTTGGATAATGTATTAACGGTAAACTTACATTAAAAGGGGGATTTATTTTGAAGCCACATTTGATCGTCCTCGATCTTGATGGGACGTTATTGACAGATGACAAAATAATAACGAAAAAAACAGCCCAAACTTTGCACAAAGCTAAAAGTGAAGGCCATCACGTAATGATTGCAACTGGCAGACCGTACCGTGCGACTGAACTTTATTATCGACAACTGAATCTAATTACGCCCGTTGTAAATTTCAATGGCGCTTTTGTACACCATCCCGACAATCGTTCTTGGAAAACGATTCATGAAACGCTTTCTTTATCCGTCGTGAAAGAGGTCGTGGAAGCGATGAAAGAATTTCCGTGGAATAACATGGTTGCTGAGGTTATGGATGATGTCTATCTTCATTACCATGATGAAAAAGTTTTAGACAATTTTAAGATGGGTACTCCAAAAGTAACAACAGGCGAGATTCAAAACTATTTAAAAGAAGATCCGACGTCATTACTTATTCAAGCTGATGAAAGTAATGTCGATACGATTGTTGAACATCTCAACCATATTCACGCTGAAGTCGTGGGACATCGTATATGGGATTCGCCTTTTGGTCATGTGATTGAAGTCTTTCGAAGCGGTCTCAGTAAAGCAGCTGGCCTCTCCCATGTCGCAAAGTGGATGGATATTCCAAAAGAACGCATCATTGCATTCGGCGATGAAAATAATGATCTTGAAATGATTGAATTTGCAGGAGTTGGCGTCGCGATGTCGAACGGGATTGATGAGTTAAAATCGATTGCCGATGAAGTGACGACTAATTCGAATAATGAAGATGGGATTGCGCAAGTACTCCAAGAACGGTTACAATTAAAGTAAGAATATTTAACCAAATAGAGATTGGGGGATTAGGAAATGAGAATATTTGCAGACAGCGCTTCAGATTTACCGAAATCATTTTTTACTGAAAATGATGTTGCGTTAATTCCGCTACATGTATTAATTGACGGGAAAGAGTATGAAGATATCGTCGAAATAGATTCCCGTGAAGTGTATAAAACGATTCGAAACGGTGGACAACCCAAAACATCACAAGTTTCTCCTGAAGAATTGTTGGAAAGATGGACCGAACTTTCGAAATCCGGCGAAGAAGGTATTTATATTGCGTTTTCATCTGAATTATCGGGTACATATAACACCGCGGTAATGATGCGTGACCAGGTCAAAGAGGATAACAAAGATTTGAACTTGCTCATCATTGATTCAAAATGCGCCTCACTTGGGTATGGACTTCTTATAAAAGAAGCCGTTCGACTTCGAAATGCGGGCGAAACGCTGGAAGAAATCGAAGAAAAGATTCGATTTATGTCGGAACATATGGAACATCTATTTACCGTTGAGGATCTCGATTATATGGCACGCGGCGGAAGAGTATCAAAGGCTAGCGCATTCATCGGTGGATTATTAAATATTAAACCCTTATTGCATGTAGAAGGCGGAAAGTTAGTTCCTATAGAAAAACATCGCGGCCGTAAAAGAGTATTGCGCCGCATCGTTGAGTTAATGGAAGAACGCGGCGATAACTTATCCAAACAAACCATTGCCATCAGTCACGGCGATGATGAAGCGATTGCGCTCGAATTGAAAGCATTAGTTGAGGAAAAGTTTCAACCAAAAAGCATTGATATTCACATCATCGGTTCGGTTATCGGGGCACATGCCGGACCTGGTACAGTTTCAATCTTTTTCCTGAATAAAGTCGAATAATACTAAGTCGTAAAGGGTGATATTGTGAAAGTAGTCGTAATCGGTGCTGTCGCTGGAGGATCTACTGTTGCATCGCAAATTAGACGTGTTCTTCCAAATGCTGAAATCACACTAATTGGTCGCGAAAAGAAAATCGGTTATGGGACATGCGGATTACCGTATGTTATCGGCGGATTAATAGAAGATGAAACAAAAGTGGGCGGCCCTTCTCCTCATAAATTTGGTGAGAAACGCGATATTTCAATGCTCACCCGCCATGAAGCAACGTCGATTGACCGAGAATCGAAAACAGTGGAAATCCAAAATCTTGATACGGATGAAATTTTCACGCGCTCATACGATAAACTGATTTTGTCGACAGGCGGAAAATCACGTGTACCAGAAATTAAAGGGCTAGGAAAGTTGCCTTTGATCACTTTGAAAAGCTATACCGATATGGAATATATCCTGAAGTTTATCGAACGAGAAAAGCCGAAATCATGCGCGATTATCGGCGGCGGCTTTATTGGTATCGAACTTGCCGAGAACTTCAGGCGTTTAGGTCTTAAAACTGCGATTATCGAACGAAATGATCGGGTCATGAAAGCGATGGATAAAGATATATCGGATATCCTATACAAGGAAATGGTAGATAATGGCGTCGAATTTTATTTTAATGATGGGATCGAGCGCGTTGAAGATACGAAATTGATTATGAAAAACGGGATGAATTTTGAAGTCGATTTTATCGCGGCAAGTATTGGTATCATTCCGAATACATCGCTTGCTGAAAGCATTGGATTAACAATTGGTGAAACAAAAGGTATTGTTGTAAATGACTATATGCAAACGAATGACCCTGATATCTATGCGATTGGCGATGTCGCGGAAACTTCTGATTGGCATACAGGTAAGCCTAAAAGAGTTCAGCTTGCTTGGCATGCCCATCGTCAAGCTTATATTGTAGCAAGTCATCTCAGTGAAAACCCTGTAAAAATCAATGGATTTCTCGGCTCGACAATAACAAAACTATTTTCACTAACAGCGGGAATGACAGGTCACTCTGAACAAAGCCTGACTGATGAAGGCATCGAATTTGAAACGGTTACCTATCAAGGCCGAACCAATGCGGGCTATTACCCGGATCACGGAACAATTGACTTACGCGTCCATTATGATCGTAATTCACGTTTATTGTTAGGCGGACAAGCTGTTGGCGATAAAGGCGTCGATAAGCGCATTGACGTAATTGCAACTGCAATGATGGGCAATATGACTGTCGATGATTTAGCCGCACTCGAACTTAGTTACTCTCCCCCATATTCCTCACCGAAAGATCCGGTGAATATGCTTGGTTATAAAGCGAAATAAAAAATCCCAAGACGGCGAATGTTGCCATCTTGGGATTTTACTTATTCCAGTTCTTCTGCTTTATTTTTCTTCCCTCTTCTCCATACTGACCAAAGGAATCCTAGGAACAATACATAAACAAGAATTGAGGCAATTAAATAAGGGGTGTTAAAGCCTTTGTCTTTATCTACGATATATACTTCAGCCAATTCTCGTTCGAGAACAACCCGGTACTTCCCGTCTTTTGATTGTTTAATCATATCGCCGCCGACAACGCCGCGCATTCTTTTATTTTCACCGATAACGTCCTCATCGATTACAAAATTCTCGGTTTTAGATGTATTGTTCAGTGCAACAATCCACGTCTCTTCATCTGATGAACGTTTAAAAATTGTAAAGCCATCTTTGTTATGCAGCATCTCGAAGTCCCCATTACGAATTGTGTCTGACTTGTTTCGTAAAGAGTTTAAATCTCCGATATACTCTTGTAACTCCATATCTGTTTTAAAGTTTGAAATCGGATGGCTTTCGGGTGCTTCTTTCCCGTTTACCGCAATTTCAGATCCATAAGGCACCACAGGTACACCAGGTAACGTGAATAATGCAGTCGCCGCTATTTTCCATCTTGTAGGCGGAAACATCCTCAAAGAAAACATTTCATATGTAAAACGCGGCCCCGTTAATTCATCGAATTGGATTAATTCCGTTCCTTTGTTATCCTCAAATAATTGAAGAGGAGATGAATCAGGATTTACCTGTACATACGATTGCTTTAGCGCTTCCATTTTTTCGATATTAGGTACCGTGTCAAAATTAGCAGCGGATTCTTCTGTCGACATTACATAAATTGTGTCATCTGCTTTTTTTATTTCAGCGATTACTTCATTTAAAAAGTCTTCATCGAAATCGCCTAATTTTGTTAAACGAATTCCAGCTAACTTGTACTTGTCCACGAATGAAACAACTGCATCGATTATCATTTCTTTGGTCGCTGGATTCGAGCTATCCCAGTTAACAGTTCCATCGCCTGCTGGTATAGTAGGTACAAGATCATTCTTTACCCATGTATGATTCTCGCTGACCTCGCTTAATGGAAAATCAGCAACAACGCCAATCTTTTCTTTCTTCAAGGAGTCAATCATATTAGTGAATTCTTCATCTGTTCCGAAATACGGTTCAAGCTTTTCGTAATCGAGCACTTCATTTCCGTCATAGGTTGCTGTGCTAAATACGGGACCAATTGAAACTAATGTAAAGCCCATTTGAACAATATAATCCAATTTGTCAGTAATCCCCGCGAAGTCTCCGCCGCTGAATGCGTTCATGTCTCGAGGATCAACGCCTTCATTATTGTCGTAATTCCCGTCATTAAATCGGTCGACTAGTAAGTCGTATATGCTTTCATCTTGAAGCGTTCGATCATTTTTTGCGAATACCCCTGTTGGATAAATTATAGATAAAATCAAAGTCATTGATAAAAGTAGCCCAAACCATCTATTACTTTTCACAAATAAAGCCTCCTAATTAACGAACTATCACTCTTCATTTTAACAAATGAAATGAGGAGTGGCTATTCTTTCACCATTAAATCGACGGTTGATTGTTGAAATGGGGCGGATATGTGAAATACACGTGCTAGTTGATTTCCATTTAAAAAAGACATTCAAGTATCATTTTATATAAGAACCGTTGATTTCCGTTCCGGGGGGGCGCTTTCCTGTGGGGCGGATGTGCACTGGACCCTTAAAATTGGACACTATTTTTCTAAGCAGCGAGTTCGTATTTTTTCCGATAGCCCATTGGGCTTTTCCGCTCTAATCTGGACTTGATTCTTAAATGATTATAATAATAGATATACTGTTCTAGTTCCTCTTTAAAGTGTTCAAGATCATCGAACTCCTGCAGGAACAGGAATTCATATTTAAGGATTCCGAAAAAGTTCTCGATGACGGCATTGTCGTAACAGTTTCCTTTTCGCGACATGCTCTGTGTGATGTTGTATTCCTTTAGTATCTGACAATATTGTGGCATTCGATAATGCCAGCCTTGATCTGAGTGGATCAAGAGCTCATCGTCTTCTTTTACGTATTCAAGTGACTGCTTTAACATTGTTTCCACTAAATCAAACGTAGGCCTCGATTGAAGCGTATAGGTAATGATTTCGCCGTTGAACAGGTCTAAAATAGGAGAGAGATATAATTTCTGTCCAAATAATTTAAATTCTGTAACGTCTGTAACCCATTTTTCGTTGGGTTTTTCCGCTTTGAAATTGCGGTTCAAGATATTTGGGGCTGCTTTCCCGAATGCACCTTTATAGGATTTGTACTTCTTCATTCGGACAATACATTGAAGCCCCAGGTCTCGCATAATCCGAAGAACTTTCTTCTTGTTTATCGTGTGTCCTTTTTCGTTCAGGACGTCGGTGATGCGTCGATACCCAAGGCGCCCTTTGTGTCGGTGGTAGATGAAGTTGATTCTTCTCTTCCACTTCCGGTCGGGGTCTGGCTGCTTGAAACTATTTACGATGTTGTAGTAGGTGCTTCTTGCAATACCGGCTATCTTTACCATCTTGTTCACTGGGAATTCATGCCTTAGTAGAAATATTACTTTCGTTTTAATCTTTTTGGTGATCTTTCTTCCTGAACTAAGGCTTCCAGCTTTTTTAGATAGGCATTCTCCATACGAAGATATTCGAGTTCTTTTTCCATGGCTTCTCTTGATTGGTCGACAAGATCTTTGGAAGTGCTTTTCTTTTGATTGCGAGATTTCATTGTAGAAGGCCCCTTTTCTTTTATTTCAAGGGCACCTTCACCAGCTGTCTCCCACCTTTTCTTCCACCTACGAACCATACTAGGATCCGGGATATGGAAAATAGCCGATGCCTCTCGAATAGAGTAATCCGTTTCATTGATAAATTGAATTACCCTTAGTTTAAAGGCTCCTGGATAGTTTGTATAGGGAAAATCGAATGCATTATCACCATGATGTCGAAACAGTAGCACCCAGTAACGAATTACAGAGTTGTCGACTCCGACCTTTTCTGCCAGGTCTCGGTAACTAATATTTTCATGTTCATAACGTTTGGCTACTAGAAGTTTAAATTCTTTTGTATACTTGGACATTCTTTTTGGGCCTCCTAATATTAGATGGCGTGTCCAATATTAGGGGGGCAGCGCAATGTGCTACCTGTGGGGTCTCACCTGATCCGCTAATCCCACGGGAGTCGCCCCCCTCCACTCCAATCAACTACTTTCAATAAAGTGATACTGTTATATAGAAAGCTACAAAAAATTCGTAAATTAAAAAGCATGGCAGGAATATAAAACTTCCCACCATGCTTTTATTTTTTAATTATTAAATAGTCCAGCATTCTTTCTTAATTAAGCGAACCAGGTAATCCCCATCGGTAGTTTGAATCCGAGGAACATGGTTGCGAATAGAAAGATGAAAAAGAAAATCCATAATGTCGTAACGTTTTTCTCTTTGCTCGAACGAACTAGCACCATTTCCATTAGACCGATTGTAACAAATCCTAATAAGAATTTAACTCCGTATAGGGCTGGATCCAGTCCCAGGCTGGAGGATTCCATGAACAACATTACACCCGACAATAAAATCAGCACATAAAATAATCTACTGCTCATATGAACAATTTTTCGTCCCTTTGAGCCATTCGCCATTACGGCAGCTACAAGGAATAAAATAATTCCAACGACCCATGTAAAAATATGAAAATGTATCATCAACTTCACCTCATAAAAAATTTGTTTACTTATCTATCCTACCATAGATTGGAATAAGGATTAAGCAAACACGCTTACACAAAACGATTTGAAAGTGTGCCGATTCCTTCAATTGAAATATTAACCGTATCCTCTTCTTTCAAGAAAACAGGCGGATTCATCCCTTTTCCAACACCGGACGGCGTACCTGTCAAAATGACATCGCCCGGCTCCAATGTTACAAATCGTGAAACTTCGGCAATAATTTGATCGATTTTAAATATCATTACTTCAGTATTGCTATTTTGTCGTATTTCATCATTGACTTTCGTAACAATTGATAAATTATTAGGGTTTGGAAGTTCATCTTTGGTGACCAAATATGGTCCCATAGGACAGCTCCCATTTAAACTCTTCCCAAGAAAAAATTGCCCGTGCGCTGTTTGAATATCACGCGCGGTAATATCGTTCGCAATTGTATATCCGAAAATATAATCATACGCCAATTGTTTAGGAATGTTATGTCCCTGCTTACAAATGACAACCGCTAGTTCCCCTTCATAATCAAGGTTGTCCGTCACTTCAGAATGGATGGGTAATTGTTGTTCATCCGCGGCAATTGTTGTTGGCGACTTTGTGAATATCATTAACTTTTCAGGCGCTGCTTCGTCACCCATTTCAGTTGCATGATCAAAATAGTTTTTCCCCACGCAAATAATATTCTTCGGCGTTCTAGGAATCGGCGCAAGCCAATCAATAGTAGAGAATGAATATTTATACTCGTTTGCATCCCCGTCTTTTTCTGCCCGGTTAACAAGTTTACGGATTGATTCGACAAAATCCAGCCCCAATGCAACACCTTCGATGATTGTCTTCGGTAAACTAGTGTCCCCGTAATGGGTTGCTAAAGCCAACGCATCCCATACCGCTTCTTCCCTTTTTACTTTCGGACCGTACAATGTCTGACCTTCCAATTGAAACGATAACAATTTCATCTTTTTACCCATCCTCCCAATAAAGTAATTCCCTTGTTATGATTCTATTTCGACAATAGGCGTGTCTATTCCTCTTTTTTCGTCAAATTTCTTCCGTAAGTCCCTTTTCTCCAAAACCATTCAAGTGGACCCATCCGAAATTTCGAAAGCCATAGCTCTGCGAACATAACTTGAACCGCAAAGACACCAAGTGCAATCCACGTACCCGTCCCTAGATCTACCTTGCCGTACAATCCAAAACCATACGAATAAAAAATAAGCGTCGCGACAACTGATTGCATGATATAGGTCGTTAAAGACATGCGCCCCGCTTTTCCAATAGGTCTAAAAACAACGCGAAATAATGGGATGGTACATAATAGTAAAAGCAAACTTACATAACCAGCGGCTAATATGACATTTCCAATCGTATCCTGGAGTTGAATTAAATCTAATGTCGGTTTCTTCAAATGCGGAAGTAATTTAATCCAAATTCCCGCAGCCAATGATAATACCGCTATTACGACCAATCGAATTTTAAATTCTTTCGCGCGTTCAATAACTTTCCATTTAGATAAAGCCGCCCCAAACATGATAATCGGTAATACGATGAAAAATCCCATAAATGTCCCGCCGAGTCCAATGAGTAGCCACTCGAAAAACCTGAAAACAAAAATGTTCCCGAAAGAACCAGATCCAAATGCTTCAATCGAACGTTCAATCTGGTGCGTATCAACGTAATCACTCATTAATAGATTCGAATTCGCTTTCATTAATAATTTCGTCACGATGTACATGAAAGCAGCCGGAATAATGTATAGAACTCCTGCAAATAAGGCAAGCCATTTTGCAGGAATCCGTACAAATATTAGTAGCAAAAAGCCCATGACCGCATACGTGAACAATACATCGCCGGACCAGATGAAGAGGCCGTGCAATAAGCCAATGCCGAGCAATATCCATAATCGCCTTGCCATAATAGGGACGAACGGGGTGTTTCGTTGGATTGATTTTTCATATTGCATGTTAATGCCGTAGCCGAATAACAAAGCGAATATCGGATAAAAACTACCTTGCACAAAAATATCGATCCACTTGAAAGTTGCCGCATCCCCATTTATGAACCATGAGTATGGGTCCACATGTAAATAAGGCGTATGAAAAAGCAACATATTCGCGATGAAAATCCCCAAAAGGGCAAATCCCCGCGTTATATCAAGCGCTTCGATTCGATTTTCTACAGTCGTTGGTGACAACCTCACTTTTCTTCGTCCCCCTGAATAAGCACGGTACTTTCCCCATCAAAAAGGTAAAGCGCCATTTCTTTAGTTTCGACATTGATAATCGATTCGATTGCACGCCTATACAAATTCAGCTGAATTCCGTAACGGTCTTGCATTTCATTTTCAATTTCGCCAGATGAATCGAATCTTCCCTGAACACGGTCGGTTTTGTAATCCAGTAAAACCCAACCATCTTCTTCTTCGAATAAACAATCCGCGATTCCTTGGATAATTTGATAATCTCCGTCATCGCCGTCATGCGCATACGTAAACGGCAATTCACGCAATACTTGTGCTGATCGTTTCACCCTTTTCGCCATATTTGATTTGAAAAACTGAGTGACTTGATTGACATGCACTGCGTTCGCCTCTTCTTGCGTTAATAATTGACGCGTTTGAAGCGAAGTAATTAATTGCCCGATAGTCTCCGAGTTTTGCTCGATTTTAAAATCAATATGCTGCATGATTGTATGCATCGCCGTACCGATTTCTGCAGGCGTTAGCGTCCGAGTTTGCATGAAGTTAGGTCGTGCATGGAGATATGCCGTACTTACTTCATCCCCTTTTTCCATAAATGGATCCTCTTCTTCCTGTTGTGCAAGAATCGAAAGTCTTTTCAATTCGCTAACTGTTTGTTTCGACCGTTTTACAACCGAATTGCTAAACTCGTATGACCAATCAAAACGTCTTTTCACTTCATCATAAAGCTGTTCATCAACTTCATCTGATGTACCATCATCATCGTCAGGAATTAAAGCTTCGTCTTCCATGGCACCTTCTTGCTGTAAATGGACATTCATGACCGATGAAAACGGCAGTGCATCTATCTTCCACTTCGACGAATCGGCAACGAACTGTCCACCAGGAAGCACGTCAAATTTACCGAAGTCTGGATGTCTCGCGACTGCGGGACCAATCCAATCGAGATAACTATTTGCCCTAGAACGCGTATATTCAGGCAACATCAATGAAGGATCGACCAGTTGAGCGTCTTGCCACTTCCCAATCTCTCTTTCAATATCTTTAACAGAAGCGATCAGCTCGAGATATTCTTTTGCTCTTGTCATCGCGACATATAATATACGCATTTCTTCGGCGCGCATTTCGAGTTCCTTTTTCTCTTTCATCGCCAAAAACGGCAAAGATGTATACGTAATTCGATTATCCGGATCGATTGCTTTTACTGCTAATCCAAAATGTTGGTCGAATAAATAAGCTTCGTTGAAATCCATTTTATTGAACTGCCGAGCAATACCCGAAATGAAAACATATGGAAACTCAAGACCTTTTGATGAATGAATGGTCATTAATCGAACAACATCTTCTGTTTCAGTAAGTGACCTGGCTTCGCCTACATCATCGCCCCGTTTTCTCATCCGGTCGATAAATCGAAGAAAGCGGAATAGGCCGCGGAAAGATGTTTTTTCATAATCAATGGCACGATCATGAAGCGCGCGAAGATTTGCCTGTCGCTGTTGTCCATTCGGCATGGCGCCAACCATTTCGTAATAATGCGTATCCGTATAAACTTGCCAAATCAGTTCGGATAATGATCCCCGGCGCGCCAAGTTTCTCCAGTCTTTAAATTGCCCGATAAATCGTTGCAATTTCTCTTGTGTTCTTGGTTCGATACCAGCACCGCCTGTTGCCATAAATGACTTTAAGGCATCATAAAACGGAGCATTTTTATCAGCTAACCGAATCTTGGCCAACTCATTTTCAGTCATGCCGATAAACGGCGAACGAAGAACAGATGCCAGCGGGATATCCTGATATGGATTATCAATGACACGTAATGTATTTAACATGATCATCACTTCGAGCGCTTCGAAATAACCGCGAGACAAGTTTGCATGGATTGGAATGCCAGCCAGCTTGAATTCTTCAACAAATTCAGCAGACCAAGTCATCGACCGCATTAAAATGACGATATCTCGGTACTCGAGCGGGCGTTTTTTATCGGAAAATGCATCTGTTACTTCAGCCCCTGACGCCATTAATTCTTTAATGCGATTACTGATAAAACGTGCTTCTGCTTGAGAACTTTTAATACTTTGTTCGCCTTGATCGTCTTCAACCATATCTGCTTCATCGTCTTCATAAAGTACCGTCAGTTCAGCGGGTACTTCTTTAACCGGGTACTGTGCGCCGTATTTAAGCGCAGCCGCCTCATCGTAATCGATATCTCCGACACGAGCGCCCATCACTTGGGAAAAGATGAAATTCGTCGAATCCAACACTTCTTTGCGGCTTCTAAAATTCGCGTTCAAATCGATTTTCAAGCCAGATTTTTCGCCGGTTGTGGTAAAGTTTTTATACTTCCCAAGAAAAAGATTTGGTTCAGCAAGTCGAAAACCATAAATAGACTGTTTGACATCCCCTACCATAAATAGATTCCCGTCTTTTTCATCGCCGTTTTTCACCAAATTCACGATGGTTTCTTGCAGTAGATTGGTATCTTGATATTCATCAACAAGTACTTCGGAAAATCGTTTGCGGTAATCAATGGCGATATCAGACGGCAGCAGTTTGCCATCAATTTCAACGGACAAAATCCGTAAAGCATAATGTTCTAAATCCGAAAAATCTACAATTCCTCGGTCAATTTTCACGGTTTCATAACGTCTTCCAAACTCAATCACCAAGTCGATTAACGTATGCATTGCCGGTGCCATTAATTTAATTTCATCAAGAAGCCGGTTTGGTGTTCGAATAAAATACTTTTCTTTAAGATCATTGATAATCTTTTTAACGACATCTCGTATTTTTTTCGCACGGTCCGCAAGCCCCTCATCGCAGGAATCTTTTTTTATTGCTCCTGCCCTAACCCATTTTAGCGTTCCGAAAAACGCGTATGTTTCTTCCCAAGTTCCAACTGTAATGCGTCTGATGGCTTCATCAATCCACATTAAATCGGTTTCTGCAGTTCCAGCAAGTGCCGCGGGTCCTTCAGGCATTAAAGCGATGCGTCTTAAATCGCCTGTTAACGCAGCCGCTTCTTCAAGTGTATGGCGAATCGCAGTTTTTAAAGGTTCGATAAATTTAAGTTCATCGACTGAGCTGATTTTCTCGATTTCATATTGGTCCGGGATAAGGCGCAACCACTTCTCCGGAGACGGATGCACCCGCGAATAATCGTATAAACGACTAATAAGCGTCTCAATCATTTGGTCGTCTCTATCCGAAGTAAAACTATCTGCCAGTCTATAAATCGACTCCGGGTTTTCTGAACTGTACGCGGTTTCGAGCACTTCACTAATCGTATCATCGCGAAGTAGAGCGACTTCTGTGCTGTCAGCGATTCTAAAACCTGGATCGATATCGAGTAAATAAGCGTACTGCCGAACGACATTTTGGCAAAACGAGTGAAGCGTAGATATCTGCGCTTTATTCAACAAACTCAATTGTCTGCGCAAATGAACAGATTCAGGTTTTTCTGCAATGGCTTCTTCAAGCGCCTCTGCCATTCGATGACGCATTTCAGCAGCTGCTGCATTTGTAAACGTAACAACGAGTAATTCATCCACGTCGATTGGGTTATTCACATCGACGACTTTTTCAATCATCCTCGATATGAGTACTTTGGTTTTCCCCGAACCGGCGGCAGCAGAAACCAGAACATCTCTGCCGGAAGCCCATATCGCTTTCCATTGCTCATCAGTAAACGTAAGTCCATCAGGTTTCACGGGTATGTTCATCATCACCAAGCACCTCCTCACGCATTTTTGCAAGTGATGTATCTGCATCTAACATTTCGTAATTTCGATATTGTTGTGCCGGATCAGTTTGATCAAATTGACAAACGGAACGGTATGAACAAAATTGGCAAGGCATTTTATCTTTTAACTTATACGGATATACACGCGTATCTCCCGCCAACATTGCATTTCCAGCCATTTGATGTCGCGTTCTTACATAAGAACGCATCATTTCTAAATCTTCCGATGCCAAAACTTTCGATCTCTTTGTAAAAGATCCATCTTTTCTGAATGCTGCCGGAATAATCCTTGACGAACTGCCAATTTCAACATCCATCGCTTCTGCCACCTCAGGATGCTCTAGTAAAAAGCCGCGCATTTTATAAGACTTGGCAATTTCATCCTCCAAAAGTTGAGCAGAAAGTTCATCGACTGGACGAATCATCGGATTATGAACGTGGACATACAGTAAACCTGCCGGATCCGCATGGAAACCGAGCAATTCGTCAACATGCTCAAGCGCCACGTCGAGGTACGTCATCATTTGCAAAGACAATCCATAATACACTTCGGCCAAGTTAAGTTCTCTTGCTGAAGATTTATAATCAATAACGCGAATATAGTTTTTCCCTTTAATCTCAGATGCATCGATTCGGTCAATTCGGCCGCGCAGTTGCAATGGTTTCCCCATTCGGAGAGGAATTTCCAATGAAGGCAACTTCTCGCCCGGTCCAAACCCCGCCTCGATTGCAATCGGCTTAAAGTTTGTCGATTTAGCTTGTGTACTAAGCGAATAAATCGTCCGTTGAATAACTTGCACTAATTTCCGCTTAATGTATACGTAACGGTTCGTTGATGACAGGATCCTGTTGAAAAAATACGGCGTAATATCATCCACTGCATCGGAGGCTAATCGCCAGCATTCTTCTTTTGTCAATTCAGCCCAGGACTTGCCGAGCCGCATTGTTTCGTCCGAAATCCATTTAAGTGCCGCGTGGAATAAATCACCAATAGCAGGTGCTTCAAGCGTATACTCCGATCGATCTTGCAAACCAAGTCCGAAAGAAGCGTAATGTTGAAACGGGCAACTATAATAGGATTCTATTCGCGAAACACTAGATACGAAAGAATCGCCGTATAAACCTTTCGTCAAATCAATCGTCAGTTTATCGGTTGTATTGCCGACTTCCAACGGTCGACGAATACGACCGAGAACGGAAGACCAATAGACATCTCTTTCATAATAGGCCAGCACAGCCAGCCATTCCGGCGCAATTTTCTGCGTATGTGCCGCCTCTTTAAGTTTCATCGCTGCAAACGGCAATGCCGCCCTAGGATGGCTAATATACGCAAACCGGTCTTCATCTCCCGCCAATTCGGACGGATCCATGACTGCGGATTCTACTTTGATTCCCGGTAGAAGTTGCGAGATCCTTGCAATATATAAGGACGGGAGAAGCGCTTTCCCTTCTTCATCTGCGACTGGGTATGAAATATATAACTTTTCTCGCGGCGCAGTAAATGCGCGGTATGCGATGAATGTCTCGTCCATTAATTTCATTTTCGATGTCGGCGCAAGTTCAAAACCAACTTGAGAAAACCATTCCCGATCGACATCCGATAAAATTCCTTCATTATCGATTCTTTTTGGGAGCACACCGTCATTTACACCTAAGATAAAGACCGCGTCGATATTCATTAAACTAGAAACTTCAATCGACGACACAGTTACTTGGTCCAACGAAGGCGGAATTCGAGTAAATTCCAACGAGTCGAATCCCTCATCTAAAATGCGGGCCGCGTCACTCGGTTTCAACTCTTTATCTCCGAACATCAACACAAACTGATCAAGAACGTCAATCCATCCGTTCCACGCTTGTTCATGTTCAGTTGCGCCGAGAAGTCGTCCCGCACGCTCTTCTTCCGCTCGCAGGTCAATAACTTTATCATAAGCTCGAAGTTGCTCGATGAATATAAATAATGCTTCTGCTACTTCTTTGCCGTTCTTGGATTTCTTCATTTGCTTTTCAAACTTTTGAAGTGGTTCTCTGATTAAATCACGAATACGATGCAAGTCTTCTTGCATCGCAAGTTCTTCATCGGTTTGCACGTCTGAATGCAATTCAAGACCGCGATATCGCTTCACTATCCAACGCGAATCATCAAACCAACGAGACCCGTAAATGCCCCTTGCAAGGATATAATTTTCAAGGCGGTCTGCTCGTTCACGCCATAGAGTCAAATCTTCTCCATGCGGGAAAAATAAATCTGTCTTCACTGCGCGAAATATCGATTCATAAGACCAACCAGAAGTGACCGCTTCCAATACGGAACGCGATAATTCAATGAGCGGATGGTGCAACATCGGTTTTTTCCGACTGATGAAGACCGGAATTTCATAATGCGGAAAAATCGTTTCGATTAATTCATCGTATTTTTCCGGTTGTCGATACAATATGGCAAGATCTTTATACCGTTTTCCTAACAACATCAATTCACGAATCTTTCTTGCCACTGCATGAACTTCAGCGCGTCGATCAGCCGCTTCAATAAACGTGACGTGGCCATTCGACGGTTTTGAACTAGTCGGATACTGATCGAATGATGCCTCAAGATGTTTCAAATCATCATTTTCAAAGCGCATGACTTCATCCATATGAAAATCCTCTTCAACGTCAATAGATTCCAAATAAGCGATGCCACGCAAACGTAAAGAAGTCCGCACTGGATTGAAAAATAATTCATGATCCGCCGAGCCCGTTAAGTCAGACTCCATGGGCAATGCCACTGTAACGCGATTTCCATATTTCAGAAGTTCCGTAATAATTTCGTATTCTCTCTTCGTGAAGCTTTCGAAGCCGTCAATATAAATGTCGGCTCCTTTTAATATGTCCGCATGTGGAATTTGCATGGCAAGAAGCGCCAAATGACCTTCACTGTCTACATAAGATGTGCCAAGCTTTTCTTCAATTTTTGCAAGCAGAAGTGATAAATCACTTGCTTTATCGATTAATGTTCGCGGTGCATTTGCATCGAGCAGTTGGTCGTGCAGTTCATGCATCGTAGTAAAATCAACAGCGTAGCGACCGAACTCTTGTAATAAGGTACCAATCTGCTCCGTAAAACCTCGTTTGTTCGCCGCTTGACGAAATAACTTAAACTCATCATGATGCTCTTCCAAGACACTTCGGACAAGCATGCGGTATCCAAAACCATTTACTTCTTTGCGAGTAATCCCGCCGACTTCTTGAAGAATCCGCCAAGCTAATCGTTTAAACGTGACAACTTGTGCACGAATGATTCCATTCAATCCGTAATTGACGGATAAACTATGTTCGACCGAAAAAGACATTTGGTCTGGAACGATTATAAATATAGGAGCCCCTAGTGGATCCCGCTTAAGTTCTTCGGCAATTTCTCTTTGAATCCGCGTCGTTTTTCCAGAACCTGATCTTCCAGTAATAAAACGTAATGACACACAATTCCCCTCCTTTAAAACGTAAAAAAACCTGCAATCCTTTCTCTCCATTGTACAGGAAAGGGGCTGCAGGTACTATTTTAGTAGGTTTCCTTTTTTTCACGTCCGTCTTTCACTTGATGATAATCTGCCTCTACTTTTTTAGTTAAACGATGCTCCAGTCTTTTTCCAATCAACCAAAGCAAAACAACAACGACTGCAACAATCGCAGTTCGAATCGGTTGTGTAAGCAGTGCCTTTAAATCATATCCTATAAAACTCACAGTACAAATCATTACGAGTTTTCCAGCCATTAACGTGAATAGGTAATGCGTTTTCCTTATACCCGATAAACCAGCCACCAAGTTTACTAAGGCAGATGGCGTAAAAGGAAAGCAGATGAATAAGAATAATGGCCCGAATCCATTGCGGTCTACCCATTTGATCAGTTTTTGTACACGTGAGCTTTTTGTTAAAAAGCGAAATACCCGATTTTCACCATATTTTCGAATCAATATAAACACAGCATATGAACCGGCGGTCGTGCCTGCCCATGATAATAGAATGCCATACCCTAATCCAAAAGCACTCGCATTCGCAAAAACAAATACAAATAAAGGTAAGAAAGGGAGAAACGATTCGATAAATGGTAACAGGATTCCGATTAATGGTCCAAATGCTCTATATTGTTGTGACAATTCTATAATTTTATCTACATCTAACCATTCATTCACCCAAATCACCCTCGCAGCATCTAGAGACTTATATTTACAAGTATACCCAACAAATCAATTTTATCACCTATTTTATCATTTTTATACGAAAGTATAGTATAATCAGAAAAACAAATAGAAAGATGTGACAAAATGGAGAATAACACGTTTTTTTCTGGTTTAAAAGCCGGAATGAGCATTGCAATTGGCTATTTTCCCGTTGCGCTCACATTTGGACTGCTCGCAAAAACTGCCGGTCTCTCAATGATGGAAGCGACAGCAATGAGTATTTTCGTTTATGCGGGTGCTTCACAATACATAGCTTTAAGCCTAATCGCTGATGCAGTCAATCCTTTATTAATCGTCATGAATACGTTCGTCGTGAACATTCGACATTTTCTTATGACTGCCTCATTAAATGAAAAGTTGAAGCCTGAAAAACGATGGATTAAAGCCATTTATTCGTTCGGGATCACCGATGAATCATTTTCAATGCTCGCCACAAGTAAAAACAAAAAAATAACAACTGCGTTTACCTTTGGAGTTACTTTGATTGCATATGGAAGTTGGGTTATTTTCACTGCCATCGGACATGTTGTCGGCGCAAATTTGCCACTCTTTTTGCAAGCCGCAATGTCAATCGCTCTTTTTGCAATGTTCGTCGGACTTCTTGTACCGTCCATGAAAGGAAACCGAAAAGTTGTCATGTTAGCAAGTATAGCTGCCGTTATTCATTGTTTTTTTTATTTCACAGGACTTCTATCAACCGGCTGGGCAATCCTCGTCGCAACATTAATCTCATCGGTTTTCGTTGAAGTTATTTATGCGAACCATCGTAAAAAATCAGAGATGGTTTATTCAAGGGAGGGGGAGTAAATTGGGACCGACTTATTGGTGGATGCTATTTGGAATGGCGCTAGTTACATATATTCCTAGAATGATTCCCCTGACTTTTTTAGACGGTAAAGAATTACCGCCTATCGTATCCGGTGTTCTTCGAAACATTCCATACGCGGTACTCGGGGCTCTTATTTTTCCCGGCATTTTATTCGTACAAGAAGGTAATATTCTTTTCGGCATTATCGGAGCTGGCGCAGCATTTTTAATCGCAATAGTAGGCGGCGGCGTCATGTCTGTCGTGTTAGGTACAATCGGGGTACTTGCTGTTTATAGTTTATTTATATAAAAACCAGACTGCGTTTGCAGTCTGGTTTTTGATTGTACTATTCTATATCCAAATGTTCACGCGCTCGCTTTACCATTCGGCTTGCATACCAAAAGCCAACCGTTAACGATATGGCATCCACCGTATACAAAACCCAGTTATGTGTATATCCCGCGTAAACTGAAGCCGCTATTAACCCTGCCGTTAATAAAAGACCCACTACATGATGAAATGTAATGCGTGTAAACAATACGACTAATAAAGCAGGCATGATAGCCGCAAGTATGAATTTCGTTACGAATGAATCCATTTAGCAACAACCTTCCCAAACGAACGGTACCCTATCACCGTATAACCAATATTCCTAGACGATGATGATCATGACGATAAATAACTTGTTGCATAAGTCGTACTTCACCGTCACGCCCAAGGACCTGCAATCGGCAGTGCGCGGCATTAATTTGAATCGCATCGTATAATTCTTTTTCGTTCGTAACTTCCAGACCATTGACAGAGCGGATACATTCTCCGGGAAGTAAACCCATTTTATCACCCGGCGAATCGGGTAATATCCCCGCGATAACAACACCAGTCGATTTTGGAGCTACGATAAATACGCTACCGCGTTCTCGAATCGATACAACAATCGAGAGTACTAAACGTCCTACCACGCCGATTAGTAGGGCCGTTACGCCCAAAATAGGCAACCAGATTGAACTAACGCCAAGTGCTAACACAATGACTCCTATAGTTAAAACGCTACGTCCAATTTTCGGAAATGCGATATTAGGATACGATGAGCGAATCACTTGAGAAAATCCAATGATTAGTGGAATAGGTATAAAAGTAAATGCAGCTTCACCAAGCGTAAACTGCGGCCAATACGGTAAATAAACCGGAATTAAATCACCCGGAATGATAAATAAAACCGGCAAAAGCCAAAGTCGCTTCGTCTTAAAAACTGTAGCGTAAAGCCCTCTTTTCGTCTTTTTCAAAAATGGCGACGTATCTCGGTCTCCATACCGGCTAACTAGAACGCCTTCAACGACCAATAATAATCCCGCAATGATCGCTGCTGTTACAGCTAAATCACCAAACAAATCAACGTTTGTCGGCGACCACCCACGATAAACAAAATCGCTCAAATAACGTTCCATGAAAAAGATTGTAAAATAAGCCATTGTGACAAAATAAATTGGCGACATTATTTTATAATTAAAAAAAAGAAGTCCAACAAACGCCGCAATGCAAAATAAAACTAGCCAACCTGAATCTACTACTAAACCAACACCCGATATAATTATCGATAAAATAATCGCATAAGGCCATGATTCAGAGAAGAGTCGTTTTAACTCGGTAAACCCGGGCATCAAGCGAACTCTGAAACTACGTCGCTCTCGCTTCACACGAAAATAGCCTAAAAACACCGCCGCGATTAGTGTGGCCACAAATAGTGGATTCAGAAAAAATAGCGATGCAGCTGTAAGTACTTCTAGTAACACATCTTTCACCATGAATCGACACCATCCTATTCATTACTACACTATTTCTATCTATTGTAACAAATGAATGGCACTTTAGGCGAATACTCGCTGACTATTTTCAGAAACTTCTTTTGTGAAAAATTGAAATAAGCTGCTAACTGATTAAAATTAAATTCAATCAGCCAACAGCCTTTTTTCTCTATGGTTAGTTTTCTTTTAGAAGATGCAGCAAATAATCTAGCCCCATTTGTAATTGAACGTCATTTTCTTTATTTTCCCGATAGGTTACAATTTCTTTTTGTAATGCCGTGAAAAATTGTCGATCCATTTTTCCTGATTCTTTCACTTTGGAAAACACTTGAAACTCTTTGACTGCTTCTGTTGTGCCTTCATCAAAATATCCGTCGTCGCGCCCTGTACTATATCCAAGTCCGGCAAGTAATCTTTGACTATAGGCAATATCGTCAGCAAAATCGCCTTCATTATATTCATCTGAGACTAACCGAACATGCTCTTCCAACAATTCATTTTGATCTATTTTAAGATCAGCTTCTACGCCTTTTCCGTGTATCCATTTTTCTTTCGGCGTCAGCCACTTTGCAGTTGATAACTTCACTTTACCGCCGTTTGCCAAATCCTTTGTATCTTGAACAGTCCCTTTCCCAAAACTTTCAGTTCCCGCAATGGATGCTCTTCGTAAATCTTTTAGTGCACCACTTAACATTTCACTAGCCGATGCACTTCCTTTATCTTGCAGTAAAACAAGCGGAACCATTTTCAATTGGCTGTTAAATTTAATTTTTTCATCTTTAGCTGCCAGTAGCGGAGTTAATGCACCAGTCGCATCTTGTAAATAAGCATATACCGTGTCTTCCTGAAGGAGACTCGATAAAATTGTTCCGACACTGTGTAAATAACCGCCCGGGTTGCCACGGACATCGATTACAATAGCCTCAGCGCCATCGCCAATCAAGTTCTCAGTTGCGATTGCCCATTCCTTAGCAGTTTCACTTCCGAAGGTCGTAATCGATATGTAACCGACTTTTCGTTCCTTCTCTTCAATTATCTTACTACTCACTGTCGTTACTGGTATAATATCGCGAATAATTGAAATTTCAAGATGTTTATTTAACTCCGGTCTATAAATCGTCATCGTAACAGCTGTCCCTTTTTTCCCCCGAATTTTTTGGACAACATCTTGTAATGTTCCACCGTCTAAAGGTTTTCCATCAATACGAATTATTTCATCGTATGGACGTAACCCAGCTTTATCGGCAGGAGATGATTTTAACGGAGCGACAATTATAAACTTACCATTTGATCTGGTAATTTCTGCACCGATTCCAATCCTTTCACCCGCAAGTGACTCTTCATGAGCAGCAGCTTCTTCTTTCGATAAATAGGTTGAGTATGGATCACCTATCACTTCAGTCATCCCTCTCAGTGCGCCTTCAATGAGAAGCTCTCCTTCTACAGGATAGACACCTTCTTCCTTAATAATTGCAAACGCATCATCGATTACGTCAAACGAGCTATTTGCAACATTTTTATCACCTTTCCCTTTATTTGAGTATAAAAATATCGATGTTGCTACCACTGCAAGTATGACAAAAAGTAAAAACCAGCTTCTTCGCAGAATGCTCCCTCCTCCGTTTACTATATGAACGGAAAATAAACATTACAACTACAGAAACTGGTTAAATTCATTTTAAGTTATTTACAAGATCTTCCATCATTTTTTCATCCATCGGACCGATTATTTTATGGACAATCTCTCCATTAGTTCCAAGCATGAATGTCGTGGGGATAGATACGATTTCATACATTCTTTCTACCTTTCCGTCTTTATCCAAAGGAATTGGAAAAGTTAAACCGTAATCATCTATAAATTCCTCGACGCCTTTTAGTCCTCTTCTTTCAGTATTTGTCATATTGACCGCTATAATTTCAACGTTTGCGTCCTCTTTATTCTTTTCATAATACTTTTCCATATGAGGCATCTCAGCTTTACACGGACCGCACCAGGAAGCCCAAAAGTTAAGAATAACTTTCTTTCCTTTCAAGTCTGCTAAGTTTACCTGGTCGCCCGATATAGTCGTAAGGTCAAAATCCGGCGGCAAATTCCCATGTTCTAGTCCCACAGTTTTTTCTCCACCTGATTCATCGACAGATGCAACTTGATCAGTTGGCGCATTTTTTTCCATATTAGATTTTACTGTTATGACAATCATTGATCCGATAACTAAGACAGCGATTAGATAACCGATCATCTTTTTATTCATAAACGTCCCTCCGTTTTATTGCTTTCATTTTGGCCTAAGAAAATTATAATGAAAATCGTTACTAGTATTGTGGTAAAGAATGAATTGTTTATATAACTTGAAGGCTGAAATAAAGTTGTGAAAAAATGACTAGCCGTAAATAATAATGCTAACTGGATGAGTGCATTTTCCATTTTATGAATACTAATCCATATGAAAATAGCGACTGGCGAGAACATGAGGATTGTAACTAATTCAGCAGATTTCGGTCCTTCATTCATTAATACCATAGCTAGTTGAAAGATTGATTGAATTGTTATGAATCCCAAAAACAATGCTTGTTTTTCGAGCGTATGCATGCCATTCTTTTTTAATTCAATTCCGATAGTAATCATTCCGGCTAAGAGTCCTAAATAAATTCCGATTTGGCCCCCGTTGAAATAAATTATGGATAATGGCGATTTAATGACGTTTTCAAAATCAGTTAGAATCACGCTTAATTTCCATACGATGACAAAATAAAACATCGAATCGGCCAAAACGCCTGAAATGCGTTTTCCATAACGAAATCGAATCACTAAATAGGTTAAAGCGAAGGCTAGCACTAGGGCAACCCACGAGGATGGTACTGTTGTGTTGCCAATTAAAAATAATTTCGTTACAGCCATTAATATTATCTCCTCAGTATACAATGTACTTATATAGCTTATCGAAAAAACAATTACTTGGCGATATTTTTGCCCAAGAAAAAACCCTCACTAGGAGGGTTTGTCGTTTATTAAAATGGTACGTAACTTCTTGGGTTTACTGCTGAGTTTCCATAACCAGTCCATCCGCCAACATGGAATTCAAAATGAAGATGCGGTCCGGATGATCTGCCAGTATTTCCCATGCCGCCAATAACTTGGCCTTTTGTAACAACTTGACCAGAGCTGACATTTACGCTTGAAAGATGTGCATATAAGGTTGTGTAAATTTTTCCGTTAACTGAATGCTTAATCATAATTATATTTCCGTATGTACCAAGTACACCAGTACGCTGAACAACGCCATGTCCTGCAGCTAGTATTGGCGTTCCAGGAGAATTTGCAATATCAATTCCACGGTGATTAGACGATGCAAAACCAATGTCGCGGTATCCATATTCAGAAGAAATACGACCTGAAGCTGGTCTTGTCCAATCTCCAGTTGATACAGACGGTGCAGGTGCCGCTGGGACAGGATTAGTAGATTTCCCGCTACTTTTTCCGCCGCTTTTACTTGCGGAAGCCTTTTGTGCCGCCTCGGCTGCCGCTGCTGCTTTTTTACGCTCTGCCTCTTCTGCTTTCTTTCTAGCAATCTCTGCTTGACGAGCAAGTTCTGCTATACGTGCCTCTTCAGCAACAATTGCTTGTTCAACTTCTTTACTGATTTCATGTGCTTCGTGATATTCTTTTTCTAACTTTTGCTTTTCTTGCCCCAACTTCTTTTGTTCTGCTTCTAATTCACTCACAAGTTGAGCCTTTTCTTTTTTCTGAGAATCGAGTGATGCTTTTAATCTTGTAAGTTCATCTTTTTTCTTTTCTTGTTCGCTAAGTTTCTGTTCAACTAACTTTTTCTCTACTTCTAACTGTTCTTTATCTTCTGTTTGCTGCTTCATAATGCCGCGATCCGCTTCCATTAATGTGCTAACAGCAGAAAAACGATCGATAAAATCAGAGAAGCTATTTGCGCCAAGGAGTACATCCAAATAGTTTACTTGTCCGCCCGTTACTTGCATGGCACGAATTCGGTCGCGCAAAACAACGTCGCGCTCTTCAATTCTTTTTTCAAGTTGTGCAATGGATTCTTGCAGTTTTTTGATTTCTTCCGTAGTCTGAGCAATATCTTCTTCGACACGTTCGATATCGGCATTCGTTTTATTCACTTTATTCGTCAACTCATTAATTTGACTGCGAATTGCTTCGACTTTTGATTCAACTTTATTAATTTCAGAGTCTTTCACTTTAATACCTGAGTTTAGTTCCTCTTTTTTCTTGTCTAAATTTTGTTTTTCTTCTTTCATATCGTTCAAAGAGCTAGCAAAAGCTGTAGGATTTTCTATTGTGGTTGTTAAAAATAATATTGCAACCAAAAACGGCAGCATCCATTTCGACATTCTCAACTGATAATTTCCCCTTTCAATTCCTCTATCTCTTTATCTATCAAACTCTCAAAAACTTCCTAACTGACATAAAACTACCCCAAATACCGATGAAGATTCCTAAACCAAGAATCAGGGCATTTAATTGGTAGATAAACGGTGTTACCTCAAGTAGTTTAAATAGATCTCCTTCGATTTTAGGCTCGATGATGTCGTATAAATTAAAGTAAGCGACTGTCAGAAGAATCATCGGTAGAAGCGCGCCTAGAATTCCAAGCCAAATTCCTTCTAATATGAAGGGAATTCTAACGAAGTTATTTGTAGCACCAACAAGTTTCATGATTTCAATTTCGTTTCTTCTTGCATTAATCGTGACTCTTATCGTATTGGAGATTAAGAACATCGCAGTGAATAATAATGCAATGATTAAACCAAGTCCAACATTTCGACCCGAATCAAGAAAACCGAATAATTTCTCAACTTTTCCTGCCCCGTAAATCACTTCGTAAGTATATTCGAATGTATCAATTTTTTTTGCGATTTCAGCTGTCTGATGGGGATCGGCTGCTTTCAGATAAAAGGCATGTCGGAGAGGATTATCTTGTTTATATAAACCAAGTTCGTCTCCAAAACCTTTAATCATTTTACTCAATTCTTGTTCATTCGAAGAAAACTTCAAATCTTGTATGCCTTTTATTTCATTTATTTCTTTTTCTAAATCGGTGATTGCTTCGTCATCTGCCGCTAAATCGACGATAACCTTTATTTCAACATCTTTTTCGATGTTATCTGCAATTTTATTTAAATTCATCATGATGACGATAAAGACACCGACAAGTAAGAGTGTTACTGTTACTGCACTTACTGAGGCAAATGTCATCCACGCATTCCGTCCAAGGCTTTTGAAGCTTCCACTTAAGTGTCGGCTAAATGTTCTAAACTTCATAGCCGTATGCACCTCCGTGTTCATCGCGTACGATAAGCCCGCCTTCAACTGCGATCACTCTATGTTTCAACGTATTGACGATTTCTTTGTTATGAGTAGCCATTATTATCGTTGTACCTCTAGCATTAATTCGTTCAAATATATCCATTATTTCATAAGACGTTTCTGGATCAAGGTTTCCTGTAGGCTCGTCCGCAATGACTAATTGAGGAACGTTCACTATTGATCTGGCAATCGCTACTCGTTGTTGTTCCCCGCCGGATAATTCATTGGGAAACATTCGCGCTTTCTGTGCTAGTCCGACTAATTCAAGTACATCTGTAACTTTTTTCCTGATTCTAGCGGGTGTTTCTTCGATTACTTCAAGGGCAAATGCGACATTTTCATATACGTTAAGCTTCGGTAATAACTTGAAATCCTGAAATACGACACCGATTCGCCTTCGTAAATAAGGAACTTTTCTTCTTTTCAATGTCGCTAGATTAATACCATCTATGTATATTTCTCCGCTAGTTGGTGTTTCCTCGCGATACATCATTTTAATGAATGTAGATTTTCCTGCACCACTTGGACCAACAACGTAAACAAACTCGCCGCGACCTATTTCTATATTAATGCCGTTCGATGCAACGACACCATTTGCATACTTTTTATAGACATCTTTCATCACAATCATACTAAAACCACCTGAATCTCTAATAAATAGATTTTATTCAACAACAACAATAGTATAGCATGTTTCTTTCGCTCTAATTATTACAGTTATATTTCATTTGTTTAAATGGAAGTTATTTGGGTAGCAATATTTTCCAATCGAGAAAAAATCGCATTTTTCTACAATAAAATACGGGATTGGTTCGATACGGGAATAAATGCTCGAGCAACGAGAATCTCAACGAGAGCAACCCACAGAGCAACGAAATTATAAAATGGAATCGTTCCGATACGAGATTAAATATTTTAGTTTCTTAAGCAACAAAAAAAAATCACTAGCGGAATTTCTCCGCTAGTGATTTTTATTTGTTACTTATTTCTTCTCTGCAAGCCACTTTGCAACTGCGTCTGCTTCTTCACCTTTGATGAGTCCGCCTGGCATTCCGCCTTGACCGTTGATAATAATATCGTGGATTTCAGATTCTGAATGGGTCGAGCCGACATCTGTTAATCCAGGTGCACTGCCGCCCTCCAGGTTGTTACCATGACACGCGATACATTTATTGTTGACGATTTTCTCAACATCTAGGCTTGCTGTATCACCGCTTGTATCTCCGCTTGTATCTCCGCCTGTAGTCGCGCCGTCATCATTTGTCTTATCCCCGCCGCCACCACATGCGCCGAGAACAAGAAGTGATGCAAAAATTGCCGCTAAAAGTTTTTTCTTCACATTGTTTCCTCCCTTGATTTTGTAGTTTGTTACAAAGGAATAAAAATATACATTCCTCTATTTCAGTATACCAAAAACACGGAGCATTCAACCTTTTCATACAAAATCTTAATTCCTGAAAAACTACCTGAACATCGACGTGGCAACATTTACCAAGACATGTCACATTTCTGTGAACAAGGATTTTTGATACTTTTCTGTTTTTCCAATAAAAACCTTGCTGTTATTTCATCTATGATACTTATATATACCTATTTGTCATTTTATAAACATTTTCAAGATATTTGAGAGCGTAAATAAGCATTTATGAACGGATCAAGTTCGCCGTCCATGACAGCGCCAACGTTTCCAGTTTCCATATCTGTCCGGTGATCTTTCACCATAGAGTACGGGTGGAATACATAAGAACGGATTTGACTTCCCCAGCCGATTTCTTTTTGCTCGCCACGGATTTCAAGAAGACGCGCTTGTTCTTCTTCAACTTTAATTTGGTACAATTTCGATTTTAGAAGGTTCATCGCACGTTCACGGTTTTTTATCTGCGAACGCTCGGTTTGACACGTCACAATTGCTCCAGTCGGTAAATGGGTAATCCGAACAGCAGAATCCGTTACGTTAACGTGCTGTCCGCCTGCGCCGCTAGAACGGTACGTATCAATTTTCAAATCCTCTGTACGAATCTCGATATCAATATTTCCATCAAACTCAGGCATGACTTCACATGACACGAATGATGTATGACGCCGTCCTGAAGAATCAAAAGGTGAAATCCGAACAAGTCGATGAACACCTTTTTCTGCTTTCAAATAGCCGTACGCATTATGGCCTTTTATTGATAATGTTACAGATTTTACGCCAGCTTCGTCCCCTGCTTGATAATCAAGCGTTTCAACTTTGAAATTATGTTGTTCCGCCCAACGCGTATACATCCGTAAAATCATTGAAGCCCAGTCCTGGGATTCAGTGCCGCCTGCACCCGAATGCAATTCAAGAACCGCATTATGTCGGTCGAATTCACCGCTGAGAAGCATATGTAATTCAAATGCTTCTAATTTTTTCTTGAACGCTTTTAATTCACTGCCCAGCTCTTCTTGAAGCTCTGCGTCAAACTCTTCGCGCAATAAATCATGCGTCATTTCTAGATTTTCTTGTTCATCCGTCAATTCTTTATAGTCGCCAACAACGTCTTTCAACCCATTGGATTCAGAAATAACTTTTTGAGCTGATTCTTGATTATCCCAGAATCCAGGCTCCGCCATCATTTCATCAAGTTCTTGTATTCGAGCCTCTTTGTTTTCTAAGTCAAAGAGACCCCCTGAAGTCCACTAATTTCTTAGCTGTATTGTCGAGCTCGTTGCGTACATCTGATAATTCAATCATAATAAGTTCCTCCTGGAATGGGTAGTGTCGTTTAGTTTCGACCGTGACACTGTTTAAATTTCTTACCGCTGCCGCATGGGCATGGTTCGTTACGTCCAACATTCACTGTGCGACGCACCGGCTTTTTCTTCACTGGTTCGCCGTCGTCTTCTGGTTTAACTGCATGCCCTTTGACAACTTCTTCACGCTCTAGGTTATTGCGGATTTCCGCTTTCATCGCAAATCTTGCTGCGTCGTTTTCGATGGCTAAAACCATATCTTCAAACATCGCGAATCCTTCACTTTGATATTCGCGTAAAGGATCTGTCTGTCCATATGCACGTAAGTGAATTCCATGTCTGAGTTGCTCCATTGCGTCAATATGATCCATCCACTTCGTGTCGATTGCACGGAGTAAAATAACTTTCTCGAATTCACGCATTCGTTCTTCAGACATTTCTTCTTCTTTCTCGTCATAACGAGCAAAAACGGCTTCTTGAATAAATGTTTTTATCTCCTCAGCTGTTTTACCTTCCAAATCAGTTTTCTTAATCTGACCTTCCGGAAGTAAATTCGCGCCAATAAAGTCTTCAAAACCTTTCAAGTTCCATTCAGCTGAATCTTCTGCTGATGTGTAAGCATCAACAGTACGATCAATAACATCGATTAGCATTTTTTCAACAATGCCGCGAATGTTTTCGGTCTCCAAAACTTCATTACGTTCTTTATAAATAATTTCACGTTGTTGACGAAGAACATCATCGTATTGGAGTAGACGCTTCCGCGCATCGAAGTTATTCCCCTCGACACGTCTTTGCGCCGATTCAACGGAACGGGATACCATTTTCGACTGAATTGGTGTTGTATCATCCATTCCAAGTCTCGTCATCATCGCCTTCATCTGATCTGATCCGAAACGTCGCATCAATTCATCTTCGAGCGATAAATAGAACTGAGTAACCCCAGGATCTCCTTGACGACCGGAACGTCCACGTAACTGGTTGTCAATTCGACGGGATTCATGTCTTTCAGTACCGAGAACTGCTAGGCCGCCTACTTCGATAACACCTTCGCCGAGTTTAATATCTGTACCACGTCCGGCCATATTCGTTGCAATCGTAACAGATCCTTTATGACCTGCCTCTTGAATTATTTCTGCTTCACGGCCATGATTCTTCGCGTTTAATACATTATGTTTTACACCGAGTTTTTTCAGATAATCAGAAATGATTTCCGATGTTTCAATTGCGACCGTTCCAACTAATACTGGCTGGCCTTTTTCATGACGAACCTTAATGTCTTCCGCCACCGCTTTAAACTTTCCATCCATCGTTGAATATATCAAGTCAGCACGGTCATCACGGATTATCGGACGGTTTGTCGGAATTTCAATAACATTCATATTGTAAATATTACGGAACTCTTCTTCTTCCGTTTTCGCTGTACCCGTCATTCCAGAAAGCTTCTCGTACATTCTGAAGAAGTTTTGGAATGTTATCGTTGCTAATGTCATTGATTCATTTTGTATTTCCATGCCTTCTTTTGCCTCAATGGCTTGGTGAAGTCCATCGCTATAACGACGTCCTTTCATTAGACGTCCTGTAAATGAATCGACAATAACAACGCTGTCTTCTTCGATAACGTAATCAATGTCAATATGCATACTAACATGTGCTTTAAGTGCTTGGTTTATCCCATGAAGAAGGGTCACATGTTCCAAGTCAAATAAATTATTGATGCTGAACGCCGCTTCAGACTTTTCAACACCTTTTTCAGTCAAAACGACGCCTTTTGTTGATTCATCAAAAGAATAATCTTCATCGACTTTCAACGTCGTGACAAACATGTTTGCCAATCTGTATAAGTCGGCCGCCTTTGCGGCTTGTCCTGAAATAATAAGCGGTGTTCGCGCCTCGTCAATTAAGATGGAGTCGACCTCATCAATGACGCCAAAATTGAGCGGACGTTGTACTCTTTGGTTGCTGTAAAGCACCATATTGTCCCGTAAATAATCAAAACCGAGTTCATTATTCGTACTATAAGTCACGTCTGCTTCATAAGCTTCACGCTTTTCTTCTTTAGACATGCTATTTAAGTTCAAGCCCACGGATAAGCCAAGATACTCATAAAGTTGGCCCATTTCCTCGGCATCACGACTCGCAAGGTATTCGTTGACCGTGACGACATGCACGCCCTTGCCTTCAAGCGCATTTAAATAAACCGCAAGAGTAGAAGTCAATGTTTTTCCTTCACCGGTTTTCATCTCTGCGATATTACCTTCATGTAAGGCAGCTGCACCGATAAGTTGCACGCGGAATGGATACATGCCAAGTACTCGTCGTGACGCTTCGCGAACAACAGCAAACGCTTCTACTTGTATATCATCAAGTGTCTCGCCTTTGGCGACTCTTTCCTTAAACACTTCGGTTTTTGCAGTTAAATCTTCATCAGATAACTGTTCCATTTCAGTAGCCAAAGCTTCGACTTGATCAGCAATTCTTTCAAGTCTTTTTAAATCTCTTTTATTCGAATCAAATATTTTACTTAATACGCCCAGCATTTAGGTCACATCCTCATTTTGTTCACTCTTTATTTTACCATTGCGAAATGCCCTGTGCAAATGTACCACTAATTATTTTATTAATTGATTAACAAAAGCGCAAGGCGCCCGTCTAGCCCCGAAGGGAAGAATGAAGTTCAATTCTTCCCTCATCTTAAAGTCAGAAGCGACTCGAGGGGCTGGCGCCTGTAGCTAGACGTAAGCCTTAACAAAAATCCTCCAAGTGTACGCTCACACTTGGAGGATTGTAATATTTACTTATTTAATTTGTTTCGATTAAACCGTACTTTCCATCTTTTCTCTTATAAACGATATTTGTTTCATCTGATTCAGCGTCAGTAAAGATAAAGAAGTTATGTCCAAGCATGTTCATTTGTAGGATTGCTTCTTCTTCGTCCATCGGTTTCAAGTCGAACCGTTTTGTTCTGACTACAGAAAACTCATCGTCATCTTCATCATATTGCGAGTTATCATTCGCTTTACTCTTATTAACTGATGCGAAGAACGCTGCTACGCCTTCACGCTCACGGAATTTACGATTAACTCTTGTTTTATATTTTCGAATTTGACGTTCAAGTTTATCGACGATTAAATCGACGGCTGCATATAAATCATCATGTCTTTCTTCAGCCCGCAGTGTTAAGTTTTTCATCGGAATTGTTATTTCCACTTTTGTTTGTTTGTCATTGTACACTTTCAAGTTTACGTTTGCAGTCGCGTTCGCACCATTTGTAAAATACCTTTCGAGCTTTGTTACTTTGTTTTCTACATGATCGCGAATCGCTGGAGTCACCTCTATGTTCTCGCCGCGAATGTTAAAATCTAGCATATGAACTCCTCCTTTATTTAACCACTACTGTACACTTCTATACGTTCCCCCAAAAGTCCTTTTAAAACCATTAAATAAATAAATTTTTTAACGAAATATGTCGAAACATTGACAAGCCAAGGTTCAAAAACTCGTCAATCTTGATTCAATTACTTATTTATCGATTAAGCTTTCCCCACCCCTCCAATCCACAGCGATGGTACCCACTTTTTCTACAATCTCAAGTATGACTAATCAATGAATCTTCGACAATATTCGCAAGGTCTTCTTTTGCGAAGTGGCTAGTAATGTTTTTTCAGTATTCATTCCTGAATAGCGGATTTTTAAAAAAGATACACCATCCGTAATTTAAAATTACCACACTTCGGACTATTTGAATAGTTAGATGCCCCAATTGTTTGAAAAATTAGTCGTTTAGTTTAGCTCGAATTAAGGTTACCGCTTCAACTTCCTTTGCCCCCGCTTCGATTAAAAGAGCTGCTGCATGACGAAGTGTCGTTCCTGTTGTATAAATATCATCGATTAACATATAGGGTTCATATTTTATTATTGTATTCGGTTTTAGTTTGAATAAAGGAGAAAGTGCAAGCCGTTCTTTTTTAGATTTCTCCCCCATCGTCTCATCGTCTTTTTTCTCTAGTACATCACTATACGAGATACGCGCACGTTTTAGTAATTCTTCAACATGCGAAAACGTGCGCACAACTTTTCTCTTAGGATGCATCGGTATCGGAATAATATTTACTTTTGATTTTAATAAATTGTGCAAATCATTTTTAAATACCTTTGCAAGAGCGATATCTTGTAAAAACTTATATTGATGCAAGTAATCCCTCATCGCGTCATTATATTCAAAAAGGGATGTAACATTTTTTAATGTAGTATCTTCAATTTCTTGGCTGGACCTTTTAAATTCTGATGAACAGTCAAAGCAGATGACCATTTCATCATCCAATGCCAATAGAGATTTCCATGATGGTCTAGTTAAGAGTTCAACGTCGCATAAAAGACATTCCGTCACAAAGAGGCACCGCCTTTATTCAAACGAAGTATTTCTCGTTTAGCATCATCCATCGCGTGCGAGATTCCATGGTGGAAAAGAACAAAATCGCCTGAGGGATAAGCTGACGATCTGCCCACTCGCCCTCCGATTTGAACGAGTGCACCGCTTGTGAAGATAGAATGCTCGGAGCCTACGACCGCCACTTGTACATCAGGAATTGTGATGCCGCGCTCCAAAATAGTTGTTGTTAGCAAACCAGGAAGTTCATTATCACGAAGTTTTTGTACAAATTCTTTCCGTTTTTCATTGGAAGCATGAACGGATTTAATGCGACTATCCAGGGTTTGAAATAAAGGCTCAGCTTCTTCCATTAAAATAATGTTGTGGAAGAAAATTAGAAAGGGTTCTTTTTTATTTAACCTTTGTTCAGTCCACTTAATAAGTTTCGCAGGAAGTTTTTTCTTTTTAATTTTCGATGCGTAATTCCATAAGGATTCATAACGCGGCACCGGTAGCGAGTATCCGTGATAACGTCGATTGATGGTTGAAACCGCACCTTCTCGCTCTATTTGAAAGATTAGTTTCTTTGACGGCGTAGCTGTCACTGAGTGAATGGGGGCGTTTTCTTTTGCCGCCTTTTTAACGGCCCGCCGAAGCGTTTCGTCAGCCGTGTAAGGAAAAGCATCCGCTTCATCCACAAAAATGACATCAAATGCTGCTTGAAACCGGTATAGTTGGTGGGTTGTCGCAAGAATTAGTTGGCTTAGCTCATTTCCAACTGTCGCCCCGCCGTATAAAGCCGCGATTTTCGTAGCAGGAAAAGCGGCACGAAGTCGAGGTTCTAGTTCCAGGATGACATCGACTCTCGGGGCTGCAATACACACACGTTTACCCTCTTGCAGCAGTTTATAAATCGGTTCAAATAGAATTTCAGTCTTCCCTGCCCCGCAAACGGCATGAATCAGATGGGGACGATTTCGAGCTGTGCTTTCAAATAACTCATTAGATGCTAGCTGTTGAAGTGGCGTAAGTTTGCCTTCCCACGCCAATAAATGATTCTTCGGATAAACTGGTTCAGGTCCATTCCACGTAACGAGCGCCGTACAAGAAGAAACTCTACCCATTTTGAGACAATGCCTGCAATACACACAAGGTCTTTCACATTTTGCGCATTCGAAAATTGTAAATCTTGATTGGGTATTGTTTTCACAACGATTACATTGGAATTGAGTCTTATTAAAAAGGGAATTCCTTTTATTAATGCCAGAAATAGTTTTAACAAATCCATTTGCGATCTGCGCATCAATAATTTTTGAATTAAACGGAATGTGGTCGCGAAGCCATATACGACCCATCAGAAAACTTTGAACGTCAAAATCAACAGAGGTAGCCAAGGAAATCACTCTCTTTCTTGGCTGTGAAGGAATCTTATATACAATCGTTATGGTAGAAATAATAGAAACATGGTATGTTTTACATAAGGAAAATGACAATAAAAGGGGGATTTACAAATGGAACTTATTCGTTATGAACAAAAAGGGAATCTTGCTTACGTCACATTAAACCGACCGGAAGCAATGAATGCATTTAATTATGACATGTTGGTAGAATTAGGTCAAATCACCGAAGCAATCCGCATAAATCCGGATATTCGCGTCGTTATTTTTACGGGATCTGGGGACCGTGCTTTTAGTGTCGGCGCTGACTTGAAAGAAAGAAAAACGTTAACTGACATACAAGTTAAACGAAATGTCTTTAAAATCGGCGAAGTTTTTTCATCGGTAGCCTCATTGCCGCAACCGACAATTGCCATGATGAACGGTTATGCGTTTGGCGGCGGTATGGAACTTGCACTCGCTTGCGATTTCCGTATTGCATCTGATGACACCTTGATGGGATTAACAGAAACCAGTTTAGCTATTATTCCGGGAGCTGGCGGCACGCAACGTCTTCCGAGATTAATCGGGGAAACGAAAGCGTTAGAACTTATTTTAACAGCCCGTCGACTGAAATCGGCGGAAGCTTTGGATTATGGAATGGTCACGAAAGTTTCTTCACCGGAAAACCTAATAAAAGAAACTACGGAATTCGCGGAGTCGATGTTGGCGAATGGACCAATCGCCTTGCAACAAGCAAAATTCGCGATCAAGCAAGGAATGAATGCAGACTTACATACTGGTCTTGCGATTGAACGGAAAGCCTATGAAATTACAATTCCAACTGAAGATCGATTAGAAGCATTAGCTGCATTTAGTGAAAAACGAAAACCTCAATTTGAAGGAAAATGAAATAAGGGAAAGGGGTTTGATTCCCCTTTCCCTTACTTTACAAAAAATGCAATAATAATTCCCATTACGGTAAGTGAAACGGTATGATAGCCCGCACTTATCAAAAACAGCGTGTACTTTCTTCCTTCAAAAAAGGTTGGCGATAATTCGCGCGCGCTCGCTATTCCTACACCAGCTAAAAATCCAATTAACGCACCCCCGCCGATGGTCACCGAATCTAGCATCGATATAAATAGTGATAAAACGATGGCAGAAATGATGCCAGCAAGCGTCGTGAGCCCGTAACCGATATTTGCATTAGATGATTGAAGTTCTTCCATGCTTTTCCCAAGGCTTTTCATCCATATGTTCGCAAATAGTACCGGTGAATACCATAAAGCGCCGATGATCATATTGGCGATGACAGCTAGTATAATTGCAAAAATACTTAGTTGTGATAAGTCCATTCTTTTCCCCCTTAGCAAACGATTTTATAGGTAAATTATAGCATAATATATTGTTGTATTGATGATTTGTATTATTCCTTCAAGCACTATACCATTTGTTATACACGAGTAGGCTCTTGAGTGGTTTTATCAAAAAATAAAAGGATGTTATATATATGAATAGAAATGACGAATGGATTGTTAAAGAACAGACTGAACTATTGAAGTACTTGTATGAAGTCTTGTCGAATCGAAGTCGAAATTCGGTTAAAGGCATTTTAGCCCGTGGACAAGTTTTGGTGAACGGCAAAGTGTCGACTCAATTTAATGACCCTTTAAATCCCGGAGACCAGGTTCAAATTCATGCACGCGTGGCTACTAATGAAGTGAAAATGACTGGTGTTACGATTTTGCATGAAGATAATGATTTGATTGTTATCGAAAAAGAACCAGGCTTGTTGTCGATTGCATCTGAAGATGAAAAACATCTCACTGCATATCGCCAGCTCACAGAATATGTTCGGAGTGTTAGTCCGAAAAACCGTATTTTTGTTGTTCATCGGTTAGATCGAGACACTTCTGGGGTCATGGTGTTTGCAAAAAATAAAGAAGCTCAACAAACTCTTCAAAATTCATGGCAAGAATCTGTTCGTGAACGCGCTTATATCGCGCTCGTTGAAGGCGCTGTGAAAAAAGATGGGACAGTTACTTCTTGGTTAACTGAAAATAAAATGTTCATGGTTTACTCAAGTCCAAGACCGAATGATGGGAAAAAAGCCATCACCCATTACAAAGTACTGCAGTCCAACAGGAATTTCTCGTTGCTGCAAGTGAATTTGGATACAGGACGAAAAAATCAAATCCGTGTTCATATGCAAGACATAGGTCATCCTGTTGTCGGCGATAAAAAATACGGTTCCCGTAATAATACAATCGGCCGACTCGGGCTTCATGCAAATGCCATTGAATTGAAACATCCAACAACCGGTGAATCAATGCGATTCGAATCTAAAACGCCGACTTCCTTTACGCGACCGTTTAATAAGTAATAAAAGCGGTCACTTCATAACCTCTTGAAGTGACCGCTTTTCATTACTTTATGGAGTGAGCCCCTTCAACAAAAACTGAATCGTATGTTCCATTTCCACATCGTCGTTCCATTCCCCTTGATCTCCAATTACATACTTAGCTGTGAATGCTCCAATAATTGAAGACCCTATTAGACGAATAATTGTCGTGGTCGGCAAATTGATGAGTTGACCGTTTGTTTGGTAATGCTTAACAATTTCTTGTAAGCGTGCAAGTACTTTATTCGCGACATGCTTGATAAACTGTTCTTTTAGTTCCGGATGGAATGGAATTTCTTGAACAAATATCTTTATCGTTTGCATGTTTTTCTTTAAAAACCTATCCCGGTTTTCAATCATTGCACGCAAAAAGTCTTCGAATTTTTCATAGTCATCATTCAAAACCTTGTTAATATCCTTAATTATGAGGGGAGCCATCAAGCGAATCATTGTTGGCGTCACAATCGATAATAATAAATCTTTTTTTGTTCGATAATGCCTGAAAATTGTCCCTTCAGCAACTCCCGCTTGTTGCGCAATTTCCCTAGTAGAGGTCGCGGCAAATCCTTTTTCTGCAAATATTTCTGTTGCCGCTACAATTATCTTTTTTTGTCTTTCCGTTAATCCAGCTTCAGTTTGTAGTATTTCATCTAACATATTGTTGTCTTCCATGATGTTCTCCCTTTATATTTTTCTGTACTTACGAAGTGCAACGATGTTGATGCTGATAAAGAGTAGAGAAAAACCGACTAAGAATGCCAGGTCCAAATAGATGGCTTCCCAACCATATCCTCTAACCATCACATTTCGTAACGCTTCGGCAGCATAGTAAAGCGGTGTGATATAACCAATCCAACTTAACCAATCAGATATTGTCTCTAAATTAAATAATCCTGAAAAGAACACTTGCGGAATCACGATTATGGGAATAAATTGCATCATTTGCAGTTCATTATTCGCAAAAGATGACAGTAAGATACCGAGCGTCAGCGCTGTTAAGGCAAGAAGTAATGTAATGAGTAACACATAACCAAAATCGCCCTCCATGACCATTCCGAGAACATATATTGCATAAGCGACAATAATCGTCGATTCAATCATTGTAAATAGTCCGAATCCCATTACATAGCCGATGACAATTTCCCAGCGGCGAAGCGGACTAGCAAGCAATCTTTCCAACGTGCCTGTTGTACGTTCCCGTAAAAACGAAACGCCAGCAATTAAAAAAACAAAGAAAAAGACGAAAAATCCGACCAGAACCGGACCGAAATAATCGAACATACCCATATCACTTGAGCCGTGGAAATATTCGATTTCCATCACTTGCTCATTATCATGTCCTTGATCTGACGGCATTGCATTTTGAAGCCATTTCATCGTCGCACCGGAAACACTCGGATCACTTCCCTCAAGAACAATTGTCGGCTTATTCCCTTCGAATACTAAATAGCCGTCAATCGTTCGTGCAGCTAAATCATCTTTCGCTGTTTTTTCATCAGTGAAAGTGGTTATTTTGGCATCGTCTACATCCATTTGTTGGACAATCATGTCAGGTACATCCACAAATCCAATTTTCGGCGTATACTCTTCATTGCCAAACACGAAGTGAAGCATCGTTAGGACGAAAATCGGTGCAACGATGAGTAATCCCATTGTCCGTTTATCGCGAACAATTTGCCGTAATATCCTTTTTGTTAAGGCGATAATTCTCATATTATGCACCTCCATAAACGAGAAAGGCTTCTTCAATCGTTTTTGAATTTGTCTGTTCTTTTAATTCTTCGGTTGTGCCAACCGCGATCAGGCGGCCATCGCGAATCATTCCGAGCCGGTCACATTTTTCGGCTTCGTCCATAACATGGGTGGTGACAATAATCGTAATTCCGTTTTGTTTTAATGTATCAAAAGCTTCCCAAATGCTTTGCCTTAACACAGGATCGATTCCAACAGTTGGTTCATCGAGAATTAAAATCGAAGGTTCATGAAGCATGGCAATGGCTAATGACAGTCTTCTTTTCATGCCGCCAGAATAATTGGAAACCAATTTCGTTAGATCATCTGATAGTCGAACGAGATCCATCACTTCTAAAATTCTGCGCGTCTGCTTCTTCCCTTTTAAACCATATAGTTCCGAGAAGAATAGCAAGTTCTCTTTTGCGGTGAGGTCTTCGTACAATGCATCAGACTGCGCCATGTATCCAATGCTGTTAATTAATTGTAAAGTAGGCATTTTCTTTTGAAATAAATAGACTTCACCTGATGTTGGGAGGTCTAAGCCGGTCAATTGTTTTACTAGAGTAGTTTTACCAGCCCCCGATGGTCCGAGTAATCCAAAAATTTCTCCTTCAAAAATTTTCAAGTTAATGTCTTCAAGTACTTGCTGCTTACCAAAACTTCTTGATACGTGATTAATAGAAATGCATTCCTCTGCCTCTTGCATTTATCTTACCCCTTCCCGATAATGAGTGAGTACTCACTGTTAATATAGCAAACTCTCGCACATTTGCAAAGTGACTATTCACTTAATTTTTATAGTATTTTTCAAATAGGGTTATTAGTACAAGTCCTATGAATCAAATCACATATAGTAAGTATGTTCGGACAAGTAGAAAGACCAGATAGGAGGTGATATTAATGGACCAAAAACAAGCATTTGCACAAATGCAAAATTTAATGAGTTTAAATGGTGACAATGGAGACGATTTCTTGGGTGGATTAGTTATCTTTTCCGCTGTATTCACGGAATTCGCACTTGCAGACATTCTTTTCGCAGAGGGAGACAAAATTAGAGCTGCGATTGATACAGCAAGTCCTGCCCAATTAGCTGAGATTAATAATGCTGTTGCAAGAGTACTAGACCAAATCTGTTGTATCGAAAAACGAGTCGTTGAAAAAATCGAGCTAGGTATCGACCTTAGAAATGGCAATGGATATGGAGCGGCGTAATCTGAACAGACGTGTTCAGCCGCTGATTGTAAGACAGTGTTAATGAGCGATTAATGTTTTTAAGCCCAATATATTTCTTGGGTGGACAAGCAAAAGGAGAGGGGGTAATCCCCTCTCCTCTTTTTGATACTTATAGATATTTTGCGAACCAATCCGTAATTTCGTCTAATCTTGCTATGCGCAAGTTCGGAGTCCCTGTACGTGATAAGTTATGATCTGCGTCCGGGAAACGAACAAATTCTGTTTCTTTCCCCATGCTTTTCAACGTAATGTATAACTGCTCGGCTTGTTCGATCGGGCAACGGAAATCTTTTTCACTATGCAAAATCAACAACGGGGTTTCAACATTCTTCGCGTATTTCAATGGGGAGATATCCCATAGTTTTTCCACATCATTCATATCGGCACCATGCTGCCAGTCATTAAAGTAATACCCGATATCAGATACTCCATAGAAACTAATCCAGTTTGAGATTGAGCGTTGTGTAACAGCCGCTTTAAACTTATTCGTGTGTCCGACAATCCAGTTCGTCATGAAACCGCCGTAACTTCCACCGGTCACACCAAGTCGGTCGGTATCAATCCAGTCGTTTTCGCTGAGAACGAATTCGAGTCCAGCCATGATGTCTTCATAGTCACCGCCGCCGTAATCACCGCGAACTGCATCAACAAACTCCTGACTGTAGCCATGACTTCCACGAGGATTTACGTATAATACTCCGTATCCTTGAGCCGCTAACACTTGCATTTCATGGAAAAATGAATTTGCATACATCGCAGCCGGGCCTCCGTGAATTTCAACGATCAATGGATATTTTTGTCCTTCTTCGAAGCCCGTCGGTTTCATCAGCCAACCATGTACATCCCAATCTTTTGCCCCTTTATAGACATTCGCTTCCGGTTCTACAAGTTCAACTTCTTCCAAATATGATTCGTTCACAGAAGTTAACGCGACACGTTCCCCCGTCGCGATTGTTTGTTTATACAATTCGCCAGGATTTACTGAGTCGCTGACCGTTACAAGTGCAAACTCGCCGTCAGTCGATACGTCATAGCCGTAAATATGTTCATTTTCAGGGGATGCTGGATACACCGCACCATCAAGCGAGGCGAAATAGAGTCGTACATCGCCCATTGTCGTCAATTGGAAATACAACTGATTGTCTTTCGTCCAGACTGCCGCGGGTGCGCTTGCCCCTTGCTGGTGATCCGCAACCGCATAATCCCCAACCGGCGCATCAATGCTTTCAGTCAAGCAAACTGTGCTTCCATCTTCAATGTCATAGACATATAATTTGGCATGCGTCGCGTTTTTGAAAGTATTATCGGAACCTGTATAAGCAATATAGCGATCATCATGTGCAAATGCTGCACCGTGGAAATAACCATTTTCATCAACTAACACTGTTTCTTCTTTTGATTCGACATCAACTATGTATAATGGCTGACGGAATTCAAAGTCTTGATTTTCATTGCGATTTACGCCCATTACAAGTTTCTTCCCGTCATGTGAAATCGCTTGAAGCGCGTATTGATGATTTCCTTCTGTGAACTGAGTGACTTCACCCGACTCAATATCCACAACACCAATTTGGCGATATGCATCCCCGGGGAGTAGTCCGATGCCGTCCATTTGATATTTCATTTTTGTCACGCGATATGGTTCCGGCTTTTTCTTTTCATCTTTTTCTTCTTTATCCGTGAAGGTCTTGCCTTCTTTTACGATCGCATTGACCCATACTTTTTTTCCGCACGGCGACCAAAGAAAACTTGTCACGCCATTTTCAAATGCTGTCAGCTTCTTAGCTTCTCCACCTCTAGCAGACAAGATGTAGACTTGATTCTTCTCTTCACGGTTCGACAAAAAAGCAATTTGCTTCCCGTCAGATGACCAAGAAGGTGAAGAGACTCTTTCTTGACCGTGCGTCCACTGAGTTACTGCACTTAACTCCAAATCTATGTGAAATAAATTCGAGACATATTTATTTTCTTCTTCGTCAATATGCGTCTGAATAAATACCGCCTCTTTACCATCCGGCGAAACTTGTGGATTTGTTACAGATGTTAATTTGAATAAGTCATTCACTTTTAAATTTCGTTTACCCAACACTGATTCCCCCTAATTCTTTCGATACCTACTTATTTCGACACTCGGAACAATTTCCCTTTATTTCTTGAATAAAAAACAGTTAAGTAGTATATATCAGTCTATTCTACCAACTTATCAGTGTATTGCCCAGTTAATCAAGTGTATATAACTGCTTTCTTATATATTCTCCACGCGCTTTAATATAATTGCATATATAATCTGGTTCTTGATCGAATTCGTGGACATTGTCCATCTCATATGGATCTTTTAGAATATAGGGTCTGATTAAATCATATAAATCTTGTATTTTAGGTTTCATATAATCCACATTGAATTTGCTAGTTAAAATATCTTCCAACATTTTTTTGTATTGAAGGCGAAATCTTGTTACATTCAACAACCTAGCAGTCAGCGTATTAAAGCCTTGAATGCGCAAATAATCTTCTCGCATAACTTTTCCATTCACGTCTCTTCCCCATGTCGCGTCGTAATCCCACGGGATGACTTCGACTAACCCTGTTGTCGCGTTTCGATACAATGCATAGTTATGAACAAATCCATCAAAGTTTTGCGTGAAAATAACGCCAGCGAGCCAACGAAAGTATTTATCAACATTTACATAGTTAACGATTTCATTTTCAAATTCATTAAGAGAAAACGTATTAATATTCAATATCATTTCTTGTAAATGGTACTCATCTTCTTCTGTCCCAAATTTGAATTCATAACCAAATTCAAGGGATTTCTTGACGTCTTTATCGAGGTCGCTCATCAATGAAAAATTAGCATCCCCGTCAACCGCATAAAATATCGACCCTTTTGGCAATTGCCGATTCGATAGGAAATATTCATCTACTGACTCTATTTCTAAATAAATCCCTTCATTTTTACCGTTAAGTTTTAAAAATACAAACTGTGATTTAGGCGATAAACAGCCAATATCATTAAAAAAATCAAATGACAATTTATTTCTTAGTAATGATGGATCTTTATATTCCGCGTTAAGATGAATTTCTTTTGCCTTTCTAAATGTTATCGGTTTGTAGAAAGAAAGGTGATAAGATTTTTTCTTGAAATCCCGAATATGAGAACCACGATAAGCGATATCGACATCCAACTTTTTTTGGTTAATCGTTAATTTTGCTGAAACCGGATCATCACGCCAAATATCTTTTCTAAGTTCATTAACATCTATCGGATGAATGAAAAGTTTATATTCGGGTATCACCACGCTATTCCCACTCCCTTTGTTTTATTGTATAGCTATTGCCTAAAAACATTTCTTGTCTCTACATGATAGTTATTATTTATTTAATAAAAGTATGCATTTGTCTCCGACACCGAGCGAATAGTTACGTACCTTAATAGGACGGGGGTGGAATTTTCGTCCACTTATTGTCCTAATTCAAAAAAGTATGGAGGTATGGATATGTCAGGTTTTTCTATAGATCATATTAGAAAAGCGGTTGAAAGTGTTAATAGATCTGGATTAGGAGATTTTATGCACCAAGATCCATTCAGTAACGAACGGAGAGTTAAACGCACTTCAAGAAATATACAGGGTACAAGCAGGGTGCGAGGGACTTCAAAAAATATTCGTCGCACAAGTAGAGTTCGAGGAACTTCAAGAAATATTAAGCGCACAAGCAGAGTTCAAGGAACTTCAAAAAATCTATGGACCACGAACAAAGTGCGACAGACTTCAAGAAATGTATGGAGTACAAGTAAAGTAAGGCGTTCAGGAATCAGTCGTCCATGGTGTCCGGAAATTAGTGAAAACCAGCAACGTACGAGTCGAAAAAAACGTACTTCACGTAACATTCGGCGCACAAGTAGAATCCGTCGCACTTCGCGTAACCCAAAGCACACAAGTAGAAATCGACGCAATTTCAATAACCAAAGACTAACAGGTAGAAGAAGACAAACCTCTTATAATCAAAAGCGAACTGGCCGGAAATCAATGAATTGGAACAAATTTTTGTTTTAAAATGTTTGCAAACAAAAACCCCTTTCCGATATGGAAAGGGGTTTACTAATTAGATTGTGACGTGATTTTTCAAGGTACGTCTTAATATTTTTCCGGTTGTGTTTTTCGGTAATTCTTCCAAAAGCTCGATATGCTTTGGCACTTTGTATTTTGCCAGTCTCTTTCTGCAATAGCTTTTAAGTGACTCCACGTCTTCTTTCACGCCGTCCTTCAAAACGACAAATGCGTGGACTTCTTCGCCGAAATCGGGATCCGGGACCCCTATGACCGCGGCTTCGACTACATCTCTATGTTCAAATAATACTTCTTCAACTTCGCGAGGATAAACGTTATAGCCCCCGACAATAACCAAGTCTTTTTTGCGGTCGACGATATAGAAATAACCATCTTCGTCGCGCCGTGCCAAATCGCCCGTATAAAGCCAGCCATCACGTAGTGCCGCCGCTGTTTCTTCCGGCATTTTGTAGTAGCCTTTCATGACGTTCGGTCCGCGTACGATTAGTTCGCCGACTTCTCCGTCCGGCACTTCATTGCCAAGCTCGTCGACGACTTTATTAACGACATTGGTAATATTCGTTCCAATCGATCCAGGTATTCGTTCACGGTCCGATGGATTGAAACATGTGACCGGTGATGATTCAGACAAGCCGTACCCTTCCGAAACTCTTACATCAAATTTTTCTTCAAAGTTATGAAGGAGTGCAACCGGCAATGAAGACCCGCCTGAAATAGACAGCCGAATGGATTCGAAGTCTTCTTTTTTGCCTTCGGGAAATTGATACAAGAAATTGTACATCGTTGGAACCCCGGCAAATACCGTGGCTTCTTTTTCCCTTGCAATTTTGAATACATCCCCTGGGCTAAATCGCGGGATCAGTAATATCGTTGCGCCTCTTAAGAGCGGTGCATTGACAACGACAGTGAGCGCAAAAACATGGAACACAGGTAATGTCGCGATAACGCGGTCATTTTCGGAAAATCCGAGATAGTCCGCCACATCACGCGCATTTGAATAAATATTTTTATGCGTCAACATGGCCCCCTTCGGTCTTCCTGTCGTTCCAGACGTATATAAAATGATAGCGGTTTCATTTTCATCAACATGAACTGGGTCTACATCAGTTTTTCCTATCCCGATGAGTTGTGTGAAAGAACGCACTTTACTTTTTACGTTAACCGGCAATGCGGCAATTTTTTCCGGTGTCGATGGGTCTGTCTCGCAAATAATATAATGCTCTACTGTTGGAAATGCCTCGGCTGCTTGTTCGACAAGCGGCAATAGCTGGTCTAGCGCAATCACTGCTTTCGCATCGCTATTTTGGATGATATAAGAAATTTCATCCGGCGTATAAATCGGATTCACCGGAATTGCCGTTGCCCCAATTCGCATTGTCGCATAAAGCGAAATTAGGAAATGTGGTGTGTTTCCAAGTAAAAATGCTACATGATCCCCTTTTTCAATTCCCAAGTCTTGAAGTGCTGAAGCAAATTTTGAAACTGACACATCAAATTCCGCATAAGACGTATCTTGCCCCATGAAATGATAAGCAATCTTTTCCGGTTGTGTCGTCGCTGTTTCGTGAACTCGTGAAACTAGATTCATTTTCTCGCATCCCCTTTTCCGCCCGAATGAGCATTCATTCAGAAACTATACAATTATCATTATATAAGAATAGTTAAAATAATACAATCCTGTATTAGAAATAAAGGCACCGAGAACTTATCCCGGTGCTTTAATATGAGCAAGATAACGCCAACGAATTAAATAGAAATAACCGATTTGCAAAATAGTAAAACCGATTAATACCAAAACTAATTCCTTCACGATTGAAATTTCTGCAAGTGCATCCCAGACTACTTGTAGGGATAAAAATGCGAATGAACTATGCAGCATAGCCACTCCCCATGGAAAGAAAAATTGCGGGATTAGTTGCCGGTTGACGATCTTTTTGAATTCCCTATCCGTTAAGCCTAATCGCTTTAACACATCAAATTGTTTTTTGTCTTGTTCAAGCCGCGTATACAATCGGAAATAGATGAAACTTCCTGCTGCCAGTAGAAATACAGCTGCTAATAATAGCCCGATGAATAGAAGAAGTGAAAATGTTGTACGGATTATCGAATAATTAAGTCCCGGGTTATCGAAAGAATACTGCAGTGAACTAGCCGCTCCAGTAATGAAGGTATCATTTATCGTGTCATTTATAGAAAGGCCAATGTCTTTTGTTTTTTGCCAATCAGGAATGTAATATGCATAGTACGTAAACGACGGTGCTTCATAAATTGTTCCTTTCGCATAAACAGTTGAAAAGTCTTCGTCATTCAAAATAATAGCATTAGTAGAAATCGAATACGATGGAAATAATTGATACGGGTATGCGCCGTCAATCTTAATTGCGATATCACTATCCTGAAGCGTAGTTTCTACAGTTCGACTATTTAAGCTATCATATGAAGACGGAGATGGTGGTAAAAATAGTGCCTGTCCCTTATTAAGTTGGATTGACAAATGATCAAACGTATTCGCTAGGTCATTTATATGCGAGACACTAATTATATCGACTGAACTTCCCGTATAAGATGAACGCTGCTCCAATACAGGTATTTTTTTACGGGCAAATTGAATCGTCCGTTCATCGAGTTCTCTGTTTAGCATACTCGTATGTTCTTCTTCAAGCTCGTTTCCTTCATAACTTATATAAACTAGACCAAGCGGATTCATTGCACGGTATTGAGAAGCGAAAGAAGCTAGCGATGCCAACGTTCCGACTGACATAAATGCGACGGTTGAAACAATCGTCACTATGAAAAACATGCGTGCGTTTTCGCGCAACCGTACGATTCCCTCTGAAATCGACAGTAAACGGAAATTTCGCCAATAAAATCTTCGAGAACTTCTTAGCTTATGTAAAAACATCGGAACCGAATCCGTGAAAAAGTAAAATGTGCCAATCGTGGCAAGTGGCGGCAAGAAATAAAGAAGCACAAGAACAATCGAGTTCGAGGTCGATGCAGCCATTACATAAGATACGACTAGAAAAATAATACCGATATAACCTTTAACCTTAGAATAGGCATGGAGTTCTTTTTCGTTTCCGTCACCGCGGATAAGATCTGCAATTTTTCCCGATTTGATAAATACCGGTGCGATAAATGAGATAAGAATAAATAAACTTAAAAAAGCGCCAATCGTAAGCACAAATGGTTTCCAGGATAAATAGAGCGGCAACGCAGGCAATAATACGATTTCTTTCACAATCATGAAAAAGAACTTTGAAAAAGTGAATCCTAAAATAATACCGATTCCAATCGACGTAATGCCGATTAATAGCGTTTCAATAAAAATCAGTCGATTGATTTGCCGTTTTTCCATCCCAAGATGAAGAAGGATTCCAAACTCTTTGGAGCGCGCTTGCAGAAAAGCGCGCATGGAATAAAATAAAAAGAATGCCGTAAAGACAAACAATACAATTTCTGCAATGCCCATCCCCATAATCGCGATTTCCTGGATAAAACGATCTTCAATCGTCGGATGAAATAACAACATCGAATATAGAAAAAACACCATTACTGAAAAAACACTTGCCATAAAAAAAGCGGCATAAATACGACGATTTCGAACTACATTACGGTAAGCGAACTGACGAAAGGTCATTCGAGTGCCCTCCCAAAAGCGATAGCACGTTTAAAATCCGTTGAAAAAAAGTTTGTCTGCGCTCATCTTTATAGATTTCATTGAAGAATTCGCCATCTTTGATGAATACCACTCGATCACAATAACTAGCCGCGATTGGATCATGAGTCACCATAATGATTGTTGTTCCTTCTATTTGATTTACCTCGCTTAATAATTCAAGAACTTCTTTCGCAGAAGCCGAATCGAGATTTCCAGTTGGTTCATCCGCCAAAATAATCTTCGGTTTATGTACAAGGGCTCGTCCGATCGCTGTTCGTTGTGCTTGACCGCCTGAGAGTTCATCGGGCCTTTTATCAAGAATTTCGGTCAATCCCAGCCGATTTGATAACAACGATACGCGTTTTTCCATTTCTTCAACTGAAAATCCATCCAAGGTTAATGGCAAAACAATATTTTCCTCGACCGTCAACATATTTAACAGGTTAATTTCTTGGAATACAAAGCCAAGATTGCTTCTTCGAAAAAGCGCCAAATTGTTTTCCGATAACTTTTCAGGTTCAATATTATCGATTAAAACACGGCCATATGTCGGCAAATCAATTGAAGAAATCAAGTTCAGCAGTGTTGTCTTTCCACTTCCGGACGGTCCCATGACGGCGACAAATTCCCCTTCTAACGCTTCAAAACTCAGTTGATTTAATGCTCGGTGCATCACTTTCCCTTCATAAATCTTCGTTACTTCCTTCAATGTCACGATTGGTTTCACTGCGCGATTCCTCCTTCACTTCAACGTTCTCAAATATTAAGGATACGGTTGTCCCCGCGCCCAATTCAGATTCGATTTTCATCGGGTGTCCAAGTTTATGGCAAACCTCTGACGCGATATACAATCCCATTCCGGTCGATTCGCCTGTCAGTCTCCCATTCTCTCCTGTGAAAAATGCCTGTGTGACACGATTTAAGTCCGATGCAGGAATTCCGACACCTTCATCGCGAATCAAAAGAGAAATCTTTTCTCCCATATTTTCTGCTGTCAAAAATAATTTCTTGTTTTTTTCAAATGTATATTTCACAGCATTTGTTATAAATTGCCCGACGACAATTTTAATCCATTTACGATCCGTAATCACCACAAAGTTTTCATCGATAGAAACCAAGGGAAAAACCCCGTTCGTAATCAATAATCTTTTATGTTCAGTGACCACTTCTTGAACGAGTTGTTTTAAGTTCACGCGTTCAATCGTCATGTCTCGTTCAAATGTTTCCAGTCTAGCATTGACGAGCACAGTATCAAGACCGAAATGTAAGCGTTCAATTTCTTCCTTTATGCTATCACGGTCGATTTCCTCTTCTTCCAATAAAAGATTAATAACGGATATCGGTGTTTTCATTTGATGCACCCAATGGTTCATAAATTCAGTTTGCCGACTTTGAGCTGAATATAGCGATTGCACTTCATCTTGATAAATCTTATATAAAGCCCGTGTATAAGCCGCGGTTCGAATATGCTCCGGACCTTGTGTGTGGCGAAGTAACGCATCTTCCATCTTTTCCGGCGTCAAGACGATTGCTTTATAAAAGAATCGCCGAATGACATATTTTCCACTTAGATAACCGAATGTCAGTAATAGACTAATAATTATCGAATAGATTGCTGTGTCATAATTTCTAAAGCCGTCTAACCAAAATAATAAAAGAAGAAATAATATGAGTGCAACTTGAAAAATGATAAACGATAAATGGTCTTTCAAAAAAAGGCGGATTGCTGTCATAGCTCTTCCTGCGCTGGAATGAAGCGGTACCCAGCTCCCCGCACAGTTTCTATGGTCGACTGGACGTTGTAATCCGCGAGTTTTTTCCGAACTCTTGTCATATTGACGTTGAGCGTATTTTCATCGACGAATGATTGATCGTCCCATAGTTCCTCGAGCAGGATTTCGCGTGAAATCACTTTCGGGGAGGCTTCTAGCAATAGTTCTAATATGACGCATTCTTTTTTTTGCAGTGGAACAATTTCATCGCCGACATGAAGCTCCATTCGTTCGATATATAAATTGAGTGCGCCGAGCTTGATGGTTCGTTCGGATTGCCCCGACGCGTATTCGCCAAACGATCTGCGCAAGTGACTTCTGATTTTTGCGAGGACAATTTCATAGTGAAATGGCTTTGTGATAAAGTCGTCACCGCCGTTTTCTAGGGCGAAGACTTGGTCCATGTCGCCTGAACGTGCGGATATAAATATGATTGGGCATGTGGTGTGCGTGCGTAATTGACGGCACCAATAATAACCGTCGTATGAAGGTAAATTTATGTCGAGAAGGATTAGATGCGGATCAAATGCGAGGCATTCTTCCGTTACGCGGTCAAAGTCGTCGATAATAGCTACGTCATATTGATACTTGCGCAGTGTTTCTGCGAGTAGCTGGGCAATTTTACGGTCGTCTTCAACGATGAATATACGGTGTTTCTCCATGGGTTCATTCTCCTTTCAGCAGTATTCTTATTATAACCTAGATAAGCGATGAATGCCTGCTTCGCTTTCACCTATAATATGGATTTAACATGTGTAATATAATTAAAGGAACAGAAAAGTGAGCTTATAAAGAGATGAAAAGAAAAGTACAGAAGGGAAAACCTTCTGTACTTATTTGGGAATATATGAAAAATCCAGTATTAGGGTACTTCTTTCATACAATGCGTTGATTTCCGTTGCGGGCAGCGCTTTCCTGCGGGCGAGCGCCAAGCCGCTTCGTCGCTACGCTCCTGCAGGGTCTTGGCTGTCTCGCTGATTCCGCGGGAGTCGCTGCCCTCCACTCCAATCAACTACTTTTACTATATAGGGAAAGTTATTTACAAACATTCTCCGATAATAGAAACGTCAACGACCTACCAAGACAAACCAGCGAAGGGTTCGGTTTGTTTAATTTCTGCGCACTTTGCTGAAATTAAACAGGTTATCTTGAGGTAGTGATCGCCTACCGGGCTTATCGCGGGAGGCACCCATCAGCCGTAGCGTATTTCAAAGAGAACTATCTTTAACACTTATATTCAGTCATCAATAAATCAGCTGTAAAAACTCTTCTCTCGTTATTCCGCCAAGATATGTAGAAATATCCAGATCAGAAACCGCTTCGCTGATTGATTCGCGGTTGTATTGAATGCCTTTTAATTTTTCAGTAATGACGCCGACTTCTCCTACGCCGAAAAAGTCTCCGAAAATGACTACGTCTTTAATGATTCCTTTATTCACTTGAAGTCTTACATCTATGCTTCCCACTGGGAAACGGTGGGAGTGCTGCATGTTGAATTTAGGCGATTTTCCGAAGTTCCAATCCCAGTTCGCATAACGTTCTTTTGATAACTCATGAATATTTTTCCAATCTTCTTCTGTTAATTCGCGGTACTTAATATTTTCCTCGCCGCCGAAAATTGAATTCAAGATTTCTTGGCGGAACTGTTCAATCGTCATCGGTTCTTCAAGAAATTCAGATATGTTTGCGACACGGCTTCGAATTGATTTGATGCCTTTCGATTCAATCTTATCTTTCCGAACTTTTAAAGCAGATACAACCGTATCGATTTCCGTGTCAAACATTAAAGTCCCGTGGCTGAACATACGGCCTTGCGTTGCGAACTGTGCGTTTCCGGAAATCTTACGTCCTTCTACAAGAAGATCGTTGCGTCCAATCAATTCTGCTTTAACGCCCATCTTTTCTAGCGCTTCTACGACTGGTTCGGTGAACTTTTTAAAGTTACGGAATGATTCTCCATCATCTTTCGTGATGAAACTATAATTCAAGTTGCCTAAATCATGGTAGACAGCGCCGCCGCCAGAAAGACGACGAACAATTTTGATGCCATTTTCTTCGACAAAATCAGTGTCAATTTCTTCAATCGTGTTTTGATTTTTCCCAATGATGATGGATGGCTCGTTGATGTAGAACAGAAGAAATGAGTCTTCATTTATATCCATCGTTCGAAGCACGTACTCCTCTATCGCGAGATTAATTTGCGGATCTGTAATTCCTTTATTGTCAATGAAATGCATAGCAATCGCCCCTTCTCTAATGATTCACTTCTATTTTATCTGAAAACTAAAGAAATGTATTGACATTTGATTCACTGTTATAATACACTACTATTAATAGCTTCAGTGCTAGTACAGAAAGGAGTTGATGGCTGATGTTAGTAAATGTTATCGAATTTTTTAAAAACCTACCTGCGAAAGTATGCGTTAACTGTAAAGAAGATATTGCAGAGCAACATGATTGCTACACGAACAAATGCGATAAATGCAACGTATTATAAAAGACATAGACCACTACCCTTTTACCATTACTAGCAAAGGAGATGAACTAGATGATTGAAAACATTATAGAGTTCTTTAAAAACTTGCCTCCAAAAAAATGTACGAATTGCGGTGAAGAAATTGTTGAACAACATGAATGCTACGGAAATACATGCGATTCGTGTAACGCTTTATAGAGATAAAAATAATTAGCAGCTATGGAACTAGTAAAATTCCGATAGCTGCTTTTTTTGTTGAATTATATTTATTCTTTTTCCAACAAATCAGGTCGATCGGTAAAAATTCCTCTCGCTCCGATTTTCTTCATGTCCTGTGCAACATCTGCTTCTTGCACATCCGCTGCAAATACGAGCAAACCTTCCTCATGCATTTTTTGAATGAAATTCGAATTCAGCAACTTATAGCCGACGCCTACTCCGGAACTGTAATTTACTAATTCTGCTATTTCTTCCTCTGAAAGTTCCGCAGTTTCATCTTCCTCGAATGTAATTAATTTCACCAATAGAACATCCTTATTCAATTCATCCATGCGCTTTAGTATTTTTTCATAAAACGAATGGACAACCACTTTTGGTTTTTCGTCTTGATCAGCAGTGTTTATCATTTCGAATTCTATCAACAGGTCGACAAGCTTTTCTTCAATGCCACGGTTTGTTTTGGACTTTTTTAATTCAATCATGAAATTAACTTCATTCCCAAACTCTTCGAATACTTCTCGTAATGTGGGTACTTTATAGGCCTCCGTCTCTGCATGTTTCTTCTTGCCCTCATTTCCGTAGTTCACAGACAACTTTTTCAGTTGGTCGAGCGTATAGTTACCGATGTCTCCGCTTCCTTCTGTCGTTTTCGTTACATCTTCATCATGCATGACGACTATTTCATTGTCTTTTGTTAAATGTATGTCCAGTTCTATGTAATCGACATTCATTTCTTTTGCGAGGTTGAAAGATGCAAGCGTATTTTCGGGCGCATAAGCTGATGCCCCTCGGTGCGCAATAATTTGAAAGTCTTCATCCGGCGTTACTTCCGTATCAGTCTTATCTTGGCCGCATCCCGCCAACAAGAATACGATGGAAATGATTCCAATGATTATTCTATTCAATAAAATCGTCTCTCCTTTCTCATCTATATCCCCCTTCTGTACCAAAAGAAACTTCACAAAAAAATCCACCTGTTGCCAGCCGAGAAGGCAAGCAATAGGTGGATTTGGTTACTATTAAAATAACTCTTCAATTATTTCTTGTACAGCAGCTTTTCCTTGATCGACACAATCGGGTAATCCGACGCCATCATAAGAAGCACCTACTAATTTCACGAGTGGAAATTGGTTCTGAATCTCAGCGCGTGCGGCTTCGATTCGTTCTTGATGACCTACCCTATATTGCGGGCGATCATTTTTCCAACGAGTAATCACGGTAAAATCCGGTTTTCCTTTAATGTCGATAATTCTTTTCAAATCTGACAGCACAATTTTTTCAATTTCAGCATCGGGCAAGTCGACAATTGTCTCGTCACCTATTCGGCCCACGAATGCACGAATCAGCACTTTTCCTTTTGGCGTTGACGTTGGCCATTTGCGATGCGTCCACGTACATGCCGTAATGGAAAAATCACCCGTTCTCGAAACGAGAAACCCTGTACCTTCTTCATCTTGCACAACAGCCTCTTCAGGAAATGCCAGCGCAACTGTCGCAACGGATGTAGTCGGAATTCCGCCCAAATCTTGCAACAAGCCATGCGGAGCGAATAAATCACTCGCCATTTTATGCCCTGTGGTCAAGATAACTGCATCTGCCTCAATGATTTGCCCATCGTTCAATTGAAGTACATTTTTATTTTCCAACCGCTTAATTGAATCGACGCGAACGCCTTTCAAAACTGAATTCGGGTTGAGTTTTTCTTCGATTGCTTCCACTAATGTTTCAAGACCATTTTTGAATGTGTGAAAGACTCCTTCCCGCTTTGCAGGAAGTCCATCTTTCGCAGGCACTGGTTGGGGTCTTGATTTTTTCATTCCGAGAATTAAACTTCTGTGCTTTTTCTCCACTTCAAAGAACTGCGGATAAGTAGATTTCAAACTCATTTGGTCGATATCCCCTGAATAAACGCCTGACAAAAGCGGTTCAATCAAGTTTTCAACAACCTCGCCGCCCAACCGTCTGCGGAAAAAACTACCAAGCGATTGATCATCAGAATTGGAGGAACGGGGCATTATTAGATCGCCCGCAGCGCGAAGTTTTCCAGTCAATGAAAATAACTCTGTTTTAAAAAATGGACCTATTTGCGTAGGGATTCCCATAACGGATCCTGCTGGAATCGGATGGAGTTTCCCATTGACGTAAATATAAGCTTGCCCTGTTGCATTTTTAACGAGTTCATCTTCAATGCCTAGATCTTCTGCCAAAATTCCGATACTTTTCTTGCGTATTAGGAATGAATCAGGACCGCGCTCAATAATAAAACCGTCACGCCGAACTGTTTGGATTTTTCCACCAAGACGGTTCGACGCTTCAACGAGGAGTACATCGAGTGCAAGCCCTTTTTCTCGCGCTTCTTTTTGCATATAATAAGCTGCGGAAAGTCCTGTAATCCCTCCACCGACAATGACGACTTTTTTACGTTGTTCGTTCATGTCCATCATCACGTTCTTTCACTATTATTTCTGTTCTTCGAGTTTCCCGAATACAGCATCCACCATTGCATCTACAAAGAGCGGATTGGTGTTCGGCATTGCCGGACGGTAATAAGAAGCGCCGACTTCGTCACACACAACCTTGCACTCGTAGTCATTGTCAAAAAGAACTTCCAGGTGATCCGATACGAATCCAACTGGCGTGTAAACAAACGTCGTGTATCCTTTTTCATTATGCAAATCACGTGTCATATCTTGAACATCAGGACCTAACCATGGCTCTGGCGTTTGTCCTTCACTTTGCCAACCGACTTCGTAATTTTCGACTCCAGCTGCCTCAGCGATTAAGTCTGCTGTCTCTTGTAATTGTTCTACATACGGATCGCCGTTTGCGACAATTTTCTCAGGAAGTGAGTGAGCTGAAACGATTAGACATGCATTCTCGCGTTCTTCTTCGCTCATGCTCTCATACGTTCCGCGGATTTTATCTGCCCAGTATTCGATGAATTTCGGCTCTTTGTACCAGCTTTCAACGGATGTAATTTGAATGCCGTATTTCTCGGCTTCTTCTTTCGCACGTCCATTGTACGATTTAACGGAAAACGTTGAAAAATGTGGTGCAAGAACGATTGAAGCCGCTTCTTTAATGCCGTCATTATGCATTTGCTCGACTGCTTCTTCGATGAATGGCGTAATATGTTTTAATCCGATATATACTTTGAACTCGATGTCGTCTTGTACTTCATTCAAACGATTGCATAACGCGTTCGCTTGGTCTTCGGTAATTCTAGCAAGCGGAGAAATTCCGCCGATTGCCGCATAGCGGTTTTGAAGATCTTCCAATTGTTCTGGTGCTGGCGGACGACCGCGTCGGATATGCGTGTAATACGGTTCAATATCCTCTTCCTTGTACGGAGTTCCGTACGCCATTACTAATAAACCCATTTTTTTCTTTGTCATGTTGTCACCTCTATTTGTTAATTAGCTACGTGCTTTTCGTAATTCAGCACTGTACGTGTGAACTAATTCTGTTAGTTTTTTCAATGTTGCAGGTTTCACATCTGGGAATACACCGTGTCCAAGGTTAAAGATATGGTTGCCGTGTTCTACCCCTTGTTCGATAATCACTTTTGCACGTTCTTCGATAACTTTCCAATCCGCAATGAGTAATGTTGGATCTAAGTTCCCTTGAAGTGTTTTTGTTAGACCGCGTTCGCCCGCTTCTTTAATCGGCAAGCGCCAGTCAAGGCCAACAACATCTACCGGAAGGTCATGCCATTCATTTGCAAGATGGCTAGCACCTACGCCAAATGTAATGAGTGGAACATTTAGTTCACGTAGTTCTGTGAAAATACGTTCCATAACAGGTTTAATGAAGATTCTGTAGTCTGAAACGCTCAATGCGCCAACCCACGAATCAAATACTTGAATTGCTTTCGCGCCAGCGTTTACTTGCGCTGTCACATACGTAATCGTCATATCTGCTAGTTTGTCCATGAGCGCAAACCATGCTTCTGGTTCTGACACCATGAATGATTTCGTTAAGTTGTACGTTCTTGATGGACCGCCTTCAATCATATAGCTCGCAAGTGTAAACGGTGCGCCCGCGAATCCAATTAGCGGAACATTCAATTGTTCTTGCGTTAACATTTTAATCGTTTCTAAAACATATGGTACATCGTCTTCCGGTGCAATTTCACCCAGATTATGTACGTCTTGCACTGAACGAACTGGATTGCTAATGACTGGACCAACGCCAGCCTTGATTTTCACATCGATTCCAATTGCTGGAAGTGGTGTCACAATGTCTTTATATAAAATCGCTGCGTCTACGTTATATTGATCGACAGGAAGTTTTGTAACGTATGCGCAAAGTTCCGGGTTTCGTACAATATCTTCCAACGAACCATGTTCTTCTTTAATTTTTAAATACTCAGGCTGTGAACGTCCTGCTTGTCTCATATACCATACTGGCGTATGGTCAATTTTTTCTCCGCGTGCTGCACGCAAAAGTGTGTCGTTAAATTTAGTCATAAATTTTATTCCCACTTTCATTTATATTATCGTTCGTATAGTATGACTCCTTTAAATAGTAGAGCTTTCCGGACATTTTGTATAGTTGAACGTCCTCATTGTCATACAATTGTCTTTATTTTTCGCCACATAATCGTCAATCATTGTTTTAAACCCTGAGATAAGGGAAAATATGAAGTAGTATGGGGAGGTTATAATTATGAACATTTTTTTAACATCGGGAACAATGGATTTTATGAACACCATTAGAAAACGTTATCCAAATGAAACGATGGTTGTTATGCACGGCGGGGGTAATTCTGTTCTCCTGCATGAAACAGAAGGAAAAACTGTTTTTCAAACACCGCGGCGGTATGAAGTGATTAGCGCTTCCGGCACACTTACAGAAGATGGATTCTTTGCTTTCAATAATATTCCTATCACAGATGAAGGCCGGCCGATTTTCGAACATCGCTTCCAAAGTCGTATAGATGATATCGCCGGGGAAGCTGGATTTGTTGCTTACCGTCTGCTTCGCCCGTTAAATTCAGAAACGTATATCGTCTTAACACAGTGGACGAGTAAAGTATTTTTAAACCTTTGGCTCGATTCCCCTACTTACAAAAAGATGCATGAAACGATCGAACATGAAGTTGGATTGGATAAGATGCAGCATATCTTCTTAAGCGCTCCGTATGTTACGACTTATAAAACGAAAGCGGAGAAAGAAAACAACGAAGAATAATAATGAAATCCATAAAGTATAGGAAGAGTTGAAATTCTTCCTATATTTTTTTACGTTCTTCTGTTTTTATTGAAGCAACTATCTATCATTGGTACAATTAACTTTCAAACTATTTCGTACTCGAGGGGGAAAACTAGTGAAAGAAAAGTTATTTGAAAAACTGACAAACTCATATGAGGATATGGTTGTTATGCGCCGATATTTACATATGAATCCCGAATTATCGTTCAAAGAGGAAAAAACCGCTAAATATATTGTTAATTTCTATGCGGATCTCGGCGTTGACGTTCGATCCGGGGTAGGCGGTAACGGTGTCGTTGCGCGTATTAAAGGCGGAAGACCCGGTAAAACAGTGGCACTTCGGGCTGACTTTGATGCGCTTCCGATTCAAGATGAAAAAGATGTTCCCTATAAATCTACTGTTCCTGGCGTGATGCATGCTTGCGGTCACGATGGTCACACAGCTACACTTCTTCAACTCGCGAAAGCAATTCATGAGATGCAAGAAGAACTAGCGGGTGAATATGTATTTATTCATCAACATGCCGAAGAATATGCCCCGGGCGGTGCGAAACCGATGATTGAAGACGGTTGTCTCGATGGTGTTGATGTTATCTTCGGAACGCATCTTTGGTCGCTCACGGATGCGGGCACGATTGAATATCGCACAGGACCTACTATGGCAGCTGCCGATAAATTCGACATTACGGTTCAAGGCGCCGGCGGACATGGTGCCGCGCCGCATCAAACAAAAGATGCGATCGCAATCGGCGCGCAGCTCGTCACAAACTTGCAACAAATCGTATCGCGTCGTGTGAATCCGACCGAATCAGCCGTTTTATCTGTCGGCTCTTTTGTTGCTGAAAATGCGTTCAACGTCATTGCAGATTCAGCAAAAATCGGAGGTACGGTTCGAACTTTCAATCCCGAAATCCGAGATTTAATGGAACGCGAAATGAAACGTATCGTTGAAGGTACTGCGCTTTCAAATGACTGTGAAATAGACTGTGTTTATGAACGCGGCTATCCTGCCGTCGTCAATCATGAGGATGAAACTGAGTTTTTGAAATCGGTAGCAGAAAAAATTCCGGGTGTTGAAAACGTCATTGAAACAGAGCCGCATATGGGCGGCGAAGATTTCGCTTACTACCTCGAAAAAGTACCGGGCACATTTTTCTTTACAGGCGCAAGACCCGATAATACATTTCCACATCATCATCCAAAATTCGACTTCGATGAAAATGCAATGCTGGTAGCGGCGAAAGTTTTAGGTGCGGCGGCGTTGGATTACCAAACAATAATTTTTCATTGATTATGGGATTTATTCCCTTCGTTAGTTATTTATTCCCGTAATTCAAAAGAACTAATAGCCCACTCCGCAAAGGCGGTGTGGGCTTTTTTCCTGCATAGCAATTCATCGAACATAAACCCTTCATACACCTGTATTTATTTAATAAGGGATAGGTTAAAAGACTCATTTTAAACAATCTTTAGAATTGTTCATATAATATGTTGATATATTAAATTATTTTATATAATATGAGCATATACCAATGGGAGAGGAAGTTGTTTAATATGCACGTGAATAGTCGCAGCTCGCCGTATATTGTTTCTTTAAAAACACTCGTACTAGAACCGATGATGACGGAATCCGGAAAGGTGTACCGGATCATCGAAATGGATAAAGAACTCACTTATACGCTAACACCGCTACATAGTATCAGAAATTCATGTCGGCATTATGGTCACTCATTAGAAAACGCAATGGAAAGTTCTAAAAAGTTTTTGAAAAAAGTGCATAAACCGCCTATCGTTATCGCTTTCGACTATGGAAGTCCAATCACATTTTTTCCGACCTTATCGCCAAGTGCCCCTGATAACGTTTGGATTGCTTTAAATGCGGTTCTCAATATCCAGCGATTGAAAAACGCATGTATCATCCATTTGATCAACGGCAAACAAATCAAGGTTAATGTCTCTGCTTCAACAATATGTCGTCAAGTTGCATTAGGTAATCTTTTAGAAAAAGAACGCATCAGAAAATACAAAGAACTTTCCAGGTCTTAATCTTAATTCATTTTTCTATCAAGTGCCTGTCATGGCTAAGTAAACAGTAATGAGCTCTTCGGTCCGATTGCGCAGGCGAACATTCAGATAGCGGCGGCGCTCTTCATAGCCGCCGTGTAAAAAGAGATACTCAGTGAAAGTATCATCCGTTTTTCCGCGTATGACTTTCATATTGTTTCGCCGCAAATAAATCGATGTTTGTTTCAGTTCGGCCCGTGCAATTTTTAGCGCTTCCTCAACCAGATTGACATACGGTCTTTTTAATTTAAATGAACCTTTTTCAAATTCTTGCCGATCCCGTTCTAAAACAATAAGGACCATCGGCAAGTAAATCATATTTTCGAAGTACTGCAAAGACTCCACTGGAATTAGAGCCATACCTTTTCCCTCCGTTACGGAACATTTGTTCTAGTATATGCTTTTTACAGATAAATATCAACTTGTAAAAGATGGTTCAATAAAAAAACTTCTTGCCGCAATGAGCAAGAAGTTTTTCGAACTTTTTATTTACTTTTTTCATCACCAATATAATGAATGGCTGATACTTTCCAGTTGCCGTCGTCTTTTGTAAATACCGTCACTTGCCGACCTAATTGATCGAATTCCAAGCCAGACGAGATTTGTTTAACAGTTGTCTTTAACGTTGCAAATACTTGAGCTTCCTTTTCAGAGTACTTAACGATTGTCGTATCAGATACTTCGCGGTTCAAATCGTACTCTTTAAATTGCTCTCCCATATATGAACGTTCTTCTTCCAAATCAAACACTTCCGAGTGCTTCGAAAGAGTCTCCATATACTTATCGATATCCTTTTCGTTAAACGCATCGATATAAATCGTGAACGCTTCTAAAATCTGCTCTTTTTCAGCATCCGGTACGTCTGCGGCTTCTTCAATCTTTCCACCAGACATATTGAATCCGACTTGTTTATCGTCTACTCCGTGATCAATCGCGCCGTTATTCGTGGTCGTTTCACCGTCTTCGACTGAACCATGCTCTGATGAATTATTTTTATCTGCGCTACATGCACCAAGCACGAACAAAATTCCTACCACGATTGCAATGTAAAACTTTTTCATTATTTTTCCTCCTGCGTGCTGAAAAGGGCCATTCCAAGATCGGATGGCCCTCTTCTATTATAATTCCTTACTTTACTTCAACCCAACCATTTTTAATTGCCGAAACAACCGCTTGAGTTCTATCGTTAACAGCCATTTTTTGTAATATGCTGGATACGTGATTTTTTACCGTTTTTTCAGAAATAAACAATGTCTCGCCAATTGTACGGTTACTTTGTCCATCCGTTAACAATTGTAACACTTCGCATTCACGCTTTGTCAATAAATGATATGGACGTCGAATGTCGTTTTGTTGAAACGCGCCTTTATGTTCACGTTCGCTTAGTCTGCGGAACTCTGTTACAAGATTATGCGTCACTTTTGGATGTAAATAGGATCCGCCTGATGAAACAACTTTAATCGCTTCAACAATTGCATCCGCATCCATTTCCTTCAACATATAGCCAAGAGCACCCGTTTTAAGCGCATGTGTGACATATGAGCCATCATCGTGAATGGATAGGATAATAACTTTTGCTTCCGGGTAGTCCTTAAGAAGCGCTTCTGTTGCTTCCACACCGCTAACTCGCGGCATATTAATATCCATTAGAATAACGTCGGGTTTATGTTTTTCATACAGTTCAACTACTTCACTTCCATCATTACCTTCAGCAACTACTTCGAACGAATCCTCAAAATCCAGAATTCGTTTTACGCCCTCACGAAACAGTTGGTGATCATCTACAATTACAATTTTTATCGTCGTCATTAGCATTTCCTCCCAATAATTCTAATTCTTAGGTTAAAGTGTCAATTACAGCGCTTTTTAGCGGCACTCCAAATGTTACTTTCGTCCATTTTCCTGGAGTTGAACTAATTTTCATTTCACCTTTCAGTAATTCGACACGTTCTCTCATTCCAATTAATCCGAAAGATTTATCTCGTACTTCTTTTAATTCGAAGCCTTTTCCATTGTCTTTAACTTCTATGTTTAGTATATCGCGAAGCCATTCAATTTTCACCCAAACATCCTTGGAATTGCCGTGTTTTATTGCGTTTGTCACTGATTCTTGCACCAATCTGAATACGGATATCTCTATATTCGTTGGAAGACGCAATGGTTCTCCAATACTAAAGAAATGAATTTTAGTCGCTCTTTCAAAATTCTCAGTGCTTGATAGGTACTTTTCCAACGTAGGAACTAAGCCCAAATCATCAAGCGCCATTGGTCGTAAGTTGTAAATAATTCGTCTCACTTCAGAAAGTGCGTCACGCACCGTCTCTTTTAATTCGTTAAGTTCTTGAAATGCTAAATCTGCGCCTTTTTCAGCATACACTTTTTCGATTAGGCCAGATCTTAGTAAGACATTGGCCAACATTTGTGCTGGTCCGTCATGAATATCCCGAGATAGCCTTTTCCGTTCTTCTTCTTGCGCTTCGATTATACTTATCGCGAAATTCTGTTTAAGTCTTGCATCTTGTAGTGCTTCCCCGACATTTTGCAAGTCAGACATCAAGTAATTCACAACCGATGAAACTCGATTCACGAGCTGATCGGCTCTTTCCATCGTTTCCAGAAGTTCACTCATACGCTTTTCGAGTTCGAAACGTTTTTGTTGCATTTGTTTTTCTTCCATCTCATTGACTGATAAATCAATAAGCAACTTATTGGCAGCTTCATATGCCTCGCGTATTTCAGACTCTGAATAACTCGCAAAGTTTTTTGAAACTTCTGCGAGCCGTTTACGTGAACTGCGACTTTTTTCTTCTAACTGGCTATTTTCTGTCAGCAAACGAGTAATCGTATTTTCCACCATTTCAAGCTCTGCTTTCATATCATCAAAGCTTTTACGACTCCGTTCACTTATAATGAATATATCGTTCTTGGATTGATCCATCGCGCGTAGCATACTAGAAAAGATGGTGTCTAACGCTTTTATATCGACTCTTTGGTCTGCCAATAGGTTCCCCCCCACTCAGAAAATAAACATTGCGCTTTATGTAGAGTGCCAAAGGTGCTATCAATTCCTTACGCACTTCATTTATTATATCATTATACAACGAAATGAATATTAAGTTTGTATTACAAGTTAGGAGGTTTTAAAGATGCGTGCAAATTATCGCACTGTAAAAGGCTATGGCGAAAGCGAATACGTTATACAAAGGTCACGGTTCATTACTTTCGTTATGCGAGTTGAAACTGAAGAAGAAGCACTAGACTTCATTAATAACATAAAGAAAATGCATCATACCGCAACTCATAACTGTTCGGCATACATGATAGGTGAACATGATGACATACAAAAAGCGAACGATGACGGTGAACCATCTGGGACTGCCGGAGTTCCTATACTCGAAGTATTGAAAAAGCAAAAGTTGAAAGATACCGCAATTGTTGTGACTCGCTATTATGGCGGCATAAAACTTGGGGGCGGCGGTCTCATCCGTGCGTATGGTCGGGCGGCTTCTGATGGTATAGCCGCTGCAGGCACTGTGGAATGCAGACTTCACTTTTTAATGAAGGTCACTGTTGATTACACTTGGTTGGGTAAAGTTGAAAACGAAGTCAGACAATCACCCTACATCCTTGACGCTATTAACTATATGGAAGATGTGGATATACTTTTATATGTTCCAATTGAAGATGAAGATGAGTTTTTAGAATGGATGAACGAAATGACGAATGGTCAAGCCAAGATTTCATCAGTTTCTACTAAGTTCCTAGAATTTAATGTATAATTAAATTGTATATAAGACAAAAAAAGAGTATAATAATTTGAAATGCAAATTTATAGACATGAAACTTTCTTTCAAGATAAACGTCAGATTATTAGAGGTAAATTAATTGTCTGCTATATTTATTTAATATACTAGATACCATCACATAATAAGTTCGGAGGACATAAGGATGAATAGAAGTAAGTATATACAGGAGAAAAAGCAAAGCAGCCGCAAAAGACTTGCGATTAAAATAGCGCTTATCGTTACATTGTCAACGGTTTTAGTCGTTGGCGTATACGCGGTAGTCTTGAAAAAGAAGGCTGTTGACGCGGCTGACCGTGCCTATCAGGCGTTGGACGATCGAATCAAGTCCGATTTGCGCGATGAAGTTGTTGAGCCTTTGAAAGATAATGTGTCCATTCTCTTTGTCGGTGTCGATGAAAGTGAAAAACGCGGCCAAGGAGATAGCAATAGCCGCTCTGATGCGCTTCTCGTTGCCACACTAAACAACAAAGATAAATCAATAAAACTCGTCAGTATCCCGCGTGATTCTTACGTATATGTTCCTAGTAGAGGACGCAATGACAAAATAACGCATGCGCATGCTTTTGGCGGAATACCAAGCACAATCGAAACAGTTGAAGGGATGCTAGATATCCCGATTGACTATTATGTAAAAATGAATTTCAACGCATTTATTGAAGTCGTTGATGCGCTGGGCGGAATTGAAGCTGAAGTTCCGTATGAACTAACGGAATTAGACGAAAATGATAAACGCACAGTTCACTTGGAACCAGGTTTACAGGAGTTAAACGGAAAGCAAGCACTTGCACTTGCAAGAACGCGTAAACTAGACAGCGACATTGAACGCGGTAAGCGACAGCAAATGATTTTAAAATCGATTATGAGTCAAGCTACTTCGATTAAATCAATAACGAAGTATGGTGACTTAATTGACGCAGTTGGCGATAACATGAAAACCAACATGACGTTCAGTGAAATGAAATCATTTTTCGAGTATGCAAAAGGCGGCATGCCAGACGTTGAAACAATCAACATTAGCGGATTGGATGATATGTCAACAGGTGTTTATTATTGGTTGCCTGATGAAGAAGGACTTGAACAACTAAAAATTGACCTTCAAAACCATTTGGAAGTTTCCCCAAGTTCATCACTAGTAAATGAGAATTCAGGAATCAAAAGCAATACCGACATTAACGAATCTGCGGACGATGCAATTTTTTCGAGATAATGATATTGAATGAAGCCCGATAAATACTATCGGGCTTTTTTTGTTGTTTTAGAATGGATTTTTAGGGGTGGCTTGATTGATCGGGGATGGGGTTTGGTCGCATGGCCTGTGGCTTTAGTCGTTTCAGAGGCGACTATAGTCGTTTGAGCTGCCGCATTAGTCGTTTCCCCATTTTCCCCAACAAAAAAACGATTAGAGATTGTCTAATCGTTTGTAGATTCTATAATTATTTCCCTATCATGCGTACCAGATTCAAGATCGGTCTGTAGTTGGAACCTGCGAGTCCAATGATTTCAACAAACAGCTCAATCGCGATGAGCATGATAAAGACGAGCAATAGCGCGCCCCATTGGGTTGCTTGTGAAAACAAGATCGCCCCGCCGCCAAATAGCGCAGCGAATGCATAAATGATTAATACCGATTGTCTATGTGAAAATCCAGCATTTAGCAAGCTGTGATGCAAATGGGATTTATCAGGTTTTGAAATTGGCTGTTTCATCCGTACGCGACGAACAATCGTGAAAAATGTATCGGAAATTGGAACACCGAGTATAATAACTGGGATAACTAACGAAATAAATGTCACATTTTTAAAACCTAGCAAAGCGAGAACCGATATCATAAAACCGAGAAACAATGCACCGGTATCGCCCATGAATATCTTGGCTGGATAAAAATTATAAAATAAGAAACCTAGAGAACTAGCTGCTAAAATTGCGGTGGTTGCTACAACGAACATGTCACCCATCAGCATCGCCATAACAGAAAGCGATATGAGCGCAATTGTTGAAACACCTGCTGCCAATCCATCCAAACCATCAAGTAAATTTATAGCATTCGTAATACCTACTATCCAAAGTATTGTTACTGGTATACTTAAAAATCCAAATTCAATTATTCCACCAAACGGTAAATTAATAAATTCAATTTGTAAACCGCCCCATGTCACTACAACGATAGCTGCTGCTAATTGACCAACAATTTTCGCCTTTGCGGTAATTTCGAGCATATCATCGAGAAACCCAGTAATAACAATAATGAGGGCTCCTATGAGAATTCCAGTGGCATGTTCATCTGCTGGCGTTAGTAATAGATAACCAACTAGAAAACCGCCAATTATGGCAAGACCGCCAATACGAGGCATAACAGACACATGTACCTTCCGATAATTCGGGCGGTCAACCGCTCCGATACGGAATGCTAATTTTCTCACAAGCGGAGTCAGTATTATGGATGCTACAAACGCAACAGCGATTGCAAGAAATAACATGTCCTTCCTCCTAAAAAAAATCTAGTCTAAAATCTTTACTATTATAACACAAATAAAGAGAAAATGCACTTCCACTCTACTGTACTCAAAAAAGTAAACCAGCTAATAGCTTCACTCATATTTCACATTTCCATATACAAGTTTATTCCGTTTAAAAACTGTTGATTTGGGTATATCAATGTAAAGTGAAACTTCAAACAATAAGGTAGAATACAGTTCAATTCTTTCTTATTGATTGTTAGTTGAACCAATCGGACTTTTACGACACGGTACTATGGAATATATACAACAAAATAAGGAGGGGTTATTATTATGCAACGAAAAGATCATTTGTCGGACGACGTGATAAGAATTTTTCATAATGCAAAGGGTTCTGTAAAAAATAACGTTGAAAAATGGGTGGACAATAATGATGCTCAGATGGCCAATAGCGAAGAACCAGCGGATGTTGAGTGGAATTCGAATTCACAGCGAGATCATGCAGCAGGCGAATATGAACCATTACAAGAAAGAAATACACACGCTTTCAGCACGCTAAAAGAGCAAGATGACTCAAAAGACCGTCATTCAGAACCCGCACATGAAAATGACATAGATGCTCAAATCGATGAAGAAAATCGTATTTTATTGGAAAATGAAGAACGTATGGAAGACATCGAGGATATACGGTCTGAATATAGAGGACATATCGGTGACAAACGTTGATAATTATATAATCGAGAAAAAATGCCACACCTCATAATGACGGTGTGGCATTTTTCTATTCGATTAATTAAAGTTCAAGATCCGTAATGATCGTAACATCATCGTGATGAAGAAGTTTTGTAATCGGCCATTCGGCAGTCACATGACCTTCTAGTAACTTTTCAAGTGCTGCACGTTTTCTTTCACCGAACGCTAGCAGTACAATTTTTTTCGCACGCAAGATGGAGCCGATTCCCAAAGATAATGCAGTGTCAGGAATTTTTTCATCGTTCGCAAATAATTGGCTATTCACACTCAATGTGGAATCAGTCAATTTCGCGACATGCGTCACTGAATCAAATGATGTTCCCGGTTCATTAAATGCGATATGGCCATTTTCACCAACGCCAAGTAATTGTAAGTCAAGACCATGTTCTTCAAGTAAATCTTCGTATCTTCTACACTCTTCTTCTAAATCCTTGGCTAAACCATTTAGCAAGAATGTTTCTTTAAATTGTTTTTTATCGAAAAGATGTTCATGCATGAAATAAGCATAACTGTTCGGGCTATCCGCAGAAATTCCGACATACTCATCTAAATTAAACGTAGTCACGTTTGAAAAATCAAGATCTGAATTCACCCACTTTTCATAAACCGGAATCATTGTGTTTCCAGTCGCAAGACCGATTGAATGAAGACGGTCTTTTTCGAGTTCCTCTTTGATTATCTGAAAAAGCGCTACTGAACCTTGTTCTGCATTATCGACTTTACTAAATTTTACATTTTCCACTTTTTTCATCCGACCTTCGCTTAAATTTTTTGTTGTACCAATTGTAATTTTTTTTTGCGTCCCGTGTCAACTAAAAAATGACATAAGCTATTTGATTGTTTACCAAGACTACCTAACTAATCAGCTTATGGCAACTTTATGAATGAATAGTGAACAAAATGTGAAGAATTCGCAATTATCTTAAAGCCAAGGGTAATCCCTAATTCCGATTTAACTTCTACTGCCTATTATAGAGGTAAGCGGTACTAAACACTGCATGACGAAAGGAAGTGACGTAATGAAAGACAAAAACCCAAAACAACAACACGCCAAAAATAACGATTCTACGATTCATTTTAAAGGCACATTTATTGCAGTCATGTTGCTAGGCGTGTTTATGGTGGCATCCTGGTTTGGAATCTATGCACTCTTTTTATCTAGATAATGAATGATTGGGGGAAATAAAATGATTTTGCATAAATACGAAAGAATATGGCTTATTTTTGGAATCGGATCACTCGCCTTATTTTTAGCCATTATTGGTTTCGCTGCTTTTTGGAAAGGAACGCACCCACAAAGTCATATCGAAACGATTGATCCGCAAAATGTTGAAGCGCACGAAGCTTTTAAGCCAGAAAATCTCGGGCTGCATGAAGTGGCAGAGGGAAAATACACCGTAAACATCGTTGCTTCCGCATTCAATTATGACTTGGGGAAAGATGAAAACGGGGACCGTGTTGACACACTTCGCGTACCAAAAGGTTCCACTGTTCTTTTTCAAGTAACGACAACGGATGTCGTCCATGGATTCCAAATCGCTGGAACGAACGTCAATATGATGGTTGAACCCGGACATATTAGCCGTTACGAAACAGTGATGAAAAACAATGGGGAATTTACGATTGTGTGTAATGAATATTGTGGTATCGGTCACCACTTAATGTTCGGGAAAGTGGAGGTGTATGAATAATCATGAAACAACGACAATTTTCTAAAAAAGAATCAAGATTGTACATGGCGTTTATGTACGTTACCTTCACATCACTTTTAATCGGTGGATTAATGGGGTTATTACAAACCTTCGTTCGTTCGGGTAAGTATCAACTGCCATTCGGCATTGATTATTACACAATACTTACTGTTCACGGTGTAATTCTTGGTCTAGTCATGACAACATTTTTCATTATTGGATTCCAATTTTCTCTCATGGGAAAAACAGTTGGAATGTCTAATAAGCAACGAAAAGCAGCATGGTGGTCATTCTGGATTATGCTTACGGGAACAATAATGGCTTCGGTCATGGTTTTAACAGGGCAAGCTTCCGTACTATATACTTTTTATGCACCACTGCGTGCGCATCCCATCTTTTATTTCGGACTTGCATTGGTCATTATCGGAAGCTGGGTTGCCGCATTCATAAACTTCCGTCAGCTTTACCTTTGGAAAAAGGCGAATAAAGGACAAAAATCCCCGCTTCTCGCATATATGGTTACAATTAATATGATCATGTGGGTGATTGCATCCCTTGGCGTCGCGGTATCTGTTCTCGTTCTATTCATTCCATGGTCTCTCGGCTATACTGCAACCATTAACGTGTTGTTAAGTCGTACCCTATTCTGGTATTTCGGTCATCCGCTCGTTTATTTCTGGTTACTGCCTGCTTATATGGCATGGTATGCGATTGTTCCAAAAATCATTGGCGGAAAAATATTCAGTGATTCACTAGCAAGACTTTCATTCATACTGTTACTTATGTTTTCAATTCCTGTCGGGTTCCACCATCAGCTTACAGAGCCGGGAATTGATCCGACATGGAAATTCATTCAAGTGGTCCTGACATTTATGGTTGTCATTCCAACTTTAATGACTGCTTTCTCGATTTTCGCTACATTTGAAGCGACGGGACGTAAGAATGGTTTTACGACGCTATTCGGTTGGTTTAGAAAACTCCCGTGGAAAGATGTTCGTTTCTTGGCGCCTTTCATCGGAATGGTTGCTTTCATTCCAGGAGGGGCTGGCGGAATTATTAACGCATCCCACCAAATGAATGCATTAATCCATAATACCATTTGGGTAACGGGCCACTTTCATTTAACAGCAGCGATGACATCCGTCCTTACTTTCTTTGGAATTACTTATTGGCTAGTTCCTCATTTAACGGGACGCCGATTGACACCTAGATTAAACAAATTAGGAATCATTCAGTCTCTCATTTGGACTTTCGGTATGCTTATTATGTCTACATCAATGCATATCCAAGGTTTACTCGGCGGGCCGCGTCGTTCCAATTTCTCTGAATATGCAGGCGGAGCGCAAGTAGATACATGGATCAGTTACCAAATGGCACAAGCAATTGGTGGATCGATTCTCTTCATTGCCATCATCTTGATGGTCTATATTTTCATCCAATTAACATTCTTTGCACCGCGCGGCGTCGAGGAATATCCGATTGCTGAGGAAGAAGAAGATGCCGAACCGACACCTAAACTGTTAGAAAACTGGGTTCTGTGGATTGCGATTACGATCGGTTTGATTCTTTTCGCTTATACAATTCCAGTATTCGAAATACTGAAACACTCACCGCCAGGTTCACCGCCATTTGATTGGCCGATTGGAAAGTAGTAAACAAAAAAAGTGCACGGAATCTAATTCCAGTGCACTTTTTATTATTATTTATTCGAAGCGACGCGTTCAACAGCTGCCGCTACATTTTCGTGAACAGTTGGATCTAACGGATGCGGAACAAGATCTCCGGATTTAGTGCTTTCAACGATGGCAATTGCGGCCGCAAGAAGCATAGGATACGTAATTTCTTTTGCATTCGCATTCAATGCACCGCGGAATATTCCCGGAAAACCGAGAACATTATTGACAAGTCGACCATCTGCCGCAAATGCCGCGCCTGCTTTCAAAGCAACATCTGGTTTAATCTCGGCGTTCGGATTCGATAGCGCTAAAATGATTTGTCCCTTTCGAACCATTTCCGGTTTAATTAAATCAGCAACTCCTGTTGTCGCAACGATAATATCACTGCTCGACATTACCTCTTCTAACGACCCGGCAACGGTCCCACCGTGTTCTTTAAGGCGTTCACACGCATCCTCGTTACGATCAATGCCGCGCACTTCTTTAACGCCGTATTCCATAAGCATGCGGCTAATTGCTAACCCGGCGGCACCCAATCCGATTTGCCCAACAGTGGAATCAGAGAGTTTAACCCCTGCTTCCCTGCACGCTGAAATCACAGAAGCTAGCGTGACGACAGCTGTTCCGTGTTGGTCATCATGCATGACCGGAATTGGAAGTTCTTCTTTCAATCGTCTTTCAATTTCAAAACAATGTGGCGAACCAATGTCTTCAAGTAGAATTCCGCCGAAACCTTGATAAATATTTTTAACGGTATTCACAACTTCATCGGGATCACTCGTACCTAGTAGTATCGGAACACCGCTTATCCCTGCAAACTGATCCAATAAGACTGCTTTTCCTTCCATAACCGGCATTCCTGCAACCGGACCAATGTCGCCAAGTCCTAAAATAGCCGTGCCGTCTGTGACGATTGCAACCGTGTTCGAAATCCCAGTAAAATAATTCGCTTGTTCGGGATCTTCCTTTATGACTTCACAGACGTTGGCCACGCCAGGCGTATAAACTCGACGCAGATCGCCGAGCGAACGAATTTCCATACGGCTCTTCATATGGATTTTTCCGCCTTCATGTGCTTGGAGCACGTCATCTGTTACAGCATGCACAACAATTCCATTTCCAATGTCATTTACTGCTTTAACGATAGTATGTAAATGTTCTTCATTTCTACAATGAATCGCAACATCGCGGATCGTTGATAATGTACCGATCTTTATCGTTTGGATATCTCCTATATCCCCTTCGAGCGTTCCGATCGCCAACGCAACCTTTGCAAAATTACCAGGTAAAGAAGGGGTTTCAATAATTAAATTACGCATAAATTCGCCTGTTTCCATTTTCAGACCTCCACATTTTTGAATACTAATTTCATTTTACACCTATTAACCGCTTCCGTAAATTGAATTAGTATAAGTACTTGTATTGTAATACAACTGCTATATTTTGTACCCCTCCGAACATCTTTAATTCGCGAATTAAAACATAATCGGTGTTCCGCAATTCCGAATAATAGTACTCCTTGTTTTTTCACCAAACTTACTTTGAAATTGTTATAATAGAAAGTGACATTAAAGATTCATACTATTTCAAGGAGTGTTTACATTGACTTTACGTAAAAATTTCCTCATCGGACTAATGCTATTCGCATTATTTCTTGGTGCAGGAAATATTATTTTCCCGCCTTCACTCGGACAAATGGCTGGTGAAAATCTAATCATTGCGATGACGGGTTTTCTGATTACAGGTGTCGGCCTTCCCCTTGTCGCTGTCCTTGCAATTGCAAATGCGGGAGGACACTCAGGTCTACAAACTATAGCAGGAAGAGTTCACCCAGTTTTTGGAATCATTTTCACGATGATTATATATATGGCAATTGGACCCTTTTTCGGGATTCCACGAACAGCTACAGTGTCGTATGAAATCGGAGTCGTTCCATTTCTTTCTGATCGGGCCGCCTCATCAGATTGGCCGCTTGCTTTGTTCACGATTTTCTTTTTTCTAATTACGATTGCTTTAGCATTAAACCCGGCAAAACTTGTCGATAGAATTGGTAAAGTGCTAACGCCTGTGTTGTTCATCGTCATTAGTGCATTGGCGATTAAAAGCATATTAACGCCGATTGGAACGATTGGACAAGCTCAAGGAGATTACATTACACATCCCTTCTTCCGGAGTTTCGTAGAAGGATACCTGACGATGGACGTTATTGCCGCCCTCGTTTTCGGAATAGTCGTTGTTAATGCGCTTAAGGTTGAAGGCGTAACAACAAAAGGACCGATATTAAAAGCAATGATGATTGCAGGTCTTGTCGCCGCAGCCGGATTAACATTCGTCTATGTTTCCTTAAGCTATATCGGCGCAACAAGTGTTGATGTGGTTGGAATGCAAGAAAATGGAGGCGCAATATTATCTCTAGCGTCTACGGTTTTATACGGGTCTGCAGGAACAACAATTCTTGCCGTCACAATCATTTTTGCATGTTTAACGACATCAATCGGACTCGTTTCGGCATGTGCTCAATTTTTCAATGAAATTTTCCCGCGTTTATCGTACAAAATTTATGTATTGATTTTCGCAGGATTTAGCGCAGTTATCGCTAACGTAGGGTTGACTCAACTTATAGCCATTTCACTCCCGGTACTGATGATGATCTATCCGATTGCGATTGTACTCATGCTAATGTCCTTCATTGACAAAGCATTTGGACGGAAACCAATTGTTTATATACTGGCCCTTTCTGCCACTGCTGTTGTCAGTATTTTTGATGGACTTCTGGTAGCGGACATTAATGTGAAGCCGGTGACGAACCTACTTGCCCACCTTCCATTGTATGAACAGAATATTGGATGGCTCGTACCAGCAATTATCGGTGGACTTGTCGGTATAATTATTAGTTTTTTCCAAAAGAAATGAAATTAATGGTATAATTACAAATGAATGACGATTCATTTGGAGGGATACTGGATGACAGCAAATTTTGACGAGATGACGCTTGAATCGATTTGGAATGAAATTGATGCAAAGCTGAAAGAAAAACGAGAACCATATAAGGATATGAATACAACTTATTCTATTAATCTTACAGGTGAAGATGGCGGTCAATTCGGCCTTAAGTTTTTGGATGGTCATGCTGAAACGATTTTTGGGACTCCTGATGAATCCGACTGCGCACTGTCCATGAGCGTAAAAGATTTCAAAAAACTACTCGCTGGAAACTTAAACTCTGCCGCTTCCTACATGATGGGTAAACTCAAAATCAAAGGAAATCTGGGACTTGCGTTAAAACTTGAAAATCTATTAAAACAATATTCATTTTGAAACTATTAAACCGGCATCCTCGACAAAGAGTGTGCCGGTTTTTGTAATTTAATACACGGTATAAATTAAGCCGAACCCTTGGAGCTACTGTGTTTTTAAGTTATAATAGAGAAGGAAGTTTTAATTAAAATAGATTATTTCAAACGGAGTGAACCATTTGTTCAAAGACAATCGATTTCTATATTACAATGCGGAAGGGTTCAGAAAGGACCTAATTGCAGGTATCACTGTGGGAATTGTTGCAATACCTCTCGGGATGGCGTTTGCAATCGCATCCGGAGTAAAACCCGAATACGGACTCTATACAACGATTATCGCCGGTTTTTTAGTTGCGCTTCTTGGCGGATCACGGTTTCAAATTGCTGGACCGACTGGCGCTTTCATTCCTATTTTACTTGCAATCGTTCTTCAATACGGTTATGAAGACCTGTTAATCGCCGGATTTTTAGCTGGTGTCATCCTCGTCATCATGAGTTACGCGGGAGTTAGTAGTTTAATTCATTTTGTCCCCAAATCGGTAACAATCGGTTTTACTGCTGGAATTGCCATCATAATCTTCACGGGACAACTGGGTAATTTTTTCGGATTAACCGGAGTGGAACAAAAAGAGTTTTTTCATGAAAATATGCTTGGTCTTATCAAACAGTTTCATACAGTAAATATATTTAGCATTCTTATCGCAGTTATCGGTCTTGCCGTAATTTTCATTTTGCCGAAAGTTGCACCGCGCGTTCCTGTTCTTCTTGTCGCGCTCCTCATCCCAACACTTATTTCTTTCTTCTTTTTTCAAGGAAAGATTGAAACGATCGGCACCGCTTTCGGTGGCATTCCAAATTCCCTTCCATCGTTTCGCTTTCCTGAAATTACGTTATCAAAGTTGGTCGCCCTTTGGCAGCCCGCTCTCGTTATTGCGGCACTCGGCTCTATAGAATCCCTTTTATCCGCAGTCGTTGCGGATGGAATGAAACCGGAAAAAGCGGAAAATCATAATTCCAAACGCGAGTTATTCGGTCAAGGAATCGCGAATATTATTACACCTTTATTTGGCGGAATTCCCGCAACAGGTGCAATTGCGCGGACCGCGACAAATATACGTGCCGGTGCAGTTAGCCCGGTTTCCGGATTCGTGCAAAGTTTTTTCGTGCTCGGATTCCTGCTTTTATTCGCACCCTATGCATCACATATTCCACTCGCGGCCATGGCCCCGATTCTAATGTTTGTAGCTTGGAATATGAGTGCACGAAAAGCATTTATCCATATTTTGTCGATTCGCTCAGGCGATACGATCGTCTTATTAACTACTTTTCTACTAACAATATTCATAAACTTAACGGTCGCAGTTCAAGTTGGTATTTTAATCGCTGTGATTTCATTTCTACGAAAAATGGTGCACAAACTTCATTTAAAAGTGGCAAAGACGTCCGATGTAGAAATCATCAAGTTTGGCAAAGATAACCCTGCTACATTGAAAAAATACATTCTGGATGGCCCGTTATTTTTTGGTACCGCGAAAATATTTGAAGATGCATACCCAGTCATTCTAACGGGCGATGTGAAAACCATTATCCTCGACATGGAACAGACTTCGGTTATCGACGCGACTGGAGAAGCTGCTTTATCGACATTTATTGACGAATCTCGTAATGCAGACATTCAAATTATTATCAAAAAGCTACCGAAAGAGAAATTGTCTTTATTCAAGAAAGGCGGCTTGTACGAAAAGATTGGAGAAGAGAATTTCTTTATGTAATGCATTAAGAGAAAGACTTGTCCGTTACAACCGGCAGTCTTTCTTTTTATTTTGAATAAGAATATTACAATATAAACTTGTCTTGAATTCTTTATGATTTATATGTTACCAAGTTGTAATATAACTGTAACCGCCCTCTTCCCCATTATTTGATACGATTAGTTATAGATAAATAGACAGAAAAGACGAAAAATATACACAGAGCACTGAAAGGGGAAAAGGGAATAACATGAAGCGATTCTTTCTTGGAATTTTAGCGTGTCTACTTTTAACGATGGCTACTCCAGCCATGGCCTCAGCAAGCTCTTCATCTACAATGATTAATATTGCACATGGTTACATCGGCTCCCCGTATTCTTACGGCGGCACAACAGGTGCTGGATTTGATTGTTCCGGATTTACACAACGCGTGTTTAGCGACGGCGGCAGTTCGCTTCCTAGAACGACAGGCGCGCAATTCGGCGTTGGTGCGTCTGTAGACAAAGGTAGTTTACAACCAGGCGATCTCGTATTTTTCAACACGAACGGCAAAAGCGTCTCGCATGTGGGAATTTACATCGGATCCAATAACTTCATTCACGCTTCGACAAGTAAAGGTGTTATGATTTCATCAATTTACGACCCTCATTATTGGGGAAGCCGTTATATCGGAGCGCGTCGTCCGAACGCACTACCGGCCGCAAAACCAAAAGCAGAAGAAACTACTGAAGTAAAAGTCGAGAAAAAACAAGAAAAACCAAAAGCAGAAGTTAAAAAAGAAGTTAAACAAACTAGCAAACCAGCAGTAACACAAAAAGCGGTTGCTAAACCAAAGGTAGAAAAGCCGGCTGTTGCAAAACCGAAAGCCGAAAAGCCAGCGGTTGCACAACAAGTTGCAACTCCTCCCCTCCAAGAAACTAAAACAGAGGAAGTTCAAGCTGAAAAAGCAGCAGAAATAGCAGAAGTTGAAAGCGAAGAGTTAACAGCACAGATTGAATATACGCACTTGCACCCTACTGCCCTTAGTTTACAATTTACTCAATTGGTTTGGGTGGAAGATCGAGATCTGTTATTGCTAGAAAAAATTCTTTAACATAAAAAACCGCGGTCCAAATTGGACCGCGGTTTTTCATTACTCTTTTTCGATTGTCAATCGGTGGATAATATGCGCTAACAAATTCGTTCGCTCTACTAGACTTTCAACTTCTAAGTATTCATCCTCACTATGCGCATTCCCGCCAATCGGACCTAATCCATCAATCGTGGCAACACCCATCGCAGATGTGAACGAAGCATCGGAGCCTCCGCCTGTCGCCATATCTTTTATCTCAATTCCAAGTTCGTCCCCGATTGATTTAATAACATTTAGTAATGCTATTGTTTGCTCATTTTTCACCATTGGTGGTCTTTCGATTCCACCTGTCACCTTAATTGTCGTGCCCTTAACATCTGGAACCGCACAAATTTCTTTGATTTTATTTTCAAGCCATTCCGCCTGCTCCATTTTACTAATACGAAGATCTACATAAGCAACTGCGGATGGAGCAATTGTGTTAACGGTATTTCCACCTTTTATAACCCCAACGTTAACGCTAATCCCGTTTTCATGGTCGGTTAACTTATGTAGTTTAATAATTTTTTGCGCTAGTTCTTCAATGGCACTGCGCCCGGCTTGTGGTTCAATGCCAGAGTGCGCCGCTTTCCCCGTAACCTGAAGCATAACCTCTCCTGCACCGCGACGAGCTGTAACGAGTGACCCATCTTGTCGAGCAGGTTCCATAATCAATGCATACTTTTTACCCGCCGTATGTTCTTCAATAAGATCTTTTGAAGTCGGCGAACCAATTTCTTCATCACTCGTTAATATGATTAATATATTTTCAAGGCCGGCTCTCTCTGTTTTTTGAAGTGATTTTAATGCATATAAGAGAACTACATGACTTGCTTGCATATCAATCACACCTGGACCATACGCGTGACCTTCTCGTATGGTAAATGGGCGTTTTAAGGCGGTCCCTTTTGCAAAAACAGTATCCATATGCGCAACCGACATTATTTCTGGATTTTTCGCGTTTTTGTGTCGGATTACGAGATGGTTTCCTTGGACTTCCTGATAATCCGTTTCAACTAAAAATCCTAGTTTTTCATACTCTTTTTGTAAGATGTTACTTACTTTGTCTATGCCTTCCTTATCTGTTGAACCGCTATCGATATTTACTAGTTTCTCCAATAACGTCAACATTTCATCTTCTTTTTCATTTAAAAATATCTTCAAACTAATCACTCCACCCTAGTTAGTAGTTAACCTATCTCTAAGTATAACATTCAATTCGGGATAGTTTGAACTTTATTGGCGGACTTTCACTTTTGATGGTCGACCTGGACGTTTATAGATAAAGTGATGGTAAACCGTGTTTGGTTTATTCATAACCAATTGGGAAGCCCATTCTTTTGAGATATAAACAATCCCGTTTTCTTCTCTTACTTGACATGACTGATTATAATCCAGTACAAAGATTGCTTTCTCACCACCCATTTTTAACATATTAATCGTTCTAGGGGTATGTGAAGTCACGCCACAAATAATATGAGACTTTCTTTCCATATAAGATCTCCTTTCCGCAGTATCTGTTTTCATAAATCTAGCGAATTTAGTTATCCAAATTGTGGGTTAAATTCAGTATAATTATACCATTATAATATTCATAATTCTAGTTCTTTTTCTAAATATTAACAAGTATTATTTTGTTGATTATTTGAAGCTTAGATGCGAATACAAACCCACTTGCAACGGTCTTGACGCAACTCAATAGAGAACAAAAAAAGAGCCCTTTCAAGGCTCTTTTTGGCGAGTTAGCTAGTTGCTTCCTGTATGCGCAGATCTAGTTCTTCTGTCATATGTTCTTTTCTTTCTGAAGACCAGTTAAATAAACGTTCCATATAATCAATCACAGGTTGTTTCCAAGTCTGCACCCATGGTATATCAAAAAAGATAGCACCCGTTCTTCTCGCGAAAAAGTCCGTTGGCGTCATTGCCATCTCGAATTGAATTGCATAATGCAATGTCAATTTTATTGGCAGCGGCAAATCTAATTCAATTAACAGTTCCTTTTCCAAATCAATAATCGCATCTGTATTCGTACCATAAATTGCCGCTATCGAGGCGCCATCTTCCCTTGACATCCCCAACGTTGAAAGTTTCCTAGCTTTTGTTTCGATAAATGTCGGATAATCACTTGGATGAAAAAACTCGCCGCCGGATAACTTCATATTCTTTGTGATTGATTGGCCGCCTTCCCCACCCAATTCTGCACTTATTAAATCAGTCACTGTTTCCGCCATTTTTCGATAGCCCGTTAATTTCCCGCCTGCAATTGTTGTAAGTCCTAGCATCCACTGGGGATGTGTAATATGGGGTGCATTGTTATACACAATCGCACGTTCTTTACCGACATCCGAAACCATCTTCACTTCAAATTGTTTTAAATAGCGGAGTCCTCCGTGAACAAGTTTTGTTGACCTACTTGAAGTCCCCGCTGCAAAGTCCTGCATCTCTACCAATAAAGTCTTCAAGCCCCTCGTCGTGCAATCGAGTGCAATTCCGTGCCTGTTATTCCACCACCAACAATAATAACGTCATAATGTTCGTTTTCAAGTCCCGTCAATATGTTCTTTCTTTCAATATGTGAAAAACTTTTCATTAATAGTAGCCCCTTTTAAAAAAAGAAATGAACAATCTAACTTACTATACAATATCAGTTTATAATTGAAAATTTATTATTTACTAAAATCGTTTGTTTTTTACAGAATAGGGAAAATATACACAATACCGGAAAGCGATTGAGGGACTGTGTTTTATTCTATTTTCATTACTGAATACACTTAAAATCCAACTCTCATGACATTCTAATAATCTTCACAGCGAAATCACATACCAAAATACTATGATAAGAGTAATCCAATAAAGCATGTTTGTTATTACATAAAGGAGTGATCAAATGGCTATTGAAATTTTTAGCCGCCGGGAACAAAAGTATTTAATAACGCGATCGCAGTATGAACAGCTTGTCGAAAAGGTATCACCTTATATGCGTTATGACAAGTACGGGATAGATGGTAAATATACCGTAACAAGCCTCTACTTTGAAAATCCCGAGAAAGAAATTTATTTTGAAACGAAAAACAAATTAAAGTACCGACAAAAACTGAGACTACGCGTCTATGATGACACGGATAGAAACGGGACAGCATTTTTCGAAGTGAAACAAAAGCATAATAAAGTAGTCAATAAACGACGTCTTGTTCTGCCGTTAAATGAAGCCTATCGGTATTTGGAGAATGATTCTAACGATAATTTATCTAACTTTGAAACATCTAACACGCAAGTATTAAGAGAGATTGATCATTTTCGTAGATTCTACAACTTACAACCAGAGATGATTGTCAGCTACAATCGACATGCATTTCACGGAACAACCGACCCAGAATTACGAATTACGTTTGACTTGGATCTCAAATGTCGAAATGAAGATTTAGCACTTGAACATGGTCCCCACGGCGTGAATTTTATCGATGATAATCTTGTTGTACTTGAAGTTAAAGTGAATGATAGCGTGCCATTATGGCTCACGCGGTTTTTACAGGAGTTAAATTGCGAGCAGCGAAGTGCTTCAAAGTTCTGCACCAGCACTGAATTATTATACGGAGAAGAACTTCCACAAAATGAGTGGATGGAAACAACAACAATTGGAGGCGTTAAAGATGGAAAGCATAAACAATTTGTTTCAGTTTAATGGATTAGAAGGCGAACCTACTATATGGATGAGCGTTGGGGCTATGGCCATTGCCGCAGTGCTAAGTTTAATAATTACGAAGGTGTATCAAATCACGTTTACAGGTGAGCGATATTCTCAAGCATTCGTTCATACGATTGTGATGATGAGTGTTATTGTTTCGGTTGTCATGAATGTCGTTAGTGGAAATGCGGGTGTTGCATTCGGTTTATTTGCAGTATTTTCTTTGATTCGTTTTAGAAGTGCTGTGACAAATGCGAAAGACATTGCTTATATTTTCTTCGGACTCTGTGTCGGTATGACAGCTGGACTATTCCAATTCGAACTTGCCATTGTTCTGACTTTATTTGCGAGCCTAGTGTTTTACATACTCTTTAAAGTTGATTACGGGGCAGGCAAAGATACGCAAATTTTAAAAATAACTGTTCCTGAAAACCTAAATGATGAAAATCTTTTTGATGATATTTTACAAGAAAAAACAGACAGCTATCAACTTCGTCAAGTCGAAACGACAAACCTAGGAACTATGATTTTATACACATTCGCGATCCGCAGTAAAGTCAATACGAAGGATCAAGAATTGCTGAATGTTATTCGTGAAAGAAACGCAAATTTAAAAGTTTCTCTGTCCTATTTGGAAATGAGAGATTGACCGCAAAAAACCGTTCTTAGTTAGAACGGTTTTTTCATTTGTATTAATTTACATTCTCCACAACAACAGATATCCCTTGCCCGACCCCGATACACATCGAAGCTAATCCTAACTTCGCATCCCTCTTTTTCATTTCATAAATAAGAGTCGTGAGGATACGTGTACCGCTTGCGCCTAGCGGATGGCCTAAAGCGATAGCGCCGCCGTTGACGTTTACCTTATCAATATCAAGTTCTAGTTGCCTCACACACTCTATTGATTGAGAAGCGAATGCTTCGTTGATTTCAACCAAATCAAAATCCTCGGATGTCAGGCCATATCGATTCATCACTTTATTTGTTGAATAGATTGGACCGAGTCCCATTAGTGAGGGTTCTGTTCCCGCAGTCGCAGAACCGACAAACTTAACAAGCGGTTTTAGATTTAATTTTTCAGCAAGGTCCGCGCTCATTAATATGACGCCCGAAGCCCCGTCGTTTATGCCGGAAGCATTACCCGCAGTAATTGTTCCGTTTTCAAATAACGGACGTAAACTCCCTAACTTTTCAACAGTCGTTGTTGGTCTTGGATGTTCATCTTTATCTATGATAATTTCATTCCCTTTTCGATCTTTCAAGGTAACCGGAATGATTTCATCTTCAAAACGATTGGTTTCAATTGCCTTATGCGTCAACTGTTGGCTTCTGTATGCGAAAGCATCTTGCTCTTCCCTAGATATATTGAATTTCTCAGCAACGTTTTCAGCTGTTTGCGGCATGGATTCTGTTCCGTACATTTCATGCAATTTGGGATTAATAAATCTCCACCCCATTGTCGTGTCATGTAAACCCATATCTCCACGTGGAAATTCATGTTCAGGTTTCCCCATCACAAATGGAGCCCGCGTCATGCTTTCAGTACCGCCTGCAATAATGACATCGCACTCCCCCGAAAGAATCGATCGCGCCCCCATACTGACAGCATCCAAACTTGAACCGCATAAACGATTCACTGTCGTTCCACTCACTTCTTGCGGTAAACCGGCTAATAACAACGACATTCTACCAACATTTCGATTGTCTTCCCCCGCGCCATTCGCATTCCCTAAAATAACATCGTCAATTAACTTCGGATTTAGTTCAGGGTTACGATCAAGTAATGCTTTTATGACAATCGCTCCTAAATCATCAGGACGAACATTTTTAAATTGCCCCTTATACCTTCCAATCGGTGTGCGTACTGCATCTACTATCACTACTTCTCTAGCCATTTAAATCCCCCATTCATTAGAAATATATATAATTTGTTGTATTAATCACTCGCTTATCGTACGATTAACGTACATACATTTATTATATCGTACATTATGATTATATCATTGGAGGTCAGTTCAATGTCAAGTGAAGTTTCTAAAAACTCTATTAAATCATCTGATTTCATACAATCTCTTGAACGGGGCTTATCAGTTATTCAAGCTTTCTCGCCGGAATACCCCGACCTTACTGTTAGTGAAGCCGCACAAATTACGAATTTGAGTCGACCGGCTGTACGACGCATTTTTTTAACCCTTGAAGAATTAGGCTTCATCCATTCAATAAATGGGCGTTATATGTTAACCGCTCGTGTACTTTCGCTTGGTTATTCATATATTTCTTCGAGAAATATTTGGAAGTTTACGCATCCCCATATGAGAAAACTTGTAGAACAAACGGAGGAATCCACTTCAGTATCTGTTTTGGATCACACGGACATCGTTTATGTAGCTCGTATTCCGACAAAAAGAATTATGACTATTGCATTGGATATCGGCTCACGTCTTCCGGCTTATGCTACTTCAATGGGTCTAGTATTACTCGCAAATCTTTCAACTTCAGAACTCGACGAATACCTTAGTTCAGTTGAACTGAAAGCATTCACTGCCAAAACAATTATAGATAAAGATGAGTTAAAAAACCGGCTTGCCAAGATTCGAGAAAAAGGTTGGGCAAGTTCCAAACAACAACTTGAGGATGGTCTGCATTCCATTGCAGCGCCTATTAAAAATCAAGACGGAAAAGTAATCGCAGCCATTAATATTTCAGCACATGCCGGTAGATTCAATGAAGAAAATATTGAAGTATTTTATGTCCCACTTCTTTTAGCAACTGCCAATCAAATTAGTGAAGACATTTCGAAGTCCTATCAGATCTCACAGTTGTAAGAACGGAAAAGACCAGTCAATTTCCTTATGACTGGTCTTACTATTATTATTTTTTATTTATCCCATGCCGGAAGCATTTTATTTAATTTCTTATCTTCCCGATATCCTAGTACGTACTCCGCTTGCATGACTGTATGGATTTCCCGCGTACCTTCATAGATAACAGGCGCTTTGGAGTTACGTAAATAGCGTTCGACTGGATACTCATCAGAATAGCCGTACGCCCCGTGAATCTGTACTGCATCATCTGCAGCTTGGTTAGCAAAATCACATGCCTGCCACTTCGCGAGCGACGTCTCTCTCGTATTGCGTTTACCTTCATTTTTCAACACACCAGCACGGTACACAAGAAAACGGCTCATCTGAAAACCAGCTTCCATTTTCGCGATCATTTGCTGCACAAGCTGATGCCTTCCGATTTCTTTCCCAAAAGTCTTACGTTCATGACAATAGCTAATGCTTGCTTCCATACAAGCCATGATTTGCCCGACAGCCCCTGCTGCTACCGTGAATCGGCCATTATCCAATGCAGCCATCGCTATTTTAAATCCTTCCCCTTCTTCACCTAGCAAGTTTTCCTTCGGGACTTTTACATCTTCAAAAAACAACTCTCCCGTATTCCCCGCACGAATTCCTAGCTTTCCTTTCGTTGCGACTGAAGAGAATCCTTCCCAAGTCCGCTCTATAATGAACGCCGATATGCCTTTATGTTTTGCTGACCGGTCTCCCGTATAAGCAAACACCAGAAAATGATCCGCAACATCACAGAGCGAAATCCATGTTTTCTGGCCATTTAAAATATAATGATCGCCGTCCTTAACAGCCGTTGTTTGAAGCGCTGCCACATCAGAGCCAGCTGCAGGTTCTGTTAAACCGAAAGCCCCCATTTTCTCGCCTTTTGCTTGAGGTATTAAATATTTTTGTTTCTGTTTTTCATTCCCCCATTGCAAGAGCGTCAAGCTATTTAATCCGATATGAACGGAAACCGCCGTCCGGAAAGCGGTATCCCCTCTCTCCAACTCTTCGCAAACAATCGCCAATGAGTTGTAATCCATCCCGCTACCACCGTATTCTTCAGGAATACATACACCCATTAACCCCAAATTCGCCAGTTTCCCGTAAATTGCCGGATCAGTTTTCCCCGCGCGGTCCCATTGACCGATATGCGGCATGATTTCCTTATCAACAAAACTTCTTACCGTGTTACGCAACATTTCTTGTTCTACCGTGAATGAAAAGTTCATTGTGTAATCTCCCCTTTGTTTTTATTCATGATTCGCTGGGTGATACTTGTATTCAACTGGTATCCGTGAAAGTTTCAAAGGACTTCCAATCATTTTGATTAGACCCGCTGTGGGATGATTTTGTGTTATGAACATATTCCGCGCTTGCAGCTGTTTATCCTGCATAACTTCTTCTAAATGTTAAATCGGTCATAGTCTCACTCTGAATCTACATATCCATCGTACTGTTTATACAAGCATTCAAGATGATTCAAATCCTTTCCTACCTGTTCTTATAATAATATCACGGATCCACTAGAGATATTAGTAAATTCAAATTACTTTTCAAAAAACAAAATCCATTGAGATTAGTTCCCAATGGATTTTCATATATTAAGTGCTTTCATCTTTTAATAACTCAAGCTCTTGTATTTTTCTTTTATGATAGTCAATGTTGTTTTTAATTTTTGCTTTCATTTTACAATCCAAACAATCTTTAAACGAGGTGGTATTAATATTGTACTTAAACGTGTGCCAATAGAGGGCAAGCTTTTTATACATACGTTTATTACCACCCCTTTCTTACTAATAGTTTATTTAATAAAAAACTGGGTACATATGAATTTTGTTATTAAACAGCAGAATAACTATTTTGATCATTTTCGAATACGTCAGGTAGATCTTGATAGTCGATCGTGGTCAAATAACCTTCAGACTTCATTTTTGTAACGAACATCAATAAATCATGTTTCATTTTTTTCAATTCCATGCTATTTGTATCATTGACAAAAGAATATTCCATCTGTTTCATCGCCATAAGCTTACCTCCCTCGAATTAATGATATAATGTAATTAATTAATAAATTTAATTTTAGTGTTTCCCTGACTTTAGTAGCATCACGGCGAACAGGATCACGTTTCACTAATTCATCTATAGAAACTTGTTCTATTCTGCGCATGTCAAAACCCCTTTTCTCTTGCTATACTTAAGATACCACGTGAGGAGAGGGTTTTAAACATGTTCTAGTTGGGACATTTTTTCTAAAATAGTGTATTATTTAGCTATATCAAAAGAAAGTTTCTTATATCAAATTTCACATGACATTTTAGTGATTATGAACTATACTATAAAGAAAGAGGGGATCCATCTATGAAAGTTGGCCATTTAATCAGGGCTGAAAGAATTAGACAAAAAATGAAACAAGTCGTTTTGGCACGGGGAATCTGTACCCCTTCTTATTTATCAAAGATTGAACGTAACCAAATAGCACCCAGCGAAGAAATCGCAATCCTGTTATTTAACAAACTGGAGATGGATATTGATACCATTCAAGAAAAGGATTATGAATCTGAAGCTGAAATCGAAACTTTTTTAAAGGATACTTATAAAAAAATTTTAACAGTACGGAATGAAGATTTTAGAATAAAAAAATTAAAAGAATTAGAATTAAAGAATCTATTATTTGAAAATGACTCTCACCATTACTCTTTTCAGCTAATTCTATTACGTTTACGTCTAATTCTTGGTATTGATTTAGAAACTAGAAAAAAAGAGATTGATAATTTAACAAAACTCAGTTCAAACTTTAACCCTCGACATATATATATGTTTAATGTTGCGAAAGCTATTTATTATTACTCCGTAAAAAACAGAAGACAAGCAATTGAATATCTAGAAGAAGTTTTGCATACAGTGGATGACATTTCTTTAGATGTTTGGGAAAAAGCAGAATTAAATTATATGATTGGTTTAATATATACTGCTGACAATCGTATTTTCATTGCAATAGAACACATTAGAAAAGCACTTGGATTCTTTCAAGAGAATTTTTTAATGAACCGAGTTTTAGAGTGTTATGTGTTAATCGGAGTTACTCAAAAAAGAAGTGATCAATTTGAAGAGGCTTTCGAATCCTATTATAAAGCAAAGCAGCTTTGCGATGAATTTAATTTAGATAGCGAAAAAGGCCTTGTGTATCATAACCTTGGTTCCTTATATGGCACAATGGGTAAAAGTAAAGAAGCTATAGAGTTTTTAATGAAAGCTATAAATAGTAAAAAAGAAATGAAGACTCAACTAATCTCAATATTAGGCATAATAATAGAGTATTCGAAAATAAATGACAAGTCATCCGTGAATGAATGGTGTAAAAAAGGTATCTTCTCATATAATCAATTAAAAGATGATAGTCTCATTTCTTATTATCATCATTTTAATTTTTTCAAATCCCTTCACAGCAAGTCTGGCTTGTCAGAGGAAATTGCTATTGAAGCAATAGAACATTTTAAAAAAATTCAGGATCATCAATACATTAATAAATATAGTATTGCGCTAGCTGAATGGTATTTTACTAATAGGAAATATAAACTATCATCTATTCTTTATAACGAAGCGAATAGATATGGTTATATTTATAGAAAAAATCAGAAATGGGAGGACTTATGATGAAAAAAGTACTATCAATTCTTTTTATTTTAACTATTTTAGGTGGAGCTGCTGTGGCGAATCAAACTTCAGCATATTACGATGAAATGCCTAAACTGACTAAATCGTTCAACGTATCAGTTTACGATGTTAACCACCTAAAGTAATTACCAAATAAAAAAACGACTCAGAAATGAGTCGTTTTTTTATATGCTTTTTACCCCGGAAACAGAATCTTTCAATTTAGAACCAATAAAACTAAATAATCAACTTTATTTTTCGACAAAAGTCTTGGTTTTTTAACATCTGTGGATAAGGTTGGTAACACTTTGCCGCTACTCTTTCTTACTTTTACACACATTGTAAACAAACAATCCACAGGATATCCCCCACTTCCTGTGGATAAAGGAACGGTTGTTCTAATTAATCAATTCTGATAGATTATAAATATAGATAGAATACTTATCAATATATTCTAAGCGAACATCAAATAGTACTCGATTTCAATATTAGGAGGTGAAATTCTAAAGTGAGTAAATTATCGGATCATTTTTTGATTGAATCCTATTTTAAAGCCATTGAATTAAATTTAAGCTCCGACTTCATTCTTCTGTTGGAAAGTGAAATCCGTCGTCGCACTTCGATCAATACATTAAAGCTTTCTTCATAACTCTTTCCACACGCCCTGAATGGGGCTTTTTCTTTTTCTTTTAATAAGTATTCTTCGGATTCTTCCATACTTGTTTGATCCTAGCCCGCTGTGCAACACTGTAAATTCGAATAGAACGATGGCATCGACAAATGAAATCAAACCAATCAATATCCACCACGCATTCTACTAGTATCATGAAGCCTGCGAAACAAAACTGACAGGCTAGGAGTTATTAGAATAATCCCGATTAAGCCAGTCAAAATAGCAATTTCATCAACAACCAGCCAAAAAACCAGTACATCCAATATTCCTTTCTTCTAGATTGTCTGCTGCAATCGGAAGCTCTTATCAGCACTTCTATAAACCAAATCATACAGCCACCTCTATATTTTCCATTACTATTCTTTCGTACCAAAAATTGTCGTCACGGTGATGCCATTTTTTAAAAGAATATTTCTTTATTAATTGGAAAACATATTAATAAAGGAGGGATTAATCTTAATGAAAAAGAATAATAAATCCAAGCATGATAAGGCCCAAGACATCAAAAATAAAATATTGAAGACTAACGATGAAAAAAGAAATAAAGATAGTAATGATGGAGCCATGCGATTTGAAGCAGGAGAAGTATTTGATAGCATGGATTTTTCTCCTGAAAGTTGGAAAAAAGATTAAGTTAAACAAAAAAGAAGCCGAAAAAAATCATCGGCTTCTTTTTATTATTTCTTAAAATAATCGCTCGGACTCTCCGTAATAAATGAGTGCCCAGTTATCAGTGATTCATTATTTAATTCGAGATAGAGTTTATCAAGTTGTTTGATCAGGAAATCACGATTCTTTTCTTCAATAATCAACTTAACTTCATATTGGTGAATATATTCCTGTTCCGAGCCGCAAACAATCTTTCCGAAAAGTGTCAGTTGTTCACCCATGATTTTCATTTGAAACTTCAAAAGCATTTCGGTTCCCACCGGAAGTTTTACAGTGGATAGAAAACACAGTCGATCAGGTTCAATATTTTCCAATAATACTTTCTTATTTCCTAACTGAACTTTTCGTCCGTTTAATTCAGCAATCGTCATCATTGCTTCTAGTGGATACTGAAATTCTATAATGAAATTTTTACTTTTTTCTTGGTTCATATTATTTTCGCTTGTGATGCCTAATTGCCCCTCAAGCATTTTAAAAAACTTTCTTGGCGGAACAGCCTTACTATAAAGATATCCTTGAACCCAATCACAAGCCAAATCAGCGACGAATCTTTCTTGCTCGACTGTCTCCACCCCTTCTGCTACGACTTTTATCGAGAGTCTATGCGCTAATTGGATGATTGACGTTACAATTTCCGTGCTAACTTTCTCAGTAGGTATGCCTTGTATGAGTGCACTATCCAACTTCAAGATTGATGGTTTGATTTCAATTAATTTATTAAAAGAAGCATAGCCTGTACCAAAATCGTCAAGCGCAATTTGAACGCCGAGCTTCCGAAGTTGGTTTAGCTTATCAAACATTTTCTCTTCTTGTTCAATTGTCGTGCTTTCCGTAATTTCAATCGTCAACCACTTTGAATCAAGATCGTTTTCCTCTAATATGCAATCAATCATTTTGACCAAGTCAGGCTGCAGAAACTGAACAATAGATAAATTTACGGATGCTCGTATGGGATAGCCGGCCTTATGCCACGAACTGACTCTTCTACAAACATTATTCAACACCCATTCGCCAATTTGAATGATTGCCCCCGACTCCTCGGCAAACGGGATGAATTCATTCGGCGGCACTATTCCCCAATCGGGATGATTCCAACGCAGTAACGCTTCAACACTATCTATTTCCTTCGTTGAGACATTTATGATTGGTTGGTAATAGATTACAAATTGATTGTTCTCGAGCGCTTGCTGAAGTTCATTTCTTAAGGAAAAAATCTTATATGTACCGACATTTGCACTCGGAGAAAAAATCTGGTAATTCCCTCCACTTTCCTTTTTGGCTAAATATAATGCCAAACTAGCATTTTTCATTAATATAGTGGAAGTTTTACCGGATTCCGGATAAATACTAATGCCCATCCGAATTGTTATAACGAGATTATAACTATTTACATTAAATGAACGTTTGAATATCTGGAGAATATCATTGGCAATTTGTTCTATTATCACTGTCTCATGGATTCCAGTTGTTAAAATCGCGAATTCATCTTCGTTTATTCTGGCAAGTAAATTAATAGAGGAATCTAATTGACTTTGGATTTTTGCTGCAATTTTAACCAATAATTTATTGGCAATTTCACGACCGATCAAATCCATTAAAAATCTAAATCCATCTAAATTTAGATGAATAATTGCATATTTTTGGTGTTCTGCAGCATGTATTACCTCGTCCAATCGTTTTTCAAATGCGCGTAGATTCGGCAATCCAGTTAGATCATCCCGGTAAGCCATCTTTTGAATTTCAAGCTGCTGATTTTTAATTTCAGTTACATCGAGAAAATTGCAAATGACGCCGGAAATATTGGAGTTATTGAGTAGGTTAGTGCAGACTACTTCAAAATTTCGCCACTCGCCCTTTTTATGTTTTATCCGGAGTTCAATTGTAAATGGTGTATTTGGCCTTTTAATAACTTCTTCAAATTTGACACTAAAAAAACCTCGATCATCTGGATGAATTAATTCCAAAATATTTCTTCCCGAAATCTCTTCAACTTTATACCCGAGTTTCTCTTCAATCGACGGGTTTTCAATGACGATTACTCCGTCCCGATTGATGATGCCGATGATTTCATGCGCATGATGAATCAAAGAGTTGATTTTCTCACTCTTTTTTCGAATGAAATTCTGTAAAGTTACCTTTTCCGAAACATTATGGGTTAATCCATAGAAACCAAGAATCTCGTTATTTTTTTTGATGGGGACAAGGGTTATATCGATATTGATGAGGTTGCCATTGGTATTCATAATCCTGAAATCGAAAGACTGCGGCCCTTCCTTCAATCCTTTAAAACGATATTTCTGCACTTTGTGTAAATCTGGTTCAAATACAAAATTACTATATTTTTTCCCGACAATACGCTCATATTCCATACCGAATAACTGATCATGCTTTCCCCGAATTTTGACGATTAGACCATCCATATCGATGATGAATAAAATGATGTCCGGAGAGTTTTCAAATACTTCAGGGTATGAATATTTCTCTTGCTCTAAGTACTTTTCTAGTTTCTTTCTTTTATTCAACACTGGAAGCATTCGAAACCCTCCTTTTACGGGTATTATACAATTTTTTTCAAGTTACCTCTATGTTATCACAATATTCGACAAACTAATACACAAATACACAATTCTTTTCATTTAAATGCAAAAAAGCATCGCCCAAGAACTTATTGTTCTTGGCGATGCTTATGAATCTTAGATATTACAGCGATTTTTAACGGCTTGCATGACTTCGTCAGCAGTTCCCATTTGTAGCGCTTCGTTCACAAGCTCTTCCATATCGCTCTTCTTCAAATCTTTAATTTGCGTTCGCGCTTTTAAGATCGATGTCGCACTCATTGAGAACTCATCGAGTCCTAGACCAAGTAAGAGTGGAATCGCAATTTCATCTCCGGCCATTTCGCCGCACATACCAGTCCATTTCCCTTCACGATGGGAAGCATCAATAACCATTTTAACCAAACGTAAAATAGCCGGGTTATAAGGTTGGTATAAATAAGAAACGCGTTCATTCATACGGTCAGCTGCCATTGTATATTGAATCAAATCATTTGTTCCGATGCTAAAGAAATCTACTTCTTTCGCAAACTGATCTGCTAGTACAGCTGTCGATGGGATTTCTACCATAATTCCAAGTTCAATGTCCTCAGAAATAGTAGTTCCATTAGCTTTGAGTGCAGTTTTTTCTTCCTCAAGGATCGCTTTTGCTTCCCGGAATTCTTCCAGTGTTGCAATCATCGGGAACATGATTTTCAAGTTACCATACGTACTAGCTCGTAGTAACGCTCGTAATTGCGTACGGAAAATGTCGAGTTCTTCCAAACATAAACGAATCGCACGGAATCCTAAAAATGGATTCATTTCTGTAGGAAGATTCAAGTATGGTAGTTCTTTATCGCCGCCGATGTCAAGTGTGCGCACAACGACCGGCTTTCCATCCATTCCTTCAAGCACTTTTTTATACGCTTCATATTGCTCGTCTTCTGTCGGAAGTTGGTCGCGACCCATATACAAAAATTCTGTACGATACAGACCTATTCCTTCTCCGCCGTTATTCGTAACGCCTTCTAAATCTTCAGGCGTACCAATATTTGCAGCTAATTCAACATAATGGCCATCAGCCGTTACAGTTTTTTCGTCAACTAATTTCGCCCATTCCAATTTTTGCTTTTCAAAGTTTTCTTGCTCTACTTTGTACTCAGCAATAACTTCCTCGGTCGGATTAATATGAACTTTTCCGTTCAGACCATCGACAATAATAATGTCGCCGTCTTTAATCGTTTCTGTAGCGTCACTAGTTCCAACAACCGCCGGAATTTCTAATGAACGAGCCATGATAGCGGAGTGGGATGTTCTTCCTCCGATATCAGTCGCAAATCCTTTAACGAAATTACGGTTCAATTGAGCCGTATCAGATGGCGTTAAATCCTCAGCGATAATGACGACTTCCTCGGAAATCTCGCTCGGATTCACTACTTTTACGCCAAGTAAATGAGAAAGAATTCGTTTTCTAACGTCGCGAATATCAGCAGCACGTTCCTGCATATATTCATTATCCATTTGTTCGAACATCATAATGAACATATCCGTCGTTTCTTCCAATGCATATTCAGCATTTACTTGTTCTGTTTTAATTTTATCTTCAATTGGCCCGATTAGTTCTGGGTCCGTTAAGACTAATAAATGCGCATCAAAAATAGCCGCTTCGTCGGCGCCAAGCTCTTTTTTAGCGATTTCCTGGATTGATTCCAGTTCGCCTTTCGTAATCGCTATGGCAGACTGAAAACGTTCGACTTCTTTTTCTATATCATCAATAGTTTTTTTGCTGAAAGTCAAATCAGGTTCTACAAGACAATATGCTTTTGCAATTGCAATCCCGCTTGACGCAGCAATTCCTTGTAATACGCTCATTATTCAGCTAGACCTTCACTTTTCAACGTTTTTTCCAGGGCTTCAAGTGCGTCCTGTTCGTCGGATCCTTCCGTACTGATTTTAAATTCTTCCCCCATACCAATTCCAAGAGACATAACGCCTAAAATTGATTTTAGGTTAACTTTCTTATCATTGTGAATCAAATTTATATCAGACTGATACTTATTAGCTACGCTTACCAACATAGATGCTGGACGTGCATGAATCCCCGTCGCGTCGATTACTTTAAATTGTTTTTCTACCATTTTATCCAAACTCCTTCATTATAATTTATATTTGTGATTCTGGTGTTTTATATCATTCCCAGTAATCTATATTATCATAAGTACCTAGCAAAGGCATCCATTTAGCGCTCGTGAAAACTGAAGACAAACGAAAAAACCAACAGGAAACTTCCTGTTGGCGGGTTAACACGATTATTTAATGCGCTCTTCCGTTTCTTTGTCGAAGAAATGCGCTTTGCTTAGGTTAAATGCGAAGTCGATTGTTTGACCAGCTGTTGCATTGAAACGTGCGTCTACACGCGCAACGAAGTCTTGGTCATCTACTTTAGAGTAAAGAACAATTTCCGATCCCATTAACTCAGCAACTTCAATATAAGCTTTGAATTCTGTTTGCGGTGATGATTTAAGGTAAAGTGGCTCGTCATGGATATCTTCTGGACGAATACCTAGAACGATATCTTTACCAATATAACCTTGATCGCGAAGTGTTTTAAGTTTTCCTTCTGGAATTTCAACTTTTACGTCACCCATTACAAATTGGTTGCCTTCGATTTTACCGTTTAAGAAGTTCATAGCAGGTGAACCGATGAATCCACCAACGAAAATATTATTCGGATAATCATAAACTTCTTTTGGTTCTCCTACTTGCTGGATAATACCGTCTTTCATTACAACTAGGCGTGTAGCCATTGTCATCGCTTCTGTTTGGTCATGCGTAACATAAACAGTTGTCGTTTGAAGACGAGCGTGTAATTTTTGAATTTCCGCACGCATTTGAACACGTAATTTAGCATCCAAGTTAGAGAGCGGCTCATCCATTAGGAATACTTCAGCATCACGAACAATAGCTCGTCCAAGTGCAACACGCTGACGCTGACCACCTGAAAGCGCTTTCGGTTTGCGGTCAAGAAGTTCTTCAAGTCCCAAGATTTTAGCTGCATTATCTACGCGCTTTTTAATTTCATCTTTTTTAAACTTACGAAGTTTTAAACCAAACGCCATATTGTTGTAAACATCCATATGCGGATAAAGTGCGTAGTTTTGGAATACCATCGCGATATCTCGGTCTTTTGGCGCAACATCGTTTACACGTTTATCACCAATGTAGAGATCACCTTCAGTGATTTCTTCTAAACCAGCAATCATACGAAGTGTCGTAGATTTACCGCAACCTGATGGACCTACTAATACTAAAAACTCTTTATCGCGAATTTCTAGATTAAAATCTTTAACGGATACAACATCTTTGTCATAAACTTTCTTGATTCCTACTAATCTAAGCTCTGCCATTTGTATTCCCTCCAAGTATGTAAGTGCTTTCATTAACTGTCTTAAGCATACAAGATTGGTTGGATTATAGTAATGGTAGATATGCACAAAGTTTCAGATAGTTACTGTGCACATTTTCCCGTAGGAAATGTGTGCACATTTTCCTGTAGGAAATGTGTGCACATTTTCCTGTAGGAAATGTGTGCAAGTTTACCTGTAGGAAATTTGTCCATGTTTAAATTAATCTCATTTCCTTGCTAACATCGCAAGATAAACCGACATGGCATGTTGAAATTGACGAACGTCGATGCCCGTCTTCTCCAAGAAACGATCCAGTCTATATTGCAAACTGTTTCTATGCATATAAAGTTCCTTCGCGGTTTCTGAAATATTTAAATTACATTGAACAAAAGTTTCAAGCATTTTCAGCGTATCTTCATCATCAAGATATTCTTGTAAAATCGTTTTACTTATTTCCACGCGCAACTCCGGTTCTGTTTGATGGATAAGTAAGTACGGGATTGCATCGACATAGGTAACAACAGGCTTATTCGTATAGCCAAACACTATTTTAGCGTCTTGCGACAACGTATCAAAATGATGATTGATTTCCTTCAAATCTTTTCTAAAAGGACCTACGAAAAAATTGATATTAACATAAAGGTCACTCATAAGAACATCAATGATTTGATCATAGGATAGATTCTCATCACTATCTTGCTGCTTTTCAATAATGATTCCTTCACTTCCATTTTGCCACAAGATAGGCACTTTTTTAACAAATAACTCATGGATGGCATCATTAAATAAGTTGGGACTAATTTGGTTTTCGGAGATAAAAAAATAAACAAATCGAAATGGGGAATCCAAATCGGTTTCACTTTCATTTGATTCCTTTGATTCGATAACTTGTCTCCACTTTTCTTCCTCAGCAGTCAAAACAGGAAGCTCTATATTATAAGGAACCAAAAAGGCCTCCAATAAAGAAATATCTTTTGAGGTTAATTCATCTTCATGAATGCCAATAACTTCATGGTTTTCGGTAACAAACCATTTATGATTTTGCTCTATTTTATTTTTCCCTTCATTATATATGATTAGGGATGAGTAAACTTTTCTTAATTGATTAATCATGGGAACGCCTCTTTATTAAGTTTTCTATTATCACACTAATAATAACATACTTACTCCTTATTACTCTTTATATAAAGCATGTATATTTAACGGTGAATCACCATAATTTGCAAAACAATGTAACTTTGTTACTTTTTTGCCTGACGTAGAACTGGGGTAGTTAATAATTAGTTAATTAGTTCTTTAAAAATAACGCATGTGATTTCCAAAGGGAAACCGCATGCGTTATTTTGCTATTTTAGTTTAATGATGCTTGGTCAACGTTAAATTCTATTAAATTATTATCTGGATCCGTGCAAAAAATCTGCGCGAAACCGCTCGTACTATTTGGATTCTCAGTAACTTGAACACCTTTATCTTTCAGGTACGCCAAAGTTTGATAGTAATCATGGACCCTTATTGCGAAATGGCCATCCTTTGTTTCCACCTGTCGATTATTTCGAAGTGTTTCAGAATCCTGAAAAACAATCAAATGAAGCTGTTGATTGCCGATTTTGTACCAAGCACCAGGGAAATCAAAGTTTGGGCGATTAATTTCCTTTAAACCAAGTATTTCGCCATAAAATTGCTTGGCCTTTTCTAAATCAGTTACAGACAAACTCACATGATGAATACTTTTGAAATCTATCAATAACAGCCACTCCTTTTGTTTATCACCATAGAGCCCCAAATACTCTGCACTAAGATTGAGAATTTAATTGTCTGCTTAAGTTTAATGCGAAGGTTTGTGTGTTCAGTATCAAAATAACAACCAAAGGTAAATCCCCCTTGGTTGTCACTTTTCACTTTTAATTTAGGACTTCATCTAGAATATCCCTTACTTCTCCTCAACAAATCCCGGTTTTTCAAGCATTCTAAAGATGTTCTTCTTATACTCTTCAACGCCTGGCTGGTCGAAAGGATTGACGCCTAATAAGTAGGCGCTCATCGCACAAGCTGCTTCAAAGAAGTAAATTAGGTATCCGATATGGTATGCGTCGTGTTTACCGACATTTAAATGGATGATTGGAACGCCGCCATCTCTATGAGCTTGCATTGTTGCATGCATTGTGACTTCGTTTATTTCATTCATGGATTTATCCGATAAATAATTTAAACCATCCAAGTTTTCATCAGATGTCGGGATTCCGCAGTCCTCTGCTGATTCCGCAAATTGGATAAACGTTTCGAAGAGTTCACGTCGACCATCTTGAACATATTGACCAAGTGAATGTAAATCGGTCGGGTATGCGACAGATGCCGGGTAAATTCCCTTGCCGTCTTTTCCTTCACTTTCACCGAAAAGTTGTTTCCACCACTCGTGGAATGTCGCGAAACGCGGTGTAAAGCTAGCCAAAATCTCAATATTATACCCTTCTGACAACAGTTGGTTACGAACTGCTGCATATTCATAGGCTTTATTCGAAGCAATATCTGCACTTGCAAAATCTTCTACAGCGGCTTTTGCACCTGAAAGTAATTGTTCAATATCGACTCCCGCTACTGCCAGTGGAAGAAGGCCCACAGGTGTAAATACTGAAAAACGTCCGCCGACATCATCTGGAACGATGAAGGATGAAAAACCTGAGCGATCTGCTAACTCTCTAAGCGCACCTTGTGATTTGTCTGTAATGGCAACGATTCTTTCATTGACAGATTCTCCGTAGCGATTTTCCATATACTCAAGGAGGATTCGGAATGCGATGGCTGGTTCTGTCGTTGTACCAGATTTCGAAATGACAATTACCGCCGCTTCTTTTCCTTCAAGATGATTCAATAACTGTTTCATGTAAGTTCCGCTTAAGTTTTGTCCTGCAAAAAGAATTTCAGGATCATCTGATTTCTTTTCGAAATAAGGCGCTAGTGCATCTTTAACAGCTTTTGAGCCTAAATAAGAACCTCCAACCCCGATAACGACAACGACCTCAGCCTGTTTACGGATCTTCGCTGCTACTTCCAACACGTTTTCCAACTCTGGCGCTTCGTGTGGGAGGCTTTGCCATCCTAAAAATTCAGCACCTATAGAAGTGCCAGCTTTCATGTCCTCATGGATTTTCTTCACTTGTTCTCCGTAAAGAGCCACAAGTTCTTCTGTAGTTTTATATGATTGTGTCAATGTTAATGGTTGTGCCATTTTAGCATTCCTCACTTCTATATTTTTTCACGTAGTCGTCAGCGTTTCAACGACTCGCATGACAGCATTTTTTATGTCAATTAATAGTGTATCACTTTCGGCTTTTGTTTCACCTTTTACACCAAAGTAGAACTTGATTTTTGGTTCAGTCCCAGACGGACGGATACAAAACCATGAATTATCGGGTGTTATAAATTTTAGGACATTCGATTTCGGCAAGTCAAGTTGATGAGTTGTTCCGGTTTCATGATGAACAACCTCTCCAGTGGAATAATCCTCGACAACTGCGATAGTTTGCGGAAATTCATTCAAAAAGTCATCTGATCCAAAGTAATTCATGATCTTTTCAATTTCAGCCATGCCGGATTTACCTTTTAACGTTAACGATTCCAATGCTTCCTGATAATACCCATGTTCTTCATACAACGCGTCGAGTCCATCCAGTAAAGTCAAACCTTTTTCTTTGTACCGCGCCGCCGCTTCGGCAATCAATACAGATGCCTGAACCGCGTCCTTATCCCGCACAAAGTCGCCGATTAAATAACCGAAACTTTCCTCATAGCCAAATAGGAAAATGGACTCTTTTGTCTCGTGGAACTTCTCGATTTCTTCACTAATGAACTTAAATCCAGTCAACACATTCATCATTTTCACAGCATAACTGTCTGCAATCGCCTGTCCAAGTTCCGACGTCACGATTGATTTAATAACGACGCCATTGTTGGGTAGCGAGTTTTGGTTTTTCTTATCTTCCAATAAAGTGCTTAATAACAGTGCGCCAATTTGGTTACCTGTCAGAAACACGTATTCGCCGGTTTTATTTAAAACAGCCAAGCCCATTCGATCAGCATCAGGATCTGTCGCAATTAGTATGTCCGCATTTACTTTATGGCCATATGGAAGCGCTAAATCAAATGCTTTTGATTCTTCCGGGTTTGGATATTTTACAGTTGAAAAATCAGGGTCCGGAATTGCTTGCTCAGCAACGACTGTAACATTCTCGAATCCAGCCGCTTCTAGTCCCTTACATACCAATTCCCCACCGGCTCCATGTAATGGCGAATAAACAATCGACAGGCTCTTATCATAATCGCCCTCAATAAGGATACCGCGTAGCTGATCCGTATAACGCTCGCTCATGTCAGCGCCTAAATAAGTTAGTAAGCCCTCATCTAATAGGGTTGATTCATCCATTACTTCAACTGAAAATATATCTTCAATACTTTCTACATGTTCTGTAATTGCATTTGCAGCTTCTAACGCGACTTGACCGCCGTCTTCCCCGTAAACTTTAAAGCCATTATATTCAGCGGGATTATGACTTGCAGTAATCACAACGCCTGAAAATGTATTTAATTCTCGGACTGTAAAAGATAACAATGGAGTCGATTGTAATTTTGAAAACAAATAAGATCTGATGCCGTTATTCCCTAGTACTTTTGCGACTTCAAGACCGAATTCAGGTGATTGATGCCTTGAGTCGTAAGCAATGGCGACGCCTCTTTCTGCTGCTTCTTCACCGCAACTCCTTATATATGCAGCAAGCCCTTGTGCGGCTTTTCTGACCGTATAGATATTCATCCGGTTTGTCCCGAATCCGAGTTCGCCCCGGAGACCGGCCGTTCCAAACGACAAGTTTCTATAAAAGCTATCTTCCATTAATTTCTCATTATTTTTTTCTAATTCCAGTTGTTGCTTTAATGTTTCCTCTAACGCTTCTTGATTAAGCCATTTTTCTGCTTCAATTTTCCAGCTCACACGAACAACCCCCTCAGGTTAATATGCAAAGGAACTTTAACACCCCAGGCCTAGTTGGCTAGGGCAATCATCTTAATTATATCATATACTCTTCGCTTTCTCTTGCTAAAGACGGTATTTAGTTAACAGCGTAACCAGCTTCAGATAAGCAATTTGTTTGATTTCGGGGAATTTCATTGATATCATCAATCCCTACTGTAAATAGAAAAGGTGATTAACTGTGGTACGTTTAATAGCCATCGATATGGACGGTACTTTACTAGGTCCCGATCATACGATAAGCAAGAAAAATAAAGAAGCGATACTTGAAGCACAGTCACGTGGAATCGAAGTAGTGATTGCAACGGGGAGAAGTTTTTCAGAAGCTTATTATCCCGTAACTGATGAAGGTTTGACGGTCCCGTTCATTTGCTTGAACGGTGCAGAAGTTCGAAAAAATGATGGAGAATTGCTTTCCGCTACTTATTTAGCCGAAAGTGAAATAGATAAAATCGTATCGATTTTAGAAGAACAGACAATCGATTATCAATTATTTATCGGTAAAACAGTATACACGAAAAGTATTGAAGACCAAATTGATACTTTTGTTCAACTAGCGCTAGCCGCAAATCAAGTTCCTCCGATTGATGACATACGTGCAGAAGTCATGAATAGAGTAGAAATTGGTTTAGTGAAGGAAGTTCCTTCTTTAGCGCCTATCATTGAAAAACATAAACAAGAAATCAATAAAATCTTTGGTACGTCATTTAATAAGATTCATTTAGATAATGCAAGACAAGCACTTAAATCAATAACTGGACTTGCTGTCAGTTCCTCAGGAGCGGGCAACCTCGAGATTACCAATATCAATGCACAAAAAGGAATCGCATTGGAGCGGCTTGCCAAGTCTAAAGGAATTGCTATGGAAAACGTTATGGCCATTGGTGATAACTATAACGACTTATCCATGTTGAAAGTCGCTGGACATTCAGTTGCAATGGGCAATGCTCCTCAGGAAATCAAAGACGCATGCAAATCTGTAACAACAACAAACGAATTCGACGGCGTCGGAACAGCAATCGAATCAGCACTGCGATTGAAAATATAATAACAGACAAAAGAAGGTAACTCCATGAAACATATGGGAGTTACCTTCTTTTTCTACACTCTTGTAAATTGTGGAAAGCGAACTAAATTACTTTCTATGTAAAATGGAATTTTCAGTTGATTGGAGTACAGGGTGGCGACTCCCGCGGAATAAAGCGAAGTGCGAAAGAGAAGTTCACTCTTTCCTTAGTCGAGACCCTGGACAGAGCGTAGCGAAGGAAGCGGCAGGGAAAGATTGAACTGCATCTTTCGGCTTTTCGACGCTCGCCCGCAGGAAAGCGTCCGCCCGGAACGGATATCGACGGTTTAGCTAGAAAAGCATAGTACTGGTTATTCTCTCAAGTACTTGGTTTTAATATCAATTTATCAAAATAAAAACCTAGCCAAATAAATAACAAGCGTAACCGTAATCGCACTAAACAACGTCGAGAACAACACGATCTGTGCCGCCAAATCTGGATGATTATTGTATTCCTCAGCAATAACCGCACTATTGACTGACGTAGGCATTGCCGACCCGATTAATAATGCTTGAGCCACGATTCCGTCCACTTTAAATATGTATATAATCGATAACGCAATTAACGGGCCAATCGCTAGTCTAAGAGCCAAACTATAATAAACCGTCGTCAAACCAGTCGAAAACTTAATCTTGGCAACCTGCGCGCCTAATGTAAATAATGCCATGGCAATCATCGCATCTGCGATATAATTTGCCGGAACCCAAATGAACGACGGGATCGGAACGTTGTAAACATTTAATAATACCCCTGCCAACATCGCATACAAAACAGGCATTCGAAAATAGCCAAGTGCAGCCTTCAATTTCCCTACTTTAATAGATTGCAAAGAAAAAATACCATACGAAAAAAGAAAGATGTTTTGCAATGTCAGCATAATAACTTGAATCGACATCGCCAACGGATCACTTTTGAACACTAAATCATTTACAGGAACCCCGTAATTACCCGAATTGAAAAACATGGTACTGTTGGAAAAAGTAGTTTTCTCCCCTTTTTCCAAACCGAGAGCATTCCCGATAAAATGAGAAATCACAAAAAGAATTACAACATATAGAATGAAAAAGAGCAATATCTTTCCAAACAAGTTGAGTGAGATATTCGTGCTATATAACTTTACGAAAATGAAACCCGGAACGAGAAAGTAAATACTCAATCTGGCTAACGTTTGAATGTTCAAATCGAATTTCGTCTGCATCACAAAACCTAATGCCATGATCACGAATATCGGCAATATAATGTCTTTAAGAATGATAAATAGTTCCATCAAGTGTTCCCCTTCCCCCTTGATGCCTTTCGAGTAATTCTATAACCTGAATTACTCGATCAACTGCTTCCACACCTGTTCATATACCTTTTTTAGCGGAACCTTATGATGTTCGGCGATTTTCTTACATTCTTCATATTCCGGCGAGCACTGAATGACTTTTCCTTCATAAATGCCTTCTTTAACGGTCACTTCTCCCCACTTCGTTGACACTTTTCGAAACCTTCTCTCCGTACGATGCACCGTTAAAGGATAATAACGTACCCCAAGAGTTGTCGTTTCCGTGAATAAGATTCGCTTCATCTTATCGAGATTTTCCCCGGAGCATAATAATTGAAGCAAAATACCCGGTCTGTTTTTCTTCATATAAATCGAAGTGTAATAAACATCATTAGCACCAGACTCGATCAATAAATCCATTAAATAGCCTAGGATTTCCCCTGAAATATCATCCAGATTGACTTCCATTTTAAACATTTCTTGATCTATATGAGCATGATTTGGAGGGTGTTTAGCACTCATGCTGTCACCCCTCCTCTTTTCGCTGCGCCAATTTATGGATCAATGCCGCATTATAAGCGCCGCCAAATCCATTATCGATATTTACAACACTGATGCCGGATGCACAAGAATTCAGCATCGTCAACAATGCGGCTAAACCATTATAACTTGCTCCGTAACCGACACTTGTCGGTACCGCAATGACAGGGTGTGAAACAAGTCCGCCGACAACACTTGGCAGAGCACCGTCCATTCCCGCAACTACGATTGAAACGGTCGCATTTTGAATTTCATCGATATTATCAAAAAGACGATGAATTCCAGCTACCCCAACATCATAAAAACGACGAACTTCACAGCCGAATACTTCTGCAGTAACAGCAGCTTCTTCAGCAACTCGTAAATCTGATGTGCCCGCGCAGACAACCGCAATATATCCCGTGCCGAATATATCTTCGCTCCGTCGTAGAGAATGCAAAATTTGAGCTTGATTATTATAAAGTAAATCGGGATGATTTTTTTGCACTTCAACCGATTTTTCTTCAGTAATCCGCGTCACTAATACATAATCATTATTCGCGCGGATTGCGGAAATGATGGCTGAAATTTGCTCAGCAGATTTCCCTTCCCCGTAAATCGTTTCAGGAAATCCTTGACGTTTTTTACGATGATGATCTACTTTCGCAAATCCCAGGTTTTCATATGTAGCCAACTTTATTTTGGCTTCTTCAACGGTTAACGTGCCTTGTTGAACTTGCTTCAAAATGTCTTCCATCTATTTTCACCCTCTATTACGTTAAAAGTACTTCGATAAGTCGCTCGCAATTCCACTATACTTTTCAAATGCTTTTGCATAGATTTTATGATTATCTAGATTTGGTTTGATGATCGCTTCAATCGGGATATTCTGTTTGATTTCTTCAAATGAATCCACCTTACCCATCGCGACCAACGCTGTCCATGCCGCTCCCCAAGCCGCACTATGGTGACTTTCGGATACATAGACATCTTTCCCAAATACATCAGCAAGCATTTGCACCCATAGTGGAGATTGAGCTAAACCGCCGTTGACGAATATTTTCTCGGGTTCGCCGACCTTATCTTCAAGCGCTTTCCCGATATGGTATAGATTATACGTAATCCCTTCCAAAACAGCACGAACTAAGTGTTCTTTTTTATGTGTAATGGAAAGTCCAAAGAAGTTACCTTTAGCTTCTTGCTTCCATATCGGAGCTCTTTCCCCGTTAATATACGGTAAAAACAACACGCCTTCTGCACCTGGAGCAACTTTCTCTGCTTCTGCAGTTAATTCGTCAAAGCTGCCCTGATAATCGATAAGTTCTTTCAACCACTGCAAGGCGATTCCACCGTTATTTGTGGGTCCCCCGAGGATTGACAATTCATCAGTGAAAGCATAACAAAATGTTTCTTGGCTATCACTGACTTCAAAACCTTTAATCATTTGTCGAATTGCTCCGCTCGTCCCAGCGGATATCGCCACTTCGCCCGGATTAATGGCCCCGCTTCCGAGATTCGCCAATTGACCATCTGCAGAACCGATGACAAATGGCATCTCACTTGAAATACCCATCTCTTCAGCAATATCCTCTTTAATTCTAGTAAGCATTTCTGTCGGCGGCACAATCCGCGAAAGTTGGTTTCTGTTAACACCCGCGAGTTCGAGTGCTTCTTCATCCCAATCGAATGTCTTCATATTAAATAACCCTGTAGCGGATGCCATTGAATAATCAATGATGCTGCGACCAAACCACTTTTGAAGAACGTATTCTTTTACGGAAATAAAATAGCCGGCTTGTTTATACGGTTCGAAATTCGTTTCTTTCATCCAAAGCAATTTACTTAGCGGTGACATTGGATGATTTGGAAGTCCCGTATTGGCATAAATGCTATCGCCAACGGTTTCTCTAAGGTTTTTGGCTTGCTCGTTACTTCGGCCGTCTGCCCAAATTATAGCTTGAGAAAGCGGTTCATAGTTTTCGTTCACACAAATCAATGAATGCATGGCACAAGAAATCCCTAACGTTAACACATCTTCTTTTTTACGATTCGACTTCTTCATGCAATCATTAATAGCACCGACAGAAGCCCTTTCAATTTCAATAGGATCTTGTTCGACCCAATCTGTTTGGGGATAATTAGAAGTGACCATTCTTTCAGCCGACGCAACTAACTTCCCATCTAATTCAAAAAGTACCGCTTTTGCACTTGTCGTTCCAATATCTAATGCGAGCACTAAATCTTTTTTCATTGTGATTTCTTCCCTTCCACATATAAAAATTCAATATTAATAAAGAAGAAGCTTTGGATTTTACTCCAAAGCTTAGGTTCAAACTTAAATTGTCATACTTCCAAATCCACCGTCAACGCGAATCAGCGTTCCCGTAACAAAGCTAGATGCTTTGTCGGATGCTAACCAAACTGCCGTACCGACTAACTCTTCAGGATCACCGAAACGATTCATCGGTGTATGGCCCATGATGGATTCGATTCTTTCTTCACTCAAGATTTTACGGTTTTGCTCCGCTGGGAAGAATCCAGGAATAATTGCATTGACACGAATGCCGTAAGGCGCAAATTCGCGTGCCAAAAATTGTGTCATATTATTAACGCCTGCTTTTGAAACAGAGTACGTAAATACTCTAGAAAGCGGTGTCGTTGAAGATACAGATGAAATATTAATGATGCTGCCTTTTCTTTCTTGATCAATCATTTTCTTCGCAAATACTTGCGTTGTTAACATGATGCCTTTTAAGTTAACATCTAAAATATGATCCCACTCATCTTCTTCAATTTCAAAGAACGGTGTCGGACTATTCGTTCCCGGCGCATTCAATAAAATATCCCAACCGCCTGACCACGCTTCAATTTCAGTTGCTACGTTTTCAAGTGATTCCTTTGAAACAACATCTGCGCGGAACGCTTTCGCTTTTCCACCTTTTCCGATAATTTCTTGTACAACTTTCTCCGCTGTTTCTAAATTACGGCCAACTACAGCAATTTGCGCGCCTTGGTCCGCCAATCCTTTAACCATGGATGACCCCAATACGCTGTTTCCACCAATTGCAACAGCTGTTTTCCCAGTCAAATCAAATAATTTTCCCATTGTAAAATCTCCTCTATCTGTATAGTTCAGCGTTTACGCTAAGTTACCTTCATCATCAAACGTCAATTCATATAGCTCTGATACCTTCGTTAGGTTTTCATTACTTTCAACTTCGTTCAATAAAGCTTCCGACACTTCAATCTCGCTAAGTTCCAATGTGTTTTTGATGCGTACCATTTTAACCTTAGTGAAATCGAAAATATTACAAGTCTTAATCGCTGCTTTTAAAGCTAGGCGGTCATTCTTCAACGTCGTTGCAGCTTTCGTTGGTGCGACGACTGTTGATGTGAGACCATTCGCATACGTCGCATCCCAATCTGTTTTATCGATTAGACGTTGTGTCGTGAAATCTGCAGTTCCGACACCATTCGCGTTTCCTTCAGTTTCAGGCGTCAAGTCTAGAACAACCATTTTATTCACTTCAGGTCCGCCGTGCGCATAAGGCGTTGGATAACGTCCCGTAATATTCGGATCCATGCCGTCCCCACTGATGTTTTTACCGATTTCATCAATGACCAGAACGTCGATATTTTTGAAATCAATCTTCGGCAATAGCTTTTTCGCCATTTTTTGAAGTTCAGTTTCCCTCGATTCAATGACATCCGGAAGCAATACTTCAACATGCGCAACCTTGTCAAAAGCATTTTCAACCGTTGCAACACCGAAAAGTACAGGCAATTTTTCGAGAATCATGTTCGACATTAGAATAATATGTTTGCCCATATGTTCAAATCCGAGCTGATGACATGCTTCTGCACCTTTTTGCTTACCCAAACCGATCGCGATCATCTTCATAATGCCGCTTTCAACAGTTCCTCTGAATGCAGTATGTGGTTTTACCCGGTTGATAACAACAATTCCATCTGCTTCAGATGCATATTTATCAACATAAACAGGCAATCCATTTTCTAATTTTCCAATCTCTACAACTTCCATAGACGAGCGAATTTCACAGTTAGCCGATTCTTCTGTAACACCCAAATGGGCTAAAACAGCGATTTGTCCTTCTGCTGATGCGCCTCCGTGACTTCCCATGCTTGGAACGATAAACGGTTTAGCACCTAGATCTTGTAAAAACTTTATCGTGCGTGCAGTCACTTCGACAATTTTGTCAACACCACGGCTTCCTACAGCGACAGCTATTTCCATTCCAGGCTTTACCGTTTTTCGAATTTCCTCTTGCTTCAATGCATCTTGCAATGCTTGATCAACATCATCCAACTGTTCGTTGTCGAATGTCTGCTTAACCTTCGCCATTTTCGGTACTGGAATGTCTTTTAAAAGTTCGTCAATGATACTCATAACATGATCCACTCCTAATTCTCTATAGTAAAAAAACTAATTATCGTATAATAAAGTGAAAGCCCTTACAAAGTCTGTTTTAAAATAACTGAAAGCCGTATTTATAACCCACTTAATTTGTTTGCCGACTAAACAAACACCTAATTATAGAATATCATTTAACCAATTCTTCGTCAACAATCATTTGCACATATACGCCTTAACAGGCTATTCGAGCAACCAAAAAATATTGATAATCATCTTTCCCGTTCTGAATGCCGCTAATTTTTATTCGAAATGAAAAGCACTTCACCATAATATATAGTGAAGTGCTTATAATCGTTAGACGCTTTTCAGTACGCTCTCAGGCAGTTCTTCATTCATGCTACCTGTGCGGTATCCGCGTAAATCTAGTGAAACATAAGTAAAGCCAAGTGATTTAAGCTTTAAATGGATGCTATCGCGTTGCTCGACTAATTTAGTAATTTCTTCAGGAGTTACCTCAATTCGCGCTACGTTATCATGGTGACGAACACGGACTTGTGGGAAACCGATTTTCGCTAAAAAGATTTCAGCTTGATCAACTTGTTCGATTTTTTGTTTATCAATTTCGATGCCGTATGGAATTCTTGATGCGAGACTGCATGATGCAGGCTTATCCCATACTGGGAGTCCTAATTCATTTGCAAGTTCGCGAACTTCCTTCTTATAAATCTTTGCTTCTTGCAATACGCTGCGTGCGCCAGCTTCTTTTCTTGCGCGCATGCCCGGACGGAAATCATCTAAATCGTCCATGATCATGCCATCTAAAACATAAGGATAATCCATGCGTTCCGCTAGCTCATTCAAATGCGTATAAAGCATTTTCTTACTGTAATACCAACTGTCCGGAGTGTTAGCAACGATATCCGGATTGTCTAATTCTTTGATTTCTGTTTTATAAACAGCGACACCCATATCTTCTGCAAGTTTAACCGCATCTTCAAACTCTTGCTTACGGAATAGTTCTGATGCAACAACAACCGCCAACACTTGGTCTCCTAGTTCTTCTTGCGCTCTCTTTAAAACTAAAGCGCTGTCGACTCCACCAGAAAATGCTACCATGACGCGTCCCATGCCAGAAAGGATTTCTCCTAATTCAAGATTCTTTTGAATAGTTGTTTCGTTCATTTCTTTCGCCCCACTTTTCTTGTTATTATTGTATATGCACCATAATACGTTAAAGACAACGGTTCAACTTAGTTTGAATACTCTATATCTTCAGCTTAGGTTTACATCAAACAATTGTCAACTGAGCTTACTTCATCTATTTTACTTCGCTTTAATTTGACCGACAAACTAACTGACACCTTCATTATAGATGTAAGCGTTTTACATTTCAAGTTTTTTATTTGTATGAAAAAAAAGATGAGAAATTGTTCTCTCATCTTTCTATTCTCGAGCTATCTTACAATCCCAATAATTCAATATGTCTACCGATATGTTTAACAAGTGCCGCGCGGTAGTCATCTTCGTGTTCGTCGAGTGTTTTGAAGAACTCGTCTCTAAATACAAATTCATCATTTTCGTCTTTAGCCGTTAAAATTAAACCGTAAGTGACGTGGAATAATTGACGGGCTGCATCGTTGTTCATATATTCTGCAAGTTGATCGTCTGAAACGCTATCAAGTGAAGCGACGCTGTCCAAATCTGGCGTTACATGGTAATACTTCAGCGCTTCTTCAAAGTTTTCAAGTGCGAATGTATGCATGCGTCTATATAGACCTGGATTCACATTCGCAATCACTCGAATTGCTTCAAGCCAGTTCGTTCCAGCAGTTTTCACATGGAAAACGCCTTTTGTATATTCCGCGATAATCGGGAATACCATGAACTTATCACTGCCCGAGTGGATACTTAGTTTGTAACCAAAGTGTTCTGCAATCAGCGCGTGTTCACGAAGTTCAACTTCAAATTGTTCAACGTCCCCGATGTAGTCGATTCCTTTTTGGAATTCCCCACAGAACCTTGGCGCTAGACTAACTACTGTTACGCCTCTTTCGATGAGTTCATTTGCAACGAAGAAGTGTGAAATCGGTGCAGTAACCGTTTCAGTTTCATCAATCGAAATTTCAAAGTCGATGGCGCGGTCTTCTTTGCTAATGTATTCATTGTAGACATGTGTTGTGTACGAAATTGCTTCATCGTAAAGCAAGATGTTTCTCATCAATGAGGCTTCATCAAATGTCAGTGACAAGCCGTTCACTTCAAATGCTTTGTTTAAATACTTATCAAAGTAGCGTTGTTTAACGTCTTCAGGTACGTTATTAAATTCCGACGCGATGACTTCATCTGACGCTTCTTCGATTGTTTTGTCAATTTGATCTGAACAGTCAAGTGTAATCATTGATACGCCTAATGACAAAGCATATTTGATATCGGATTCTTCTTTAATATGGTCTCCGTCAGCACCGTATCCGCCTTTATAGCCTTCTTGGAAAACTGCGAAGGCAGCAGCGTCTAACATATCTGTCATTGAGCGATTTGTCAGTGTCAACTCGCGAATACTTTGTTGTGCAAGAACAGGTTTAATTGCTTTACCTTGAACCGTTTCGATATGTCCTGGTGAAGCTAATCCCAAACGGTCGCCTAAACCGATTGTTGCAATTTCAGTGCCAAATGCACGGGGTGCTGTATAATCGAAATAACGATTTAGAACGAGACGGTTTTCATAAGTTAAAGGACATGCCTTCCCTTTTCCACCAATGCTCGTGCCTTCTAAGTCATCGTATAATTGGCCGGTACCAGTTGCTAAAATATATTTTTCCGCTTGATCTTTAACCATCAATAAATGCACATCATCGCTATTTGTGTATGATGCTTTGTATACTTTAAGTCCAGTTGAATCAGAAGCTATTTTTCCTTCTGCTAATAAATCAATCGTTGGTAATAAGTGCTCCATGAGATCAATCCTTTATAGTATATTTATAGTTATTCTATTAGACAACGGAAAATAACAACGTTGTTATTTATATAGTATCTGATTTATAATGAAAGTGCAAGAACATTCATACAGGATAATAGAGTAATTGAAAACGATTTCATCATTCATTCATCAAATAGAAACGGGGTTTTTATTTTTGCAATCAATAAAGGGCATATCGTACAGGCAGCTAAGCGCTTTTTTTATTCCGCTAGGGGTCTCGGCAAGTTTGACGTCAGTGACACATGTAATTATTAACGGTACTTTGAGTAGAGGCGAAAATGCTGTTTTTATCATTGCGTGTTATGCGGTGGCATTGTCTTTATTCGGCATAATTGAACGACCAATGATTGTTTTCAGACAAACTTCATCGGCATTGGTGACTGATCGGAAGTCATTTAAATTACTCGGCAAATTCTTCATATATGTTTTAGTCGTGACGATGCTATTGAGTGCCGGAGTGGCGTTTAGCCCCATAGGCGGTTGGATGTATACGAATATTTTCGGTGCTACGCCCGATATGGTAAAAGCGATTTCCATTACATTTCAAGTCGTTCTTTTAGTCATTATTTTTTCTGGAATTCGCGGGCTGTATCAAGGAATTATTATTACGCAGTTAGCGACCAACTGGTTAACGATTGGGGTCGTCGCTCGTCTTATCGCGATGTTTATCGCGGCTTATCTGTTTGTTCATTTTGATTATATTACGAGTGTTAGCGGCGCGATTATTTTTCTCGTGGGGATGCTTGTGGAATGTTTGGTGAGTGTGTACAAAGGGAATTTGTTTTTAAGAAAAGAATTGAATGTTGAGGATCCTTACCAATTAACGCAGGCGGATGTTTCTAAGTTTTATTTTCCGATGATGTATTATTTTCTGCTTCAAACAATTTTGATACCCGTCATTTATATTTTATTGGCGAAGTCACATGATCTTGAAATGGGAATTGCGTCATTTGCGTTGGCTTTTAGTATTACGAATATGATTCTAGGATTTTTCATGTATACACATCAACTCGTATTGCAATTTTACGAACATAATAAACAAAAAGTGGTCAGATTTCTGATTGTCGTAAGCATTTTACCGACGCTATTATTATGTATTTTATGCTATACGCCGGTAGGAATGGTGTATATGCGTGTGATTATGGGTGCTGATGAGGCGTTGTCAGTGGCAACGATTGCGGTGTTAAAGTTTTTTATCATTAAAACACTGGTATTTCCTTGGGTCGATTTTCTGAATGGGTTTTTAATGCTGAATAGACAGACAAATAAAATGCTTCTTGCACAGGTTGGGAATATTATTGTCGTGATTGTAAGTTTGCTATTCTTCGTTCGAATTTCGCCGCATTTAAACGGCATAAACGGCTCGATTGCTGCTTCATTAGGCGAGTTGGCTGGATTTATTATTGTTAGTGTTATTATTTATAGGATGAGTGATCGGTTTAGGGATAAACAGATGTTGAAAGAGAAACGTAGATAGTTTAAGGGTTGTCTAATAAAAAACCGAGTACTGGATTAATTCCTGTACTCGGATTTTTTATTAGACCGTTGATTTCCGTTTCGGGGGGCGCTTTCCTGCGGGCGAGCGCCGAGCCGCTTCGTCGCTACGCTCCTGCAGGGTCTCGCCCGTCTCGCTGATTCCGCGGGAGTCGCCCCCCTACACTTCAATCAACTGCAGATTCCATTAATATAGAAAGTCATTTAGTGAAATTTTCTTATTGTGTTGACTCACTTGTACTATTTCATTACTATTCATTTCACATACATTGCTAGACTTGCCGATTCTTTCATGCCTTCACTAACGAGTCTCGCCATTTCGTTTGCGCCTTTTACGGTGAAGTGTGTGCAGTCGGTTCCGTTTACTGAAATCATATATAGCCCATTTGCATTTACGTAGCCGATTGAAGTTAAATAGGAAATGCTTCTTTTCATCAAATCAATGAGGAATACATCATTTGCTTCGGCTAATTCCTTCATTGCATTGCAGTAGTCACCAAAGTCCGTTAAGAATTCATTATTTACATAGTGAAGTCTGCCTACAGGCGTAATTAAAACCGGTATTGCATTTTTAGCTCTGGCTACGTCGATATACTGCTGTAAATAGGATTTATAGCTTCCGTATGGTTCTGTATAGCGTTCTGGTCGATCTTTTGTTGAGTCGTTATGTCCCATTTGGATGAAAAGATAATCGTTCGCGCTTATTTCATCTTCTATTTTGGCTAAACGCCCTTCTGTGATGAATGTTTTGGAGCTTCGACCACCAACTGCGTGGTTTTTGATAATTACCTCGTCGGTTAAATAGTCCGCGATGAATTGGCCCCATCCTGCTTGCGGGAATCGAGTTGAATCATAGTCACGGACCGTGGAGTCTGCAGCTAAATAGATTGTAACTTTATTTTTCATCATAGATAAACCTTCCTTTTAGTAAAGATAGACCAGGAACCTTCGTAGGTTCCTGGTTTATTTATTACTTACTTTGTCAGTGCATCCTTCATTCCGCTATTAGCGATTTCCGTGGCCTTTTCCGTTTCCATTGCTATTACTGTTTCCATTGCCATTGCCATTGCTGTTTCCATTGCCATTGCCATTGCTGTTTCCATTGCCATTGCCATTGCCATTGCCGTTTCCATTTCCATTTCCATTTCCTTTTCCATTACCATTGCCATTGCCGTTTCCATTTCCGTTACCAGTTGCTTTCTTCAATCCATCTATCGCAACTATCAACGCTGCAATCGCTACATTCAATTCATCTTCAGTAGCAATCGTTTCAAGTGCTGCTTCCGCTACTTCAATGGCATCTTGTAATGCTGCAAATGACGTTTCTGTATATTTCTTTTTGTCATTTGAAATCGCTTTTGCTTGTGCAATTAATTCTTCTAACTCAGTTACATCAATAACTGGTGTTTCTTCAGATCCGACAACTTCATCATATATGTCCCAAATAGTGGCCCACTGATTTTCCTTAACTGAAAGAATTCGGCCTTGTTCATCAAAATTAAAGAGATCCTCGAAACCACCGAGAATGTCGGCCGAGTGTTCAGCCGAAAGTTCTTCTCCTGATTTGTTTACCGTTTTCGATCCATTAAATAGATAGTTTCGGTTTGATTCCAATGCTGCTTGGTAACTATCCTTAGACGTACCAGACGTCTTGATGGAAATGAAACCATTGATTGTGAAATCGGTTGGGATTCCGCCATAAGTTGTAAAGCCCAAGTTCGTGCCATTATCCGCACTAATATTATTTTCAGCAATAACGCCCGGGTTACTATTACTCGCGAAGCCAGTCGTCCCATTACCAAAAGCAAGGCTGTTTTTAATGACATGCGGAACATGGACGCCTTCCCCGCCGAGTTTAAATCCATTTTTGTCGCCACTGCCCACATGACCGTTCGACAATGTTCCGTTGTTAAATGCAATACTGTCTTCGATTAGAACGGCACCAATCGCACCCGTTCCAACTTTCGTATACAAATCCCAACCATCGTCGATATTATTGTAAGCAACTGTTCCTCTGAAGATGTTTCCGTCACCAGAAGTTAGTTTTGCCGCAAAACCATCGGCGTTATTTTCAGCCGGATCACTATTATCGAACGAAATACTGTTAAGAATTAAGTTATACGATGGCCATTTCGATTTATCTTCTTCATAAACATCCGTACGGCTAATTTGAAGACCTGTATCGCCGTTTTCAAATGTTCGGATATTTTCAATCGTGTTATGGCTTCCGCCTATCGTATATCCTTTCGTATTACCGGCAGAACGTGCAAAGTCAATCCCTTCAACATGCCAGTAGTTACCGCTATGCACGACGCCTTCAGATTTTTTATCAAAATCAATAAGCGGGCGTTCAGTTGCATCAGGATCAGAAATAAGGTATTTCATGGCATCTTTTGTTCCGTCATTAAATTTTTTGATTTCAAGTGAAGACGTACGAACATAATGACCTTCAAGGACAATAATTTTTTGCCCTTCCATTACAAATTCAATCGCGGTATCTAGATCAAGTGGAGATTCCTTAGTTCCTTCGCTCGCACTTGTTCCAACTGGCGAAACATAAATATTGCCATCTTCCGCATAAGTCTTCATCGTTACTGTAAAGTTCCGAACGATTTTATTATAATTTGTTAAATACTGTGTATCGTCAGGTATAAAAGCGATGCTAAAATTAGTATCCGCATTATCAGTAATCATCGTCGGTATCTCAACAACTTTCCCTGCTTCTACATCCGCATCTTCCGCGATGATTTCTTGTCCTTTTTTAACCGTTACCGTTCCATTAACATTCGATTTAACGAGTAATGAATAATCCGTTTTGGAAACCTTGCCCAAAGACATTACTTCCAATTCAGGTGTTACTGCTACGGCTGGAGGCGATACTTTCGGTGCGTCCGTCGCAGCAGCTGTAACTGTCAAATCGATATTACGAACTTCAATCGTAGCTAAACGTGCCGTATAAAAACCGACATACATTTTTCCGTCTTGCGCTTTTAAAATTTCAGGCTCATAAATGATTTCCTCTTGCCCATCATTTATTTTACCGATGAAACCACTATTCGTTTTTGCAAGTGTGAGTCGATAATTCTCTGCAGTATTATTCGCATCTGGCCTTGTCGGATCCAACATGATTTTCTGGATGCCTTGACTGCCTTCCCCGTCAGGATCGACGACACCCATTCTCGCAAAAACCTGAGTCCCAATCGGCTCGCGTGTTCCACCGCTAAACCCGCCAATTGCTGCAATGTTGGAAGCAAATACGCTTGAATCATTTGCTGGTCCATTCACATCTCTCGCCATAATTCCGAAAGATTCCTGACCATCATATGGCGTTTTCGCGAAAGATTCTACTTTAATATCCGCAGACAATACAAAGTTATCTTCTTCAGCATCAATTTCCGTATAGTAGAATGTGATTCCATCGTGGTCCCCTGTGATTTTTCCGCCGCCTTCAAGTGCGACAAGTTTAATCGCGCCGTCTTCTAGCACTTCAATATAGTTACTAGTTGTAGAAGATGATTGGCCGAATCGTATTTGTTTCCATTCAGGTTCTATTTTTTCTCTGACAGTAACCTTGTAATCAATCAAAGCTAGATTGGAATCAGCGGGAACTATCCGAATACTATAAGTTCCGGCTGTTTGATTATCAAAATTAGCTGTATCAATTGTATATTCGGCTTCCGGCAAGATATCCCGATCCGAATTATGATAGACTTTCGAAACGACTAATCCGCTACTTTCAAAGTCATCACCGATCGTATAAGTAGTTTTCGGATAATTCGTCACTTCGATTCCTTCCACTTCTTTTACCTTAACAGTAACCGGGAAAGATACTTCCTGTCCTTTATGCAAAATCGAAATCGTTTTAGTTCCCACAGTTTCCGAATCAAAGCCAGACACACTTAATTCATCCCGCGTTAACCGAACTTCTTTGCCATCGCTATACTTGGCATACACCGACAAGCCTGCTAAGTTCAGATCATCGCCGATGAAATAAAGCGTTTTCGCAGGTACATCTCTAATTTCTAATGCCGTTAAGTCTGCATCTTTAACATAAACATCAAAATCGATTGATTGCTCTGGCGTTTCCGTTGAGGTAATCGTTATTGGAAAATCACCGGGTTCTTCAAATACATATCCTTCATCTAGAGAAAAACTATATTGTTCTTCTGATAGGTTAGCTGTTTTATAACCATCATTATAAGTGGCAACAACAACTAAACCTTGGGGATCAAATGAATCACCTTTGTAATACGTCATTTTTACCGGGTAATATTTAATTGTTAAATCGGTAACCGTTAACGCATGTATTTCTAAATCAAGCGCCGCAGAAACGCCGTTATAGTTAATCGCAATCGTATTTGTGCCGATTACACGATTATCGAATCCTGTAACGATATAATCCTTATCCGAAACCACTTCTGAACTTCCATCTGAAAACTCCGCAGTAACGACAAGTCCTGTTACATCGAGCGCCTCTCCAACTAAGTAATCAGTTTTCATTTTATCCGAATCAATAAATAGACTTTCGACTTTTCGATTATCTACCTTAATTTCTGTGTCGCTAAACGTAACTTCCGCATCTCTTGCAACATAGATGCCAGCAAATATTTCATCAGAAAACAGGTTTTCCAGTACTAGCGGCTCACTGTCTTCCCCGTTCACGGATACAACATACGTATCGCCAGACTTCTTTATCGTTAAATCATATTCGCTTCCCGGCGTCGGGATATTGCTATCGAATGGATTCAATTTTGTTTGTGTTCCATGCTTATAAAATCCTTTTACAGATTGATCCAAACCACCGACGGCAATATAATTCGATTCATGACCGCTCGAATTTCTATGCTCACCGATTTCATCACGAACCATTAATCCAAATGACACTTGATTATTCGCTCCGAATTTATGAACGGTCGCTTTCGTAGTAATTTCAAAGTTCGCGTTAGCTGGCAACTCTTTATGATAGAAAGAGATTCCATCGACAGAACTAGAAATTTTACCACCCGCCGCATATAAAGTAACTAAACCATCTTCATTTAATATAGGATCCGGGTTTCTTTCATCATTCGTATTATCACCGAACACACTAAATTCCCAATCCCCTAGCTCAACTTCACCTTCAATTGCCAAATTAACATTCGTATAGTTAACTCTTGCGTTTCGTGCAGTGAAGAGCCCTGCATAATTGATATTACCTGTAAAATTCTCGATTACCTTTACTTCGTAGCCAATTTTAACAGTGACTAGATTGCCGCTCTTCTTTACACTTAACTCATAAACTTCACCACTTGACGGAGGGGTAATCGCATTGTCAAAATCAACTTTAGAAAGTGCCCCTTCTAATCTAGTAAATGATTTCATGTTCTGATCAAGCGCACCTACAGCAACATAATCGCCGACCCCGTATTCAATTCCATGCAAATAAGCATGTATGTCATCGCGCAACATAACGCCGAATGATACTTGGTTATTCGCATCAAACGTTTCGACTGTTGCCGTTGCTGTAATTTCAAAGTTCGCATCCGTGGGAACTTGTTTAAAATAATAAGCAATTCCATCTGAACTTGAAGAAATTTTACCACGGTTCCCCGAACTCCTTAGTAACACCGTATCGGTATTGTCTTCGCTTTCCATGATTTCAAAGTTATCCTTCGTTATTTTGTCCTGCCCGCCGACATCGCCGAAAACCGTTCCGGACCAATCACTATAAACTGTAGTGATTTCATTTGGCGGAATGATTGGATCTGTTGGCTCTCCTGGTGTTTCTTCATCCTCATCATCACCATCACCAACATTGCTGCCGTCACCGTTCAATACACCGGCACCCGCATTCGCTAATACATGTTCCTTTACTTCATTCACAGGAAGAAGATCATATTCATAGGCCGGTGTAAATTCCCCAGTGGAAGTGGTAGGCATGCTACCCGTACTATTAATGAATAAATTATCATCTACATCCCAATAACCATCTTCTGAACTATACTGACTTACAATCGGATCAACCGCATTTTCAAACACATTTTTCTCAACTTTTACAATGGCACCCATTCTAGTATTAATACCAGACTCTAATACATTCTTATAATAGTTGTTAAAAATATGCGCATGGCCATCTCGATAACTTGGCACCCGCGAATTAACATTCTCAAAATAGTTCCCATGATACGTAAGTGTTCGGTCGAATCGGTCACTATCTGAATATCCGACAAGTCCCGTTTTCCATGAATCATGAACATAGTTATAGGAGAAAGTGATATATTCCGAGTTATCTTTCACATCAAACAAACCATCATAATAATCTTTATGGACCTCTAAACTATTATAAAGTTCGTTATGATCGACCCAAATATTATTCGAAGGTCCTTCGATTGAAATCGCATCTTTGTCACCGATTCGAACATGGTGAATGATTAAGTTTCGGATAATAATATTGTTAGATTTCCAAACTTTTATCCCGATGCCGTCAAACTCTCCTTCATTGCCAATCCCGAGAATCGATACATCTTTAATTTCTTTCACATCGATTTTGCTGATTCCCGGAGAGTTTTCCGGTGTAATCTTCCCTTTCACATAAATCTTCATCGGCACATCTTTATATTCTTTCTTCTTTTTGTTCAATAAATCTTGAAGTTGTGCACCTGTGTTAACCGTGAAGGTTACGGCGTTCGCTCCTTCACCGCCAGTAGTTCCACCATTCATAGTCGCAAATCCGACCATTCCGTCTGTTCCATCTAAGCCACTTGTATCGCCTGGATCGATTTCAGGATCTTCAGGTTCTGGATCCGGTTCTGGATCCGGTTCCGGTTCCGGCTCAGTAGCATTTTTTTCTAATCCATCGATTGCTTTCTGAAGTGCTGCGATGGCAGTTGTTAAGGTATTCACATCCTCCGGGTCTACGGTTTCATAAGTAGTTTCAGCATCAATAATTGCTTCTTGCAATATTGCAAATGAACTTTCAGTGTACGTCGCGTCTTCATTCGAAATCGCTTTAGCACGACTAATTAAATTTCCAAGTTTCGTAATTAATTCTTGCTCCTCAACTTCAAGTTGTACGTCACTAAAAGTGACTGTTGTATTTCTTGAAGTAAACAGGCCAGCATAATTAATTTCACCTGTATAATCATTAATTTCCTTCTTGTCTCCATCAATACTAATCTTATAATTAGTACCAGTCTTTTTAATTCCAAGTTCATAGACATTATCTACCGCCGGTGCTCCGCCAAACGCTAAGTCACTTGGTCGCTCAAAGTTTTGATTTTTGTATTTATAGAAACCTCTCATTTCATTACGAATATTCCCGATTGCCACATAGTCACCTGTAAAGGCACTATCATTTATATTTTCCAATACATTGCTTCTAAGCATAATCCCGAATGCAACTTGATTATCCGAATTCCATGAATCGACTTTCGCCGTCGCTGTTAATTCATAATCACCATCGACAGGAACATCTTTGAAGTAATAAGCTATTCCTTCAGTACCACTATCTATTTTTCCTTTATTATTAGAACTATGAACTGTAACTGTGCCATCAGCATTTTCTGCAATGCTAAAATTGTCACTGTTGATGCTCGATTGACCACCTGCATTCCCAAAAACACTCCCATTCCAATCACTCGAAATATCTATCATCCCATCAGCAGAATTTTCCACTTCCGCCGCTACATTAGCAACATTTAAATTAGGGAGTAGTAAAATAAAAATCAAAAATACAGCAAGTAACCGTCTATGCTTCTTCATTTGTAACCTCCTATGGTTGTCATTTCTTAATATTGCGAACACTGTTCATAAAAAGGAACGAGAACCTTAATATGATTCTCGTTGGTGATAGCGCTTTCATAGATGAATGAAAAAAGTTTGTTTAATACTTTCTAACTTGGCTGGTGAAAATTCAAAATTAAAACCGAGTACTTGAATGATTTATTATTCTAGTACTCGATTTTGCTGCTAGACCGTTGATTTCCGTTCCGGGCGGACGCGTTCCACGGGGCGGGCGGTGAGCCTCCTCGGTCGCTGATGTGCGCTGCCCCCCTAATATTGGACACGCCATCTAATATTAGGAGGCCCAAAAAGAATGTCCAAGTATACAAAAGAATTTAAACTTCTAGTAGCCAAACGTTATGAACATGAAAATATTAGTTACCGAGACCTGGCAGAAAAGGTCGGAGTCGACAACTCTGTAATTCGTTACTGGGTGCTACTGTTTCGACATCATGGTGATAATGCATTCGATTTTCCCTATACAAACTATCCAGGAGCCTTTAAACTAAGGGTAATTCAATTTATCAATGAAACGGATTACTCTATTCGAGAGGCATCGGCTATTTTCCATATCCCGGATCCTAGTATGGTTCGTAGGTGGAAGAAAAGGTGGGAGACAGCTGGTGAAGGTGCCCTTGAAATAAAAGAAAAGGGGCCTTCTACAATGAAATCTCGCAATCAAAAGAAAAGCACTTCCAAAGATCTTGTCGACCAATCAAGAGAAGCCATGGAAAAAGAACTCGAATATCTTCGTATGGAGAATGCCTATCTAAAAAAGCTGGAAGCCTTAGTTCAGGAAGAAAGATCACCAAAAAGATTAAAACGAAAGTAATATTTCTACTAAGGCATGAATTCCCAGTGAACAAGATGGTAAAGATAGCCGGTATTGCAAGAAGCACCTACTACAACATCGTAAATAGTTTCAAGCAGCCAGACCCCGACCGGAAGTGGAAGAGAAGAATCAACTTCATCTACCACCGACACAAAGGGCGCCTTGGGTATCGACGCATCACCGACGTCCTGAACGAAAAAGGACACACGATAAACAAGAAGAAAGTTCTTCGGATTATGCGAGACCTGGGGCTTCAATGTATTGTCCGAATGAAGAAGTACAAATCCTATAAAGGTGCATTCGGGAAAGCAGTCCCAAATATCTTGAACCGCAATTTCAAAGCGGAAAAACCCAACGAAAAATGGGTTACAGACGTTACAGAATTTAAATTATTTGGACAGAAATTATATCTCTCTCCTATTTTAGACCTGTTCAACGGCGAAATCATTACCTATACGCTTCAATCGAGGCCTACGTTTGATTTAGTGGAAACAATGTTAAAGCAGTCACTTGAATACGTAAAAGAAGACGATGAGCTCTTGATCCACTCAGATCAAGGCTGGCATTATCGAATGCCACAATATTGTCAGATACTAAAGGAATACAACATCACACAGAGCATGTCGCGAAAAGGAAACTGTTACGACAATGCCGTCATCGAGAACTTTTTCGGAATCCTTAAATATGAATTCCTGTTCCTGCAGGAGTTCGATGATCTTGAACACTTTAAAGAGGAACTAGAACAGTATATCTATTATTATAATCATTTAAGAATCAAGTCCAGATTAGAGCGGAAAAGCCCAATGGGCTATCGGAAAAAATACGAACTCGCTGCTTAGAAAAATAGTGTCCAATTTTAAGGGTCCAGTGCAATGCTCCACTGCGGGGTCTCACCTGTCCCGCTAATCCCGTTGGAGTCGACACCCTCCACTACAATCAACTGCAGATTCTATTAAATAAAGGGAGCTATTTATTACTATCTGCCCAACATAAAAATCTATCTGCACTAAGGCATTTAATAGAAAAATCTTTGTCCTGCAAATCTTAATAGCACTTTAATAATATAACGTGCAAGTTAAAATGATTTACTACTAGCACGCTTAAACAATAGAAACTTCTAGATCTTCTAAGAATAAATCAGTGTAAACTACTATAAAGAAGTATCTTTTATATCACTACTCTCAGATTTAGTGCGTAGTCGTGAGACTCCCGCGGGAAAGCGAGAAAGCCAAGACCCTGGACTGAGCGTAGCGAGGGAAGCGGCTTGGTGCTCGCCCGCAGGAAAGCGAACGACGGAGCACTAAATAATGTTCAAGGATAAAAACTATATTAACCACACTTTATCTGCTCTTCATTTCAATAACCTTTTGAAAAAAATTTACCCACAAATCCCCCTTTCTCTTATTAAAACTTAACCAAGCCCTCCACTTTAACAGCTTGACCTGTTTTCAGTGAGATGTTGCCAGCGATTCCGGTTAGGATGGATGTTGCGCCGTCGATATGTGATGCTGCTCGGTTGAACTCATCTTCTGCCGGTTCACCGAAAAGGTCTTGTAATAGAATTGGATCTCCACCGCCGTGGCCGCCTTTTCCTTCTACAACTTCAACCTCGTATGGCTCGTCGAACATCGGTAAAACTCTGACCGACTTCTCTTTCAGCTTACCTTCATCACTCTTTGAACCACCGGAATTTATATAGGATTGTTCTCGAACTTGCACTTCGATTCTTCCTTTGCTGCCATTAAAGGAAACGATAAACCCTTCCCAAGGCAAATAAGCATTTAAAGAATAAGTTAAAATGGCTTTATTCTTATAAGTAACCATCACGCCTAATGTATCTTCAATATCAATACCATCCCCGAAGACACTTTGATCACGTTGGTAGCCATCATCTTTTTCAGCATCCAAATACAACGCCTTCAAATGATCATTCTCTTCCAATTGAATCGCAAATGGATCGTCCTTCGCATTTTCGCTGCCATGTGCACGTTGATAGAACTTAGTTTCCCCTCTTGCTTCGGCATTTTCTTTGCCGTAAAAACGAAGTCCACCCGTCGCATATACAGTCTCTGGAGTCGAATCCAACCAGAAATTAACCAAATCAAAATGGTGCGTCGATTTATGAACAAGTAGTCCACCACTATTATTTTTGTTACGATGCCATCTACGGAAATAATCCGCACCATGCTGCGTATCCAATGCCCATTCGAAATTCACGGAATACACATCGCCAATCACACCATCGCGTATCAATTCCCTGATTTTCGTATTATGCGGCGCATAACGATAGTTGAAAGTTACACGAACTTCGCGACCTGTACGGTTAATCGCATCGATAATTTCTTGTGTTTTCTCAGCATCGACTGTCATCGGTTTTTCAGTAATTACATCGCAACCAAGTTCAAGTGCACGAACAATATATGTATGATGTGTTCGGTCAACAGTTGTCACAATCACAATATCCGGTTTTTCGATTTCAATCATTTTTTCAAATTCACTTGCTAAATAAGTATTGATTTTCGGGTGATCATATTTGTCTTCTAATAAGCTATTTGAATAATCCATTCTCGTTTGGTTAACATCACAAAAAGCAACTAACTGACAAGTCTCTCTGTAATCTTCGACCATTGCGCCGTAGAAAAATTCAGCTCGACCGCCAGTACCGATTAATACGTATTTCTTACTCATTCTGTCATCTCCTAAAATAATGTAATATATATAAAAATCTGTGGTTCAGATTTATATACGAAATTTACTTTGCTTCGACAACTTGATTTGTCACTACAGCTTCATGATCAATTCCTTGCGAAATTTCCATTTTCCTCATGACTTGATACGCAGTCCACATAATAATATACGCAAGAATACTTACGCTGAAAAATGGAATCAGCCCCGGAATTGTGATCACCGTGTAATACAAAGCGGCAATTCCTGCTAATATCAATAAGGTAAAATGAGGGTGGGATGCACCGAGAATGAGTGCATATTTCAAGTACAATCTTTTCTTCCAATCATAATGCACATAAAGCGGGAAAATATAGAGCAATACGATCGCGTACAGAAGTCCAAAGATAAACACACCAAGACGTAGCAGATTAAATAAACCGCCTGTCGGCAATATGACAAGATCGAAATAGATTATGTAACCGATTACAAACAAAACAACCCCAAATAATGTTGATTTGAAAAATTCGCTGCGGTAAGTCGTCCAAAACGTTTTAAATACCGGAACGTATTTATCGCCCATTACCCATTTCCGTGTAACTGCAAAAAGAGCAATCGTAGCAGGCATGAAACCAAATACACCTAATCCGAGTACCGTGAAAAAGATCCATAATAAATTTACATAGGCCAATTTAGAGATAACCTCGCACACTCTGAAAAATTTACCCGTCATTCCCATTAATTGCATTTATATTAACCCCTTTTTCATTCCAATAAAAAATCATTCTTCTACAAGCTTTTTTATTACAGAAAAGGCAACATCTTTATCGTCAATGTATTTCGGAATAATTGCGACCAGTTCAATCGGCTCCGATTCATTATAATAAGTATTCAAGTTACTCACTTTTAAGGCGTTATCGTAAACGTCAGCTTCCTCCGTTACTTCCCCATCCGCCAACAAGGCTTCTAATTCAAAGCTAGTTAACTCAATCGTGTTTTCTTCATTTCGGAATTCAGTCAAATCATATAATTCCTTCGCATCATAAACAGACGCTAGAAATTCACGATCCATGATCAAAATATCTCCAGCATGACTCACGATTTCGACAATCAACCTTTCGTTAACAGGTGGATACTGTGAAACTTTGAATTCTAATTTAGTTGGTATTTCACTTTTTGCGAGCCCTTTCATTTCTTCCAACGCTTCGTCAGGCAAAGTTGAAAAAATGAGTATATCAAAACTATTTTCTTCTTTCTGGCATCCTGTTAACAATAGCAATAAAAAAATTGCCAATAAGATATAAATTGGTTTTGACTTGTTACACATTTAAAACACTCCTAAAATATCTATCTAGTATAAATCAGCTTATCGTAACAACTGTATCACGTCTATAATCATATAATGTGATTACTCTATAAAGGTTAATTTATCAACGTTTTCAGACAATGTTAGAAAATGATTATGACGTAACGAAGTACTTTTTCAATTAATTTGTTGGGACCTCAAATAAATTATATATTTTAAAAGTTATGTATGCTATAATTTAGATTGACTGACAAATTCGCTTTATCGTATCCCGAATATGAAGGGGGGACAATTTTGACGAAAAGTAAAAAGAAGTTTTTTATTAAACTTCTATCATTTATTACAATAATTGCGACGTTCCCTGTCTTGATTGTTGGATTGTTTTCATACTTAAAATCATCGGATATTATTCAATCGAATATAACAAATGAAAAAGAGCAAAGTGTTTATCAAATTCAGGCAAACTTTGAACAAGTCCTCCAAACTGTTGACCTTTCAGTTACCAACTTTGTTACATCGTACCAACTGACAAAAACGCTCGAAGAACCAATGTCAGCTAACCAATTTCAACTTTACAACCAAACGAAGAAAGAAATAAATCTACTTCTACGATTTGACGGCGGAATGGACGACTTCTTATTAGTGAGTACGAAAGAAGGTTGGCGCATCAATAATAATGGTCTTAGGAGACTAAAACCTGGTCAAGCCGGCGAACTCATCGATCGGTATGGCCATTTATCTTATACATCCTCTTGGATCATTGAAGATAAAAAAGACATTTTTTTTGATTCAACAGCTAACTCTTCATGCGATACGTATATTAATCTAGTTAAACAGTTACCGCTCACCAGCAATAATAAAAGTGGAATTGCAATTGCCTACATACCGATTTGTTACTTCGAGAACTTGTTAAAGAATAATCTCGATTCGGAAACGATTATGGTGTTGGATGAAAATTATCAAGTGGTCGGACATAGCGACTTTTCAAATATCGGGGAAGACTTTTCTAATCGCCCTTTTACCGCTGAACTAAGTTCTCAAAAAGGGAATGCAGGCCAATACAATGCCAGCAATGATGGAAGCGATTACAAAGTGATTTACCGTAAATCCGCTTATAATAATTGGACTTACCTTTCAATTATTAAGATTAGTGAGTTAAATAAGCAATCTCGTTCCATCGGTTGGTTTACGTTTATCATAGGTTCGATTATGTTTATCGGCATTCTGATTTTTGCCCTCATCGCATCACGTAAACTATATGCACCGATTAATAGACTCACAGAAACCTTGGCCGATTCTTTTTCCAATCAAATCGAGAGCGGAAAAAATACAGATGAGTTTGGGATTATTGAAAGTCAAATTCACCATATGCTCGAACAAAATGACCAGTTGGAATCCAAGTTGCAAGGGCAAATTGGTCAACTGAAACAATTTTTCATGAGCCGTCTTCTACAAGGTAATTTAACGACATCTGAGCTGAATTCCAAATTGGAATCGTTCAATTATCCACAGGCTTGGAAAGGATTTTCCGTGTTAGGGATTCAAATTGATGCCTCGGAAGATCCCAAAAACTTACTAGAAAATGAAGACTTATTGCTATTTGCGATTAATACAATGGTCGCAGAAATGATTCCCAAAATGAACCGAATGACTCCGATTGTCATAAACAGAGGCCAAGTGACAATACTCTTTAATGAACATGAATCTGAAAAAGAATTTACCGAAAGAATTACATCGACCATCAAAGAAATACGAGAACGAATCGACAAAGAATTAAATATTTCCGTAAGTGTTGGGATAAGTAAGACCTACACTGATTTAGTCGATGCGCATTTAGCTCTAAAAGAAAGTCGAGAAGCTTTACGGTATACGCTCAAGTTTGGTCCAGGATCGATTATCTTTTTCGATAAATTACAAAGAGAATCGAGCTTCTTCACCTTCTACCCTAGACAAATTGAAAATGACTTATTTGATTCAATTAAGAACGGCGATAAGGCTGAAGTCGATGAAAACTTGGATAAGCTATTAGAATCGCTATTTGATGAGCAATTGAATAATCGTCAATTTGAAATCGCGATTGTTCGCTTATTAACAAATCTAATTCAATTGACCGAAACACTTGGTGTAAACGCGCTAGAATTCGAGAAACATAAATCTTTATTCGACCAATTATACGAATTCAGGACATTACCAGAAGTCGTTAACTGGTTTAAAAAGATGATTATTTACCCGATGATGAATAAAGCTGAAGAACGCACACAGTCACAATACAAAAACATATCGGATGAAATCATCCACATTGTTCAACAAGAGTTCGATTCTGACTTAACGTTGAATTACATTGCGGATAAGCTGCATTATAACGCGAATTACTTAAGCAGCATTTTCCGTAAAGAAACGAATATGTCTTTCAGTGATTACTTAACCCACTTCCGTATTAATAAAGCGAAAAAGTGGCTTGAAGAAACGGATATCACAGTGAAAGATATTGCCGAAAAGCTTAATTACAATAACTCTCAAAACTTTATTCGTTCATTCAGAAAAGTGGAAGGCACGACACCAGGAAAGTACAGGGATACGAAAAGAAATCACTGATAAAAATGCCATCAATAGGGGTACTCTTCCCTATGATGGTATTTTTTCCGTCTTTATTCCGATACTAGTTGACGCACCAACCAATCATAGGATTGTTCCCCGCTAATTTCATGGCCGCCCTCAAATATATGAGATGCCAATGCGCCATCTACGCCAAATTCTTTATAAATTGATGTCAGTTTTTCAATTGCATGAGTAACATGATCCAGTGGAAATAAATGATCCTCAGTAGCCGCTTCAATGAAAAGCGCTCTTGGGACAATTAATCCAATCAAATCAGGCATCTCTGCATAGTTTAAAATTCCAGGTATGTAATTATCTAGACAATGTCGCCTGTCCATAATACTTCCTTTAAATGTGTTCGTGTAGCCGCTTATCACTGTTGCTTTCAATCGTTCATCAAGCATGGAAGTAAATGCTGCAACCAGCCCACCGCCTGAAATACCCATGCATCCAATCCGATTTTCATCCACATAATCCAGTGTTTGCACGTAATCTATTACGCGTCTGCATTCCTGAACTCGAAGTCCTGGCAATGTTTTTCCCACTAATAGCAATTGACTTGCTATCATATAACAAGAATTATCTGTTGGTAATCCTTTTCCTTGATCGGACTGTAGTTTACGATCTCCAAATCCGACCAACTCTGGAACAACGACAACAAGTCCTTTTTTGACAAGCTCGACAGCGAAATCTTTATGATAACCTTCTTCTGTTCTAAGTGAATAGTCAGGATTTAAACCAACCGCTTCCTTACTCCCGTACCCATGACCATGAATCGCGACAACAGCCGAAAATTTCCCGATGTTATTCAACTTCGGAATTAATACATAAACAGGCATTCTCAATGGATCAATTGTCGTGATTTCAACACGCAACCTCCAATAAATACCCATATCAGATTTCTCCAGCAAAACTGGGTTTAAAGGTTCTTGATTATCATCAAAGTTTCCTAAAGACTTCCGAACCTGTTCTTTCAAACTAATTTGCCAGTCAGCATTATATGTAGATGAGTGTTGGTTTACACATTCCTTATATAAGTTCTCTAAATACAAATCAGCAGACCACATTTTCTTTCCTCCAAATTTATTGAGCGGCCCACTAGTAGAATATCTCCTAATATAGGGAAATCTATAGTTGATTGGAGTGCAGGGCGGCGACTCCAGCGGAATCAGCGAAGTGCGAAAGAGAATTTCGCTCTTTCCTTAGCCGAGACCCCGGACTGAGCGTAGCGAGGGAAGCGGCAGGGAAAGATTGAACTGTATCTTTCCGCTCTTCGGCCTCGCCCGCCGGAAAGCGTCCCCCCGGAACGGAAATCAACGGCGTCAAAGTTTTCTCCACTTCCCCCATACGCCAATTGGACAGCTTCATTATCGTGAGTTAATTATCGATATTATTCTTTAATAGATCCTAATAGAGCACCCTTCGCAAAGTGCTTCTGCAGGAACGGATAAACTAGTAATACCGGTACTGTTGCGACAACGATGACTGCCATTTTAACTGATTGTGATGGCGGCGGCACGTCTGTAAATTCCGCACTGTCGTAGTTCATTCCAGTTGCTAAAACAACAATTTGACGCAGTAACACTTGTACAGGCCACTTCCCCGCGTCACTTAAATACAGAATCGCATGCATATACGTATTCCAATATGTAACCGCGTAAAACAGTGAAATCGTCGCAATTGCTGGCAAGGAGCATGGAATGATAATTCTAAACAAGATTCCAAAGTCATTTGCGCCATCAATCTTAGCAGATTCTTCTAAACCATAAGGCAAGTTCTGGAAGAATGTTTTTAAAATAATCATGTTAAACACGTTAATCGAAACAGGGATAATTAATGCAGCCAATGAATCTAGTAATCCTGTTTGTTGAACAACGATAAACGTTGGAATAATTCCACCATTAAAGAGCATCGTAAAGATAATGAAAAACATAATATATCTTCTACCTACGAGATCTCTACGCGATAGCCCATAAGCCGTTAAAGTGGATAAGAACATACTCCAAAGCGTCCCCGCAACTGTAACGAAAATAGAAACCATAACCGACTTCATAACCGTGTCTGTTGAAAAGATATATTTATAGGCACTTAACGTGAACTTAGTAGGAAATAAGAGGAACCTCTTCTCTGCTATTTCTGCTCCAGTTGCAAATGAACTACCGAGAACGTGAATAAACGGCAGTATCATTATTAAGGCTAAGATTGTCAGTAATGTGGCGTTAATGATATTAAATATGCGTGTGCCTATTTGCTTGTCCCCAATCATTTTAATCCTCCTAAAAATTATTAATAAACGCCTTCTTCACCGTTCTTTTTCGCTAACCAGTTAGCAAATACTACTAATGCAAGACCGATGAATCCTTTGAAAAATCCAACTGCTGTTGCGTAACTGAATTGACCCTGTCTGAGTCCGGCAACATAAACATATGTATCAAATATTTCTGCCACATGTCTGTTTGTTGAATTCATCAATAAGTAAACATGCTCAAATCCTAATTCAAGAACATCACCAATTTTCAAGATTAAGAGGATGACAATGACACTTTTAATCGCAGGCAACGTAATATGCCAAATTTGTCTAAAGCGATTCGCGCCGTCCATTTTGGCAGCTTCGTATAATTGAGGGTCAACCGAAGCGATTGCAGCAAGGAAAATGATTGTTCCCCAACCTGCTTCGCGCCATATGATTTGCAAGATGTACATCGGACGGAACCAAGTAGAATCCAATAGGAAGTTAACTGGTTTGAATCCAAAATACTCCAACACCCCATTAATAATTCCACCATCAAGCGTTAAAAGTACATAACTGATAGATACGATAACGACCCATGACATGAAGTGAGGTAAATATATTAACGTTTGTATTGTACGTTTGTAATATTCTCTTCTAATCTCGTTTAACATTAACGCAAGCACAATCGGGATCGGGAAGAAGATGAATAATTGCAAACCAAACAATACAAGTGTGTTTTTCAATATCATCCAGAAATCCGGGGACGTAAATAATCGGATAAAATGTTCAAATCCTACCCATTCACTACCCGAAATTCCCAAATAAGGTTTGTAGTTTTGGAAGGAGATAATCAAGCCGTACATCGGCACGTACTTATAGATGAACAAATAAATAAGCCCTGGGGCAATCATCAAATAAAGCAATTTGTTTTTCGCAATTTGTTTTAATAATTTACTTTCCCTTTTCGGCTTGCTTTTAACTGCCTCTCGCGTGGCAACCTCGCTACTCATACTTATCACTCTCTCTGTAAGAAATGTTTATTACGTTGCTAGAGTAATATAAAGAATAAAGGAAGCCCGAGAGAATCGGGTCTTCCTTTACCTTCTTAATTATCTAGATGCATTGAACTCCTCAATAATTTTGCTTCCGCCTTGTGATTTCCACTTCTCGACTTCACCATCAAAGCCAGCCTCATCGATTTCGCCTAACATATAGTTGTAAGTTGCGTCATTGATGATTTCTTGCAATCTAGCACCGTCTTTAACATACGTATCTGAATCCAACGTTATCGTAGGGTCATGAATCAAGTGATTATCATTTTCCAAGATTAACTCTTCAACTTTTTGTCTTGGCTCATAAGAGTGTTTTGATTCATATCTTCCGTTACTTGCCGGTTCGCCGATTCCCAACATGTTATAAGAGAATACTTCTCTTTCAAACGTATCTTGGTCATCGCCAACAACAGCGAATCCGTTTTCAACTGTATAGTGTTCGCCTTCTACGCCCCATTGTGCAAGGTTGGAAAATTCTGGTGTCATCATTAGATCAAAGAATGCTAATACGTCTTTAAGTTCTTCTTCTGTTTTAATTGCAGATTTAGGGAATACAATTTCGTTGTTATACCCTGGGTTCGACCAAACTGTGAACTCGCCGCTTGGACCTGCTACATAATTATGAACGTCGAATACTAAGTCAGGATTCAGTTCAACAGCATCATTGTATAAACCAAGAACGTCAACCATTGCCCCTACATACATACCTGCTGTTCCATTTTTAAGCATTGCTTGTTGGTCTTCTTTACTAGTTACAGGGAAATCCTGGTTCATGAATTTATTATCTCTTAATTTCTTAACATAGTTCATAGACTCTTTGTACTCTGGGAACATGAATTCCGGTAATAGTTCTCCGTCTTTCTCGCCCCAATTATTTGGCGTTCCGTGCCATGACGCAATTGTTTTGAAAACCCCAAAGACTAAATCGCTTCTATCTGTTAATCCGATTGTGTCATCTTTACCATTTCCGTCTGGATCATCTTCTGTAAATGCTCTTGCCATTTCATAAAACTCGTCTACAGTTTTTGGTGCCTCTAGTCCAAGCTTTTCTGCCCAATCTTTACGATAGATAAGCCCTTGTCTAGAAAACGGACGACCTTGATATAATGAATATACTTTTCCGTCTACCATAGTGTTCTTAACAACTGTTTCATTTAATTTAGCTAAGTTTTCAAACTCATCGAAGTATGGCCCGATTTCCCAGAACTGGTCATCGCGGATTGCTTCTTTAAACATATCAATTTGGTCTGCTCCCATAGTAACTGCTTGCGGGAATGTTCCTGTTGCGAAAGCAGTGCTTAGCTTGTCGCTATAGTTGTTATCAGGAACCCATTCGATTGTTAGTTCAACATTCGCTTTTTCTTCAAACAACTTTTTGAGCTTATCATCTGGAACTTCCGCTGTATGAAGCTTTGTCATGATCGAAATCTTTGGTGTAGCTTTTTCTTCAGTTTTATCTGCCCCGCCTTCTTTCTTGTCAGTCGAACCGCCTTCATCATTGCTACATGCGACTACGACAAGCATTAAAACCATTGAAAATAATAATACCAACATCTTCTTTAACTTCATTCTCTTGCACCCCTTTTAGTTGTAATGCGATTTATGAATCTATTTTGTAACTAGCCTCATCATAAGATAACTCTGACAATTTCGTATATAATCAGTTTCTTACACTCCCCCTAAAGTCAGTCGCATCAACATGATAACGCTTACAACCTAATGATATGATTATCATTTTTACGTGGTTGAACTTGATTTTCGAATTGATTGGCAGCCAAAAATGAAAACGTTGTTATTTTGTGTTACATTAATAGTAGCGAGTAAATACTAAATTGGGTGATTATAAATGAGCGTGACAATAAAAGATATAGCAAAAATTGCGGGTGTCAGTTATTCAACTGTTTCCAAAGCACTGAATGGCAGCCCTTTGGTAAAAAGTGACACAAAAAAACGAATTGTCGCGATTGCAAAAGAAATCGGGTATGAACCTAATTTCGCTGCGCAACAACTCGTTTCAAAACAAACGAAGATTATCGGCTTAATTTGGCCGACAATTGAACGTGTTGTTCTTTCCACATTAGTTACTAATATTAGCGATGAAATAAATAAAACACCATACTCCATGATTCTCTCCGTCGATCCTGTGCAAACTTCTTTGGAGACATTCAGGCGGTTCCAAGTAGACGGGATTATTTTATTCGAGGAAAATGTGGATGTTGCTGTAGATCCAATTGCTACTCCCTTGTTATCGTATGGGGTAGCCGGAAAAGAACCAGCTAATTATCCGATTATCGATGCAAATCACGAACAAGCGATGTATGATGCCGTCAAATATTTAAGCGTCTTAGATCATACAAATATAGCCTATATCGGGGACTTCTCCCCTACCGATCCAATGCAAATGCAAAAGTACAAAGGATTCGTCAAGGCAATGAAGGATTTTAACCTTCCTGTTGAAGAACATAATCTTATTAACACATCTGGATTGGATTGGTACGATGGTTATACCGCTACTAAAAAGTTTTTAAGCATTCCAAATCGCCCAACAGCAATTGTTGGCGGGAGTTATGATATTAGCGGCGGGATTATTCGTGGAATTAAAGAAGCGAACCTTGAGATTCCAACAGACATCTCGATTATTAGTTACGATAACATTCCTCAAATGGAAAACATGGAAATCCCATTAACAAGCATCGGCGTTCCAGTCGACAAATTAGCAGTTGAAATCGTCCAATCGATGATTAAGATTATTGAGGAAAAGGATAGCCAACCAGTTGTTATTAAAATGAAGCCTGAATTGACGGTGAGGGCTAGTTGTAAATGAAAAACGCCAGGTATTGTTTTTAACAAACAAATGAAAAGTGCTAAACTAAGAAATATCCCGTTAAAAGGCTTCGGCGCTGGTGGATGCCTCCCGCGAGAAGCCTGATAGAAAACCACTATCAGTCTTCTCGCTCCGACTACCACTGGCAAGGCGCCTTCGCTAGTTTGTTTTTGGTAGATTGTTGATATTTCTATTATTAGTGTGTGGAAGTTGTAGCAATCTGAATAACTTCTTCAGGAAATAAAGTAAAAGCCGTCGAGGGTAGGCGGCTTTTTTGATTACTATTGTTATTAATAATTTGCTTGCAGTTCATAGTGATTTGATTGCACTAATATGACAATTGCTTGCAAGTTGGGACTTTTTAACTGTACGAAAGCTGGTACTTCAACAACTGTGCTCAGCGCTCGCTCGCAAGAAAGCGCCGCCCGGAACGGAAATCAACGGTTCAAATAAAAAAACTGGTACTTGAATAATGAACCATTCAAGTACCAGTTAAAGTTATAACATAATTTCATTGCACCGAAGTATAACATTCATGGTTCTGTAAAATAGAAAGAACATGATCATACTCGGATTCTTCGACTTCTAATTTCAATAAATGGGTCGGATTCGCGTCTTCACCTTGGAATACATCCTCATCGACCACAATCGGCGCATTTGCACCAATCGGTCCGACGCTGCCTGGCATCCCCGAACCTCCGATATTCGTCGGAAAGAAAGGCGTAAACATCCTTGTATTACTTTCTTCTTCGCCCATTTCATCGATCACCAGATTCTTCACTTTCGCGGTTTGTAAACTGGCACGTACGGATTCGGCGTCATTTTCACTTTTCAAATAAACTTCTACACTTCTAGTCATTAGGTTCATCCCCTATTCACTTATAGTTTCAGTTATAAACAGGATTCCCCAATATAGGAAGTGTAAACCAAAACCGTACGTAGCGTGTTTACTTTAAGCCTTTCACCAAAAAGTTCTGAATGATTTCGTTTTGAATTGCTGGGTGGCAAGTCAGTGTAGAATCGTTTGTCAGCATATTAACTTCTCCGCCGCTCAAATTAGTAGTGACTGCACCAACTTCATTCGCAAGAATCATGCCGCCCGCAATATCCCAAGGCGCCAGGTTCATCGTTAAATAACCGTCCACGATTCCTTCTGACACATAAGCCAGTTTTAATGCAGCCGAACCATATGCACGTACACCGCGGATTCTTTTCACTAATTGCTGCACAACCTTTTCATCAATCACACTGTTTTCACATAACCACTTATGATTAAATCCAAGTACAGCTTCCCCGAGTTCGAGTTCTGATTTTAACATCGGCAGTTTTTCGTCATTTTTATAAGCACCTTCACCGCGTTTCGCACTATAAAGAACATCCGCCATCACATCGTATACAAAACCGATTTCACCGATGCCTTGATGGAAAATCCCGATTGAAATCGCAAAATTTCTTCGTTGTTGTACAAAATTCATCGTGCCGTCAATAGGATCCACAATCCAAACAGTGCCGTCCAACGATGTTACGTCATCCCCGTATCCTTCCTCACTAAATAACAAATGCTCCGGATACGTTTTTCGAATATTTTCAGCCAAGAAATACTCGGTTTCTTTATCAACCGTCGTGACGAGATCCTTGTCATGCGCTTTCGTTTCAATAATCATGGGATCATTAATTTTCTGGCGAATCAATTCACCAGCCTCATGCACCCACTTTTTTGCATGTTCATAGATTTCATTACGAACAGCATTATCCATATTCCCTACCTCCAACACCGATTTATGCTTCAGCATATTTCTTTCTTAAGAATGCGATACTGTCATTAATATGCGGTTCTTGCGTAGCCTCTAAAAGTACATTCATGAAAGGCTTTTTCGGTTTAATTAATTTGAAAACAGCATCGTAATTTAATAGGCCTGTTCCCACTGGCACCATTTTAATCCAACCGTCTTCAATTATGAAGTCTTTTGCATGCATAATGACCATGCGGTCTCCCAGTAAATCCATTGCTTCTTGGAAGATTTCTTCTTGACGGTGATAATTATCCGGATCCAAGTAGTTTGCCGGATCAAAGATTACTTGAAGATTAGGCGAATCAATAAGGTCTAATAGTCTTCTCAATTTTTGCGGCGTGTGAACCGGGTGATTGATGCCACCTTCGATTGCAACAATGACACCAAACTTCTCAGCTTCTTCAACTAATTCACGGACACTATCAACGACATCGAGGAATGGTTGTTCTTCGAAATTATCCGTCGTGTAGCCTCCTTTTGCATGAACGTTTCCAGTTTCAGTTCCAACAATGCTGCAACCAAAATCCCTAGCAAAGCGAATATGTTCTTTAAAACGATCCAACTCCGCCTGTCTTTTTTCTTTATCCGGATGAATCATGTGAATATAGCAACCCAATACAGAAATTTGAACATTCTTTTCAGCAAACTTCCCGCCAATATGTTGCGCGTAACCCGGGCTTAAACTACCTAAACTAGAGTTGATATCCTCAAACGATTTACCCAAAGCAAGTTGTACACCCGTTAAGCCTTTACCAGCGATTTCATCGACTAACCCTTCAATCGTTGTCTGATTTTGTATATCATGCGCGCGAATCCCAAGATTTAATTCCAAAATAATCCCCTCTTTACTAGTATTTAAATACATAAAACTATCAAACGACCAATAATGGCTTTGAAACGACTAAAGCGGGCTCGCAAACGACTAAAGCCAGCAGTCAAGCGACTAATCCCCACTCTCAAACGACCAAAACCACCAAATCTACCTATCAAAGAAACCGTATCACTTCCCGTGATACGGCTCATTTACAACTATTCTTACCTTGACAACCATCCGCCGTCAATCGCGACGACTGAGCCGTTCATATAGTCAGAAGCTTTACTTGATAGGAATACGACAATTCCCATTAAGTCAGCTGGGTCCGCCCAACGTGCAGCTGGGATGCGTGATAGAATTTCCGCGTTACGCTTTTCGTCTTCGCGAATCGGCGCTGTGTTTGCAGTCTTAACGTATCCCGGTGCGATTGCGTTCACTTGAACACCGTACTCCGCTAATTCATTCGCAAATGATTTCGTTAACCCTACAACACCGTGCTTACTCACTGTGTATGGAGGAACGAATTTTCCGCCTTGGAATGATAGCATGGAAGCGATGTTGACGATTTTACCGCTTCTCTGTTCCACCATATGCTTCGCTGCTTCCTGGCTTAGGAAAAACATGGAGTTTTGGTTTAATTCTACGACCGCGTCCCAATCTTCTTCCGTATATTCAAGAAGTGGTGCACGACGAATCGTTCCTGCATTGTTAATCAAAATATCAACTTTCCCGTAAACTTCAACGCACTTAGCCACCAATGCTTTAGCATTCTTGCGATCAGTTAAATCTGCTTGGAAAAATTCAACTTTACGGCCTGTATTTTCGATTAATTCTCTTGTTTCATCCCACTCAGTACCGTGTGTGACAACGAAAAGATCTGCGCCAGCTTTCGCAAGTGCTACCGCATATGCTTGGCCTAATCCTTTGTTACCGCCTGTTACGATTGCTACTTGACCATCTAATGAGAAAAAGTCTAATGAGAAATCATTTAAGTTGTTTGTCATCTATTTCGCCCTCCAAGAATATCGTGCCCGCCTAAACGAGCACGCTCTTTTTCAATTATCGTAAGTCTTCCATTGCTACGTGGTCCATGTCGTCATACGTGATGTTTTCTCCGCACATGCCCCAAATGAACGTGTAGTTATTCGTTGCAGTACCTGTATGAATTGACCAGCTTGGTGAAATTGCAGCTTGTTCGTTTTTCATGACTAAATGTCTTGTTTCATCCGGCTGTCCCATGAAATGGAAGACACGCGTTTCTGGTTCCATATCGAAGTAGAGGTAAACTTCCATGCGGCGCTCATGCGTATGACATGGCATTGTGTTCCAAACGCTTCCCGGTTGTAGCATTGTAAGACCCATTTGTAGTTGGCAGCTCTCACAGTTATTCGGGTGTACGTATTGATAGATTTTACGTTCGTTCAACGTTCCTGGCTCGCCCATTTCAAGTGGTTTGATATTATTAATATCAATTTTCGTTGTTGGGTACGTGTGGTGCGCAGGTGCTGAGTTGATATAGAATTTAGCCGGGTTGTTTGCATCGTCTGAACGGAAAAGTACTTCTTTCGTTCCGCGTCCAACGTAAAGTCCGTCGCGGCGGTCCATCTTGATTTCTTCACCGTCAAGAACGACAGATCCGTCGCCACCGATATTAATAATTCCAAGTTCACGGCGCTCAAGGAAATAAGTTACTCCTAGTTCTTTATCCAGTTTAATAGTCAGTTCTTCATTTGCTGGTGTAACACCGCCGAAAATCATGCGATCCACATGCGTGTATGTTAAGTGAACTTTTCCTGCTTCAAAAAGTTTTTCGACAAGAAAATGCTCTCTCAATTCATCAGTATTATAAGTCTTAATCTCTTCCGGGTGATTTGCATAACGTGTTTCCATTTCCATTTTAGTCATCCTCCTAATAGTTAAAAGCCTTATTAACGAATAATTTTACCTGTACCATTTTCAGCGAACGCTAGCACTTCATCCGCAGAAAAGACATTGCAATCTCCGTGGACAGTATGTTTTAATGCCGATGCCGCAGTCGCGAATGAAATCACTTCTTCTGGTGAAAACCCTTCCAAAATGCCATGTAAAATGCCTGATGCAAACGCATCGCCCCCGCCAACACGGTCCACGATTGGATTTATATGATGCACTTTCGATTGATACAAAATTCCATCGACGTAGAAATTACCTTGTAAATCATTTTCCGATGCCGATAAAACCTCTCGGAACGTCGAGCTCAAATAGGTAATATTCGGATACATCTCTTGGATTTTAGCGTAATAGTAGCTAAGTTTTTCACTTGCTTCGAGTGTTTCATCCGCTTCTTCAATTCCAAGAAAGTGAATCGCATCCTTATCGCCGCAAGAACAAATATCCACATAGGGTAAAAGCTGTTTAAATACTTCGGCAGCCTCTTCTTTACCCCAAAGCTTTGATCGATAATTAAAATCAAAACTTGTCGTAACACCAAGTTCTTTTGCTTTCTTTAACGCCAGCAATGTAATCTCACTCAAGGCTGGCGATAATGCCGGAGTGATTCCCGTCACGTGAAAAAGTGTTGCGTCACGAAAAATTTCATCAAAATCGATTTCATTTTCCGCTAACATTGAAATACTCGAGTATTTCCGGTCATAGACGACTTGGGCGCTTCTCTCACCAATACCTGTTTCCAAGTAATAAGTTCCCAGACGTTCCCCGCCTTTTAATAAATAATCCGTCCGTACACCATTCGCTTTCAAATGTTTCTCCACGGCATGACCAAGCGAATTATCTGGAATTTTACTAACCATATTTACGTCGTGACCGAAATTCGCCAAGGATATTGCTACGTTCGCTTCAGCACCGCCGTAATTCATCGTCAGTTGATTCGCCTGTAAAAGTCTTTCTCCCACTGTAGTTGAAAGACGAAGCAAGATTTCACCAAAAGTAATAATCTTTTTCATAATTACGCCTCTCTTGCCTTTTGAACTTTTCCGACAAATTTACGAGCATCTTCCGTGATTTTTTCAAACTCACCTGTTTTTGCATGTGCAACCAAACTGCCGCCCACACCTACAGCAACACAACCGTTTTTAATCCATTGATCCACATTGTCCAAATCGACGCCGCCCGTTGGCATGATATTCACTTGTGGCAGCGGAGCTTTAACGCCCTTCACCCAATCAGGACCATATGTATTACCCGGGAACAACTTAACGATATCGACGCCAGACTTCAACGCTTCCTTCATTTCAGTTATTGTCATGCAACCAGGCATATATGGAATTTGATATAAATTACATAACTCCGCCGTGTCTTTATCAAAGCATGGGCTGACAACGAACTCAGCACCAGCAAGGATGGCAATTCGAGCTGTCACGGCATCGAGCACGGTTCCTGCACCAATGACGACATCACTATTATTCTTGTAAACTGCAGCTAATTCACTAATGATCTTATCGGCACCTTGGACGGTAAAGGTAATTTCGATTCCGTTAATACCGCCCTCTACACAGGCTTCTGAAATTTTTAACGCTTCTTCTTCAGATTCGGCTCGAACAACCGCAACCACTCCGCAATCAGTTAGTTTTCTAAGTACCTGTTGCTTTTTCATAACACACCCCCTATAAATTAATTAATTTCCTATTTGGAAACATAGATTATTATATGGAAACTTTCTTCTTTATTATATATAATAAAGAAAGCGTTTACAAGCTAAATCCTTTAATTTGTTTATGAGACAAACTATCATTAATTAATTACCCTTTAATCCAAAACTCGAAGAAAATATGAGCTATGAAAGTAGGAAATTATTATGTCTAAAACTCAAAGTAAACCATATGGCACGGTTCTAATAAAAGCCGATCAAATATTAAATTTCTTGTTTGAAAGTGCACAGCCACAACGTCTAAATGTAATCGCGAAAGCCACCGATATGACGAATTCAACGGCGTCAAAGATTTTAAATACGTTAGGCTTAATTGGTTATGTTAGAAAAGATCCAAAAACCAATGAATTCGAACTTGGGCCTTCCATTATTAAATATGCTAAGCAAAGTCTTAAACAGTTGGATATTAAGAAAATTGCCCAACCGCATTTGGAAGAGTTGCAAAGAATCACGACTGAAACTGTACACCTGGGTGCGATTGAAAATGATAAGATTGTTTATCTCACGAAAATCGAAAGCAATAACCCGGTTACTTTGTATTCCCAGATCGGAAGGTCGATTCCTCTGTATTGTTCAGCTATGGGAAAATCAATCCTAGCCGACCAAACGGCAGAAGAAATCGATGAATATCTAGCTGAACACGAATTAATCCCAAAAACGGAAAATACAATTACTACTAAAGAATCTTTCAGAAACGAACTGAACACCATTAAAAATCAAGGTTATGCAGTTGACGACGGCGAACATGAAGTTGACGTATTCTGCATCGGCGCCAACATCACCGCCCACGGCAACAACTTCGGCGCATTCAGCGTCAGCGTTCCAAAGTACAGAATCACTGATAACTTTACTAATGAAATCATTGAAGCTGTGCAGAATTGTAAAGCTGCAATTGAAGAAGAGCTTCAATGACATAGTAAGTATCGCTTTGGCGAGTACTAGGATAATTCATTATTCTAGTACTCGTTTTTAATTGTACCGTTGATTTCCGTTTCGGGCGGACGCTTTCCTGCGGGCATCACCTCAGCCTCCTCGTCGCTCCTGCGGGGTCTTCGGTTGATGCTGATTCCGCGGGAGTCGCCACCCTACACTTCAATCAACTACTTTCATTAAATTGAGAGAGTTAATCTAGAATGCTACAACATTCACTCACTATTAATCGAAACGTCAAAAATCTATAAGAGATAAATCTGAGTTATACATACCTTGATAGAAGCGTAGTATAGAAACCTTAACTGCCAACTGCTTGTGCTCTCCCAACCCGTAAAGCCCGGTTAATGAGATGGCTTATGGACTTCTACCTAGTGTAATAAAAATCACTGAAATAGTATTAAAGTGATTTTTTCTCATACCATTACTTTCAGATTTAGTGCGCAGTCGTGAGACTCCCGCGGAATTAGCGAGACAGCCGAGACCCTGGACTGAGCGTAGCGAGGGAAGCGGCAGGGAAAGATTGAACTTTATCTTTCCGCTTCCGCGCTCGCCCGCAGGAAAGCGAACGACGGAGCACTAAATCGTATTCAAAGATAATAATAATATTAAACTCACGGAATCCGTGGCTTGCTTATACATCCCTAGAAAAGAGAAAATGTATTCTCACGCAAGCACACTCTTCCGATACTCACCCGGCGTATGCCCCGTGTACTTTTTAAAACAAACACCGAAATACTGCGGATTACTATACCCGACACTTTCAGCCACTTTATAAACCTTCGCATTTTGATCGCGCAATAACTCCATCGCCTTCGTAATCCTTAATTCCAATAAATAATCACCGAAATTCAAACCCTTCTCAAGTTTGAACAAGTTACTCAAATAAGGCGCGCTGACGAAAACTTTATCGGCTACCTTTTGCTGCGTTAACGTCAAATCATGGAAATTCTCATTCATATACGCCATCGCATTATCCACCAGCGAATTATGATTCAAATTCTTTTCTTTATCCATCGAATCCGACCACTCATCGACAAGCCCCTGAAGCGTTTTCGACATTTCATGGAGCGACTCCAACTGTAAAATATGATCAAAAAGCACCGTCATGCTTAAGCTTTCCTCTTCGCCCTTCTTCCACTTCTTAATTTGATAATAAAGGGAAGTACTGTATTTTAAAGCGAGAAGTTTTATTTCCGAAAGCGGTATATTTTTATTGTCAGTAATCGCCTCACATAGCTTTTCCAGCGTTTCCTTCACTTTTAACGGCGATTCCAGTCTAATTTGAGTATTAAACTCTTCGTTTAGTTCATTCAAGATATTTACATTTTGCATCGTACAAGGAATCGTATCGTCGATTGAATACACGCGACTTGTCCCCATAATATGCTTCATATCCATCGCTAGCCGTGACTCCACAAACGAAGTGCTGATTTCAAACAAGTTTCGATACGTTCGCCCAATCGTAATCGTCACGCTATTTTCTAGTTGCGCTTTTAGCTGTTCTAAAATATCGACCGCTAATTTCTTCTCCCGTTCACCATCATCGGTATCCAATGAAAGCAGTAAAACCATCTCATTCATTTCCCCGTTCAACAAATACCCGCTTCCGTTAGAAGGCATCTCAGAAATAGTTTCCGTTACCTGAGCCTTTTCCTCTTCATTGACGTTAATAAGCAACACATTGTAAAACGGACCTTCTAACTGAACGTCGAGGTCAGCTAACTCCTTTTCAATATCGACAATGGTCGCACCGTCTTGATTGGCCAACTTTCGCAAAAACCGTTGCTGCAATAAAGGCAATGATTCAACGAACCTTCTTTCATTCGTCATTTCCTGATTGCATTCCGCCGCGGCTTTTTTAACCTTTTCGATCAAGTCGTCAATTTTGACTGGTTTCAATAAATAATCGAATGCTTTCAACTGAACGGCTTCCTGCGCATATTTAAAATCTTCATAACCAGTCAGAAAAATCACTTTCGTGTGCGGACTCGTTTCTTTTATAACCCTGGCCATATCTAACCCGTTCATAAAAGGCATAGATATATCTGAAACAACGACATGCGGTTGTTCTCTTTCGATCAATTCGAGTGCACTTTCACCATCCGCTGCTTCACCTGCTAGTATAAAACCATGCTCTTTCCATGGAGCTCTAGACAAACTGCGTCGAATAATACGATCATCTTCAACAATGATGACTTTATCCATAGTCTTCGATTTCCCCTTTTACGTTAGGAATAATAATGGTTATTTTTGTGCCTTTTTCAACTTCACTTACAATCTTGAGCTCGCATGTTTTGCCAAAATAACCTTTGAGTCGTTCACTGACACTTCGTAAACCGATTCCGATATATTTTTTCCTATTATCATTATAAGGCGCATCGATTTCCTCTCGAATCTTCGACAATCTTTCTTCACTCATGCCCAGCCCGTTATCCTCAACCTCAAGTTGAATCTTATCCCCGACTGAAAGTACTTTCACGTCAATAAATCCTTGATTGCGATTCAGTTTAACACCGTGGTAAATCGCATTCTCTATCAACGGCTGCAACGTCAGTTTAATAATCCTACTCGATAGAACTTTTTCATCAACATCAAGCGTATAGGAAAAATCATCCCCGTAACGCATCTCCATAATATATAAATAACTCTTAATATGGTCGATTTCTTCTTCAATTGAAATGATTTCATTCCCACGACTAATGCTGATCCTGAAAAAGCTTGAAAGCGCGCTGATCATTTCACTCGCATCTTCGTTAAGCCCCATATCGCATAGCCCTTTGATCGAATACAATGTATTGTAAAGAAAATGCGGATTCATCTGCGCTTGAATAATCGCAACTTCCAATTGCCGCTTTTCTTTTTGATCGAGTTCGATTTGGTTCAATAAAGCTGCATTTTTCTCCATTTGTTCGTTAAAACTGCTATATAGAATCCGCATTTCTTTGGGCACAGCCAACCCTTCAGCTAGCTGCAAATGTTCTCGGTCCACTTTCGTCATTTCATCCGCTAACTTTTCTATCGGCTTGGAAATATATTTTCCAACAATATTTACAATAAAAGTCGCCATGATGATGACGATAAGAAATAAACCCAACATCAAATATTTCATGTTATTAATGGTTTGCAAGATTTGATTTTCTGGAAAAACAGCTGCAACTTTCCATTTGTTCACACCGATTGTGTTATAAATCGCATTCATTTTTTCGCCATGCGCGTTTCTAAAAGCGTATTTCCCTTCTTTTTGCGCTAACTGATTCAATGCCTGTACGGTTTTAGCATCTAACTCATAGTCTTGTGGCACATCTTTCGTTTGTAAAGTACCGTCCGGACTTATCAAGGTCAAATAACCGTTTTTTCCAATTAAGGATTTATTAAAAACCTTCTCAAAAAAGTCCGCTCTCAAATTAAATAAAATGATGGCTTGTTTCGCAGGGTCATCCGATTCGATTAAATGAAATACCGAAATGACATCGTAGGGATTCGTGGTCACTGTATTGGGATGTATATTTCGCCAATAAAAGGATTCCTTGTTCCCCTTGAATTCCGTAAAGTAATCTTCATAGGGAAATTCAGAATTTATTTGCTGCGAACCTTGATAAAAGGAAACTTTCCCATCATCAATATCTATATAAATTGAATCGATAATCGAATTAAACCGATGATAAATCGCACGAATATCGTCATCGACATCTACATATAGCTTCGAGTTTCTCGAATCCAGATCTGTTGCATCCAAAGCTGCAATCTTCGGATCCTTTGACAATAAAACAAGTTGCTCAAAAACATCCGTTAATATAAAATCAATATAATTATTTGTTTGAAGAACCGTATCATGCATACTTTCATATGAGTTTTCTTCAATTTGTTTCGTAGCCAATACATACGAAACCCACCCGATGATTCCGCCGAATATGATAATAATTGATATATAAAATGCATTGATGGTCGAACTAAATGACGAAAATAAGTTTTTTCGACTAAAAGCTTTCATTTTTTCACGAAGCATAGTAAACCCCTGCTTATACACTAATTTTTTTAGAACAAAAGCGCAAAGCTCTCACTTAACGCTGACTTGGAAGAATGCAGTTCAATTCTTCCTTGCTCATAAACTGAATTTTTGAGTACAAAAAAGCACAAGGCGCTTGCTTAGCACCAACTTGGAAGAATGCAGTTCAATTCTTCCTTGCTCATACACTGAATTTTTGAGTACAAAAAAGCTCAAGGCGCTCGCTTAGCACCGACTTGGAAGAATGCAGTTCAATTCTTCCTTGCTCATACACTGAATTTTTAGAGAAAAAAGCCCTCTAGACCAAGTATAGACTAATCTAGAGGACAAGCATAGTCGTTACTTACTCTGCTTATTTTGATATATCATGAACCGCCATTAATGCTAAGATAAATCCGCCCATGCCATGCAAGTCATTTTCTGAAGTAGGTCGTCCAACGTAATAGTCGTATACTCCGGCGGATGTTCCGATACAAATTCCGCTTAACTCAAGATGATCTCCGTCGACTTTCACCATGTGTTCTAGCAAACCTTCATACGCTTTATCAACAACCGCTTTATACGAATCATCGACAATTCCCGCTTTGATCGCTTTGGCAATCGTGTAGATAAATAATGATGAACAGGAAGATTCTAACCAGTTATCTTCTCTGTCGCCTTTATCTACGATTTGGTACCAAAGACCAGATTCTTCATCTTGGAAGTTAACAATCGCTGGGATGAACTGCTTCAACTCTTCCACAAACACTTCTTGTCCATGCTTTTGACCTTCCAACAATTCCAGTAGATCAACGAGCGCAGTTCCGTACCAACCAACCGAACGGCCCCAAAACTCTGGTGAACAACCCGTTTCTTTATTTGCCCATGGCTGTTCTTTCTTTTCATCCCATGCGTGGAATGGAAGTCCAGTATTTGGATCTTTCATATGTTTTCTCATTAAGTTTTCTTGAAGCAAAACTGATTGGACAAGTTCTGGCTCATTGAAATGATTGTCATACATTACCATGAACGGACCTGCCATAAATAGTCCATCCAACCACATTTGATATGGATATTTGTCTTTATGCCAGTATCCGCCTTCGGATGTTTTATTAATTGTATTTAAAAGATTTCTTAATTTCTTAGCAGCAATCAAATACTTCTTCTCTTTAGTCGCTTCATAAAGCGGGAATAATAAAATCCCAACTTGGAGTGAATCGAGTTCGTCTCTATCGAAATAGAAGTTCCCTTCGTCATCCAATAAGTTGTCCACATACGCCTTCATATAATCGAAATACTCATCTTTTCCAGTAGCTTCCCACACGCGCATCATCCCGTACAAGAATACACTTTGGTGGTAATGCCATCTATTTGCCGGCGGTAGTTCTGCTGGCGTAAACGTTTTCATTATTGTCTGGCAAGCCTTCTCGGCAATTGCTAGTGATGTTTCAGTTTTAGTTGTCATGTTTACTATTCTCTCCCCGGTAGTTTTTATATAGTAAATCTGAGTGCCGATGAATCAACACTCAGATTACTATAATTATTTCATTGCGTCATTATATTTAGCTTCTGAATCTTCAACCGCTTTTGCCCACTCATTAAGGAATTCTTGAACAGTGCTGTCTCCACTCATTACTTTTTGTGTTCCAGGGTCTACCGTGTTGTCAAGAATTGAACGGTAGTCCGGTAAGTAAAACGGTGGCTTGTATAAAACAGTTTGCGGATTGTCATACACTTCAAACGCTGTTTTAATATGAGCTGAATCTTTGATCCAATCCATCTCTAAAACATCAGAGTTCGTAGGAATTTGACCGACTTCCTCGTTCCAATAACTTTGGCTTTCAGCAGAGTTAATGAACTCAACGAATTTCCAAGCTTCATCTGGATTTTTCGTCGTATTGAAGATTGACATATTAATCGTGTTTCCACCTTCAGCTACATATCGTCCATCTTCTGTTTTCGGAAGTGGAATTGCTTCGAATTGATCTGGTTCGAAAGCTTTACTATGCTCGCCGAAAGAACCGATATTATGGTGAACCATTGCTACAACGCCAGTATCGAAACCAGCAATCATTTCTTTGTAATCGTTAGTTATGTCACTCTTAGGCGTGTTCTTTTTGTATAGTTCGAAATATTTCTCAAGAAACTCAACGTGCTTTGGATCATTGATTGTTGATTTTCCATTATCGTCAAAGTAATTTTCCAAACCGGAATACGCAAACATCAAACGTTGAAGTTGGAAAGATCCACCTGAACCGCCGCGGATCGTATAACCGTATCGGCCATCAATCGTCATTTCATCGACTGCAGTAAAGAACTCATCCCAAGTATCTGGCGCTTCGAGTCCTGCTTCTTTAAACCAATCTGAACGAATCCAAATAACATCTAAGTTTTGTGTGTACGGAATACCATATAACTTACCATCACGTACGACATCTTTGTTGAAAGTAACTGCACCTTCGTTAATTAACTCATTCAACTCTGAATCAGCTAAATAATCATCTAACGGAAGCAGTGCTTCACGAATCGAAAACTCTGGCAACCAACTTGTTTGCACGGAACCAACGTCCGGCATATCATCGGCTGCAATCGCTGTATCTAATTTAGATTTTGAAGAATCTTTCGGAAGTCCAACATAATCAACATCGATATCCGGATTTGCATCTTCAAAGTCCGCGATTAATTTTTCCCAAATCGGCGTACGTTGTGGTCCAGCGTTTTCATCCCAAAATGTGATTTTCGTTTTACCGTCCGCTGTCTTGCCACCTTTATCACTACTACCGCAACCCGCTAAAATTCCACCAGCAACTAGCATTAACAGCAAACTGATTTTAAGTAAGTTCTTCATGGATGTTCTTCCTCCTTATAGTTACTTGCATGTATTGATTAACCTTTAACTGCCCCGCCCATACCGTTAACAAGGTGCTTTTGTGCATAAGCGAATAATATAACTGCTGGTACTAATGCGATTACACTTCCCGCGGCCAACGCACCGTAGTTGACGTTGAATTCACCCATCATAAAGCTTAAACCGACTGGCAATGTGAACTTGCTTTGTTGATTTGTCAGCATGAGTGCCAGTAAGAACTCATTCCAAGTATAGATGAATGTGAACACCGCTGTTGCAACAATTCCTGGAAGAAGTAATGGCAGCATGACCAAACGCAATGATTGCAATTTACTTGCTCCATCAACCGAGGCCGCTTCTTCCAAATCCCTTGGAATATTCCCGATAAATCCGCTCATCAAGATGGTCGTAAACGGTATCTCCACGGCGGTGTACGTAATAATCAGCGACAACGGATTACTGATTAACCCCATGCTCTTGAAAATAATGAACAACGGGATGATTAACATCGCTCTTGGAATAAACTGCGTGGCGAGCAACATTAACAAAAATGAACGTTTTCCTTTAAACTTGTAACGGCTTAATGCATACCCCGACAATGTCGATAAAACGATAACAACAAGCACTGTCGAAATACCGACGATCAAACTGTTTTTAAAGAATGTCGCGAATCCGACGTTATTCCAAGCGACCACAAAGTTTTCAACAGTTGGTGCGGTCGGAAAATATTCTAACGGACGTTTTACAATATCGCCTTCATGCTTGAATGCTGTGTTTATCGTCCAATAAATCGGAAAAATTGTCCACGTAAACATTAATGTTAAAGGGAGGTAAAAAAATAAAATTTTGTTTGTGCGACTTCTAGAGTTGACCATTTTTATTCGTCCTCCCTTTCATATCCAGTAATCTTCAAGTAAACCATGGCAAAGACAAATAGTAGAATAAACGAAATTACTGTTAATGCGGATCCATATCCGAAGTCACTTCCGTTTACAGCCAGGTTAGCTATATACATCGTCAGTGTCGTCGTGGAATTCGCAGGACCTCCACCCGTCAAGTTGAAAATCAAATCGACGTTGTTAAATTCCCAAACCGTTCTGAGTAATGTCGTTAACACGATCGTGTTTTTCAAATGCGGCAACGTAATGTGAACAAATGATTCCCATTTACTTGCGCCGTCAATATCCGATGCTTCATACAATTCTTCCGGAATACTTTGAAGCGACGCCAACAACGTAATTGCGAAAAACGGAATCCCTCTCCATAATTCAGCGATGATGACCGCGATGAAAGCACTGGATGTACTTGCAAGGAATGCTTGCGGTTCGCTGATGATTCCAAGTTTCATCAGGATGTCGTTGAAAACACCCATATGTTCGTTATACATCAACGACCACATTACAGAAGCGAGTACGCCTGAGATTGCCCACGGAATGAAGGCAATGGCACGAACGAAGCCTCTAAGTCTAAATGTTTGGTTAAGCATTACGGCAAATAGCAATCCGAATACTAACTGAAGACCAACTTGAGACACAACCCATTTTAAACTTGTCCATAAACTCGGGAAAAAGAGTTTATCAGCTGTAAAGATATTAATGAAGTTATCAAAGCCAGCAAACTTATTATAGAAAGGTGCTGAAATGTCATAGTGTTGGAAAGCGTAATAGAAAACGGTTCCAATCGGGTAAAATAGAAAAGTAGCGATAATTAGAAATGACGGCAAGATAAACAAATATGGAATCCAATTATCTATTTTAAACTTGCGCTTCACTTTCACATCACCACTAAGCTGTTTTGAGCTCATCGTAGTCCTCCTTCCACTTTCTTAACTTGACCTAAGTCTAAATGAAAACGCTTTCTTTTATAAGATAATATTTTAAGGTCTTTGTTAGATTTTTTAACATCTTTCGAATCTTAATAGTTAGATAGTGGATAGAATGGCTATGGGGCGGGATTTGTTAGATAGTGTGTTGCCTAGTTGACGTGATTCGTTTCCTGGTTTCGATTAAATGTGGCGTACTTTGGGTAATACGTTGGGTTCTATATAGAATTTTCAATGAAGACCGCTTCGGCGCTGGTGGATGCCTCCCGCAATAAGCCTGATAGAAAAACACTATCAGTCTTATTGCTCCAGCTACCACTGGAAAGGCGCCTTCGCTGGATTGTTTTAGTAGAATTTGACGTTTCTGTAGCTATAGACTATTAGTTTTTGATTTCTAAGAGTTTCTGAACTAGAGCTCTATCAAAATCCACTAAATTTTTCTATTAATACGCATTCAGTACATAATAATTTACATATTCCAAAGTAGGCACTAAATAACTCCCTCTGTACAATGAAAGTAGTTGATTGGAGTGGAGGGCGGCGACTCCCGCGGAAATAAGCGAGACAGTCGAGACCCTGGACTGAGCGCAGCGAGGGAAGCGGCTCGACGCTCGCCCGCAGGAAAGCGCCGCCCGGAACGGAAATCAACGGCCCATATAAAAAATATCTTAATAATGGAAAACAAAAAACATAGCACCCATAACAGGTACTATGTTCTTAATTCATTCTATAATAAAAAATAAGCAATAATCGTCCCGATACTCCCGAATATCAGCGAGTAGGCTAGGTTGTTTATTGTAATACGATATGGACTTTGTTCTGTGCTTATTGCCGTCAAGGTTACAACTAAACCATATGTCCCCACAGTTAATGTTGCAATGGAACTCGTAACTAGGACAATCGCTAAACTCAATGGATTATACACTTCCAACAACAACGTGACGAGGCTGCCTAAGATTCCAAACGTTCCGATCGGATGAACCCCAAACATACTCATCCCGATAAAGAGCAACTGAATGACGAAAAAGACCAATAACGGATAATCCGAAACATATAAAATCGGCTTTTGAATGACCTCTAAAAATGACGCATTACTTATACTATACGAAAAAAACGATAGAGAAATAAACAAGATGACGAAGTTTTGCATCGTATTCGTCTTCATCTTCCAAGTATTCCACCCGATCGCCCAGAAACTGCGCGACCTTTTCATAATGAAAGACCAAACCAAAGTGAACGGAAAAATCAGTAACGTTACCGTCAAGATGAAATCGATATCAAACAACGTCCCCAATCCAATTACGAGCGCCAAAAATAATACTAATGCGCTGGCTAGATGAATCACTTTACCTGCCAATCCTTCAACACTAACTTTCTCCCGTTCGCCCTCACCTGGACCTTCATACGAATGCTTTCGATAGTGGAAACGTCCCCACAGCGAATCGAGTCCGAACGTTAGGACTGCAATCAAAAGTAACCAAGGTAAAATCGCTACATACGAAACACCTGTCATAAATATCGAAACGGCCAACAAGATTTCAAGCGGGCTCCACAGCAAAGCTAACGAAAATCCTCGCAATGTTGACGAAGCGATAAAAGAGTCTCTCAACCTTTTATTCACATGAGCCAAATTCGTTTTCAACACATCCTGCGAAATTGTAGCCGCCGACAAGTTTAAGAAAGCCGCTAATGTAAGCGTCGTTGCTGAGCTTCGGATATATAACTTCCCTAAGTCGGACACATTTACTTTCATTAACGTATTTAAACTCCGATCAAATCGCCCACTTCTCACAACGCTATTCATCCAAGGCAACATCGCTAATAAAGTTAGAAGTGCCATATTCGATGTTAAAATTCCAGGAATCGCTAGAACTGACTCCCCTGTTGAGGCGTATAACAAACCACCAATCACAAGAAAAGAAGCACTTAAAATGACAAATAATTTTGAAGCGCCTAGAAAAGAAATGACTAACATAAAAATCGCAAACAAACCTATTATGTAATTCAACGTCTCGCTGCCAATAAATATATTGGCAACGTTAACGGCAAATACAGACGCATAAAGAATATATAAATATTGAAAAACCTGGTGCTGTTTCATGGTTACCTCCGAAATCTTAATTACCGATAATAACTCTTAATACGTTTGGATGCGTCGGGAATGTCTTCGTTCCGGCACCATACCCGATCGACTTCACTTTCATCGACGGCAACGTTCCAAAAGCTTCTGAAAGAACAGCTACAATTGCTGCCCCTGTAGGTGTTGCAAGTTCCCCTTTCACATCGCTCGCAGCAATTGGTATACCGCGAAGGATTTCCAAAGTTGCAGGCGCGGGTACCGGATAGATTCCGTGATCAATATGAATCTTCCCCGAACCAACAGGAATTGGTGATGATTGAATCTTATCAATTTCCAACTGATCAAGTAATATCACCGCACCGATAATATCGATTATTGAGTCGACAGCGCCTACTTCATGGAAGTGAACATCGTCAAGGTCCACACCGTGAATCTTACCTTCTGCAATCCCGATCTTTTTGAAAATAGCCAATGACATTTCTTCAACCCGTTCAGAAAAACCAGCCGTTTTAATAATCTCAACAATATGTTTGTAAGATCGATGGCTATGACCGTGATGATGTTCGTGATCATGATTATGCTCGTGCTCATGGCTATGCTCTTTATTCGTCAATAAAACATCGAACTTCGTACTCGTAATGCCATTTTTCACGACTTTCGTGAACGTCAATTCATACTCGTCTTCCATCGTAAGCTTTTTAAGTTCATTAACCAAATGAGTCGAATCTCCACCGGCATCGATTAAAGCACCGATAACCATGTCTCCGCTAATTCCTGAAAAACAATCGAAATATAAAATATTCATTTTTACAATTCCTTCCTATGCTATAATCAAATCAGATAACTTTCTTGAAAGCCTTTTCATTGCACTGCATATACGCTATATTTGAATATATCACATTTACTTTGGCGACTAAACAAAATAAGTTGGTTACTAGGAAAACTTTGGGGGCGAAAATCTATGATTACTGGCGATGGCGCTTATATCAAAAAAATAAATCGAAGCATCATTTTAAGTAAAATCATTGAACATAAAATGATATCTAGAGCGGAACTATCTAAAATTACCGGGTTAAATAAAGCAACGATTTCCGTTCAAGTTGCCGATTTATTAAACGAAGAGTTAATCAATGAAACAAAGCTTGAACATAATGTCGTGGGCAGAAGGCCGATTATGCTTTCCATTAACAAAAACGTTGGTTATGTACTAGGAATCGATCTCGATTATAAACATATCCAATATACAGTCGCTGATTTAAGCGGCAAGCCGGTTCACTACGATTCCGTGGAATTTGAAACCGATAATTATGAAGAAATTGTCCGTTTACTCATTAAACAGATTAAAATTTATAAAAGCAAGTATTCAAAAAGTAAATACGGATTGGTCAGCGTCATGATTGGCGTTCATGGAACTGTAAATAAAGACGAAAGCATATTTTTCATCCCTACATATCAATGGCAAGATAAATCATTGAAAGAAGACTTGATGAAAGAACTGGATTTAGATATCACCATTCAAAACAACGCTAACTTGTCCGCTTACGCTGAACGTGTTTATAAGCATCATGATAGCAATAACTTGCTTTGCATCATGCTTTCATCAGGTATTGGCGTCGGCATCATGATTGACGGCAAGCTTCACAAAGGATACCACGGTTATGCCGGTGAAATGGGCCATATGATTATAGCTCAAGACGGAGAAATTTGTCGCTGTGGCAACCGCGGTTGCTGGGAACAATATTCATCCGAGACAAGTCTGCTTGCCCGACTTTCTAAGCAACTTGATGTAACAAAACTGACGTATGAGGACATTCAGAATTTAATCGCTGAGAATGATCCAACGACGATAGCGTTGATAGAACAATTTATCGTAGACCTGTCTACTGGTCTTAATAATATTATTAATATGTATAACCCGGAGACGCTGGTTTTAACGAGTGAAATCTTGAAAATGTACCCCGATTCCATCGAAAAAATTAAAAGCAATTTAAAATCGACAGTGAGCAAGTACGGAAGTCTTGAAATTTCAGACCTTGGCAATAAATCTTGTTCAATCGGTGCCTGTGCATTAGCGATACAACGTTTTCTAGAAGTTCCGGAACTTCTTTTAACACTAGATGAATAACAAACTTGAATCCTCGACCTGAGGATTCTTTTTTATTTCATACAAAGAAAACAAACGCCCATTTCAAATTGAATGGGCGCTTGTTTGTCATTTAAATTAGAACCAGTTTGTGTGGAATGAACCTTCTTTGTCTTTACGCTCATACGTATGCGCACCGAAATAATCACGTTGTGCCTGGATTAAGTTCGCAGACAAGTTTTCTGAACGGTAGCTGTCATAGTATGAAATCGCGCTTGCAAATGCAGGAACCGGAATACCGTGTTTCACTGCAACCGATACGACTTCACGTAAAGCTGACTGGTATTCGCCAACAATATTATTGAAGTAATCATCCAATAATAAGTTATCCAATTCTGGATTACGATCGTATGCATCTTTAATATTTTGTAAGAATTGTGCACGGATAATACAGCCGCCGCGCCAAATCATCGCGATATCGCCGTAGTTAAGATTCCAATCGCTTTCTTCCGATTGTGCACGCATTTGTGCAAAACCTTGTGCATATGAACAAATTTTACTCATATATAAAGCTTTTCGTACTGCTTCTACAAGTTCTTCTTTATCGCCAGTAAAGTCGATTGCTTCAGGCGCTTTGAGTACTTTGCTCGCTTTCACGCGCTCGTCTTTCATGGATGAAATGCAACGTGCGAATACGGCTTCTGTAATAACTGGTAGCGGAACGCCTAAATCCAATGCGTTTTTGCTTGTCCACATACCTGTTCCTTTTTGGCCTGCTTTATCTAAAATAACATCGATTAATGGCTGATCTGTTTCTTCATCGATTTTCGTGAAAATCTCAGCTGTAATTTCGATAAGGTAGCTATCTAATTCGCCTTTATTCCACTCTGTGAATGTTTCATGCAAATCCTGTGCCTCCATGCCAAGAACATGCTTCAAGATGAAATAAGCTTCGCCGATCAATTGCATATCGCCGTACTCGATTCCGTTATGCACCATTTTCACGTAATGGCCCGCGCCGTCCGGTCCGATATAAGAACTGCATGATTCTCCGTCGACTCTCGCTGCAATCGCATCGAAAATCGGTTCAACGAGATCATAAGCTTCTCTTTGACCACCTGGCATGATTGAAGGGCCTGTAAGCGCGCCTTCTTCTCCACCAGAAACGCCCGTGCCGATGAAGTGAATACCCGTTTTTTCTAACTCTTTATTGCGGCGAATCGTATCTTCGTATAAAGTGTTTCCGCCGTCGATTAGAACATCGCCTTTTTCAAGGAATGGTTGCAAAGATGCAATCGTCGCATCTGTCGGCTTTCCGGATTGAACCATCAGCATGATTTTACGCGGAACTTCTAGAGAGTTTACAAACTCTTCTATCGTTGTCGCACCAAAAAAGTTTTTGCCTTTTGCTTCATTTTCTAGAAATTCTTCAGTTCTAGACGTTGTACGGTTAAATACAGAAACGGAATATCCTCTGCTTTCAATATTAAGAGCTAAGTTTTTTCCCATTACCGCTAAACCGATAACGCCAATTTGTTGTTTAGACATATACTTTACTTCCTTCCTGATCGAACTTGATTTATATGGAGAAACTTATAATCCGAAATAACGCTTTGAATTTTCGTAACAAATATCCGTTACATACTGCTCAAGGAGTGCCATATCTTTCGGTACTTTATGTTCTTCAACCCATGTGCCGAGTAAATTACAAAGAATTCTTCTGAAATATTCATGTCTCGGGAATGAAAGGAAACTTCTTGAGTCAGTTAACATACCGACAAAATTACTAATCAAACCGATATTCGCTAAGGTTTTCATCTGTTCTTCCATACCGTCAATTGTATCATTAAACCACCAAGCTGTACCGAATTGTACTTTTCCAGCAATTTCAGAACTTTGATAATTTCCAGCCATTGACGCAAGCACATTATTATCATTCGCATTTAAGCTATAAAGAATTGTTTTCGGCAACTTATCTTTACCTTCGAGCGCATCCAAGAAGTTCGACACTTTATTGGCAATTAAGACATCACCGATCGAATCAAATCCAGTATCCGGTCCTAGTATATTGAACATTCTCGTGTTGTTATTTCTAAGCGCACTTAAATGAAGTTGCATTGCCCAACCTTTTTCGGCATACAATTCGCCCAATGTCACCAAAGTAAACGTTTTATACTGTTCAATTTCTTTCGCACTCAAAGCTTCACCATTTAAACGCTTTTGGAAAACAGCTGCAGCTTCTTCTTTCGTCGCTTCTTCAAAAAACATCACGTCAATTCCGTGGTCAGAAGCACGGCATCCATGTTCATCGAAATAATCAACGCGACTTGCTAACGCATCCAATAATTGGTCATACGTTTCAATCGAAGTATTCGTGACTTGACCAAGTTTCTCGAGCCAGCCAAAAAATTCTTCACGCTCAAGATTAAGTCCTTTATCCGGTCGGAATGAAGGCGATACTCTAATTTCAAAGCCTTCATCATGAAGCGCTTTATGGCTCGCCAAATCATCTGTCGGATCATCCGTCGTTCCTAAAAATTCTACTTTATCTTTTTTCAGCAATGATCTGATGGACATCTCTTTTGTCGCCAATTTTTTATTCGCTTCTTCCCAAATTGCAGGTGCCGTCTTTTCATTGAGAAGCTCATCGATACCAAAATAATGTTTAAGTTCTAAATGCGTCCAGTGATACAATGGATTACCGAATGTTTTCGGAACTGTTTTCGACCATTCTAAGAACTTTTCATAATCGCTTTTATTGCCTGTTATGAAGGACTCATCGACACCATTTGCACGCATCGCTCTCCACTTATAGTGGTCCCCGCCCAACCAGATTTCGGATAAATTCGTGAAGTTTTTATCCGCCAAGATTTCATGTTGATTTAAGTGGTTGTGATAATCGATAATTGGTAAATCTTTTGCAGTACCATGAAATAACTCTTTTGCTGTTTCATTGTACAACAGAAAATCATCTGTGATAAAAGTTTTCATAATTACCAACCCTTCAATTTATATTTATGTAAATTTATAGATAACAACGTCGGTAGAGTTAGTTTGTTTGTCAAACAAACACATTAACTCTCTATTGTCTATAGTAAATGTAAACGCTTTAGTTTTCAAGTCTATTATATAGAGAGAGTTTTTAATCGTGTGATAGTTTATTAGATTTGGATAGGCTTTTTTAGGTAGAATAAAAACCGATTACTTGAATGTTCATTTTTCAAGTAATCGGTGATAGATGAACCGTTGATTTCCGTTGCGGGCGGACGCTTTCCTGCGGGCGAGCGTCGAGCCGCTTCCTTCGCTACGCTCTGTCCAGGGTCTCGACTGTCTCGCTTTTTTCCGCGGGAGTCGCCACCCTCCACTACAATCAACTACTTTCACTTTATTAGGTGTGTTATTTATTGCCACCACCAAAGGACAGCACTAATAATTATAGTGATTACTTAATTATCAGCAGCCCGCTTAGGTTTATAATTAATCGCAATAAATCCAACAGCGACAAGGACTAACGCCCCGATGATTAGTAACGTTAAATTCTCTCCTGGAATAAATAGCGCTGACAAAATAGCCCCAGAAACAGGTGTTGCGAATTTATAAATGCTGATTTCTCCGGCTTTGTTATACTTTAAAATGGAATACCACAATGCGAATGCGGCCGCTGATAGAAGTGCGGAATAGATGAACAATCCCCAGCCCAATGGCGTAAACGTCATTGCATTTTCCTGTAGTTGAGGTAATCCAATGACTAGCATGAGCACGGATCCAATCGTTAATTGCCAACCTGTCAAAGCAAAAGGATGGATGCCCACCGCCATCTCCTTCGCCATAATCGTCCCGACGGCTCCGGTTAAGGCAGCCAATATCATATAACCCTCACCCGTTATTTGAAAACTTAGTTGAAACCCTGAGCCCCAATTGGCAACGACGATGCCTGCAAAACCAGCGATTAAACCAATTGTCTTTTGCCAATTCATCCGATCATTGACATAGAAGTAATGCGCCAACATGACCGTGAAAAATGTACCGCTTGATGCAAGAATCGCGCCTTTCATTCCTGTCGTTTTAGCAAGGCCATTATAAAAGAAGAAATATTGCAAAGCGGTTTGCGTCATTCCGAAGACAATCAATATTGGAATTTGTTTTCGTGACACATACAATGCTTTTCGGTTAATAAAAAATACGCCTACTAACAATATCAACCCTGCCAATAAAAATCGCATACCCGCAAACACGACTTTGGCAATCGTATCTTCGGGAACCATTTGCAATTCTTCGTAACTAACCTTTAAAACAGGGAACGCGCTCCCCCATAAAATCGAACAAAAAATGGCAATCGTAACAACAGACCACTTTTTCGTTAAATACTTCTTCATGCTAAACATCTCCTGAGTTGTTGAAAAAAATCACTACCTAATACTATCATCATTCCCGTTACCTAAGCAAAAAGAGCGTTTCTTGTTGAATATTTCTAAAAACTCCCGTACACTTAACTTAGTTAAATTAATTTATTAAGTTCTGTAGGAGGCATTACAATTGAAAAATCCCGACTTGCTTCATGAGTTTCAAACGATATTCGATAATACGAATACACCACGTATATTTTTTGCACCTGGGCGGATAAACCTGATTGGTGAACATACGGATTATAACGGAGGGCACGTCTTCCCTGCTTCCATATCATTCGGCACCTATGCACTCGCGCAAACTCGTGATGACCAAAAACTGCGGTTTTATTCATTAAACTTCCCAGACTCCGGGATCATTGAATGTGATTTAAATAACCTGGATTATGATGACGCACATAATTGGGCGAACTTCCCTAAAGGGATGATTAAATTTATCCGAGAAAGCGGCTTCGAAATAACTAGGGGAATGGATATCTTATTTTACGGAAACATCCCGAACGGTGCCGGACTCTCCTCTTCTGCTTCAATTGAAATGGTTACTGGTGTTGTACTTGAAGGGTTATTCGACTTGGTAATCGACCGCATCAAGATGATTCAAATCGGTCAAAAAGTTGAAAACGATTATATCGGTGTCAATAGCGGGATTATGGATCAATTCGCCGTTGGAAAAGGCAAAAGTGATCATGCCATTCTATTAAACAGCCAAACGCTCGACTATCAATACGCGCCGATAAAACTCGATAACCATGTGATTATCATTATTAACACCAATAAACAACGGACACTAGCGGGCTCTAAATACAATGAACGCCGTACTCAATGCGAGCAAGCGTTAGCGGATTTGCAAACAGAACTTTCCATTCACAGTTTTGGCGATCTGACTAATGAAGAATTTGAACAGCACAAACACTTGATTAACAATGAAGTCAACCAAAAACGTGCAAAACATGCAGTGTATGAAAACCAACGAACGATTGAAGCCGCTAAAAAACTTGAACTTGGTGATCTTGATGCTTTTGGCGAATTAATGAATGAATCGCATAAATCGCTTCAAGTCGACTATGAAGTTACCGGACTTGAACTAGATACCATTGTAAGTGCAGCATGGGAGCAACCGGGGGTTATCGGTGCACGCATGACCGGCGCAGGATTTGGCGGTTGTGCCATCGCAATCGTCGAAAAAGATCAAATCGATAATTTTAAAAACAATCTAGACAATATCTACACTACTAAAATAGGTTACCCGCCATCTTTCTACGTAGCAACAATTGGTGACGGGGCAAAAGAAATTACAGAGGAGTGTGCGAAATGAGTGTATTAGTTTTAGGCGGGGCCGGATATATCGGTTCTCATGCCGTTTACCAACTCATCGACCAAAAATTAGACGTCATTATTATCGATAACCTTCAAACCGGTAATCGAAAAGCAATTCATCCTGACGCAACATTTTACGAAGGTGATATTCGCAACATCGAATTTATGCGGGATGTCTTTGAAAAGGAATCGATTGACGCCGTCGTTCATTTTGCTGCAAATTCACTTGTCGGCGAATCAATGGAAAAACCGCTCGAATACTTCGATAACAACGTTTACGGAACACAGGTTTTATTACAAGTAATGAATGAATTCAGCGTTAAGAAAATCGTCTTTTCGTCAACAGCCGCAACTTACGGCGAACCAGACACGATACCAATTACTGAAGAAGTCAGAACGAACCCAACGAATGCGTATGGGGAAACGAAATTAGCGATGGAGAAAATGATGAAATGGTGCGACCAAGCATACGGAATTCAATATGTTTCCTTACGTTATTTCAACGTTGCAGGGGCTCGGGAATCTGGTGAAATCGGTGAAGATCATCGTCCGGAAACGCACTTAGTGCCTATCATATTAGAAGTTGCACTCGGCAAACGTTCTCATATTACTGTTTTCGGTGAGGATTACGACACGCCTGATGGTACTTGCATTCGTGACTATGTCCACGTCGAAGACCTTATCAATGCGCATCTTTTAGCGCTAAACTATTTAAACAAAGGCGGGAAAAGTGATATTTTCAATCTTGGAAGCAATCAGGGATTCTCTGTGAAAGAAATGATTGATGCCGCACGTAAAGTGACTGGAAAAGAGATACCTGAAAAGTCAGGAGAGCGCCGCGCGGGAGATCCGAGCACGCTAGTCGCGAGTTCGGAAAAAGCTTCAACCATACTAGGCTGGAAACCGACTCGGACTTCTATCGAAAATATTATCGAAGATGCTTGGAACTGGCATGTTGCCAACCCAAACGGCTTTGAAAAGGATGTGAAGTAAATGATTTACCAACATATTAGTGGTTTGATTCAAAAAGGAATCGATACAAAGTTAATCGAAGAAGCAGATCAGATTTATGTACGCAACCAAGTACTTGCCCTGCTCAATCTAGAATCTTTTCCTGAAACAAATAACAACAATACAGAGGACACAATCCCGAATCTACTCAAAAAAATTATTTCTTATGCAGTTGAAAGTAATGTAATCGAGAATGTTTTTGACGATAAAGAAATTCTCTCAGCAAACATTATGAACTGCTTTGTGGCTAGACCTTCCGTTATTAATAGCACGTTCCAAAACAAATATGAAAAATCACCACAAGATGCAACAGACTATTTTTACGAATTAAGTAAAAACAGCAACTATATTCAGATGAATCGCATTCAGAAAAACATTCATTTTAAAGCCGAAACAATCTATGGTGAAATGGATATTACAATCAATATGTCAAAACCTGAAAAAGATCCCGAACAAATTAAACGGGAACTTGAATTGAAAAGCGATATAAATTATCCGAAATGTTTATTATGCATTGAAAACGAAGGCTATGAAGGACGCACAGCCTATCCTGCGAGAGCAAATCATCGCATCGTTGAAATTCCGCTTGGAAATGAAAACTGGTACTTGCAATATTCACCGTATGTTTATTATAACGAACATAGTATCGTACTATGCGGCGAGCATCGGAATATGAAGATTAGTAAAGAATCTTTTGAACGATTGCTGGCGTTTATAGAAAAATTCCCGCATTATTTTATTGGTTCAAATGCTGATTTACCAATCGTCGGCGGGTCTATTTTAAGTCACGATCATTACCAAGCAGGAAGATACGAATTTCCGATGACTCGAGCTAAAAATGCTTTTTCATTTCAATTTGAAAAGTTTCCGAACATAACTGCATCTGTCTTGGATTGGCCGTTATCAACGATTCGATTGCAAAGCGCCGACATCCAGACTTTAGTAGATGCTGCCGATTACGTTCTGACTGCATGGAAAGGTTATAGTGACGAAGATGCCGCCATTCTTGCGTTTAGCGGCGACACTCCGCATAATACGATTACGCCGATTGCGCGCATGCGGGACGGATTATTCGAACTCGATCTAGTCCTTCGAAACAACAGAACAACTGATGAGCATCCGCTTGGAATTTTCCATCCTCATGAAGATGTCCATCATATAAAGAAAGAAAACATCGGCTTGATTGAAGTAATGGGACTCGCGGTTTTACCCGCACGCCTGAAGGATGAATTAGAGGAAATCAAGAAATACTTACTAGGTCAACCTAGTGAAGTAGCCCCTTATCATAACGACTGGGTAGATCAGATGAAAAAGAACTACGGTGAAATATCTAATATAGAAGAAATTGAATCAATCATAGAAAAAGAACTTGGAAACAAGTTCGCTAGGGTCCTCAAAGATGCAGGCGTTTTCAAGGTGAAAGCTGATTATGAAAGGTTTATCGACAGATTAAATGAATAGGGGCCAATAGGATGAAAATAGAGATAGAAAAAACTAAGAATGGTTGGCAACACTATAAAATAACGAATGACAACGGGATGCGCGTTAGTTTATTGAACTTCGGTGGTATCATTACTGAAATTCTCGTTCCCAATCGAAGTGGTGTTTTTGAAAATGTCGTACTCGGCTATAAAAACCTGCCCGATTACGAACAAAATCCGAATTACTTCGGCGCGATTACTGGTCGTGTTGCAGGAAGAATTCAAGATGCGAGTTTTACCATTAATGATGAAACCTATTCTTTGGAATCAAATGAGGGAAGGCATCATTTACATGGCGGACCAGGTGGCTTTAATCAAATCATTTGGGAAGCTGCCACCTTCCAAACAGCCCACACAGTCGGCGTAAAATTGACGCATTCAAGTGAAGATGGCGACGGTGGATATCCTGGTAATTTGAATACGACAGTCATCTATACATTGACGAATCACAATGAACTTATCATTGATTATTCCGCCACGACAGATAAGACAACAGCATTAACAATAACCAATCATTCTTATTTTAATTTGAGTGGTAATTTAGCCGATACTGTCCAAAATCATATCGTTACAATGAACAGCGATGAGTTTGTAGAACTTGATATGGAATTGATTCCAACTGGGAAAAAGATTGATGTGACTGATACGCCATTTGATTTTCGTCAGGGTCGAAAAATTGCTGACGGGATTGAATCCACTTACGAGCAAAACCTTGTTGCAAAGAATGGTTATGATCATTATTTCATTTTCAATCAAACCAATGACGAGCAAATGATTGTAAGAGAAAAAACAAGTGGCCGCATGATGACTATTAAAACGAATCAGCCTGGCGTAGTTATGTACACATCAACTAATCTTGAAGAAGGTTTTGAGCTAGCTGAAAGAAATTCCGAAAAGTATTTAGGCGTATGTTTTGAAACCCAAGCGGCCCCCGCCTCCTTGCATCATGAAGGATTTCCTACAGTCATTCTGAAGGCAGATGAAACATACGAAAAACAAACCGTGTTTACATTTAAAATAGATTAAAGGAGATTTGTTATGCGACAAGGTACCTTTCAATGGATGAAATCAGTAAATAAATCTATTATTTTAAATAAAATACGGACGGATGCACCAATTTCGAGAGCGCAAATTGCTAAGGAAACAAAACTAACACCACCAACAGTGAGTAGCAATGTGAAAGAGTTAATTGAACAAGGAATCGTGAAAGAAAGTGAACTTGGGAAATCGCAAGGTGGCCGAAAGCCGACAATGCTTCTAATCGATAACTCAGCGTTCTCGATTGTCGGTGTGGATATCGGCCCAGATATGATTGAGTGTGTCATGGCGGATTTATCAGGCAAAATTAGCAATAGGTCTTCTAATAAATTAACAACCTCGATTACCAATAAACAGTTCCTGACGATTCTCAAAGAATGCATTCGAACTTGTATAGGCGGCTCCCCTACATCCAACGATAAAATTATCGGAATAGGGGTCGCCATGCATGGTGTTGTCGAAGTTGAAACTGGAACATCGCTGGTGGCACCTATTTTAGGTTTGAAAAATATCCCAATCAAAGAAGAATTGGAAAAGGAATTTGATTTAGATGTGAAAGTTGAAAATGACGCACGTGCTATCGCATTGGGAGAATCTTGGTTCGGAGACCACGGTCCACTTGAAAGCATGTTAGTTGTCAATATCGGTAGAGGTGTCGGGGCCGGACTTGTCATGAACGGGAACTTGTATCACGGTTCACACGATATAGCCGGAGAAGTCGGCCATATGACGATTGATTTAAATGGTGAGGTTTGTGAATGCGGCAACCCGGGGTGCTTGCAAACATTTATCACTGGACCCGCCATTGCTAGACGCGCACAAAAGTTTATAACTAAGAATCAACATGATTTATCCGGAGAACAGATTTATGAATTAGCAGTGATTGGCGATGAAAATATCGCATCGGTATTTAAGGAAACAGGAGAAATAATTGGAGTTGGACTAACAAATCTTATCCATATTATAAACCCTGAAAAGATTGTTCTTAGCGGAGGCGTAACAAAATCCGGGAAACTGATTTTACCAGAGATTCGTAAATCCATAGAAAACCGTGCGTTAACGCCAAAGGCTAAACAAACAGCTATATCAGTCTCGAAACTTGGTGATGATGCGACGCTTAAGGGTGCTGTTGCTTTACTTTTAGTTGATTTATTTGATCCGTTGTAATGCTTCAAGCTAAATAGATTGTACAGAGAAACCTCTATTAAATTCGCTTCGGCGCTGGTTTAAACTTGATAGATTATTGATGTTTCTTTAGTTGGAAATGTCTAACTTGATTTGGTTACTAAAGATTTCTAAATTAAAGAGGTACCTGTGCATGGTGCAATTATGACAATTCAGGACTTTGGATAAAAAGCCAAGGGGAAATCGACAAAGCGTTATTTAGTCGATATCCCCTTTTCATTTTATGCAATTGTAGTGTATTTTTCGAATAGTGTCTTGCACAGGTACCTAAAAATTAATAACTCACTCCGTGCAATGATATTAGTTGATTGGAATGGAAGGTGGCGACTCCCGCGGAATAAAGCGAGACAGCCGAGACCCTGGACTGAGCGCAGCGAGGGAAGCGGCTCGGCGCTCGCCCGCAGGAAAGCGTCCGCCTGAAATGGAAATCAACGACTCGAATAAAAAAGAGTACTTGAATATTGAACCCTTCAAGTACTCACTCTAAATATATATTGGACTATTTCCAGATTGCCAAGTTAGTAACCTTACCCCTTAACAGACCCCGCCAACAATCCCCGAACAAAATACTTACCAAGAAAAACATACACAATCAAAGTCGGCAACGCGGCAAGTAATGCGCCGGCCATTTGGACGTTCCACTGAACAATCTGACTGCCCGACAAGTTTTGCAAAGCAACCATAACCGGCTGCTTATCCCCCGTCGTTATCGTCACAGCAAACAGGAATTCATTCCAAATATTCGTGAATTGCCATATCGCTACAACCACAAAACCCGTGATCGACAAAGGTATGATAATATTCTTAAACACACCTAAAAAGTTTGCTCCATCGATTTGAGCCGACTCAATCATCTCATCCGGAATACTCGCATAAAAATTCCGGAACATCAACGTCGTGATCGGCAGGCCATAAACAACATGAACCAGCACTAACCCTGGAATTGTATTATACAGCTCAATATTCCGTAAAAATTGAATCATCGGGATTAAAATACTTTGATAAGGAATAAACATCCCAAACAAAATGAACGTAAAGATGATATCAGATCCTCTAAACTTCCACTTCGACAAAATATAGCCATTCATAGCACCTAACAAAGCCGATAACAATGTCGCAGGAATGACCAGGTACAAACTATTCAACAGGTTCGGCTTTAAACTATCAAACGCCATCTTATACGAACTAAAGTCAATCGCTGTCGGCAAAGTCCACATTTGTGAAAGCGAAACCTGATCAAGCGGTTTAATACTTGTCACGATAATTACATAAACCGGCGTTAAAAATAGCAGTGACACAAGTATTAACAATCCATATTTAACTACGTTTCCAATTCGTAATGTCGCCATTAGCTTTCACCCTTTCTACTATTCCATAAATAAGGGACAATAAATACGGCGACTAACAGTAACATGATAATTGCAATCGCGGCGCCATTTGCATAATAGTTTCCTCTAAACGTCGTTTCAAACATATACAATCCAGGAACATCCGTGACAAAGTTCGCACCGGACCCTGTCATCGCATAAATCAAATCAAATATTTTCAACGAGATATGCGCCATAATAATGACAACACTCATCGTAATTGGCATAAGAATCGGTAGTACAATTTTCCGGTACACTTGGAACTCGCTAGCCCCGTCCATTCTCGCAGCTTCACGCAATTCTTCGTCAATCCCGCGTAATCCCGCTAAATACATCGCCAATGAAAAACCCGTCATTTGCCAAACAGCGGCGATAACGACTGCAATAATGGCAACAGGCAAGCCGAACTCAATACTTCCCCATTTAAATCCGGCCAATATGTTTGTATCGGTATACCATTTCGGTTCAATCCCAAAATGGATTAAAAACTTATTGAACCCAGTTGATGGGTGCAATAACCACTGCCAGACAACCCCAGTCACGATAAAAGATAATGCCATTGGAAATAAAAAGATATTTCTAAAGACGGATTCACCTTTTAGTTTTTGATCCAATAAAATCGCTAACCCTAGGCCAAGTAAAATTACGGCACCAATAAAAAGAATCGTAAAGAATAAAGTGTTACGCAAATCCGCTTGAAAACGGAAATCATTGAACAAATAAATATAGTTTTTTAATCCAGCAAATGAGAAATCCGGAACAATCGTATTATAATTACTTAATGAAAGATACCCCGTCCAACTTATAAATCCGTAGACAAAAACTAAAATTAAAATAACAGACGGAATTAAAAAAGCGATTGCCGTTAGATGATCATTCGATAGTTTCCTTTTCTTTCGTACCGGTATATCTTTCTCCAAGTTAAACCCTCCTCAGTTTGAGGTTCATATGTATTCATGAAAAGAGAAGGGGCTGCCGATAGATGGCCGCCCCTAATTTTCTTTACATATCAGGTGCTGCATTTTGTAAAGCATCGATAAAGTTATCGACATCTCTTTGCGTTACAAAAATATTGACGGCTTGATTCGCTTTCGTCACGAAACCTTCAGATGCTGCCGATCCGTGTGCAAGACTTGGAAATAAGTTAGCAGTCTTAAAGTCTTCAATAGTATCTTTCCCGTAATCATCATACTTTGAAGGATCCGCATCAATTCTCGCTGGAATCGATCCTTTTAATGGGTTAAATGCATCTTGACCTTCAACAGAACCAAGAACCGTTAAAAACTCCTTCGTTGACTCAACATTATCGACTCCTTTTGGAAGTCCAAATGTATCCGTGATGACAGCAAAGTCACCATCAGTACCCGGGAATGCAAAGTAACCATAGTCTTCATTCGTAACTAGCTTTAGGTCATTAACGAAATAACCTTTCGCCCAGTCGCCCATATTAAGCATTGCAGCTTCTCCTTCAGCGACTAGCTGTGCGGAGTCTTGCCAGTTACGTGAAGCATGATCGTCATTCACATAATCAAGGATTTTTCCGAACTTCTCGGCAGCACTGACGACTCTGCTATCCGTGAAATCAAGTTCGCCAGAAAACAATTTAATATAATCTTCTGTTCCCAATTCGGCAGCAAGTACGTTTTCAAAAATTTGTGTAGCTTCCCACGTCTCTTTATCACCCAGTGCTAACGGCGTAACACCAGCGTCTTTTAATTTCTCAGCAACAGTGAAAAATTCGTCCAATGTTGTCGGCACTTCAATTCCATGTTCTTCAAAAATCTCCATATTATAGAAAATGACGTTCCCACGGTGAATATTTACAGGAACCGAATAGATATTGCCCTCGTTACTGACTAGATCAATCAATGCTTCCGGGAATTTATCCATCCAATCATTTTCTTTATATAAATCATTTAGCGGTTCCATTTTATCCGCGGCAACCCAACTTTTGTTCAGCTCTTCCCCACCATGCACTTGGAATGTTGATGGCGGATCATTTCCTTGCATTCTAGTCGCTAGAACTGCTTTCGCGTTTGTTCCAGCACCCCCGGCAACTGCAGCATTTTTAACTTCAATGTCTGGGTGAAGCTCGTTGAATAAATCGATTAATGCTAAAAGACCATCTTCTTCACCGGCACCAGTCCACCAACTAAAGATTTCAACTGCACCATCTGCATTTTCCCCGCCCTTTTCAGACTTTTTTCCGGAATCGGAATCTGAACTACAGGCAGAGACAACAAGTACGAGTGATAATACTAAAAATCCAAGTATTTTTTTCATTAATGTTCCCCCTTCAATTGATAGCGCTTACAACTCTTATAGTAAAACAATTCAAACATTGAATGGGAATGAATATCTGCATTATTTTACGTTTACCTTCACTTTTCAAAGATGCTGTCTTGAAAATGCTTTGGTGAAGTATGAAAATACCTTTTAAAAACGCGGCTAAAGTAGTTCGGATCTTTATAGCCAACCATAAAACTAATCTCTTTCAAGGAATATGTATTTTTTCCGATCAATTCCTTGGCTTGTTCCATTCGTATTTTCGTTAAAAACTCGATATACGTTTCACCGAACTCTTCTTTAAATAAATTGGAAAAGTAATTTGGACTTAAATTCACCAATTCGGCTATATCTTCAAGCGAAATAGATTCCCCGTAATGCGTCATAATATATTCTTTCGCGATTGTCATCGACTGCTTTGACTCGTAGTATTCATTCACTTTATTACAGCAGACATTCATATAAATAGCCCAGTCATCATTTGACTGCAAAGTCGAAATTGAGCCCGTTGTGATTGAAAGATTTTTCTTCACAAGCATAGTTTGAATGTCAATATATAAATTTTCTTTATCAACCATCGTTAATTGCGGTTCATTTTCTTTAAAAATCGCGATGGCATTATCACGCTTCCCTTTTTCAATCTCCTGTACTATTTTTGAAACGATATCTTGATGATGATTTACATCTTTTTGCGGGAATCCGTAATTGGATTTCTTTTCGTTTTTAAGTTGAAAATTTGCCGCATACGCTTCCCGGTAAGACAGAGGAAAGTTTTCAAGAGAGTCGGCAATATGCCCAATCCCGATAAAAACATCATCCCCAAGCTCAATTTGCAGCTTTCTAGCTATCAGCAATTGATCTGCCTTTATAACAGAGCCATTTACAAACACCCCAACAGTAACAACATCGTTTTCTTTAAAGACGATGAATGAATCCAGTACATGCTTCCCAATGATTTCAACAATCATTTTCTCTTCCAGCAGATTAACGGAGGTCACCACAAAAAAGTAACCCGATTTCATTTGCGGGTATAATTGTTTTTTCAATTCAAACGCATCTTCAACGAGAGGTTGTTTCATCAGCTTTCGAATAAAACTCTCTTTCAAAAGCTGCTCGGACTGCCGTTTCTCTTCTTCCATTTTCGCTTCATTCAAAACTTCTTTTTTCAGACGAAATAGCGCAGTAATAATTTCTTCTTTTTTACCAGGCTTTAAAATATAATCTTTAATGCCAAATTGCATCGCTTGCTTCGCATACTCGAACGTATCATAAGCCGAGACCAAAATAAATTTAGTCTTCGGCCGCATCGAATGGATTTTCTCAATCGCTTCCAAACCGTTGATACCCGGCATCTTAATGTCCATAAAAATAACATCGGGTTCCATTTCTTTTGCTAACTCAATTGCTTTTCGCCCATTCACAGCTTCGCCAACGACTTCCATATCCCTAAAATTATCTTGGATGAATTTCTTCATCGCTTTTCTCTCTAGTAATTCATCTTCAGCAATCAAGATTCTCATTAGATAGCCCCCTTACTAATTTTAGGCAAAGTCAACCGAATCGTTGTCCATTGTCCTTTTTCTGACTCAATTTCAACTACATTGTCCGTCTTGTAAAAAAGCTGCAATCTCCGAATGACATTGGTCAACCCTATGCCTGTTGAATGCCCTACATGCTCATCTCTAACGGTTGAGAGAGACAACAAGCTTTCAATCTTTTCTTGGTCAATGCCCTCCCCATCATCGCTTACTTCAATGACGACGGATTCTTCTGTCTGTTCTACCCGAATCGAAATGACGCCGCCTTCTTCACGTTCTTCAATCCCATGAATAAATGCATTTTCAACTAATGGTTGAAGCGTTAAACGCGGGATTTCGATACCCAGACATGTCTCATCAATTTTCGTGATGAATTGAACTCTTTCTGAAAAACGAGTTTGTTGAATTCTAAAATAATCTTGAACGATATTCACTTCATCTTTCAACGTAACTTGATCATCGATTTCGCCTAAGCTATGCCGCAGTAGTGCAGCCACTGAATCGATTAATCTGGAAGTCGAGTTCGCATCTTCTAAATAAGCCATTTTTGAAATCGTATTTAAAGTGTTAAATAAAAAATGTGGATTAATTTGATTTTGCAAATGCTTTAATTCCATTTCTTTAAGCAATTGATCAAGCTCCGATTGGTCTTTGATTTCTTTCACCAATTCATGAATATTGGAACGCATATTATTAAAGGCATCCCCGAGTATTCGCAACTCATCATTCGATTGAATTTCCACAGCCTCGCCCAGTAAATCCCCCTTAGCCACTTCCTTTGCCGCATGAGATAACTTATGAAGCGGGCTCGTAATTCCCGTTGAAAACCAGATTGCAAAAAAGATTGCTAGAGCAATTGTCGTTATAAATAAAAAGATGATGAACGTTATAAAATGTCTATTTCTTTCTTGCAAGTCCTTGTAATAAGCTTGGTAAGCCGTTAATTCAACATCGATCAATTCAAGCGCAGACTCTTGAATATAACCCGAAGCCACTCTCACTTCTTCAAGATGATTCGTATAGTGTTCAATATCTTCTTTCAAAACAAATCCAACTGTCAGTTCACTTTCATGAATAAATGTATCGACTAGATTGATATAGTTTTTGATTTTAATATTTTCATTTAACGCATAAAGACTTCTTAAATTTTCCTTTTCAGCTGTGAGCCCGGCTTTTTTCTTGAAATAACTGGTTGCATTTTCATCTTCCGGCTCTATCACATAGATCCTTGTAAGCGCATATAGTTCATCTGACTTTTGAGAAACTGAATTCAACAATAAAAATCGTTGAAAACTTTCATTATATTTATTGGTTAATTCATTAGAACTGACGAAAATGGAAATCGCAGTCACTTGAAACAGGATGACAAATACGAAAAAGTACATTAATAACTTCCCGCGAATTGTTTTCATTTTGGATCACCGGGTCTTAATCCATCGACATCGCCTTTATCGATTATTTTTGTTCGCGTAAAGACTTCAGTATTCAAGACGTCATGCGCTTGTAATTCAATCATCACTTCAATCGCCCCGTAGCCCATCTCTTCTGGATACTGCGCAACCGTCGCATCGATTTTCCCTTTTTGAATTAACATTAAAGTCTCTGGCAAGACATCAAAAGCAGTGATATAGACATCCTTATTCGGCGCGATTTCTTGTAATCCTTCGACCATGCCGATTCCATCAAGCGCACTCGTCCCAACGAGCGCATTGATCTTCGGAAACTCTTTCAATAATGAGTAAGTCGCTTGCGCTGCTCCAATTTGAGTAATGTTCGATTCTTTTCTGCCGACAATCTCAATGCGGTCAGCTGTTTTGATCGCATCTTTAAAACCTTCGATTCTTTCTTGTTGATTGATCGCATCAAAACGCCCCATCACGATGCCGACATATTGTTCGCCCGTCGTGTTTTCAATAATCGTTCTTCCAGCAAGCTGCCCGGCATAATAATTATCCGTTCCGACATAAGCCTTCCGAACACTGCTTTTCACATCCGTGTCGACAGTGATAATCGGAATTCCCCGTTCGACGCCTTTAAACACCAAATCAACGAATTGTTGACCTTCCACGCCTTGCGTTATGATGCCGTCCACTTTGGCAGATATCATTCGGTCCAATAGTCTAAGGAGCTGGTCATTATCCGCTTTTGGCGGCCCTAAATATTCTAAGTAAATGTCATGTTCTTCGGCAGCTCTCAATGCGCCACGCTCGACAAGCCGCCAATATTCATTGTCAATTTCTTCAGCAATTAAGACGAAATGATGGGCGTATTCTTTTGAAGTAACAGTGTCTTTTTCAATATAAAAAGTTTTATAACCATAATAGATCATTCCTAAAAAGCTCATTAGAAAAATAGTGAGGCCGACACTATAAAGGATTCTTTTTGTGGACTTTTTCATTCGGTCACCAACCTATTTTCTTGATAAATTAATCCCTAATTTGTTTTATTCAAATTAGGCCCCTAATTTGTATATGCAAATTAGGGACCTTGTTGACTATGATAATTTCACTTGATTGCCAGTTTCAATTGACTCCATACAAGCATCAATCACGCGCATATTATTTAATGTATTCACAAAATCATGTGCTATATGGTTTTTCCCTTCTAATATAGCTTGAGAGAGATGTTCGATTTGACCTCGGTATTGATCATCATTTAATGTTTCCGTACGCGAAACGCCATTCGTTTCAACGATTATTAAACCATCGCCGCCGTTATTGTCTGGACGGTATGCTCTTGGAACGGTTATGGTGCCTTTCGTACCGAACACTTTGTATTCATTACGCATGGCTAGATTGAAACTGCAATCGAATGTTGCGCGTACACCATTTGGAAACGTTAAATAGCCGACTGCATCTGTATCGATATTGAATTCTGGATCCATCACTGCATGAACGTGAACAGTTTCAGGTTCAGCCCGTAAAATGTTTCGGAGTGAATGAATGGCGTAACAGCCGACATCATATATGGAACCGCCGCCAGTTTCGTCGCTCATTTTAATTGAATTTGCTCTTCTGCTTTCATCCAAATAAAACGAAAAACCTGCTTGCATATAAGAAACATCGCCAATTTCACTCGCATCGATAATTTCTTTAACTCGGGCGTGCTGAGGATGGAAATAATACATGAAGGCTTCCATGAATAGAACGCCGTTTTCTTTACACGCTTGTTCCATTTCACGAACTTCATCCGCACTGATAGCTGCTGGCTTTTCGCATAAAATATGTTTGCCTTTTTTTGCTGCTTCAATAACCCATTTCTTATGTAAATGATTTGGCAGTGGGATATACACTGCATCGATATCTGGATCATCAAGTAATTTTTCATAACTATCGTATGTCTTGTCTATTCCAAAACGCTTTGCCACTTCTAACGCTTTTTCAATTCCACTACCTGTCGCGATTGCTGTGACAACAGCATTCGACGATCTTAAAAACGCCGGAATTTGTTCTTTTTGTGCGATTCCTGCAGTACTTAATACTCCCCAGCGAACTTTTTTCATATGTATTCCTCCAATTATTTCTTTTGTCTAATTATATCACAGATAAATAGCCAATATTTTACTTTGTTATTTTCCTGTATAATACTAAATATAGGATTTACTATTAGAGGACAGGAGAAGATTATTCTATGAAATTTGGTATTATCGGAACAAATTGGATAACAGATCGATTTATAAAAGCAGCAAGTGCGCATCAAGAGTTTGCTGTTGGAGCGATTTATTCGCGGACTGAGGAAACTGGCAGAGCATTTGCAGAAAAACATCATGTTCAAAATGTGTATACGAATATGGAAGAGATGTTCCAGAGTGGGAATATTGATGCGGTTTATATCGCTTCGCCGAATGCGTTTCATGCGGAACAAAGTATATTGGCAATGGAAAATGGCATTCATGTCCTTTGCGAAAAGCCTGCTGTCACGACTGTTGAAGAAATGGATCAAGTGATTGAAGCATCCCAGCAATATGGTGTTACATTTATGGAGGCTATGAAGTCGACGGTTACACCATCTTTCCTTAATTTAAAAAAGAACTTGGACAAAATTGGCGCGATACGTCGCTTTGTCTTTCATTACAATCAATATTCTTCTCGGTACGACAGTTACAAGGATGGCATTATAGAGAATGCGTTTAAACCTGAGTTAGGCAATGGCGCGAAGACGGATTTAGGGGTCTATGCGATTGCGCCGATTGTACATTTAGTCGGCGAACCTATTTCTGTTTTGAAAAATAACTATTTACTGTCCACAGGCGCGGAAGGTCAAGGCAGCATGATTTTGAATTATGACGGCTTTGAAGCCGTTGTGATGTACTCGAAGATTTCCGATTCATTTTTACCGAGTGAAATTCAAGGTGAAAATGGCGTCATTGAAATTGACAAAATTAGTGATCCACAGCAAGTGGTTATTAAATACAGAGATGGTCGAACTGAGGATATTTCTGTTAAACACGAGTTTGACACGATGTATTATGAAGTTGAAGAGTTTATTAACAGTGTGAAGAATAGACAAGTTGAGTCGACGATAAATACACATGAAATTTCTCGTAAGGTTACGAAATTACTTGTTTAATCTACCAAATCATAAAACGTCTATTCATTACCTAAAAAGGTTTTGAATAGACGTTCTTTATTTATAATTACCTTTAAGGTAAAATCCGCTAACAGGCATATTTTAATCGATTAGGATTCTCGCTGATAAGAAATCTTCCCTCTACAAATTGTTAATTCGATTTGACCATCTGAACCGAGAACTACTAGATCAGCATCTTTTCCAGCTTCAATAGATCCTTTGCGATCAAAAATTTCTAAACGTTTGGCTTGGTTAACGGAGGTCACCTGCACTTGTTCAACGATTGATAAATCAAGCCATTCTACTAGATTCAAGCGAGCGTTATTCATCGTTACAACACTCCCAGCCAATGAACCGGTGGACACTAACAAACAACTTCCATCACTAACAATTACTTCCTGTCCACCCAAATCATAATTACCATCTGGCAACCCTTTTGCACGCATTCCATCCGTAATGACCAACACTTTTTCAAGCCCTTTCATCTTGACAATAAGCTTTACTAAATCAGAATGAAAATGAATCCCGTCTGGAATGATTTCAACGTACACATCATCCCGCAGAAGAACCGCTCCAACAACCCCCGGTTCACGATGATGAAACCCCTTCATCCCATTAAACAAATGCGTGGCATGAGAAACCCCGTTATGAATCGCATGAATAGATTCATCATAAGTTGCATTTGTATGCCCCATAGAGGGAATAACTTCTGTCTTATTAAGTTCAGTTAGAAGCTCAAAATTTATATCTAACTCCGGTGCATATGTAATAATTTTAATAGTATTCCCCGACAACTCTTGCCATTCTTTAAAAAGCACAACATTAGGAGGTAAAATACTCTCTTCAGGCTGTGCACCTTTTTGTTCTTTATTAATAAAAGGGCCTTCTAAATGAATGCCGACTAATTCTGCTACGCCAGGTTTATTATTGTGCACACTGTAAGAATTAAGATTTCCGATTGCATTACTTGTATAATCAACTGGATTGGTTATGGTTGTTGCTAGAAAGGAGGTAACACCCTCTTTTGTTAGAGCAAAAGCAATCGCTTCAACTGCTTTCGTATTTCCATCCATAAAATCATATCCAGCTGCTCCATGGACATGAATATCAATCATTCCTGGGATTACATATTGTTTATCTGAACAGTCGTATATTTTATCCAAATCACTTATTGGCGGGCAGGCTTCCATCTCTCCAACCGACTCAATCCGCTCACCGATTATATGAATAAAACCTTTTGACAAAACCCTATTTTCTAGAACAATCGTGGCATTTGTTAAATATAAATCTCCCAAGAAACAACTTCCTCTCGTAAATCCAATTAATGAATGCTGGTACTTTTCACTTCGATTTGGCTTGAAACTGTCTCTACTTTCTCTATATTAATATAACCAGTTTTATCTTCTAGTGCATTAAGTACACCCATAGTAAGCCCGAACTTTATTAATTCTTCATCGGTCAAGCCGCGAGTTATTCCAGCAGCGAATCCTGCAACAACTGAATCACCCGAGCCGACTGGATTGATAGCGTTAACTTTCGGTAGAGCAGCTCGATAGATGGTTTTATTGTGTTTTACGATTGCACCGTTCGCTCCAAGGGTCACTACAACCCAAGGAATATCAGTAAATAACATGCTCTCTAATGCTCCAATTATTTCAACTTCGTCAATAGTAGATTTCCCAAGTAACTCTGCCATTTCCTCCTCATTTGGTTTAATGAGATACGGTTTACTGGTACTGTTTAATGTTGAAGTTAACAATGTCCCATTCGTATCCAATAACACCTTCGTTTCATAGCGATTTGAGATTTCGATTAATTTAGCGTAGAAATCAACTGATAAACCTTTAGGCAAACTACCAGAAATCGTTACTAAATCTACTTGCTGTATATATTCCTCAAATTTCCCAAGGAAAAATCCAGCCTCAACTTCTGAAATGATTGGTCCGCTTTCTAGAATTTCTGTCTGCTTACCTTCATGGAGAATAGCGATACAATTTCTTGTTTCTCCTTGTATCGGAACAAAAAAATCATTGATTCCAATTACCTGAAGTTCTGCGCTTATAAAACTTCCCAAGCTGCCACCCAAAAAACCCGATGCAGCAACTTCTTCACCAAGCTGATGCAATACCCGAGCAACATTTAAGCCTTTACCCCCTGCAGTTTTTGAAACACTCGCCACTCGATTAACCACATCTAATTCCAAACGATCTAGCTTATAACTAATATCAACAGCAGGATTTAATGTCAAAGTTAAAATCATCTTTTATCCCCTCTTCATCTAATTCAAATTTACTTCCATAGAGTCAAATGGAGTGAGAAATAATCTCTCACTCCATTTCTTTAGGCTTTTCCGTTACTCATACACATTTCAATTTTTTCCATTGCGACTTTCTTCATCGCTTCTTTAGCTGGTCCCATATATCTTCTCGTATCCGATTCATTCGGATTTTCGATTAAGAACTCCCGTAATGAATTCGAGAATGGAATCTTTAACTCTGTCGAAACATTCACTTTTGCACAACCAAGTGAAATACATTTTCGGACATCCTCTTTCGAAATACCTGAAGCACCGTGCAGAACGAGCGGAATATCGACAACATCACGAATTTTACGTAAACGGTCAAAATCGAGATTCGGTTTCGTTTCATATAAGCCATGCCCTGTTCCAATCGCAACTGCCAAAGAATCAATACCAGTTCTTTCACTAAACTCTTTCGCCATATCTGGGTCCGTATACTCTGCATCTTCTGCTTTCACAATAATATCATCTTCTTGACCGACCAGCTTCCCTAGTTCAGCCTCTACAGTTGCACCGAATTTATGTGCTTCGTTTACAACTGCTTTGGAAATTGCAATATTATCTTCAAACAATCCATGTGACCCATCAATCATGACAGATTTAACACCAAGATTTAGCGATTCTGTAATTGATGCTAACGTTTCATGATGATCTAAATGTAATGCGATAGGAATATCATGTTCTTTAGCTGCAATTTCCGCGATAGCTTGAATGTATGCTCGCCCCGCGTAATCCATTGTTCCAGGTGTTGCAGCCAAGATCAACGGTGATCTTAATTCCGCAGCAGCTTCAACTACGACTTGAATCGTTTCGAGGTTATGAATATTAAATGCAGGAACCGCATAACCTTCTTCTCTTGCTTTGATTAACATTTCCTTCGTGTTTTGTACATACCCCATCCTAATTCCTCCATTGTTTTAAGCTGAATGCTGTTCTTTGCTTACTGATAGTCATATATGGTGACGCCTTTTACGACGCGACTGATTAACCCATCCGGACTTGGATTATCTGGGGTAATCCCTAATTGTAGTGATTTTTTTAAAGCTAATACTTGTGCAAAAATAGCATAGAGCAACGAAAGATTAAAGTCATTCGCAAATGGTTTTGATCCACGATTGACGGTTAGTTGCCAATTCGCAAGTTCCGCAACCTCATCATCTTTTGTTTCAGTTAAAGCAATAATTTTAAAAGTATCCGCAGCCGCTAACTCTCTTAAAATATCAAGATCGTATTTTCGCGTATATGGATTTTGTGAGACAAATAAAACCACGGCGGATTGATCATTTAAAATCGATTTCGGTCCATGACGAAAACCGAGTGATGATTCATGAATCGCAACAACTTGACCATTTGAAAGTTCAAGCATTTTTAACGCTGCCTCATGAGATAACTGCGCAAGTAAACCAGAACCTAAATAGACAATTCGTTCAAAATCGAATTCAAGTATTTCATCAATACGATCTCCAAGGTTTTCAACCAACTGTTCAGCACTTTCAATTACTTGATTTGCAACTTCTTTTGAAAAAACATTGTCTGTAAAGAGTGCAAACCCTGCAATAATCATACTTGTGAAGCTACTTGTCATTGCTAATGATTGATCATTTGCTTTTTCAGGCATTAATAAAGTAATACTATTTTTATCCTCTTTGATATTTTCCGCTAATAGGCCAATCTTGTTGCATGTAATAACCACTTGATAAAAATCATCCACAATTTCTTGTCCAAGTGAAACCGTTGCAACACTTTCGGGACTATTTCCAGATCTTGCAAACGATACCAAAATGGTTGGTTGTTCTTTAAACAAATACTCAGTCGGGTTCGATACGATATCCGTTGTCGGAATCGATTCGAACTGGATATTTCTATTATTTTGTTTCGCCAATTCTGGTACAAGCGTATCTCCTACAAACGCGGAAGTTCCAGCGCCTGTGAATATGACACGAACGCTTTGATGTTTTTTGTAAATTGTCTCAAGAAATTCTTTATAGGATGCTTGTTGTGCAAAAAAATCCTCGATTAACTCTTGCCAAACAGCTGGTTGTTGATGGATTTCCCCAGTTGTATGAACTGCATTTTGCTTCGTCATTTGATCTACTGTGATATTAAACATATTTACACCCTCCGATGGTTATGTTGTCATAACCAGTTATAGTAAAACAAAACTCTACTAAATAGAGTTATGTTAATTCAACCGTATAATCGAACTTATCGCCACGGGCTATACTAATCGTATATTCAATTAATGTATTTTCATAATAGGTGCTTCGCGTAATTAGCATAGCTGGTTGATTTTCGATCATTTTTAAATGGACAGCCTCTTTGGAACGGACGCTTGTCGCTTTAAAACGTTCAAATGCTTTCGTAGCTTGAATCTGATAATCATCAAGAAAGACGGAATACATCGGTTTTTCGACTACGTCTTTTTGTGTCAGGTTCGGAAAAATCTTTTTTGGTAGATACGATGTTTCATACATCAACGGTTCATCATCCGCTAACCGTAAACGAATGACTTGAAAAACTTCCTCAAATGGCTTGATGTCCATCTTACTGGCTAATCGTTCGTCTGCAACCATCTCATGAAATTCTAACACTTTTGTCGATGGTATTTTTCCTGACTTTTTCATTTCTTCAGTAAAACTATAAAGCTTCACTAATTTTTGATTGTACAATTTGGGAGCAACAAACGTCCCTTTTCCATGCATTTTATAAATATAGTTTTCTCGTTCTAATTCTTGTAATGCCTGTCTAATTGTGATGCGGCTCATATTATATATCGTGCATAATTCACGTTCAGACGGCAATTTTTCATGCTCAACATAAACTTCATTATCAATTTTATCAATCAACTCTTGCATTAACTGAAAGTATAACGGAATCCTGCTTTTCTCCATTAGGTTTTGCACCTTCCTAAAGTAAAACGAATCAGTTTATTTCTTAACACTATTTCGGATGATTAGTTTTGTAGAGACAACTATTTTCTTTGCAACTTTTCTACCTTCTAATCTCTCTAATAATGTATCCACGGCCGCTTCACCCATTATCTCTGTATATACTCTTATCGTGCTCAGTGAAGGGTACATATGTTTTGAAACAGACATATCATTGATCCCAATGATGCTCACTCGTTCTGGAATAGCAATATTTGCTTCATGCAGGGCGCGCATACTTCCGATTGCCATAACATCACTACTGATGAAAAATGCGGTAGGTAAGTCCTCGCCCAATTCTTCAATCGCTTGTTGCATTAAATTATAGCCATCTTCGACGGAAAAAGAACCCACAAAAACAAAACGGTCATTATACAACCCTTTTTCTTTCATATAAGATTGAAAAGCATTTTCACGCAGATCCTCTATTGGTTTTTCTTGACCCTTCAGCAACTCTCTTCCGCCTATAAAGCCAATCTTCTGATGAGAAGTTGCAATGAAAAAATCGATTATTTTATTCGTTGCCTTTTCAAAATCAATGACAATTGTGTCGAATTTTTCTTCGTTTGGACTATAATCGACAAAAACGACAAGTGGATTTATATCCGTCAATTCATCGACTTGTTTGGGACCGAATTTACCAATAGCAATGATTCCTTCAATTTCTGCCGGGTTAATATCCTTAATATTATCGAAAAAATAAACTTCGGGATTCATACCAATATCTTTACATCTTTGTTCAATCCCTAACCGAATGGATAAATAATATAAATCATTTAATTCTTCTTTTTCTGTATACCAGTGAATTACAGCTATTTTTTGATGAACATATTTTTTAGATGTACGCTTTCGATAATCTAACTCTTCTGCCGCTTCGAATACCCTTTTCTTCGTTTCATCTGCAACTGACAAACTTGCATCAAAATTGAGTACACGTGAAACTGTAGCAGAAGATACGCCAGCTCTTTCCGCTATATCTTTAATTGTGGCCACACAATCACCTTTTCCATTTCTACAATCATTTATGAATATAGCTACATTATATACTATTTCTAATTCATATCATAATGTGCGAAATAGGAGCTTACCCCAATTTATGTGTGTCGATAAGGTTTATTTCTTTATTTTCAGACGGATGCAATTCGAAAATAATGATTTCGTTCTCACCTTTTTTCAAAATTGGACCTGGTAAATACAATGTTTCTTGTGGCCCAATTTCCCAGTAACGACCAAGATTAAAGCCATTTACGACGACGAACCCTTTTACCCAGCCAGGGAGTTCTACAAACGTATCCCCAACTTCTTCCACTTCAAAATTTCCTTTGTAGAAAGTAGGTTTATTCACTTCATTATTCAGTTTACTAAATGACAGATTTTGAAGATTATCCATTGGCAATGGGTACATCGTCCAATCAAATAGAAATTGACGTTCAAACCTAACACCTTCAGTAATCCCTTTTGGATCATTCATCATAGGTCCATAATTTATGCGTCCCATATTTTCAACGAGCAAGTCGATTTGCACACCTTCTTTTGGCACTGCAAATGAGATTGTCTCATTATCCCAGCGATCGATAACACCTTTATATTCATTATCTATAAAAACAAGTGCACGGTCACGAACCTCTTGTATGGTTAATGCAGCTTCATCCTTGGGACCTTCCAAAAATGTTCGATAAAGTGTAAAACCATACGCCTGTCCGAGTTTCTCCATTGTTTCTGGATTCGCTTTTTGAACGGATTCGCTAATCATATCTAATGCATCAAATAACCCGACAACTTCTGTCATTTCAACTTTTCCGTAATCGATTTTAGGAATTGGCTCAGGCAAAACTAATTCGCCAATATCTTTATGTTTAGAAACGGCCTCACGTACGGCATGAAATTTTGGTGTAATATCACCCGTTTCACTAATCGGGCAGTCATAGTCGTAACTCGTAACAGTCGGTTGATGCACTTTATCGAAATTTGCACCATTATAAAAACCAAAGTTAGTGCCACCATGGAACATGTAAAAGTTAACTGAATCCCCGCGCTCAAGCATTTCTTCAAATGTTTGTGCAGTTTCAGCAGGATCTCGTTCATGATGTTCTTCGCCCCAGTGATCGAACCAGCCATTCCAGTATTCCATTACGATATTAGGCGTATTTGGAAAATACGATTGCAACTTATCAAAGGCTTCTTTTGGTCGGGAACCAAAGTTAACAGTTGCCAATACCCCTTCAACTGAGCCCCCTTGAAGCATCAAGTCTGTAGGTCCATCGGAAGTAAATAATAAGACATCAATTCCTCTTTTAATCAGGGAATCTTTAATATAATTCAAGTACTTTTTATCATTTCCAAAACTGCCATATTCATTTTCAATTTGCATGGCAATGATCGGACCGCCATTTGTTTGTAAAAGCGGTACTAATTTTTTTAATAAGACATCGTAATAATTATCTACTTTATCTAAGTATGGCTCATAATAGGTTCTGAATTTCATATTGCTATCTGCCAGGAGCCATGAAGGTAATCCACCAAACTCCCACTCCGCGCATATGTATGGACTCGGACGAACAATCACATGAAGCCCTACTCGGTCTGCAATTCGTATGAATTCTTCAATATTTGCTAGTCCTTCAAAATTGAATTCCCCTTCTTTTGGCTCATGTAAATTCCAAGGAACATAGGTTTCAACACAATTAAAGCCACAAGCTTTTAATTTTAACAATCGATCCTCCCAATATTCTGGCACAACTCTAAAATAGTGAATGGCACCTGAGATAAGTTGGATTTTTTCATCGTTTAAATATAAATCTTTTCCTGAAACCATTAATTTAGACAATGCATTCGACACCTTTCTAATATAAGATTAACGTAATCCTTCTACAAAACTATCAATCGTTATGACTTTACCATCTTGAACTCTTGAAGATTCAGCACAAAAAGCAAGTAAATGACTTTCCAATGAAATTTCAGAAGAATGCCGCCCTTCTTCGCCTCGATAATTTCGAGCTTCCATTAGGAAATCCCTAACAATCGCTTCATCGCCACCACCGTGACCACTTGTTTGTCGTGCTAAGTTAATGATTGTTTCACTTTTCGTTAGAAAATCAAAAACAGATATTTCGTTTTCATCCATTTTTCCTCTGATTTCACCTTTTGTGCCCATAATTTGAACGATGCGAGTTTGCTCCCTCGTGAATCCACACATACTAAAAGTTGCTGTTGCACCATTCTCAAATTCCAAATTGACGACTTGATGATCGACAACATTATTATCTGATTTATAGACGCATTTTCCGTAAGGGGTTGTATTTAACGCGTGAATAATTCCCTCTCTTGTATGATCCGTTGTAAATTTTTTCGCCCACCCTTTCCCCTCACCCAAGTAATAATGTCCTGCATGAAAGATACATTCATTTTCAATCGGACATCCGTCTAAACAACGCAAAGGTCCGTCAACAGGCGCATTGGACTCTTTAAAATGCATCAACGAGCCGAATGAACTCACTTGTTTGCATTTTTGATCCATTAAATACATTAAGATATCCATGTCGTGGCATGATTTTTGTAAAATCATTGGACTCGAGACATCACTATTATTCCAATTTCCGCGAACGAAGCTATGTGACATATGCATCACTTCAACATTTTCATTCAGTTGAATCGAGACAATTTCTCCAATATTTCCTTCATCGATAATATTTTTGATTGTATTCCAAAAAGGTGTATACCTAAGCACATGGCAAATCGTTAACAATTTTTTATTTTCCTTTGCAACATCAACCATTGAGACACATTCCGCTGGATCTGGCGACATCGGCTTCTCCAATAATACATGATATCCTTTTTGAATCGCCTTAATTGTTGGTTCATAATGGTCCCTATCCAATGTGCATATAATAGCAACATCTGCTTTTATATCTTCCTTTAACAACTCTTCCCAAGTTGCATAACACTGGCCTTCTGACAGTGAAAATTGTTTTGCGAACGCCTCTCTTTTTTCAGGATTCAATTCTGCAACTGCAACAAATTCCAATTCATGTGGATAATTAATCGCATAAGGAGCATACGCTTTAGCTCCTCTGTCGCCCGCACCAATTAATATTGCTTTAGTTTTTTTCAAGATTTTCTCATCCTTCATGGTTTAGTCTTTCACTGCACCCGCCGCTATATCTGATATAAATTGTCTACTCACGATAAGGAATAAGATAATTAAAGGCAGCGTACCTAATAAAGTACCCGTCATTACTGCAGCAGTATCTGTTTGATTTAATCCTTTTAAATTCGCCAACTCTACCATTAATGTATATTTTGATGGATCATTCAGCACGATTAATGGCCATAAATAATCATTCCAAACACCCATAAAGTTGAAAATCGCTAGGAATGCAATGGCAGGTTTTAAGACAGGTAACGCTACACTCCAATACATCCTAAAAATCCCGCATCCATCAATTCGAGCTGCATTCAGTAAGTCATCGTGAATGGCACCTTCTGCGTATTGCTTTACCCAAAATATACCGAATGCACTTACCAGACCTGGGATGATTAAAGCTTTATAACTATCAATCCATCCGAGTTCTTGCATCATGATAAACATTGGTATTAATGAAAGTTGAGCAGGTATCATCATTGTAGCAATTGTAAACACAAATAATTTGTTTTTACCCGGAAAGTCAAACTTAGCAAAAACAAAACCCGCCAATGAGCTTAAAAACACAACTAATACTGTCGAAATGGTCGATACAAAGACAGTATTCATAAGGGAGCCAAGAAAATTAACTTCTGTGAATACCTTTTGAACGTTTGTTATAAATTGATTGCCTAATGACCAAATAGGAGGAAATTTATAACTTGCACCCGCATCATTAGTAGCTAATACAATTAACCAATAAAACGGAAAGATTGATATGATAACCCCTGCAATTAAACAAATATGCATTATTAATTTTTTCATTTTATCCAAGTAATCTCACCTCTTTTATCAGTATCAATCTTTTCTTTGAATAAATTTCCAGTTAATCAAAGAGAAAAGCATGATGATAATAAATAGCCCTATTGCAATTGCAGATCCATAACCGAAAAGATTTTTAACAAACGCCTGTTGGTAAAGATAAAGCACTATAGTCAAGCCTCCACCACCAGCCCCACCGGAATTTCCTACAAGTAACTGTGGTTCTACAAAAGTCTGCATTCCGCCAATCGTGGATGTTATGACGACAAATAGGATGACAGGTTTTAACAATGGAATTGTTATCTTAGTAAATATTTCAAACGAATTTGCACCGTCTATTCTAGCAGCCTCATATAAATCCCCGGATATCTTCTGTAATCCTGCCAAGAATATAATTGCATTATAGCCTGTCCATCTCCAAATAATCATCGCAGAAATAGCAACTTTCACACCAATAGAATTGTTATGCCAATCGACGGCTTCAAATCCGATTAGATTTAGCATGTAATTTATTAATCCATAGTTAGGCGCGAATATTACGCTAAATACAATTGCTACTGCTACAATTGCAGTGACATTTGGAAGGAAGTACAGCGTTTTATAAAAACCACTGAACTTTAAAAATGCTGAGTTCAACAAAAATGCAACAATTAAGGCAAGTATTATCATAGGTACCGTGGATAAAAACCAAATGATAAAAGTGTTACCGATCGACTTCCAGAACAAGGTGTCAGAGACTAGGAATTTAAAGTTTTTTAAACCCACAAACTCCATTGTTCCAATTCCATCCCAACTTGATAATGCTAAATAGATTGAAAATAAAATTGGAAATACACCGAAAATCGCAAAGATCAAGAAAAATGGTGAAATAAGGAGATACGCTCCTTTGTTTTTCTTCATAGCACTCCATGTATCTATTTTATCTACTGGCTTCTTTGTAGTTTTTTCTATTTTAACCCACCACCTAAAATAAAATTAGAATAGGGAGAAGAAGCTCCCCCTATAACATTTTTATAGATCGATATCTCTCTTAATTTTTTCAATAGCATCTTTCCATGCTTTTTCTGGATCTTTCTTCTTCACTTTCACCAAATCCAATTCATCACTGAAAGCTGAAAATACAATCGACTCTTTCGGACCTCTGTGTGCTTCTTTAACATTTTTAGCAGATTCAACAAAGATTTCCGTTGTATTTTGACCACCAAAGAATTCTTCCTCGTTGTTTAGTTTATCGCTTTCCAACGCATCCAACTCTGCTGGGAATAAACTTAAATTATTATAAGAAGTAATTTGGTTTTCCGTTGTATTGATGAATTTAGCAATTTCCGCACTAACTTCTGGATTCTTAGTGGAACTTAATACTGCTAGGAAAGATCCACCGTCATTTCCATCACTAATTGGTGAACGGGCAACTTTCCATTTTCCAGATGTACCTGGTGTTGTGTCTATTAAAATATCTTTTGCCCAAACCGGACCATCATACCCGACAATTTCATCATTATTAATAGCTGCATTCCACTCCTGCGATTGATCAGCAATATTCCCTAGGATAAGACCCTTTTCATCTAATTCAATTGCTTTATCCCAAACATCTTTAATATGATCCTGGTCACCTATAAATTCATCATTTTCATCGAAGAATCGTTGATCTAGTTTATTGATGTATCCAGAAAACATACTATTAAGTGAAGGTATCGCATAAGCACCTGTTTCTTCTTTTAACGTTGTGAGTACATCAACATAGCCCTCCCAGGTGCTCGTCTTCTCCGCTAATTCTTCAGGAGAGTCGGCTATGCCGGCCTTTGAAAAGACATCCTCTCGGTAAAAGAATCCTGTCGGAGATGTATCCACTGGAACAGCTATCATATGCTCGCCGTCACCCGTGATTGCCTGACTTGTTTTCCAAGCAGGATATAACTTTTCAATTTCTTCGCCGCCATGATCATATAAGTTTAAAAACTTGTCCGCATGCGGTAAATACTCAGAAACCCAAATGTTCATTAATACTAGATCTGGTGCATCTTTAGTGTTTTTGGTTGCTAATAGCGAACTCAATTTTGTTTTATATTCAGAACCCGGTGGTAATTTTTGTGCATTAAACTTAATATCAGGGAACTCTTCTTTCACCTTTTCTAATACACTTTCATCTAATCCTCTATTCCAATACCATAATGTAATTTCATTATCTGCTTCTGCTTTGTCTCCACTGTTTCCACATGCTGAAATGATTGCTAGCAATAATACACTTAATAAAAAGCCTGTGATTTTTTTCATATTAATCCCCATTTCTCCACTTTTTTATTGTTTTCACTAATTTCTCATCTCGAATAAGTAACCTCATTCGTTTTAGCTTAAATATTCAATTCCTTTTAATCCCGCCCCAATTATCCCAGAGTTTTCTTTGAGTTTACTTGTACGTAATGCCTCTAGGCTATGTAGTTGTTCAGGAATTAAATGTTTTTTCATGGACTCTTTTATTAAATCTAAAATAAATGGGTTATTATTAATGACGCCGCCTCCGACTACAATTTTGTGTGGGTCCAACAAACATATAATTGAATAAATACCATATGCTATTGAATCAACCACCTCCTTCATTAAAATAATTGCATCCATATTCCCGTCTTTGTATTTTTCAAATAAATCCTTCGTTGTTAAATTTTGATCTTCAAATAACTTTTCGACTCGCTTTTGAATAGCAGGACCAGATGCAACTCTTTCCAAACTCTTCATGCCACTGGCCGATTTCTTTGACAAGACTGGGAATAACCCAATTTCTCCGGCGAAACCGTTTCCACGTAGAAATGAGCCCTCGTGGATAATCGAACATGAAATACCTGTACTAACTGTTAAGTAAACAAATGTATCCTCTGTATTTAAGTTTGAAACTTTCCACTCTGCAAATGTCGCCATGTAGACATCATTATCAATGACAATGTTTTCAATTGAAAAGTAGTCTTTTAATCGATTTACAATCGGAAAGTTCCGCCAAGGTAAGTTGTTTTGATAAACAGCAATACCTTTTCCACGATCAACTTTTCCGGGAATCCCCACCCCAATTCCATTGATTTCTTCAATTTGAACGGATGACTCTTCTAGCACCATTTCAATACTTTTAATAACTTGTCCAAACATCTTTTCTTTATCGGTTGGAATACTTATCACTTCTGAACGGTTCAATATTCCTCCAGACTTATCAATTATTACTGTTGCAACTTTCGTACCTCCAATATCGACACCTAACGCATATGTCACATAAATCACCACGCATTCCGTTATCTACTTTTCAAAAACGTTTACATATTGAGTTAATTAAAAATAAAACATCAAGTAAATGTTTTACTAATTATTTTTTCATATTATCATAGACTACAAATTCTGTCTATATTGAATTTAAAGTTTCCTGTGTTTATTTTTGAACATAACGAATTTTATAGAGGCCAATCCGTAGAAAACCATCGATAATATTGCGATTAGCTACAAATGAATTAGTTAATTAAGTAATTAAGTTTTACTAAATAGTTTTACATTAAACTAAAACTAGATTACAAGATGCTTAGATGCGATAACATATGACACAAATATCAATAGAGGTATGGTAGGTGATACCATAATGCAGCGATTGTTCATTTGATGGGTGACCTGATTTCTGTTTAGGAGAATATTTTTGTTGTTGTTTACAGGTGCGGAAAGTCAAGAGAATGTATTTTGAATAATGTATAAAGTTGACGGAAATAAAAAAATGCTTGGCAATTGCTTTCATCAGCAAATTACCAAGCATTTAACTTATATTTAAAATTGTATCGCTTTCCCAGTTTCCGCCGATTCATAAATCGCATTGACGATTTTTTGTATGATCAAACCTTGTTCAGGTGTGCTCAAAGGTTGCACGCCTGCTAAACAGTGTTCGACAAACTGTTGAATCTCGCGTTCGTGGCCTACCACTTCAGGTAGATAGACCGGCGTGATATCGACTAACGTATTATGTTTTTCTTGATATATTTTAAGCGGGAATATATCTGCTCCGCCTTTATCGCCCATCAATGAGACTTGCATCGTTTCGTCCTTTTCGACGTTTGCAGCGAATGAAGCTTCCAATGTCAATGTGGCGCCATTTTTGAATGTCACCATGCCGACAGCCATGTCTTCGACAGTGTAATTTTCATAATCCCACTCGCCGAACAAGCCGACCCCTTTTTTATTGCCTAGTCGCTGATGTGTTTTTCCGAGGACAGTTTCCGGCTCTGGATACCCCATCAGATATAACGCGGTATCTAACATATGCACGCCTATATCGATTAAAGGACCGCCACCCTGTAATTCTTTATTCGTGAAGACGCCCCAACCTGGAATGCCTCTTCTTCGAATCGCATGCACGCGGGCGGAATAAATTTCGCCCATTTCATCGGCATCGATGAATGATTTTGCAATTTCAACTTCTGGTCGATAACGGAAATGAAAACCAAATGTTAAGAACTTTCCTGATTTTTGAGCGGTTTGCACCATTAATTCCGCTTCTTCGACGGTCATCGCTGGCGGTTTTTCGCATAACACATGACAACCCGCTTCAAGCGCCGCGATTGTTGCTTCTGCATGAAATTTATTCGGCACGCAAACACTGACTGCGTCTAATTTAACATCCGCGAGCATTTCTTCATATGAACCAAATGCATGGGGTATCGCAAATTTATTTGCCAATTCCTGAGCACGTTCAATGACCACATCCGCTACCGCCACAACCTCTACTTTGTTTCCACAGGATAAATAATTCGGAATATGGACATCTCCTGCGATTGCCCCCGCCCCAATAATGCCTACTCTTAATACATTCATATTAACTTTCCCTTCCGATTCGTTCGGTTTTTCTCGAATTAGAGATATTATTGTTCATAACTAAAAAAGTTGTGATATATGCGAAATCTTCATTGATCACAACTAACTATTCATTTACACCCACCACATATCAGCAGGTTGGTCTTTAATCAATACAGATTTCAAGTTTGTCACAGCACGCGAAAAACCTTCGTCGACTGACATTAACGGATCTTCATGTTCGATACTGACGACATAATCATATCCATACGTGCGAAGCGCGCTCATCATGTCGGACCATTCTTGAATGCTGTGGCCGCAGCCTACAGATCTGAATGTCCATGCGCGAGACTGCACATCGCCATAAGGTTGCATATCCGTTAGCCCGTGCATATTCACGTTTTCTTGATCGATGTATGTATCTTTTGCATGGAAATGGTGAATGGCATTCTCTTTTCCTAAAATCTTGATTGCAGCGACTGGGTCAATCCCTTGCCACCACAGATGACTTGGATCCAAATTCGCGCCAATTGCCGGTGAAGTCGCTTCTCTTAATTTCAACATGGTGTACGGCGTGTGAACTGAAAATCCGCCGTGAAGTTCGATGCCGATTTTTACGCCATGATCTTCCGCAAATTTCCCTTGTTCTTTCCAGTACGGAATGAGTTTCTCTTCCCATTGCCAGTTGTAAATATCCGTGTACTCTGTCGGCCACGGAGAAATTGGCCAATTCGGTTGTTTAGAGTCTTCGTTTGATCCAGGTGTTCCTGAAAAAGTATTTACCACTGGAACGTCCAATAGTTGTGCAAGTTTCACCGTTTTAACGAATGTTTCATGAGCATCTTGTGCAATTTGTTGATTCGGTGAAAAGGGATTACCGTGACAGCTGAACGCACTTATTGTTAAACCGCGTGAATGAACTTTATCCAAGTATTCTTTTCGTTTATCTTCGCTCGCCAAAAGCTCATCAACATTACAATGAGCATCTCCCGGATAGCCGCCCGTCCCGATTTCAATTGCATCTAAGCCTGCAGCTTGAACATGGTCAAGCATTTCTTCAAATGATTTTTGTGAGAATAATACTGAAAATACACCTAACTTCATATTGTTTCTTCCCCCAACCTTTAATTTAAATTATTAGTATTCTTGTTAGCGGTAATTAAATTATTTTAGATTTTTCATGTTATCTTTTTCTCGTTTCGCTTCAAGAGTTACATACACTTTAAAAAATCCAGAAAATGATACATAGGCAATTATTGTTCCTAAAAAAGTTGGGATTAAAAAAGTTATATGATAAACACTAACATAAATACTGAGTACATTCAGTATTCCGATTCCCAAACTTGAAATCGGTCTTATAATGGTAATAAGAAATGCATTTTTTAGCGAGTATAGTAACTTTGCTTCAAAATGGACAATTGTCGAGATAAAGTACATGGTAAAAGTCAGTAAAAGTATAAATAAAACTATAAACAAATATAAAAACATACTATTTAAGTAGGTTTTAAAATAATAGTAATCAATGATAAATATTATCCAGATGCCGATTATTATGAACCCGCCTAGCATACTTTTAACATAATTCTCCTTATAAAACTTCCAATAATATTTAATAATAGGAACTTCTCGTTCATTCATTATCCATTTCCGAATTATAGCAAACATACTCGTTGTTGCAGGAAAAAATAGCAATGGCACTAAAACTACTAGTATAATTATTAGTCCAATAAGTTGATTTTGGTTTTCAGCTAATACTAAACTAATGATAAAATACCAAATCGGGATATTGAAAAATATCCACAATAGATTCACAGCCAAAAACCGAGACATCCATTCTAAAACATTATATAACAAACGCATTATTTTCTCCTTCACTTATTAAAGAATTCAGCTAATATCATAATACAATTTCATTATTTATCTGTTTTATACAAACAAAAAAATTAATACCATCCCTTAATAATCTTTGATTGTAAAGGATGATATCAATTTACTATTTAACTTTATCTACTTCAACTCGACGTCCCTCTTCATTTGATAAAAATGCTGCTTCATTAAGTAAAGAAAGATTAATTACATCTTCTTTGGTAATTGTTGGGGTAGATCCATTTAAAATCGCATCAACCCATTGTTCCATTGGCAATGCAAGCTCTGGTAAAGCCTCCGTTAGTTTTGTCAACTTTCCATCATTTACATTTTCACTAGCAACGCTAATATCGCCTTCATTAATTAGCAATGTTCCAATTGTACCGTAAAGTTCAAGCTGAAATGGGCTACTATTAGAAACAAAACTTGTTTCTATGATACCGATTGCACCCGATTCATAATCTACCAATAACGCAGAGTTGTCATCCACCTTAGGACTAATAACTTTATTCAGACGTGCATATACAGCCTTCGCTTTCCCTGCTAGACGATTTACTAAATAAATAGGATGTGCACCCAGGTCAATCATTGCACCTCCACCCGCTTGGACTTGATCGAAAAACCTAGTAGGTAGCCACCCACTTTCCTCTCCTTCTGATACAACAGCACCATCATGTGCGAATCGACATCGAATCATCGTTAGTTTTCCAATCCAATTTTCCTTAAGTGCCTTTTCGGCATACAGGAAATTATTGCTCGTTAATCGTGGTAAAGATACCATTAATTTAACTCCTGCTGATTCAACAGCCTGATAAATTTCGTCACAGTCTTTCGCTGTAAAGGCCAAAACTTTTTCGGTAAATATATGTTTGTTATTATTCGCTGCAGCGACAATAACATCCTTATGTAAGCTAGTTGGCGTATTTACAATGACTGCATCAATTTCAGGATTTGATAGCACAGCTTTTAAATCTTTTTCAAATGGTACTCCTAATTCTTTAGCCCATTCTTCCCCACGAATTATTTCTTCATCCCAAACTAACTTGATAGATATATTTTTATTTTCATTAATTTCACGTACATAGTCATCAGCATGTACATGCCACCTACTTAGTAATGCTACTTTAATCAATTTCATCACTCACTTCCGTTTATAAGTTTTGAATAATAACCTACGTGCACTGTATTTGATTACGAGACAATAGCTTATTAATCAAAATAGACAGCTTTACCGGTTTTCGCAGACTCATAAATAGCTTCTAATATTTGTGTAACTACATAAGCTTGCTCTGGTTTTACTGTTGGTTCTGTGTCATTAATAATACTATCGATCCACAAACGAGCTTCCAAATCTGCATGCGATTCTGATTCACCATCGTAATAGGCAACTCCGCCTGCATCCAATTCGAAACTCTTTGTATACAACTTGCCAAAATCCTCTCCATTTATACGAAGACCATCTTTCATATCAGCTCCACCTTCAGACCCACTTAAGGAGCATTTAGCTTCGTCTTCATCTAATGAATTTAATGCCCAACTAGCTTCTAATGTAATTGTTGCCCCGTTTTTCATTGTAATAAAACCAAATGCAGAGTCCTCCACTCTAAATTCATTAGGATTCCACGAACCCCATGCATTCGCGGAATTTTCTTTCTTCCCCAATACGTGGTAAATGTTTCCCATTACAGATTTGGGCTCATAATTGTCCATCATCCACAAAGTTAAATCTAGGGCATGAGTTCCGATATCAATTAATGGACCGCCACCTTGTTTTTCTTCGTCCAGAAACACACCCCACGTAGGTACAGCACGTCTTCGAATTGCATGTGCTTTAGCAAAATATACTTCCCCCAAATCACCACGACTTGTGATTTTATGCAATTGCTGACTGTCTGGTCTAAACCGGTTATCATAACCAATTGTTAACTTTTTACCTGTACTTCTTGCCTTTTCTACCATTTCCTTTGCTTCTTTCGAAGTCTTAGCCATAGGTTTTTCACACATAACATGCTTTCCCGCCTCCAATGCGGCAATTGATATTTCAGCATGTGAGATATTTGGTGTTAGCACATGAACAACGTCAATTGATTTATCTTCTAACAATTCCTGATATTTTACATAAGTTATTGCATTTGCTGTTCCATATTCTTCTGCAGCTATCTCCGCTTTTTCAATAATAACATCGCAAAATCCAACAAGCTCAACGTTCTTTAGCTTACTTAAGCTTGGTAGATGTTTACCATTGGCAATTCCACCACAACCGATAATTCCAACTTTCAATACTTTCGTCATTTAAGTCACTCCTCATATTCTATCTTTTATTTCACGATTTACTTGTTCTCTTTTTTTCAATAACCAATCACCGCTCTGTGGATATTTAGTAAAGGTTAATGGCTCATTTAATCCTTCCTCTAATAATTCAATTACTGCTTTTTTTCCTACATAGGATTCCAATAGTTGCAATGCCCTTATGTCTTGTAATGCCTCATAAAACACTTCCAACCTAAGTGATTCGATTGGTCCGTTTTCCCCAGGATATACGACAAATGCATCTCCTGAAGGAAATCCATGATCAGCATCAGTTACTTGAAATGGGTTTATTTTTTTCTTTGATAATTGTGAGTACCAAAAATTAAAACCCCAATGCAAGAAGCCGGTCATATTAAATTTATATAATTGCATTCCAATTATCCGATTACGGGCAGAAGGAAAAGCAAAAAAACGATTTGCAACCTCCTTATATTGTCCACAACAATAATAAGTCCATAAATCCGGTACACCTTTTTCCAAAAATGGTTCTAAATAATTTGTACCCGGAATTGGTTTTTTCACAATGCCTTTTTCATAATACTCGTAATCTGACAATGCATCAATAATAGGATAGTCAGACAAAAAAGTATTGATATGATCACTCGCATCTTTATATGCTTTAATATCATTTGGACCCGGTTCATCTGAAATATGAAAATAAACGCGATGGCTCAGTCCATTTCTCTCAATAAACAAAACTAATTCAGGAAGAAACTTTGATAAAAAATCGCGATAAATTTTACCATGTGCATCAGTTTTCCAACCAAAAATTTGTTTGTATTCGCCCTTTTCAACAGCCATTATTTTAGGCGCATGTTCTGCCCCCCATTGCGAATAAAGGTGTGCAAACTCAAAGTACTTCACTCCATTTTGATTACACATATCCACCCATCGTTTTAACTTATTAAAACAAAAATGATAGATTTCATCTTTTATCTCTATATCTACCAACTGTACTGTCGGACGTTCAGCCCCTACCTCTGTATCAAGTGGTGGCGTAAACAACGGTGTTAATACCATGTTAATATCATGATTTACAGCAGTTTTAATAAATTTACTAATTAAAGACCAATGTTTTTCACTGAACACATCAGTCTTGTAATATGTTGCTATACAGTCAGTATGTAACCAATTTGTTTGTATTAGCTTGGGTTCGGGTAATACTTCTGGAATAACTTCCAAATTAAAAGTTTCCTCAGCAATAGTTCCAGCTTCAGCTGTTTCAAACTTTATAAAAATTTTATGGATCCCCGGTTTAGTGTTACTAGTTAAATCAACTTTTATCCACAATGATCGCCATTGATATGGTAATGCAGATAATCCCGCTGGTTCTAATGGATACAATGGATCGGGAAATAATCCAGGTTTCATGCGTAAAATATTATCATCATGATTGTGATATACCGGAAATTCTGACGGAACTAACCCTACTGCTCGAATTGTTATTAAATCCCTGATATCTGATTCTACGTTAACGGCTATCTCTTCCAATTTACTTCCACTTCTTTTGTATGCTACTTGGAATGCGTATACTTCATTTAACAATGCTGTTCCTTCTGTTATAGCGGATTCTTTCAGTTCTTCATCCGCAAATACTTTAACAAGTGAGCTTAGGCAACGTGTATCCAGTAAATATTCTTGGGCAGACATTCAATAGTCCTCCTCAAATTTCTTACTCCTGTTTTTTCCAAATAATTGTTTGATCCTAGGTCGATTTTCTTGTCTTTCAACAACATTACTTAATTTTACGAGAATAAATGTTACTAGCGTTGCAAAAATTACAATACTGTAAAAACCAGCACCGATACCTATTCCAACACCACCAACAAAAAAAATCATTGATGCTGATGTTAAGCCTTTAACTTGTAAACCATCTTTTAGAATTACTCCTGCACCTAAAAATCCTAAACCTGAAACAATTTGTGCTGCAAGACGCATTGGATCCATTCTAATACCATTATTTGAATCATTATAGACTTCTACGCTTTCAATAGAAACAATAGTAATTAATGTACAAGCAACAGCCACGTATGTGAACGTTTTCAGTCCTGCAGGTTTATGTTTTGATGTTCTATCCCAGCCGATTAATAATCCTAACATTCCACTGATCAGGATTTTAAAATAAACTTCATAGTTTATAAATAACCCTTGGATATTTTCCACAGTATTCCACCTAACTCTCATTAAGACAAAAGTATATATTTGAGTTTCTTTTGATTTCATCCAAGTAAAGGTTCTGTTATTTCAGTTTTCCATTTTGTTAAATTAGATTAATTAGAGTTAACTTTTTCAGCCAATAACAATAAATTCTTCAAGCTAAGTTCAAGACTATCAAGGGGGCTACCAGAGCAATAGTCTTGTTCAACGGCATACCATTCAACACTATTTTCTTCTCCCCATTTAAGAATTGGCTCAAAATCGATTGAGCCGGTTCCAATTTCGGAAAAGTATTCTTTTCCGTCTGTAGTCATATCTTTCAAGTGTAAAATCGGCATTCTATTGGCATACTTCTTAATAAATTCTAATGGATCACGCCCGGCTTTTTTCACCCAATATGTATCGATCTCGGGATAAATAAATTCATTACCAGTCGGCTCCAAGATGTACTCCAGGGCAACCTTGTTTTCAACAATCGTATGAAATTCAAAGTCATGATTGTGATAACCGATCCGAAAGTCCGCTGGTGTATTTCTTGCAACTTCAAGTAGTTCTTTTTTCACTCGCTTATACCCATCCACGTTTTGTAGTTCTTCTTCCAAATAATGACAAAAGAGATCTTTAGTTCCAAGTAGTCTAGCTTCATGAATGACAATGTCAAGTTCATTTGTCATTCTATCTAAACTAACATGCATTCCCGCTGTCTTTAATCCAGTTTCGGTAATTACTTTACCAATCTCTTCGGCAGAATACCCATGCAGGCCATCAATCTGAACAGCTGCCCAGCCCATTTTCTTTAATTTTCTTAAAACACCCGGAAAATCCTTTTGTAATTCATTACGCAAAGTATATAACTGTGCTGCAAACTTTTTCCTCAAAGGTGACATCTCCTATTCCTATTGCAAGGTATTGTAATATGTAAATAGTTATTGATGAAAGTAGATTGGATTCGTAAAAGCAATCATTGTTCTTATATTATTAAGTACACCATATAGTTCAGCACGTAGCCAAATTACATCTCTTACATTAATGTAAACAGATGCTTCCTTATTTCCACTTTCAAAAAGACACTCCTTTAATATACCTTTATTACTCTTAATCAGAACTTGCAGTGATTGAGTTGGAAGCTCCCACATTCCTTGTCTAGCTAAATAATCTAATTGAACGTCTACTTTGATATTCGGATCATCATTGCTAATTTCCACGTTATCTCCAAGACTAAAAGTTTTTCCATTTAAACAAACCTTCCCAGATAATAATAACAATGGGCCTTGTGTAACACTGACATTTCCCTGTTTTAGTGCTTTTATGACTTGTACTGTTGTGTTAGCATCCATATGTAAATAAGTAAGCGCCAGTGGGCCCTCATTTGGGTTTGTTTTATGCCAATCACGTCCACTAGTTGCAGCGATTTTAAGACCTAAATTTAACTTATCAGTCCACAGGTCGAATGCACGTTTATTCAACTTCCTTATAGATGGAAATGGTTCAGACCATACTTCAATATAGTCAATTAGGCCCCAGTCGGATATTTCATATTCCCAGAAACATCCTGTACAAATTGGGGTACCTAAACAGAAAGGATGTGCAATACCTACTAATCCGCCTTGCTTATGAACTTGCTTAATACTCTGCTCTATGTCAACTGGGGTAAGGATTCTCCAATCTACATATTCCTCAATCCCAATTATTAGCATATGCCCGTAAAAGGTCGTCCACTCCAATCCATGTACAATATGTATTCCAGTCTTATCCTCAACTAATTCTTGATCCACAAGTCCTGACATCGTATTATGGTCTGTTAGTGCGATACCCTTTATTCCAATTTTCTTTGCCTCAGTAGCCATTTCCATTAAAGTGTGCTGTCCATCACTGTGTAGTGTATGTGTATGAAGCTCGTATGGTTGCCATTCCATTTTCAACTTTCATCCCCAATATAAAAGATGTGTTAAATCTGTAGATTAGACCGATAAATCTAGCCATTCAACTTCTTGATTTTTTAATTTTATTTCCGCTCCCTGTAATGATGATTTAAATTCTTCTAACGTAGCTGGTCCTATAATGGCGGCCGTTTGGAATGGTTGGTTTAGTACATATGCAAGAGCTATTTGTATAGGAGTGACCTGTTTTTTTTCAGCTAATTCTTCTGCCCTTCTATAGCGCTCCCAGTTTTCAGGATTGTAATAGACTCTTACCATCTCTTCATCCGATGGATTTTCTTCAGTAAAATTACCTGAGAAAAAACCACCTGCTTGTGAAGACCATGATAATAATGGAATCTTACTCTTTTTATGCCACTCGAGTGCATCTACATCAACAGAGACGCAACCATCCCATTTTGGTTCATTGCATTTTGCTAGACTAAGATTTGTACTACTAAATGTGAATCCAATTAAACCATTTTTAGTAGCATAATCATTTGCTGCTTGAATACGCTGATGGTTCCAATTTGATGCACCGATTGCAAGAATACGTCCTGCTTTTATTTGTTCATTTAAAACCTCAATGATTGGTCCAACTTCTACACTTTCATCATCCCTATGCAATGCGTACAGGTCAATATAATTAGTATTAAATCTTTCCAAGCTTTCTGTTAAATCTTTTGTAATAGCTTGTGGTGTAACACGATTACCAGGTTCTCCATCATCGGGATGTGCTCCTTTGGAGAGTATTTTAATTTTGTCCCGATTATTGCGTAATTTAAGCCATTTACCTATTATCTCTTCCGCTTCGATATAACCATGTGCAGTATCAACTAAATTTCCACCCATTGCTACAAACTCATCCAATATCGTAAATGCGTGTTCTAATTCCAATTTAAAGAAATCCCCAGTCCCCATAATGAGTTTAGAACAATCTATTCCTATATTTTCTTTTCCTTCAAGTGATCCCTGAACTGTTATATGATTCATGTACTTCATTCCCATCATTTAGATTGATAATAGAACCAAACACTTTTATACTATTGAAACAATCTCTTCATCAACTCTAACTCTCTGTTTAAAAGTAGCAATGTTATTAAATCCGTGCTCCTTTAATTTATCTAACTGCAGAGTTGCATGAATTCCCATGTCATCTGGAAAATGTGCATCAGATGATATTGTAATACCTACATTATTTTTGGCCAATACTTCTAAAAACATTGGACTTGGACACATTTCTTTTATTGGATATCGATAGAAAAGCCCAGCATTTAGTTCAGTAGCTACATTCATTTCAATTAACTTCTTTGCTACCTGATCGTATAACGGTAGTAGCTTATTTTCATCTGGTCGATATTCGAATACCTTGATATTGTCAAGGTGTGCAAATATATCGAAAAGTCCTGATGAAATACCTTTTTTCACAATATCAAAAAACATTTTATAAAGATCTTCTAAATCATAATTTAAAAATAAATGCTGTAGTTTGGGATTATCAAATCCCCACCCATTTATAAAGTGCACAGATCCAATAACATAGTCATATGGGAACTCATTTAATATCTTCTCCAACTCTTCTTCGCCACCCGGAAAATAATCGGCTTCAATTCCCAAACGAAGTTCAATACCAGCCTCTTTCCACTTAGCTTTTCCTTCCTCAATAACTTCAATAAAGTTTTCAATTGATTCAACACAAACCCTATCTAACCAACTTCTTTGCATGTTACCCAACTCGTCATCTTCCAATGAAATATACTTTTCATAATATGATTTATACTCTTTAAATCGATATAGATGATCAACAATGCCAACCTCATTTAATTTAAGTTTTTTAGCTTGAATTAAATATAAATCGAGCCATTCTGCATTTAATGATCCATTTTTCACTCTATCTGCAACAAGTGCCGTTGCTTCTTGCATCCACTCTAAAGAACCCACCTCAAACTTCATTTCAACCAAATTAGTGACAGACTCGAAAGTTCTTTTCAACCAACTGGATGTGTACGGTCCTTCTTCTAGATGTAAATGGTAATCTATTTTCAATATATTTCGCCCCTTCATTGTTTACTAACCTTAACTTTTAATAGCTTCTCTCTCATTTGAGTACGGAGAAATAACTGTGCCATCATCAAGGCGAATCCACGAATCGAAATGGCGTTTTCCTTCATGTAATCGTATAACTCTAACTCCACGTTGGAGTTCACCATAACAGTGGTAACCTGTCACACGTCCAAAACAAAGTGAGATACCATTTAACTCGCCACAATAGTCGTTATCATGGTCATGCCCTGCAAAAGTTCCCATTACATCACCATTTTCAATCATCGCCGTAAATAATCCGCTATTAATTTTTGGTGAAGATACATCCTCACGTTTTGTACCAGTTACACTTCCATATTGCCAAACATCGTTATATTCGGGGATTGGAATATGAAAAAATGCTAAAGATGGAAGAATACTATTGTTCTTAGTTGCAAACCTTTGAGATTCAGCTACATACCAATTCACTTGATTTTGACGAATCCAATCATATCCACCAATAATTTCGGGAGCCAATGCACCTGAATCAAAAAAGTAAATAATTGCTTCATCTTTATCACTAGTAGAAGACCCTATAGTTAATGTGTAATTTCCAATACCGTTTATTTTACTTGGTCCTTCTTCTGAAAGTGACATTGAGTATTCTGATTGTATGTGTTGTAATTCATTTCGTGTAATATTTTCTTCTGAATCGTGGTTTCCGTATATTATTGCAAATGGAATGTTCCATTTTGAAGCAGCATCTAGAACCCTGCGAAATGATTTACTTGGATTATTTACGCCTTCGCTCCAAATTAGGTCTCCAGAATACACAAGTAAATCTGGCTTTTCGTAGTTAATTACATGATCAATTAATGATAATGTTTGTTCGTCTTCAGGATGATTGTCTTCACCACTCATATGTAAATCAGTTAATTGAATAATTTTAAATGTTCCATTTTCATGGAATTTCAATTTTTTATTCATAATATTTCCACCTTTGATGACTTAATTTTATTTTTATTCTTTAACAGCACCGATATTAACACCTTTTGCAAAATGCTTCTGTAGGAAAGGATAAATTACAATAATCGGGGTTACAACAATGATTATTGTCGCCATTTTCATAGAATCACCGGTTACTTGTATTTGATTTAATAATTCGTATTGAGCTGAAGATGATTGAAGTAATAGCTCCTTAAGCGAATCCTGTTGCGTTAACATTTCTTGTAATAAAGTTGACAAAGGCTTTAAGGCTTTATCACGAACATAAAACACACCAGAAAACCAATCATTCCAGTGTGCTACTGCATTAAACAATCCGACTGCAGCAATAACTGGTGTACTCATAGGTAATACTATTTTAAGGAAAATATTGAATTCACCACAACCATCGATACGAGCAGCATCTTCAATACTATCTGGAATTGCTTGGAAAAACGTTCGCATGATGATGATGTTCCAAACACTATATAATGAAGGTAAAATATAAACCCAAATTGTGTTTGTCAACGCTAGCTCTTTTAACACCATATAATAAGGGATAATTCCTCCACTAAATAACATTGTAAAAAAAACAAAAAATGTAATAACTTTTCTGCCCGGTAGTGTCTTACTCTTCAATACAAATGCTGCCATTGCAGTCAAGAATACACTCAAAACCGTCCCCACTACTGTTCTAAATATTGATATATAAAAACCGGATACAATATGTGATTGAGCAAATACCTCCTTAAAGTTTTCTAATGAAAAATCCCTTGGCCAGAAATATATTCCTCCTCTTTGTGCATCTACACCATTGTTAAACGCTAAAGAAAATATATTTAGGAATGGAAGAATAATCGTTAAACATAAGAGTATTACAAAGAAGTAATTTAAACCCGTAAAAATTCGTTCCCCAGGTGTTTTTTTAAAAGATTTATTCTTCATGGACTTGCCACCTTTATATATTTTTAAAAGTCTTTTAGATAATCCCCAATTACTAACGGAATACCCTATAGTAATTGGGGATCTTCAATCATATTTCATTAAGTTTAATATTTTAATTTTGTGTTATCATGTTTATCCTTTTCGGTAATAAATTCAATGTACTCACTTAATCCTGCATTTTCCAATTGTTTTGCCGCTTCATCCATGATTTTTTTGGCAGCATCCATAGTATCGCTATAGTATGCACGTATTAGACTTTCATTATAGTTGTCCAATGCGATTTTCAGTTGTTCACCCTTTTCAAATTCATAGATAAATGATTGTGGTGTCATGCCGTCTACGACTTTTGCATTTTCAAGTTTTTCATCGTATTTATATAACTCTCTGATTTGCTCAGCTGTTTTGTCTGATTCAGGTGATATAGCGGTTCCATACTCTACTTCACCAAAGTCTTCCATAAAATCAACATCTGTGTACCCAAGGTGCTCAGCCCAGTATGCCCCGACTCCTCTAAATCCTAGCTTCGTAGCTTCTGCAAAATTTGATTCTTTTAATTTTAAAACTTCTTCTTTAACAAGTGGGTTGCCATTTTCATCAAGTGTATAATCTCGACCTTCAAGACCATAATGTGATAGCAATTTCCCTTCACGACTAGCTAAATAATCCGCAAACTTTACGATATCTTCTGGATTTTTGGTTGTGCTAGGAATTGACCAACCTGCATACCCAGATTTATATGGTAACTGCATTCGATATTCTCCTTGGACAGTATCAAATGGTCCAAGTGGGATATATTTCATATCATTGTTGACCACAAGGTAATTGTGCATATCTGCGACAATTCCAAAGGATCTATTTACAATTCCTTCAGTTGCGCGATTTTCTTCCATAGTATAAAATTCTGGGTGTAATAACTTTTCATCGAATAGTTTATGAATGTAATCAATTCTTTTCAAACCATAATCAGTTTGACTTTCATGTTTTATTTTTCCGTCATTTTCATCTCTTAATATTTTCTCGCCACTTGGTCCAGCCCAGACTAAATCGTTATATAAAAAGTCACGATCATCTCCGCCCCATGCCGTAGGGCCTATCGCTGTAATCGCTTTACCATTGTCATCTACAAAATCACCTTCATCTATTTTCTTGGCAAGCTCATACAATTGCTCTGTGTTTGTAATTTCACCTGGTTCGATTCCCAATTCTTCAGCAATATCTTTACGAATATATGGCCCTCCTACATATGCTCTTCCTGCTTTTGCAGCTTCAATTCCAGAGTTTCTAGGAATTGTCATATGAACAAGGTAACTTTCTCCTTCGAATTCTGGTCTAAACATAATATTATCTCTAGTATCTGTTGGTAGAAAATCATCTTCAAGATATTTTCTATAAACATTTGATTCTTTTATATAAGGTGTTAAATTCGTAAACATACCTTCTCTTGCACCCTTCAAAAGAATTTGCATTTCTGGACGTCCACTGTTGTTTAAATAATAAGCGATGAAATCCGGTAGATCACCAGCTGCAAGTCCTGCTGTTAAGGCTTGTAACGAGCTCTCAGCATCAACTGTTTGTAATTTTAATGTAATACCAGTTCTCTTTTTTAATTCAGCCGCTATTTCTGGGTTCATACCCACTGATGCGTCGCCACTACTCATGAATATTAATCCTTCAATTTCACGATCTGCAATCCAGGTATCCGGTTTATCTTTGTTATCACTGGTATTGCTGGTTTTGTTGTCATCACTACAACCAGTCATCAACAATGTGAGAATTAGCAGTAATGAGAATATTTTAGTTAAATTTCTATTGAAAGTTTTATTCATAATGTTTCTCCCTTTTCTTTTGCCTTATTGTATTAAACCTATAACCAATAACTTTTAAAAAAAATCACTTCACATTTATAATATCACCGTTAAATCCATCCCACTAGTCAAATAATGTTGTGACACCACCTCCTTAATTTGTTAAAGATTAAAATAGCGAGGTTTCAAACTTACGTTTAGCTATGTAGTTTACTAATAATACAAGTATAAGCCCGATAACACCTTGCATCATACCTACTGCGGTTGCGTAACCAAACTGTCCTCCTTGAAGTCCTACTTTTATAACATATGTGTCGATGATTTCAGCAACTTCAACAGTACCAGGTGTCATTAATAAATATATTTGATCGAAACCAGCTGAAAGAATACTTCCTAAAGATAAAATAAATAAGATGATAATTGCTGGTCTCATTCCTGGTAGTGTAATATGCCAGATTTGCTTAAACTTTCCTGCACCATCAATTTTGGCAGCTTCATAATACTCAGGGCTTATACCGGCAATTGCCGCGAAGTAGATAATTGAGCTCCACCCGATATCTTTCCAAATATGACTCCAAAACATAACATTATAGAAAGCAGATTCTTGCATTAAAAAGAATGAATCTCCTTCCCCGCCGAAGAGCTGTATGATTTGATTTAGCAATCCTGTATCAGGTGCTAGTATTCGTTGTAAAATACCAACTATAATAACCCAAGACAGGAAATGTGGAAGATATGAAATACTTTGGAATAAATTCCTGAGTTTATCACTTTTTATTTCATTAAACATCAATGCTAATATTATTGGAAAAGGTAATCCTAGGAATAGCTTCATAGAACTTATGATTAGTGTGTTTTTTATGAAGACAAGACTTTTTGGATCACTGAAGAATTGCTCGAAATACTTAAGTCCTACCCATGCACCACCAAATAATCCCGCATCAAAACGAAATTCTTTAAACGCTAGTATCATACCCGCCATAGGTAGATAAGAAAATACAAGGAAAAATATTATGCATGGTAATAGCATTAGATAGAGTTGTTTGTGACTTGCAATATTTTGAAAAAGTGTTTTTCTATTGCTAGATCTTTTTGTATTACTATTCCCAGTACTATTGATACTCATATACATCACCTTTCTAATTCATAAATATTTGATTAGCAGGCGTTGCTTTAGTTTGATTGATGTGGTATTTCGTTTATCATATCTTTTTCCAATGATTGATAAGTGAGATATTACATTGCCAAACAACACTAGCCCCCATACACGCGTTATAACTACAACTACTTTTTGATATATCTCCATTTTATTATTAGTCCTAATTAGTCGACTTCTATCATGTTAATCTTCAAATAGATAACAGTTAATGATTTAAATAGTAATAATATTCGCTTATTTAATTCACACCTCCCATATTATGTAAGCGCTTTAAATGTTTTAAATGAAGAGTAATTCTATTACTACTTTTCCACAATTCAGCCTTTTGTTGTTTTATTTTTGATGTTATTGTTTCTTGTGGTATTTAGAATTATAACTAAATTCTCAAAAGTAGTCAAGTGCAATTTATGAATACTTTGACTATTATATTTTTTAAGAAATTAGTTTAGCCATAAAGTAGAAAGAAAAATGTGGTTCGGAATATTAATCAATCCAAACCACCACCTTAAGTGTTTCCTGCCAAAAACAAACAATTATTCATAGTGTTAAAATACATTAATTTAGTTATATTACTAATAATATCTTTAATACCAAAACAAACATTACTAAAGTTTTCTAGCCGTAATCCACGTAACACCTTGTCTCTCCAAAACTTTATTCCATGCACTTGTTGGTTTTTTATCACAAATAATAACATTCACCATATCAATCGCGGATATAAAACTGAATGACTGTACACCAATCTTGCTATGATCTGCCAATACAATTACCTCTTTCGACATTGACGTTGCAATTTCTGATATTTTCGATTCAGTTAAATCGTAATCACTTATCCCCGTCTGGATAGAAATACCTCCAACAGAGATAAATGCTTTATCAACATAGAACTTTTTCAACATTTCTTCACATAAATAACCACTGATTGACTGTTGCTCAGCGGAAACCTCTCCACCTAAAATGATGAGTTTGCCTGTGAATATTCGCTGTGCCAGTGATTCTTTTATTAGATTAGCTGTTGGTAATGAATTAGTTATAATTGTAACCCTCTTATTCCCTTGAATAAATCGAGCCAATTCAAGAATCGTTGTACCCGTGTCTAAAAAAATAGTATCTCCATCATTTATTAATGATGCGGCCTCTTTGCCAATAGCTTGTTTTGCATCAAAATTGATAATTTCCCGTTGTTGATAGGGCGGTTCTCCGTCCGGATATGATGTTTTTACAGCACCACCATATACTCGCTTGAGTTTGTTTGTTTTTACAAGCGCCTCTAAATCACGACGAATGGTTTCATTGGACACATTAAATCGTTTCGCCAATGGGATTACATGTACTTTTCCGTATATATCTATTTCTTCTAAAATGATTTTTTGTCTCTCTTCTGCTAAGAAGGACATAAGAATCCACTCCTTTTATAGGGGATTACTGGATTACCTCATAATATTATTTACACTATCATCAATGTATATAATTTCATAAACTTTGACCGTATCGAAAGAATAATTAATTAAACTATTTGCTCATCTCGCCTAGGACTATAAGACTATAATCACACTTCTCTGTAACCAAGGCATGTATACTCAATTTTATTTTCCACACTCCTGGTGAGTTTATTTTAGGAATAATACCTGGAGATGATTTTTCCTTGTTAAAATATAACTCTAACTTATGATCGTGTCTATGCACTGCCCCCCTGAACTCATCCGGATCATCGAATGATAATGTGATGTGATTTTTTAACGGAAGATAGTTCTTCCATCTTTTCTTTTCTTCGCAGTATCCATATTTATCTAGGGAATTAATAATAAGCTCCTTGGCGATATCCTCATTTTCCAAGTCCTTCGGAAAATACTCGAACTTTAACTTTAGTAAGTCATATTGCTTCTTAACGTAAAACGAGTACTCAATATGACTACTGGAGCAACTCGGATTTACCTGGCCCATCACTTCATATAAATTATCCATGGCATAAACTTCCTCGTATTTTCAAGATTAGTATTTCCTAGCCGCTCTAAGTTGATTTTCTTTATCTTCATAAGCTATATTAATCTGATCCTGTTTCGATATTTCGGAAACACCAACATGCCACCATGCACCATAGCCACTTGTCATTGTTTTTGGTAATACTTTAATATCAATTAATGTTGATACACTTTGCTTTTTTGCATCTTCTAATGCAACAGTTAATTCTTCCAATGTTCTGACGGAATATGTAACAGCGCCATATGCGGCAGCACTTTGTGCATAATCAACGGAAAGAATAGTCCCGTTTAATTGTCTTGTATCCTTATTACGTTGACGGAACTCTGTCGCAAAGCTTCCCATTCCGTTACCCATTTGTAAATTATTGATACAACCAAATCCGGCATTATCAAAAAGCAATACATTTATTTTCTTGTTTTCTTGAATACTCGTCATAATCTCTGAATGAAGCATCATGTAGCTCCCATCGCCAACCATTGCATATACTTCTTTATTCGGCTCGGCCATTTTCACCCCCAATGCACCCGATATTTCATATCCCATACAAGAATATCCGTATTCCATATGGTAAGTATTCGGCATTTTACTAACCCACATTCTTTGTAGATCTCCAGGTAAGCTTCCTGCTGCACCGACAATAATTGCCTCCTCATCAATTGTTTCGTTTATTTTCCCAATCACAGATGTTTGTGTTAACGAAGTACCTAGTACTGCTTTATATTCATTTAATTCTTTCTCGAAATGACCAGAAACTTCCGGTTGAAAATCTATCTCATCAAAATCTGCCTCATATAGTCTATTTAACTCGACTTGCCAGTCGGCTTTTACATTGCTAATTTCTTCGTTATAAGCTGAACGATAGTTGCTCAACATTAATTGTTCCTGAAGATCAATTAATCCGGCTTTTGCATCAGCAATAATTTTAGTAGCATCTAGTTTTCCTGCATGATAATCAGAAATATTAATAGTCAGGAAATCTACTTGTTCATTTTGAAATAAATGCTTTGATGAAGTGGTAAAATCAGTGAATCGAGTTCCTACACCAATTATAAGATCGGCTACTTTTGCAAGTTCATTTGCAGCTTTATTACCAGTAACACCAATTCCCCCAACATTAAGTAAATGAGTACTTGGTAGCACACTTTTCCCTGCTTGAGTTTCGACAATTGGAATATTGAAGTTTTCAGCGAATTCACTTATAGCACTAGCAGCCTCAGATATACGTACTCCTCCACCACAAATAATTAGCGGTTTTTTCTTATTCGTAATTAATTCAACAGCTTCCATTAATTCATAATCTACTGGTCGTCTTCGATTGAACCGATGTAACCTCTTTTTAAAAAATATGTCTGGATAATCGTATGCTTCACCTTGGACATCCTGTGGAAGTGATATTGTTACTGCACCCGTTTCACCTTGGTTCGTCAAGACTCTCATTGCATTTATCATCGCACTCATTAATTGTTCCGGACGAGTAATCCGATCCCAGTATTTACTTACAGGGCGGAATACATCATTTGTTGAGATACTTGCATCATGCGGTTGCTCTATCTGTTGCAAAACAGGATCTGGTTGTCTACTTGCAAAGATATCACCAGGAAGTAATAGTAATGGAATATTATTTGCAGTCGCCGTTGCAGCCGCCGTAACCATATTTGCTGATCCCGGTCCAACAGAAGTTGTACAAGCTATAAGTTGCTTATGGTTATTCTGTTTTGCAAAAGCTGTTGCCGCATGCGCCATACCTTGTTCATTTCTGCCTTGATATACTTCTAAATCCCCACTGTCTTCTTCTAAAGCCTGACCTATTCCAAGTACATTACCATGGCCAAAGATTGTAAATATTCCTTTGAATAACTTTTGTTCTTTACCGTCAATCTCAATGTATTGTTGATTTAAAAACTTTATTAATGCCTGTGCTGTCGTTAATCTCATGTCCCCACCCCAGTAAATTGATTTTTGTTAAAACCTTAAAACACGTAGTTTTCACCCGGATTATTAATGGTCGTCATCCGCAATTGAGTCTTCTACGGCTATAACGGAACATGCCAGATTTCTTTTGCAGGATTGTAAACCGATTCAATTTTAGATTCATTAATGATACCCCTTACTTATTGGTTTTACCTCTTATCTCTTGATATTTATGCGTATTTAATAGTTTTATTTTATGCATGGCTTCTCTTTTTACTGCTTGCATTGGTAGTTGAAAAAGGTCCAACCGGTCAAATGCTTCTGGATGAGCCAGAATTTCTTCTCTTAGTTTTTTTCCAAATGCCATTCTTATCGCTGTTCCAATATTCACTTTACCGAAATTAGTCTTTGTAATCTTTTTCAAATCGGCATCTCGAATACCTGTAGAACCATGCATAACAAGCGGAAGATTAACAAGTGATTGAATTTCCTCTATGAGTTCATATTGAATGTTTGCTGTCTGTTCCTCCATGCGATGTAGTGTCCCGACTGCTACCGCAAGAGCATCAACACCAGTTCGTTCAGCAAACTCTTTTGCTTCAAAAGGATCTGTTAAAAATGATTTTAAACAGATATTGGAGTCACTATACCCGACTGAACCAATTTCCGCTTCAACCGGAATACCGAATGAATTTGCTAGTTGCACTATACTTTTTGTTGTCCTAATATTTTCTTCAAATTCCAATTGAGAGCCATCGTACATAACAGAGCTATAACCAGCTTGCAATGCTTGCCTTACTGTTTCGTAATCGCTTCCATGATCTAGGTGAACAACAACTGGTACATGCGTTCTTTCAGCCAATTCCGTTAGCATTCTTCCCAGGATAGAAATCGGCATATGTGTTATTGCTACCTTATTTGTAGCTAAAATAACAGGTGCGTTCAGTTCCTCTGCGGCTTCAATAATTGCCTTCGCATCTTCATAGCCAAATATATTAAATGCAGGGACGGCATAGTCCATTGTTAATGTATCTCTAAGCACTTCATTAAGATTAACAAGCATATTTTAAACCCACTTTATTATATTTTTGTGAATTTCACAGTTTCTATTAGTTGATTGACTTCTTCTTTAGTTGGCATTGCGTCTGAACAACTATGCTTAGAGATAACTATCGCCGCAGAAGCACTTCCAAACTCCATTGACTTGGAAATATTCCACCGATTTATTAACCCATAAATGAACGCCGAAGCATATGAATCACCTGCCCCAAAAGTTTTTAGAACTTTTGTTTTAAATATTCCACCCCTATGTGACGAACCATCTTTTGTATAAGCAATTGAACCATCCCCGCCATGTTTAATTACAACAATTTCTGCATTATAATCAAACCACTTTTGTGCTGTTTTTCGATCGTCATTATTTTCTTTTTCAAATTGTTCCATCATATCAAATTCTTCTCTAGTTCCAATAATAACGTCACATTTCTCTGCAGCAAGATTATAGTAAACCGCTGTTTCTTTCTTAGATTTCCATGTATATGGACGGTAATCTAAATCGAATACTACTATTACATTATGTCTTTGTGCATACTCTAGCGCTAGAAATACTGCTTCCCTTGATGGACTCGCTGCTAAAGCAGTTCCTGAGATTAACAATGTTTTGGTTTGCTTAATATAATCCTCTGAAACATCAGTTGTTTCTAACTTTAAATCAGCAACATTATCTCGATACATAAGGATACTGCATTCTTCTGGACTTTTTATTTCTGTAAAAGCTAAGCCCGTAACTGCGCCTGTTTTGTCAACGGCAATTGCCGAAGTGTCAATCTCGTTCTCCTTTAAATAATTCACAATAAATCTTCCCATTTGATCGTTTGATACTTTCCCAATAAACCCACTATTTAATCCGAGGCGTGAAGCTCCAATTGCAATATTAGCTGGGGAACCGCCAACATATTTTGTAAATGATGACGTTTCTTCCATTGGTCGATTAATTTGATTTGCATTTAGATCTATACAAAGTCTTCCTAATCCGATTAAATCAAACTTACGCTCTGTTTGGAAATATAATTTACACATGATTTCTCCTCCAATATATTTATTTCCCTGTTTCAAATAACCACTCATGCTTGGGATCATTATGGAATACCCATGTCCTAACAGGACCAGCCATCACATTTAAATAATATGACTCATAACCTGGAACACTAGAAACCGGATGATATCCCTCTGGAACCATTACTACGTTTTTATTTTCAACACTCATTGTTTCATCTAAACTTCGATCATCGTTATATACGCGTTGAAAAACAAATCCTTGTTCCGGATTTATTTCATGATAATAGGTTTCTTCTAAATATGATTCATGAGGCAAATTATCTTTATCATGTTTATGTGGTGGATAACTTGATGTGTTGCCTTCCGGTGTAAATACTTCCACAACTAACAAACTATCAGCGGCTTCTTCTTCTGGTAATATATTATGTATCTTTCTACTCATTTTTCCAGATCCACGATTTTCTATACCAACCATTTCAGGGGCAATTAGCCGTGTCGGAAAACTACCTTTTCCTGGAGCATAACAAATAGCAATATTAATATTTGTCAAAGCCGTCACTAGATAAGAATCGTCATTAGGAATATAAACGGAATATGGCGGAACTTTTTCAAAGACACTCATTCTATTTCCGATATTCATGAATTCTTCTTCATTAGTTTTAATATCTATTCTTCCTGTTAATAAAACGAGACATACTTCATAGTCTTCTGTGTTTTTTTGAATTGTTTCACCCTTTTTTAAAGAATAAACCTCAAACCCTACATACTGCCAACCTGCCGATTGTGGCGAAATGCTTAATACTTTTCCTTCTTGATCTGGTTTTTCAGGTTTTATAAGTAATCTTGACATTCAATCATTCCTTCTAGTAATCATATTTTATTAATAAACTTTCTTACCAATTAGTCCGGTCGAACTCTTTTGTTCTTCCATACCAAATGCTATTGCACCAATTGCCCCAGATAACTCACCCAACCTTGATACTTCAATTGAGATGGGGATAGGAAGATGCTTTGCTATATTGCTTTCAATAATTGGAATTATATCTTCAAGTGATTGGGCAACTCCGCCCCCAAGAATAACCTTTTTCGGATTTAACAGACTGACAACATTCGATATTCCGATAGAGAAATGGTTAATAAATTCATCAATAATAATAGTTGCTTGTGAGTCTCCTTTTTGATACTGCAAGAATAAATGTTTTGGATCCACACCATGATTTGCCAATGCAGTGCCTGATGTTTTATTTTCAAACAATCCAAACTGTCCTTTAGTTTTCGCACTATCTGAATGTCTCATAACGTCTTCTTCTAACAAAAAATAGCCAATTTCACCAGCCATAAAATGCTCCCCTTGTACAAGTTTTCCGTTAGTAACTATCGCTCCTCCCACACCCGTACCAATAGCAATAAAAACAAAATTTTGTACATTTTTTGCGATACCTAACCATTGTTCCCCGAGGGCAGCACAATTCACATCATTGTTAATAAATACTGGAATTGGCAATCTAAGTTCCATTTCCATTTTAAACGGGACATCAATCCATTTAAGAGCAGGTGCATCAAGGACAACACCTGTCTTACTGTTTGTTGTACCTGGGATACCAAAACTTATGAAACTTAGTTCTTTAATTGTTATACGTGCTTCAGTTAGACAATTAGAAATTATATTGTATATAGAGTTTAAATTATTTGATGTAGACGTTTTCTTTTTGTAAAAAATATTTCCTGTAGAATCCGTAATACAAATCCATATTTTTGTACCGCCAACGTCAACTCCCATAAAATATTTTTTGTTTGCTTTACCCATATCGAACCCTCCCTATATATATCAGGTTATTTTTATATAATTTGTACTTTATAGTCAGAATACACCCAGTTTGTCCAAAGAGAAAACTAACTTAGGTGAATTATATGGGCTTTCATTTATCAAGTCAACATCAATTCTTTTATCATTTATATCAAAAAACCTCTAAAACAGGCGTGTATATTGATACAGCGTCTATTTTAGAGGTGTAAAATCTTTCTCATTATTCTATACTTTTATGATAATATTGAAATTACTGACTCATTTCTTGCGACTAAATTCAAACTAAATCCGGAATATTAACCAAAGCTGGCGAGATACTACCCAATGCAGCAGATTTACTATTCATTGTTGAAAACGCCAACTGGTACTCAATAGGCGTAATTTCGTTGATTAATCTCTCTAATTCCACTTTTCTTTCATATATTAAATTTCTTAGTCCTCCGCCTAAAACAACTTTTTCAGGATTTAATAGACTAATCATATTTCCTATTCCAAAGCTAAGATTATGTAAAATATCATCAAATAGTAATTGATCGGAACTCGAGAGCTGGTTATATTTTTGTTGCTGAATTGTTTCCCTTGCTTTTGGCGGGAATGCCAAAAGAGAGGTTTTCTTATCGAAAACCCCAAAATCACCATACCTATTCATTAACTTTTTCTTATCGTTTGGAAAGGTGAAAAACCCTATTTCTCCAGCAGTATATCTTGCACCCATTACCAAGTTGTTGTTTGCAAATATTGCACTTCCAATACCATTTTCAATTAAAATATAGATAAAATTTTCACAATCTTGGGCTTGCCCTGACCACTTTTCAGCCATGGCCAGACAGTTTACATTATTATTAATAATAATTTTACAATTGAAGTATTGGTTCAACTCCTCAGCAATCAAGGTATATTTCCATTTCAACTCCGGTGCATCAATCACTATACCGTTTAAGCTATCAACCATTCCAGGTACAGAACACCCGATTGCTAGTATATCCTCAATGCTTAAATTTGATTCATAAACCATTTCATTAATAAAACTTACTATCTTAGGTACAGTCAAATCGAATTTCGATTCTTGCTTCAGAATTATTGTTCCATCTAAGTCCGTTAAACAACCATTGATTGAAGAACTATTGACTTCAATCCCTATCATATAGCCAACTTTTGAATTAAAACTAAGTTGTATAGCTCTTCTTCCGCCTTCTTTAGTTGATGCTTCAAATCCTATCTCCTCAATGACTTTTACTTTTATTAAATCGTCAACAATAGAGGATATTGTTGATTTACTCAAATTCAATATTCTAGATAACCTAATTCTACTAACAGGTTGTTGCATTCTAATCGTTCTTATAACCAATTCTCGATTCATTTTCTTTATCGTATCAATATGCCCTTTTCCCATTATTAAGTTCCCCCTATGTTTAATCCGTTATCTCCTGTTCGCTTCTTTCTTCCAAAATAATCATATACGAGGTACGAATCAAATTTCCGGACGACAGCTAAAAGACTTCACTCAAACTACTACTCTAGGAAGGATGCGATGTAACTTGTATCTTTTGCGAAATAACATCTTATCGGTCAGTTATGTCGGAAGTAACTCAAATTATACATATACTTGGGGGGCTCTTTTTTCCATGTTTGTATAGTTATGCTACATATTAACATAAATAAATAAAATAACCTAACTAGTGATCTGGAGTTGAAAAGGTCATTAATGTTATAGGAACAAGTAGAAATATTTTCAAGTGTCCTTATTTGTTACACCCACCACATATCCGCAGGTTGGTCTTTAATTAATACAGATTTCAAATTCGTCACGGCACGTGAAAATCCTTCGTCAACAGACATTAACGGATCTTCATGTTCAATGCTTACGACATAATCATAGCCATATGTTCGAAGCGCACTCATCATGTCTGACCATTCTTGAATGCTATGCCCGCAGCCGACAGACCTGAATGTCCATGCGCGAGACTGCACATCTCCGTATGGTTGCATATCTGTTAACCCGTGCATATTCACATTTTCCTGGTCGATGTAAGTATCTTTTGCATGGAAATGATGAATCGCATTTTCTTTCCCTAAAATCTTGATTGCCGCGACTGGATCAATACCTTGCCACCATAGATGACTTGGATCCAAATTCGCGCCGATTGCCGGTGAAGTCGCTTCTCTTAATTTCAACATCGTGTACGGCGTGTGAACCGAAAATCCGCCGTGAAGTTCGATGCCGATTTTTACGCCATGATTTTCCGCAAATTTCCCTTGTTCTTTCCAGTAAGGAATGAGTTTCTCTTCCCATTGCCAGTTGTAAATATCCGTGTACTCTGTCGGCCACGGAGAAATTGGCCAATTCGGTTGTTTAGAATCTTCATTTGATCCAGGTGTTCCTGAAAAAGTATTTACCACTGGAACGTCCAATAGTTGTGCAAGTTTCACCGTTTTCACGAATGTTTCATGAGCATCCTGTGCAATTTGTTGATTCGGCGAAACGGGATTTCCGTGACAGCTAAACGCGCTTATGGTTAATCCGCGCGAATGAACTTTATCTAAGTATTCTTTTCGCTTATCTTCGCTTGCAAGTAGCTCATCGACATTACAATGAGCATCTCCTGGATAACCACCTGTACCGATTTCAATTGCATCTAAGCCTGCAGCTTGAACATGGTCAAGCATTTCTTCGAATGATTTTTGTGCGAATAAAACTGCAAATACACCTAGTTTCATAGAAAAAACCTCCCAGTATTTTTAGATTCTAGCAAACTGTTTTGTTTTCATTGATTCCAAAGCGCCTAAAATCACTTCTAATGATTTTTTTCCTTCTTCACCGTTAATAAGTGGTTCAGTGTCTTCGATAATCGCGTCTACAAAATGATTGATCGTATGTGTCGTTGTTTGACCGCCTTCAGCGTTTGACTGAATGCCGCCTAATTCGTAGTTCACGACTTCACCCGTTTTATATTGAACGATTAATGAATATTTAGGGTCATCTTCAATGCGCAAAATTGCTTTTTCGCCGTAAATAACCGTAGAATTATCTTCTTTTGCGGAATAAGCCCAGCTCGCTGCGAGTGTTCCAATAATCCCGTTTTCTGTCTTCAAAATACAAACCGCATTGTCATCGACATCTGTGTTTTCTTTTGCGCTCGTTTCGATAAAACCAGCGACTTCAACAAACTCTTCCCCGAGTAAGAAACGAAGCAAGTCTGCTTTATGGACCCCGAGATCGCCCATTGCACCGATAAACGCTTGATCCTTTTTAAAGAACCAGCTATCTTCACCTTCAACGCTCCATTGTTCAGGTCCGCCGTGTCCGAAAGCCGTTCTGAAACTATAAATCTTTCCGATTTCACCATTGGCAATTAATTCTCTTGCTTTCGCATGAGACGGTACGAAACGCTGATTATGCGCAATCATTAGCTTTTTATTCGCAGCAGTCGCAGCATTAATCATGTCTTCCGCTTCTTCTTTAGATGTCGCCATCGGTTTTTCACATAATACGTGACATCCTGCGTTCAATGCAGCGATCGAAACTGGCGCATGTAAATAGTTCGGCAGACAAACGCTAACTGCGTCTAGCTCTTCGTTTTTAAGCAATTCTTCATAACTTGTATAGGATTTTGCACCATACTCGCTTGCCATTTCCACGGCTCTTTCTTCGACAATATCGCAAACCGCTACAATTTCTACTGCATCGTTATTTTGATATTCTTTTAAATGCCTATTTCTTGCGATACTCCCGCATCCAATAACAGCTACTTTTAACTTCATGTTTTCCACTCCTAAATTCATTCGTTATAGTTTGCCAATTTTTCTAATGGCTTCGCATTTCCGTAAACAGGTGTTGGTGTATTCGTATTTTCAGCCCATTTGACTGCATTACGAATTACTTTTTGCACATCTACATTATGATAAGTCGGGTATGTTTCATGTCCCGGACGGAAATAAAAGATCTTTCCGTTCCCGCGTTTGAAGGTTGCGCCGCTTCGGAAAACTTCCCCGCCTTCGAACCAGCTGACAAAAACCAACTCATCTGGTGCCGGGATATCAAAGTGTTCCCCGTACATTTCTTCTTTTTCAAGTTCAATATATTCCCCGATTCCTTCTGTGATCGGATGGCTCGGATCGACTACCCATAATCGTTCTTTTTCATCGGCTTCGCGCCATTTCAAATCGCAAGTCGTGCCCATTAGCGTTTTGAAGATTTTGGAGAAATGACCCGAGTGCAAAACGATCAAGCCCATGCCTTCTAACACGCGCTTTTTCACGCGTTCAACAATCTCATCTTCGACTTCATCATGCGCAAGATGTCCCCACCAAAGAAGAACGTCCGCATTATTCAATACTTCTTCGGATAAACCATGTTCAGGTTCATCGAGCGTTGCGGTAGTGACTGTATGTGCATCTTCTTTTAAAAAGTTTGCAATTGCACCGTGAATTCCTTCTGGGTATATATCTGCTACGACTGGATTTTTCTTCTCATGGCGATTTTCGTTCCATACGACAATATTCATAGATAATCTCTCCTTTATTAGCTTGTTGCATTGATTCAAGCAACCGGTTGCATAAACAGTTAAAATTTAGGCGTAACCTAAACTTTTAACGTCGTACACGAGCTTCTTTCGTGAATAACGGTTGGTATAATGACGCTCTTTTTAAACATATCTGGATCATTGATTAGCTCTATCAAGCAGTTTCCCGCTTCGTAGCCCAATTGAAATATCTGTATATCGACTGATGTTAACGGTGGATTGGACACTTCCGAAATCATCGAATTATTAAAGCTGATTATACTTACGTCTTCAGGTACTTTGATGTACCGTTCGCCTAAAGCTGTCAATGCGATCAAAGCATTTAAATCATTCGGAATGATGAGAGCTGTTGGCGGTTCAGGTAAATCCATTAATTCCGCAACAACTTGCTTTCCGTGGCCAGGGTCTAATTGCGTATCTTTAATATAAGCATCCGATACATCCAGTCCCTTGCTGTGCATTGCTTGCAGGAAACCGTTTAATCTGGCTTCCCCCACTTCAAACTCCGTATCTGCACCTATAAATGCGATTTTTTCGTGACCGAAATTCAATAAATAGTTGGTTGCTTCTTTTGCCGCTTGAACATTATCGTTATCGACAAACATGATGTTGCCCGATTCGATTAATGGCTTCCCTATGACAACGAAAGGAATGCCTGATTCAATTAAATAAGGAACGACTTTATCATCTTTTTTTGAATATAAAACAATGATGCCGTCGACTCTTTTGCCGCCGACCATCTTGACCGTATCATTAAAAATCTCTTCTTCGGATTCGCCCGTTGTGAGACTGATGCTGAAGTCATACTTGCTGCATAACGCACTAATTCCGCGGATTACTTCAGGAAAAAAAGTATTATGCATGGATTCTTTTGTCGAGTTCTTCATAACGATTCCGATTGTTTTCGTCGATTTTTGTGCAAGTATACGCGCATTATAGTTCAACTGGTAACCCATTTCGTCCATGATTTTATGAACTTTACGTTTAGTCTTCTCGCTAATTAATGGACTATCTGAGATTACACGAGAAACGGTTGACGGAGCTACATTCGCACGTTTTGCAACATCTTTAATCGTGACCGACATAGGTCTTCACTCCAACTCAATTTATTTAACGGCTCCCTCAGATACTCCTTCAATAATTTGCTTTTGTGCAAAGAAGTAGCCAATAATCACTGGAATAATTGCGATTGTTAGGCCTGCCAATGCTAAATGCCACTGTTTCGTATATTGTCCGAAGAACAAGAACATTTTAATCGGAATCGTCGCATTTGCATCTGAAAGGATAAGGGATGGCAATAGATAATCATTCCAAATCCAAATTACATTCAATATTCCAACTGTAACAGAAATCGGTTTCAATAATGGAAATATGATATGCCAAAACACTTGAAATTTATTGGCACCATCGATAATTGCCGCTTCGTCTAATGAATTCGAAATTCCGGTCATTGCACCGTGATATAAAAATATCGATAGACTCGAACCGAATCCTAAATACATAAAGATAAGCCCCGCACGATTCAACATATCAGCTTTGCTGAATAGCGATACGAGTGGAATCATAACGGATTGGAACGGAATTAGCATTGCCGCTACAAAAAGTAGTAGTAGAAGTGCGCTCAGTTTACTTTTATTCCGAGCTAGTGCATATCCAGCCATCGAGGAGAAAAGAATAATAATTCCTACGCCGACAACCGTGATGAGAACGGAGTTGAAAAGAGAATTAACAAAGTCCAGATCCTTAAAAGCTTGAACGAAGTTATTCGTTTCAAACCCTTCCGGAAGTCCGAGCACGCCTGAGAATATTTCCTTTTTCGTTTTGAATGCGTTCACAATCATCAAGTAAAAAGGTGAAATCCATAATAATGCAAGCAAGAGGCCGATAATTTCAATGATGATCAGATTACGCTTCTTATCTTTCATTACATGTCGACCTCCTTTTTCTTATTATAATAAACTTGCGTGATTGCGACTGCAGCTACAATGATGAAGAAAATGACCGCTTTTGATTGCGCGAAAGCCATTTTATTTTCAGTAAAGGCGGTTTTCACAATATCCATTGCAACCATTTGTGTTGAGTTGAACGGACCACCGTTTGTTAAGGATAAGTTTTGATCATAGATTTGAAACGAATTGGACAGGGTCAGGAACATGCTAACCGTGAAAGCAGGTGCCACTAATGGGAATGTGATGTTGCGAAAACGTTGGAAACTAGATGCCCCATCGATTTCTGCCGCCTCGAGCAAGTCCTTCGGTATATTTTCCAAGTAAGCGATATAAATAATCATTATGTAACCGGCCATTTGCCATGACGTTAAGATGACGAGTCCCCAGAAGCCAGTTGCAGTTGTTGACAACCATCCTGTTAACGCTTCGATTCCAAGTAAGTCTCCTAAGTTTCCAAAAACGCTGATGAAAATAAACTGCCAAATGAATCCCAAAATCAGTCCGCCGATTAGGTTCGGCATAAAGAAAACGGTTCTCATTAAATTATTCGTTTTAATATTACGGGTGACAAGTAATGCGAGTCCTAAGCCTAGAAAGTTCAGGAGAATGACCGAGCAAATTGCAAATTTAGTCGTAAACCATATCGATGCCCTGAATTCAGCATCTTTAAATAAGGTGATGTAGTTCTTAAAACCAAGAAATTCAGTCGCCACCATGCCATTCCAATTCGTAAAGGAGTAAATAAATCCGTAAACAAATGGAACCAGGATAACCAGACTTAAACTCAAGATGACCGGCGTCAAAAATAACCAGAATGAAAAATCACGATTTCGCATTAGTAGCACCTCCGTTGTAAATGATAACAGCTAACAAAAATCTTTTTTAGGAGTTTTTTGTTAGCTGTATTTTTCTATCTATCTCTGATTACTTACGCTCTGCTTCCCATTTAGCACGTGACTGAGATAGTACTTCTTCCCATTCCAAATCACCGCTTAAATACTTTTGGATATTAACACCCAGTGATTCTTGAGTCCAACCAGTCGGTGCTGCTTGGTATACCCAACCTTCAAGTGTGTCTCCTGCTTCAGCATATTCGTAAATTGTTTGTGAAAGTGGATCTGCAATTTTTGATGCGTCGTATCCTTTATAAGCAGGGATGAATTTAAAGTCTTCGAGTACGGCATTTTTTCCTGTCTCGGATGTATACACCCAATCTAAGAAATCTTTACTTGCTTGAACAACTTTTTCATCGCTCTTTCCGTTTATAGCCCAGTACTGTGGAACGCCAACTGGCATCTTACCTTCAAAACCTTCAACTGGAACTGGAAAAATCCCGATGCCGTTTTCAGCTAATTCCGGATCCATATCGTATACCGAGTTGTAAACCCAGTTTCCTTGTTGAATCATGGCAACCTTTTCTAAAGAAAATAATTGTTCAACTTGCTGTGAATAATCAAGGCTTAGGACTGGCTGAACAGAATGGCTGTTTTGTAAGTCCAAGTATCTTTTCAGCTCATCGCCTTTGTTAAATGGAATTGTTTCGGAATTGTATGCTTCAGTTATATCGTCATTAAAATCTGATGCGAAAAACATATTTGAAATATGATCGCCCAGAACCCATTTTTCTTTAGCAGGCAATGCAAATACTGCGTCAATGCCTAACTCGTCTTTTTTGCTTTCAAGTAATTCAACCGCTTCTTCTAAGTCTGCATAAGTTTTAATATCATCTGCGCTTAGACCAGCTTTTTCAAATATCGCTTTATTATAAATTAATCCATAACCTTCTTGGTTATATGGCAATCCTAAAATTTCATCGCCGTCTGTTACGCCAGTTAATGTTCCTTCGATAGCTTGCTCAATGGCTTTCGTATCTGAAACATCTGCTAAGTATTCTCTATATTCTTCAACACTTGAGGGTCCGCCTACGTTGAAAATGTCCGGCTCTTCACCTGAAGAAAATGATGTTTTTAGTGATGCGCCGTAATCGTTACCGCCGCCAACCGTTTTAACGTTGATTTTTACGCCTGGGTTTTCATCTTCATATACTTTTGCGAGCGCTTCAAACTGATCTTTGATTTCTACTTTAAATTGAAAAATATCAATTGTGATTTGATCTCCTGATGCTTTGTCTTTCCCTTTGTCGTCTGACGAGCAACCTACTAACGCAAAGATAGATAATAGAAATACAGAAACTAGACTAATTAACGTTTTTTTGCTTTTCACTAATAATCTCCCCTTTTCCATTCCTATGAATACGGTTGCATAAAATGAATCATTAGTTTGCTCGACCAACAATTAGTCGGTGTGCAACCTTCATGAAACCGTTTGCATAGATTAATCTCCTTTAGAGTAACACGAACATTTAAATCGTGCAACATAATTCTTATATTATTATTCAGTCTTCTTAGCGACAAGCTTTAAATAGTTTCGATAAAATGCCGAGAATGAGAGAAATGCAATAAGTGACCCTGTTAGAAATGGGATGATGAATCGGAAAACATTAAAGCTAACATAGATGACGAACCCGCTACTCATTGCCACTGCGATAAACAAAATAGGACTTCCAATTGTAAGAAGCAATGCATTTTTTAATGATGTGGAAAACTTCAAATGAAAATGAACTGTGACCGAAAACAGGTTAATTGAAAAGACGAGCAATAGAATTCCCATGATGACAAAGAGAATCATCATCGTTGTGTTTTTCTCGTAAAAGTAATAGACGTCTGCCGCCCAGATGACCCATGCAGCGGTTAATAGAAATCCATTTCCAACGCTTCGTTTGTAGTTTTCTTTGTAGTAGCCCCAATACTTTTTGATGAGCTGATTGACTCCCTCGTCTTTAATGATCCAATCTCGCACCATCGCGAACATTGCTGTCGTTGCCGGGAAGAATACAAATGGCAGTAATATTATGACGGGAATCAATAAGAGGAATACTGCATCCAGTTGCTCCATGAATAAAATTGTAATAAGTAAATATACGATTGGCAGATTAAATAGAATCCAAAGTAAGTTTGTGATTGAAAATTTCATGATCCATTCACTGAGCGTGTATAATGCGCCCAGGAATCCGGAATTGTTATCCATAGATGTGCTCCTTTACTGCTTTTGTGATAAAAAGTTTGTAAATGATTAGTTTTTCCGATACTTGAATTTATTTCTACACCGTTGATTTCCGTTTCGGGCGGACGCGTTCCTGCGGGCGAGCGCCGAGCCGCTTCCCTCGCTGCGCTCAGTCCAGGGTCTCGGCTGTCTCGCTGATTCCGCTGGAGTCGCCGCCCTACACTTCAATCAACTGTAGATTCCAATATATGTGGTAATTTTCATAGAAATCATCACTTAACTTTAGTAAAATGCAGTGAAGCCGCACCTAGTAACCCCGCTTTATTGCCAAGCTCAGCCTTCAAAATTTCTACGTTAGTGAAGCTGCTGATGATTAATTCTTTAACTTTAGCGCGCACTAATTCGACTAAACTTTCTTGCTCCATCACACCGCCGCCGATGATGATGGCTGGTGGGTTGAAAATGTGTGTTAGTGAAACAAGGCCATATGAAACTTCGAGAACCCAATCACGTAGGACTTTCTCCAACTTTTCGTCGCCTTTTTCTAGACCTTCAAAAATCTTGCGGCCATTTACATATTGTGAGTCGACTTCAAGCGCGTTTTTCACTAAAGCTGTTGTTGATCCGTACATTTCATAACAGCCGATACACCCACAGTTACACTTGATGCCGCCTTGATGTGCAACGATGTGGCCGACTTCAGCCGCGCTGCCGTTCGCGCCTTTGTAAACTTCCGAGTTAATGACGATTGCGCCGCCGATTCCTGTTCCGTATGTAAGACATAAAAAATCATCAAATTTTTGTCCTGCACCGAAGTGTTTTTCGCCTAATGCCGCGGCGTTCACATCGTTCTCAATTTTCACCGGTACATTGAATTTTCCTCCAAAAATCTCTCTCAAATTCATGCCTGTGTAACCCGGAAAGTTTTCATTCGCAAAAATGATTGATCCTTCCTCACTATTCACTTGGCCCGCTGTACTGATTCCTATTGCTTCAAAGTCTGTGTAGTTTGCTGAAATGACTTCAATCAGATTTTCAACGAGATACGGTCCGCCTTTTGACGCCCCGGATTCAATTTCTTTAAACTGCGTAACAGTTCCTTTTTCATCGGCTATACATAATTTAACAGATGTCCCGCCGATATCAATCGCTAATACGTTCATAGATACTCCCCCATTGTTTATATTCGAACTAACTGTAGCATAAGCCTTTACTTCTAGCCACTAGCAAATCAATCATCCTGTTATGTTAAATGTAGTTACTTCTATATAAAGCGTCTTTACAAAACATAATTCGCCGATTATTAGCCGTCATATATGTTATTTTCAATAACTATCAATATTTATTGTTTATATTTCACTTTTCAGTTGTAAAACGATTGTTAACAGGTAAAGGTTCAGGTTTAGTACAGGTACTTTGCATTTGATAAAATAATCCATTTTCAGATGAATCATGAAAACCATGCATGGCTTCCAACACGTGATAAGCAAGTTCCCCATTCGCTCTGTAAGGATCCCCACTTATAATAGCCTTTGCCATATCAGCAACGCCAATTCCACGACTGTTTTCATTGTGATTATGTGTTAATTCAATATCAATAAATTCTTCTTCATCCCGTTTTCGAAGTCGAACAGTTCCACCAAACGTATTCGGATCCGGTACAAGTAAAGTCCCCTTACTCCCGTATATCTCAATTGAGGGAAGTGACGTACCACCAAAAGCATCAAAACTTGTCGTTAGGTTTCCTATTGCCCCAGAAACAAAATCAAGTGTGCCTGAAATATGCGTTGGAGTAGTTACCGTAATTTTCGCTCCAGCCTTTGGTGTGCTCAAAACAGTTCTTTCTGGATAACTAATCCTAGCTAATCCAGAAAGTCGTTTAATAGGTCCTAATAAGGCAATTAGTGCAGTTAAATAATAAGGACCCATATCAAACATTGGACCACCACCTTGTTCATAAAAAAACGCAGGATCTGGATGCCAATGTTCCGGACCACGTCCAATCATAAACGCGGAAGCACCTATAGGAACACCGATTTCCCCACTTTCGATTAAGTGAATAGCAGTTTGGATGCCTGCACCTAAAAATGTGTCAGGGGAACTTCCTACGAGTAATCCTGTTTCTTTTGCGACTGCTAAAATCATTTTTCCTTCTTCTCGCGTGACAGCCAATGGCTTCTCTCCATATACATGCTTACCATTTCTAAGGGCTTCGATTGCCACTGCGGCATGTGCTTTGGGAACTGTTAAATTGATAATTAAATCTATATTATCGCTCTCCAACAAATTTTTCACAGTATAAACTCCCGGAATTTGATACTTTTCTGCCTGAATATATGCTTTATTTATATCTAAATCTGCACAAGCCACAAGTTCAAGATGATCAAATGTAGGGAGATTCTTCATATAGATAGAACTAATATGTCCGCAACCAATTATACCTACTTTTATTTTACTCATTTCATATCCCCTTTTGTGATTTAAAGACGAAAAAAGTTGTGACATATGAGTTAGACCTTCATATGTCACAACCACTTTTATGTTTTAAACCCACCACATATCAGCAGGCTGTTCCTTAATTAGGACCGATTTCAAATTTGTCACTGCACGTGAAAATCCTTCATCTACCGACATTAATGGATCTTCATGTTCAATGCTAACAACATAATCATAGCCATATGTTCGTAAAGCACTCATCATATCCGACCACTCTTGGATACTATGTCCACATCCGACCGACCTAAAAGTCCATGCACGCGATTGCACATCGCCGTAAGGTTGCATGTCCGTTAATCCGTGCATGTTCACATTATCCTGGTCAATAAAAGTATCTTTTGCGTGGAAATGGTGAATCGCATTTTCTTTTCCTAGAATCTTAATTGCGGCGACTGGATCAATCCCTTGCCACCAAAGATGGCTTGGATCAAGGTTCGCCCCGATTGCTTTTGAAGTTGCATTTCTTAGTTTCAACAGCGTATAAGGTGTGTGGACTGAAAATCCGCCGTGAAGTTCAATCCCGATTTTCACACCGTGATCTTCTGCAAACTTCCCTTGTTCTTTCCAGTACGGAATTAGTTTTTCTTCCCATTGCCAGTTATAAATATCCGAATACTCCGATGGCCACGGTGATATCGGCCAGTTCGAATGTTTCGAGCCCTCATGTGATCCAGGGGTTCCCGAGAATGTGTTCACAACAGGCACATCCAATAACTGCGCTAGTTTAACCGTTTTGACAAAGGTTTCATGCGCATTTTGAGCGACTTGTTTATTTGGTGAAACCGGGTTATCATGACAGCTAAATGCGCTAATTGTTAATCCGCGTGAATGGATTTTATCCAAGTATTCTTTACGCTTGTCTTCGCTGGCAAGTAATTCATCTACGTTACAATGGGCATTTCCTGGATTGCCACCTGTCCCGATTTCTACTGCTTGAAGTCCAGCTGATTGGACATAGTCGAGCATCTCTTCAAATGGCTTTTGTGAAAATAATACTGCAAATACACCGAGTTTCAAGATGTTTCCCTCCAATTAAATTCATTGATTCAGATTCTTACAATCGTTTTATTTTGATTGGATTCTAGTGCCGCTAGGACGACTTCCAGTGACTTCATACCCTCTTCGCCGGAAATTGCCACTTCTGTGTCATTCACAATTGCGGATACAAAATGATCAATAACATGTGAAGTATGTTGTCCACCTTCTTCATTTGATTGGATAGCACCCAATTCATACTTAACAACTTCTCCATTTGTATATTGCGCGATTAATGAGTACTTTGGATCGTCTTCCAACCGAAGAATCGCTTTCTCTCCGTAAATAACTGTCGAATTGTCCGAGTTTGGACTATATGCCCAACTTGCGGCTAATGTACCGATAATACCTGATTCAGTCTTTAAGACACAAACAGCGTTATCATCAACTTCTGTATCTTTTTTGGCATTTGTTTCGACAAATCCAGCAACCTCTTGGAATTCTTCATCCAGTAGATAGCGCATTAAATCTGTTTTATGTACGCCTAAGTCACCCATGGCACCAATAAAGGCTTCTTCTTTATTAAAGAACCAACTGTTACGACCATCAACGCTCCAACTTTCTGGTCCTGAATGACCAAATGCAGTGCGGAAACTATAAATCTTGCCGAGTTCCCCATTTGCAATGAGTTGTCTTGCTTTTTCATGAGAAGGCACAAAACGTTGGTTATGACCAATCATTAGTTTTTTATTATTTTTACTTGCAGCTTCAATCATCCGTTCCGCTTCATCGCGTGAAGTTGCCATTGGTTTTTCACATAAAACATGTTTTCCAGCATTTGACGCAGCAATGGAAACAGTTGCATGTAAGTAGTTTGGTAAACAAACACTGATAGCATCAATACTTTCATCAAGCAGCAATTCTTCATAATTGGTATATGCTTTGGCATGATACATTGCTGCTGTTTCTTTTACACGTTCCTCAACAATGTCACACACCGCAACAATTTCAACCTCATTATTCGCAGCATATTCTGGAAGATGGCGCAATTTAGCAATACTCCCGCATCCTATTACACCTATTTTTAATTTACTCATCATAATTTCCTCCTCAAAATTACTAATGGCTTTTCAGGTAATGTATATGCCCTCACGTCATTTGCGACAATTGGCTAATCCCTAATTCATGAGATTTAAGTGCTTGTTGAAAGCTTCTGTTTTAAATAATCAAGGCTAATCTTGACACTTTCCAGCGGAGTCCGTCTGCTTTGATCTTGTTCTATTACCCACCACTCAACGTTTGACTTGCTTCCTTGTGTTAAAACCCCGTCAATATCTACTCCACCAGTACCCAATTCTGCAAAAAACTGTTCACCATCAGTAGTCATATCTTTCAAATGAATTAATGGAGTCCTATTATGATAACGTTCAATCCACTCGACCGGATTCTCGCCAGCTTTTGTTAACCAATAAACATCAAATTCTGTTTGAACCCATTCTGGATTTGTTTCTTCTAGTAATAATTCAAGTGGTTTTTTTCCGTTATCCAATTGAATTAATTCAAAGTCATGATTATGATAGGAGAAATTTATGCCTTCCTCAAAACACCGCTTTCCGATCTTGTTTAAGATTGGAAGCAGATTGTAATAGTCATCTTTTTTTTGCCTTTCCGGCGGAAGATAAGGACAAACAATGTTTTTACAACCTAAAACATGCTGATAGCTAATTATTTCTTCCAATTCTTGTTCTTGCTCTAATGTAGTAAGTGGAATGTGGCTAGATGCTGCTTTTAAACCGAGCTCATCCAATTCCTTTTTCAATACATCTGCAGCTAATCCCCCATAGCCTGCAAATTCGATTCCGTCATAACCCATATCAGATACTTTTTTTAATGTGCCAATAAAATCTTTCTCACTTTCATCTCGTAATGAATACATTTGAAGAGCAATTGGTGTACTTTTCATTTGTTTGTTCCCCTTTTTTTATTTGATTTTGAAGCTATTAAGCAGACACTTAAATAACTAAATTGATTACTTCACTGATCCCATCATTCCAGCCACAAAGTGTCTCTGCATTAGGAAAAAGATCAGTGCCGTCGGTAATGTCGCAATTACAATTGTTAACATAATTACACCATAATCAGGTGCATAACTTGAACCCAGGTTTGATATTAGTAACGGGATTGTTTGTTTTTCAGGTGATTGTAAAACAACCAGTGGCCACAAGTAATTATTCCAGCTATTCATAAATGTAATGATAGCTGCAGCTGCATACGTCGTTTTCATTGTTGGCATATAAATACGGAAGAATATACCCAGTTCACTCAAACCATCTATTCTGCCTGCTTCAACCAATTCCTTTGCAAACATCTTAGTGTTTTGCCTGAAAAAGAAAATAAGAAATGCGGTTGTTAATGTTGGTAGCATCACAGCTGTTAATGTGTCCATTCCTATGAATGGTGCCACCGTAGATATTGAACCGAACATTCGGTATAACGGTACCATCAATGCTGCAAATGGAATCATCATTGAAATCAGTAATATGTTAAATACAATATCTTTTTTCTTACTACTGTATATCTCAAAAGCATAGCCAGCCAACGAAGCGATTATCAAGGACAAGATTGTTGTTGACACCGAGATAATTGCTGAATTTGTCAGTGCAGGAGCAATATCAACAGTTTCAATTAAATTTTTAAGATTTTCAATTAAATGACTTCCGGGAATTAACTTCCCTTTAGACACATCAATCGATTTATTTGTTGCACTGACAATCATCCAAAAAAATGGGAATATAGAAATTATCGCCGCGAATGTTAAGAAGAGATATGTAAATATCCTTTTTATTTTCTTCATTTTTTATCACCTGCTAACTTAAACTGTAATGCCGCGAATATTACAATAGCGATAACGACAAAGTATGATACCGTCGCTGCATAGCCAAAGTCCGGTGTATACTTAAAGGAAAGATTATATATGTATTGAGAAATGGATGTGGTCGAATTGCCTGGACCACCCCTCGTAATGTTCATTACTTCATCAAATATCTGTAACGTTCCTATTGTTGATGTAATTGATGTAAATAAAATAATGGGTTTTAACATTGGGATTGTAATTTTGAAAAATTGTTGAAATGAAGATGCACCATCGATTTTTGCAGCTTCATATATGGATTGATCAATATTTTGTAAGCCTGATAGATAAAATATCATATTATATCCTGTCCATCTCCATGTAATCGCAATTATAATCGTGACTTTCGCCCAAAATGGATCTGCTAACCAATTAATGGCTTCCGGTACAATTGAAAATTGTAATAGAAGTTTGTTTATGAGTCCATTAACCGCGAATAAGTCTTTAAAGATAACCGAGTATGCAACAAGCGATGTAACACAAGGTAAAAATATTGCGATACGGAATAAACTTTTAAACCTTAATTTAGGATCATTTAAGAGAACGGATAAAAACAACCCTAAAAGTATCATCATAGGAACTTGTACTAACAGATAAATAAATGTGTTTTTAAAAGCAGCAATAAATGTCGGATCGGTAAAGACACGCTTATAGTTATCTAGTCCAACAAAACTTAGATTTGTTCCTGATCCCGATTGAAATGAAAGAATAAATGCTTGAATCATTGGATAAAAGTAAAATATACTAATCATGATGGTTGAAATTCCAACAAACGTCCATCCAAGCCAGTTGGTTTTAGTTCTACCGTTCACTTTAACTCACTTCCTTAATTTTAATAAGAACCTTAAACAATTGATCCAATCAGATCGTTTTAAATTGGATCTCGTCAGCAATCAATTGCTTAAGGCTTATCTATTTTTCACCTATTAATTAAACTGTGCTTCTGCCTGTTTCTGAGCGTCATTCAATACATCATCAATATCTTTTCCATTTAAATAGTTTTGCATTTCAACAGTAATAATATCGTCAATTCCATAAGTGTGCATGCCGTAGTTAACACTTGGTATTTCTTCCATCCATGTTGCAAAGTCCGCAACTATTTTCTGTCCACCAAAGAACTCATCTTCTTTGGCATAAGCATCATTTTCTGATGCAGGTATATACGTACCAATTGCGCCAACGTCACTTACAAGTTTTTCATACATCTCAACATTAGAACCAAATGTTTTACCTAAGAAATCTGCTGCTTGCTCCGCACCTGGAATGTTTAGCACATACCATGAGCTTCCTCCTAAATTTGAAGCATTTACCGAACCAGGGACACTTAATTTAGGGATTGGAACGATTGCCCAGTTTTCGGATTGAGATTCCTCAGCCTTTACGGAAGGTGTAATCCAATTTCCTGTCGGTACAGTAACAACATCGCCACTATTAAAACCTGTTAATAACTGGCTCCAACCGGAGTGGGGCTTTAAGATTCCTGTATCTATCATTTCTTTATAAACTTCAAATGCCTCTTTTAGTGCTGCATTATCTGCGAGGTCTGGAGTTACACCATCTTCTTTCACATACCAAGTGCCTGCGGATTGAATCATGATTCGGATGAGACCAAGATCATTAGGATCAATCGTAAGGAAGGTCTTCCCTGTAACCTCTTTTACTTTCTTCCCGATCTCTATATATTCTTTCCAGTCAATGTCTTCCAAGTCTTCTACTGAATAACCAGCTTCCTCTAAGTAATCAGTACGAACATACAACCCAGTTACACCAGTATCAAATGGAACACCATAGTTTTTACCATCAAAACTTGTTGGTGCAATTTTATACTCAGCAAAGTCTGATGCATTAAATGAATCGGTCAATTCATAAAACGAGTCCGGAAAGGACTGTAAAAAACTTTGTGCACGATAATCTTCAATTAAAACAATATTAGGTAATCCTTTTGTTGTACCTGAACCTAATGCTGTATTTAACTTTTGAACAATATCATCTTGCGCATTTTCAATAACATTGATATTCAAGTCTGGATTTTCATCTTTATAAGCTTCTTTTGCAATTTCTAACGCAGCAATATTAAATTTCGGATCCCATGCCCAAGCTGTAACTTCATCAACGTCTTCGTTTCCACCCTTACTTCCACTCCCACTGGAACCGGTTGTTGAAGAACAAGCTACCAATAATATACTCATAAAAAGTAACATAAATATTTTCTTCATTGTATTTTCCCCCATCTGCTTAATTGAAAGCGTTTTCTATAGTAAATTTAACACACAAAAAACAGGGGACGTTAGGATAATATCCACCTGTTTTCGGACTTTTTATTGTTTACTAAACTATTCGTCTTTTATAAATTGAACTTTCATTATAATTTAGGATTTTGTACAGATTTAATAATTGGTAATCGTAACTTTACCTTTGTTCCTTCCCCCAATTCACTAGATATTTCCACCCCATATCTTTCTCCATACAATAATTTAATTCTTTCACTTACATTTTTTACTCCGATACCACTAAATAATTGTCGTTTGCTTTTGTAACTTGGCATCTGTTTATCAAGATTCGTTTCCATCCCATCGCCGTTATCAATGATTTCACAAATAAGGTTGTTCTCCTCTTGTCCAATCATTACATGGATAAATCCCGTTGTTTTTTTATTGAATGCATGAAAAAATGCATTTTCAATAAAGGGCTGAATAATTAACTTTGGAAGTTCGTACGACAAAACATCAGGGGTAATGTAGTAGTTGACCCGAATTTGTTCCCCATAACGCGCTTGATTAATAAAAGTGTAGTCTTTCATATTTGATAATTCTTGTTCTACTGTATTTGTCTCACTGATATTACCAATTGTATTTTGTAATAAAGAAATAAGTTTATTAATCATTTCAGATGCTTTTTCTTTATTCCCCTGTTTTACCATAATCTTTATGGATGCCAGCGTATTATATAAAAAGTGAGGATTGATTTGTTGTTGTAATGCAGCTAACTCGGCGTTACGCTGATTTTTTTGCGTTAGGATTAATTCCTCAACATATTCATGTAGTTCATCAAGCATAAAATTAAACGCAGTTGCTACCTGTTTTGTTTCATAGCTACCCGAGACCGTTACATAATGATCAAAATCGGATTTTGCAATACTATTAATTTGATTAACAAGACTTGTTAATGAACTGGTTAGTCGTCTAGATATAAAATACACAAATAGTAAAGCAATGCCGGCAATCAAAATACTAATGAGAACAATTGATTTCTTATCGATGATATTAGCCATGACAAGTTTTTTATCTATAAAGTTTACCAAATATAAATCTAATGGCGGTAAATATTCGGCGAGTACAATCTGTTCTTTATCAAGAAATTCAACATTCTTGTAATTCAATTTTAATTTCTCAATATCTTTAGCATGTTTAAGTAACTCTTGTTCTTCTCGTCCAATTAACTCAGTGTTATTGCTAGAAACAATCGTTCCTGCCCCATTTATAATCGCAACATTATTTCCTCCACTTGTATAACTCGTATAAAACTGTCGAAAATCAAGCTCCTGCATTGCAATATACAAGACCCCGTAGACTTCTCCACTTTTCCTATCCGACAAAGCTCTCGAGGCGATAATTGCAGGTTTTTTTAATTCATCCGTATGTAGATCATCATAGTGATATGACAATCTTTTTGGATTATCAAGAGAATTTAAAGTGATTTCATGATTTGCAAGTTCATTTTCCGTATTCGGCCAATATATACGGTTTGTCGAAAAATCGCGTCCATTTATACCAAGCACCGTAATCCCAGTATTATAATTATCTAAGTGAGCCCCAATTAGATTCATCTGGGTACTCATATTATAAAAGGACTTTGACATTTCCAGGGAATTAGTATCGCTTTCTGTTAGATAAGTTTTAACTTTCCCGCTTTGTTCAATATTATTGACGGTATTCACCACAGAATAATTAAACTCTTCAACACTTTCTTGTATTTGCGCAAGTATTTTTGAGTTAGTTATACTAAATGTTTCTGTAAATAAGTTTTCCGACATTTTTAATGTACTAATCGTGATTGTAATTGTAATCGCAATAATACTAAAAAACATGACGAGGAATATCTTCACGAATAACCCATAACTATCTATGCGCTCAAAAAAAGATTTCATTCTTCCCGCTTCCTTGAATTAAAATATTGTCTTCGATAGCTACTTGGTGAAACTCCCCTAAGTTTTTTAAATACCCTACAAAAATAGCTATGATCAGAATAACCTACTAACATACTAATTTTAGCGATTGACTTGTCTTTTTTTTGCAAGAGCTCAATAGACTTTTCAATTCGTACCTGTGTTAAATATTCACTAAAGCTTTGATCATTATTATCGCTGAAATAATTTGACAAATACGATGGATTGTAATGAAACCTTTTTCCCATATCAGTTAGATTTAACGGTTCCGCATAATGTTCATTAATATAATCCAATAGTCTTTGCATATTAGGTTGTTCGGATTTGGAAGGAACTGCTTCAATCACTACCCTTGCATTTTTTAAAAATTCATCTAATAGTGATAAAGCTTCTTTTATGTCGCTGGCTCCGTCAATTAAAGAGATATATGAATACTTCTCTTCTTCCAGTTCTTTACTTTCATATGCCATGTTTCCTAAAAGCATCGCTACATTGAAAATGATATTTCCCAACAAAGACTTAAATTCAAACTCATCTGTTGTATATTGGTGGGACAGGTCTTCAATATAAGCTTCCAAATATAAAAATGCTGCCTCAAAGTGTTTACGTTGAAATAGTTCAGTGAACTTCGTTAATTGAAAAGGTTCATTAGCCTCTCGTGCACTTGGCAGTTCATCATAAATCATTACTGATGTATCGGGTAAGAAAAAACGATATTGAATTAGTCGTTGTAATTCTTTTTGATAAACTTTCTTTAAATCAAAAAACTCCGTGAAAGGCTCTGTTAAGACCCAACCAATGGTAGTGTCAACATATCTAAGTGACATTGAAATCGTCTTAATAAAATCCTTGATTGTTTGTAATTGATTCAATTCAAAGTTAACCAAAAACGCGATTATATTTTCTGTGACTGGTAGTCTATGTATTTTAATCTTGGTAAAATTGCTTTTTAACTCCTTTTCAATTTCTTCCACTAATGGCTGAGCCCTACCTTTTTTGTGATTTGTGTATGCTTTAATATCAATGCCGAGTATGCCAAAATGACGATGTGGAAAAACGCCCTCAATTGAAGCCAAATCCACGTCTGATTCAAACCCCGTTAACAATCTTTCCATGATAGCTTCAATTGGAATGGTCACATCCTCACCATTGTCCTCCACCAGGACAACTCCGGGAATCTTACGCGCTGCTTGTTTAAGTGCATTCAAAAGATTAGCTCCTTCTAATTGCGGTTTAAGAATATAATCAGAAATTCCATGCTGAAATGTAGAACGAACATAATCAAAATCTCCGAAACTGCTTAAGATGATAATTTCAATTTGTGGATAATGCTCTTTGATTGCTTTCGTCAATTCCTCCCCATCCATTACGGGCATCACCATATCCGTAATTACGATTTGTGGTTGCAAGGTTTCTATTAAATCAAGCGCTTCTTCCCCATTTGCAGCTTCGCCTATTATTTGAAAGCCTTCTTTTTCCCAGTGAAGAGAATGCTTAATTCCTTGTCTAATAAGTAGTTCGTCATCGACAATCAAAACTTTACACCATTGATGTAACGGCATATATATATCCTCCCTACATGCATATCAAAATAAAAAATACATTCATACTCCTTTAACCATTCTACCATTGTCTGTGTTATCCATCGACTTAGAAAATAATCACTTGTAAAATTCGAGTGAAATCCTCCGATAATTTATCTATTAAACAATAAAAGTCCTAATACATAGTATTTTTACTATTTCTTTCTAAAAAGCTAATGTTATACTATTTCTAAACTTAGGAGGCGTTAATTAATGACAGAAAAAAAAGTTCGTTGGGGAATTATGAGTACTGCAAGTATTGGTAAAAGATCAGTTATTCCGGGTATACAAGAGTCAAAAAGGAATGTAGTGGAAGCGGTTGCAAGTCGTTCTTTGGAAAATGCTCAAGCTTATGCTAATGAATTAGGAATTCCAAAAGCATATGGTAGTTATGAAGAATTACTTAATGATCCTACCATCGATGCAGTGTACATTCCTCTTCCTAATCACTTACATAAAGAATGGACGCTTAAAGCTGCTAAAGCTGGTAAACATATTTTATGTGAAAAACCAATTGCATTGGATGAATCAGAAGCTGAAGAAATGATTATTGCATGTGAAAATGCAGGGGTTCTTCTGGCAGAAGCTTACATGTACCGTCATCAAAAGCGATATGATCATATTAAGACATTAATACATAATGGCGAGATTGGCGATATTCGTAGTATCCATGGTGTATTCACTTTCAACGGTGCACAAGACACTGGTAATATTCGTTTTACAAAAGAATGGGGTGGCGGATCGATTTATGATGTAGGTTGTTATCCGATTAGTGCTGCTAGATTCCTACTAGATGAAGAACCTTCGGCAGTTACAGCCCATGCTTTTTTCTCTCCAGATCATGGTGATGTGGATATGATGGCGTCTGGAATAATGGAGTTTTCTAATGGCGTATCTTTGACATTTGATTGCGGTATGTGGGCTGAGTTTCGAAATGAACTTGAAATTCTTGGCTCAAAGGGAAGAATCGTGATGAAGGAAGCCTTTCTCGGCGACCAATCATATGAAATCATTAAAGACGGACACACCGAAAAAATCCTTGATGATAACATTAATCCTTATGCTTTGCAGGCTGACAATTTTGCAGAGGCTGTACTTGACGGAAAGCCTCTTAAATTCCCGGCTGAGGATATCATTCACAACATAAGAGCAGTTAAAGGAACACTTATTTCCGCTGAAAAACAAGAAAAAATTCTATTAAGATAAAAAACGGGGGATTTACAATGCGAAATATTAAAATTGGGAATTTAGAAAAACCAGTTACTGGACTTGTTATGGGAACTGATTACTTTGCACCGGAAATTATTGATAAAGTTACTGAGGTTCTCGAAAATTATATTAATATTGGCGGAAACATCCTTGACACGGCATTTGTTTATGCAGGTGGAAAAAGTGAACAAGCAATTGGAATCTGGATGGAAGAAAACAAACGTCGCGATGATGTCCTGTTACTAACAAAAGGCGGACACCCAAATCAGAATGGCTCACAAATCAATAAAAAAGCAATCGATGAAGAACTAACTATCAGTTTAGACAGACTTCGAACAGACTATGTTGAGCTTTACGCACTCCATCGTGATGATCCTACTGTACATGTAGGTGAAATACTAGAAATATTAAATGAACATGTTGAAGCTGGTAGAATTGGCACTTTTGGAGGTTCCAATTGGTCAGTTGAGCGACTACAAGAAGCAAATGATTATGCAGAGAAGCATGGATTAATCGGTTTTTCCTTTAGTAGCCCTAACTTAAGCTTAGCAAAAGCACAGGCACCTTATTGGCCGGATTGTGTATCTGTCGATGATTCAATTTTAGCCTGGCATGAGAAATCGAAGCTACCTATTCTTTCTTGGTCTTCACAAGCACGCGGCTTTTTCACCGGCCGATTTACACCAGAAGATCGCTCCAATGAAGATTTGGTTCGGGTATTTTATAATGATGAAAACTGGGAGCGTTACCGTAGAGCAGAACAATTGGCAAAGGCTAAAAATGTCGAAACAATTCAAATTAGCTTAGCTTATGTCTTAAATCAGTCATTCCCAACTGCAGCAATTATCGGTCCTCAAAATCATGCCGAGATGCTATCGTGTAGAGAAGCCGCTGAAATAGTATTAACAGAAGATGAAATTAAGTGGCTTAACCTACAAACTTCATAAAATCGATACAAAAAGCCCTAGTAGCAGAGACTTTCCTATAAGTCTCCACTGCTAGGGTATATTTAATTCCTATTTCTCTTGTTTTTCAGTGAAAATATTTAGTTCACCTTAATTTTACTTATACTTAGGTAACATATCTCCATGCGCCTCAATTAGCTCATCACACATGGCAACAATATCATCAATAGATAGCTCGGCTGAAGTATGTGGATCCAGCATAGCGGCATGATAAATATGCTCTTTCTTACCTGTCATCGCAGCCTGAATAGTTAGTAACTGTGTGTTAATATTTGTTCGATTAATAGCAGCTAACTGTTCTGGTAGCTCACCTACATATGTAGGTGAAATTCCACTTGCATCAACAAGACACGGTACCTCAACACATGCATTTTCTGGCAGATTACTAATTAAACCACCCGTGTTCAGTACGTTTCCACCAATTTTAATTGGTTGATTTGTTTCCATTGCTTCTATGATGTACGAACCATACTCATTCGTTCGTTCATGAGTTAAATTTTCATCGTTAACTAAATCCTCACGCATTTTTTTCCACTCTTCGATTTGACTGATACAGCGCCTCGGATATTCATCCAACGGTATATTAAAATGATTGATTAATTCTGGATATTGACTTTTAATAAAGTAAGGATGATATTCGGCATTATGTTCAGAAGACTCCGTCACATAATAACCAAAACGTAACATTAACTCAAAACGAACCATATCATTATGTTTTTCTTGTTGTTTTTCTAGCGCTCTTCTTTTTATTTCAGGATATAAATCTTCTCCATTGCGGTTAATTTCAAGTAGCCAAGCCACATGGTTAATTCCAGCTATTTCCCATTGAATATTATCTGTTGGCATATCCAAAGATTTTAGTAGGTCTTCTGCACATCCCTGTACACTATGGCACAAACCGACTGTTTTAATTCCAGTGTATCTAAGCATTGTTCCTGTAAGCGCAGCCATGGGATTCGTATAGTTTAAAAACCATGCATCTGGACAAACCTTTTGCATATCTTTAGCAAAATCCATCATGACAGGTATCGTCCTTAGACTCCTGAATATGCCGCCAATTCCAACTGTATCTCCAATCGTTTGACGCAGTCCATACTTTTTAGGTATTTCAAAGTCTATAATTGTACTTGGATCATATCCACCAACTTGAATCGCATTAATAACATATTTTGCATCTCTTAATGCGTCTTTTCTATCTGTATAAGATACGATACTTACAGTGGATTCAAGATTCTTTTTAATATTGTTCAACATTTGCTCCGAGTCCTTGAGTCGCTCATGATCAATATCAAATAAAGCAATCTCAAAATCTTGCAGAGCCTCAACCCTCATACAATCACCTAGTACGTTTTTCGCAAAAATTGTACTACCTGCACCCAAGAATGTAATTTTAGACATCAATAAAACCTCCAAATATTAGTAGTCATTTCAAGAATAAAAGTAATTTTAAATGAAGTTATTTATATTTGCATTATAATTATTAAAACTCTCATTCTAGTCAATTAACTATTCTAATCATCATAATCTACGTAATAAAGTTATACAATAGGAATAAAACAAGAAAGAAGGGTAAAATATTGCTATCTAATTTTCATTCATTACAACAAGGTACTTTTGGATTTCGATTTAAAGAATCTCATCAGCAACGTATTGCAGGGATCAACTCCCTAGGTTGGGAAAAACAGTTTGATTCTTCATATGACTGGAATGGTTTAACTAGAAGTGAAAAGGATATAATTATCTTCCAATACACCCTCAAAGGTGGAGGTGAAATCAATATTCAGAACCATATATATCAGCTTGAAGCTGGTGATGCATTCTTTGTTAAAGTACCTAGTGAGCATCGTTATTATTTACCTTCGGATAGTACGGAGTGGGAGTTTTTACATATAACTTTATTCGGTAAGGAAGCACTCAGAATTTATGAGGATATAGTAGATGAAGTCGGTCATATCTTAAAATTAGACTTGTATTCAATGCCAATTTCAATCATTCTTGACGTCTTGGGTAAAGTTTCAAAAAACAAAATGAACGATGCATTTGAAGCATCCTCTTTTGCATATTCTTTTTTAATGGCGATAAATCGTAATATATTGAATATCAAATCAGATGAAGAATGGCCAGAACCTATTTCTAATGCAATTGTATTTATTAATAATAATTTTCATGCCCCTATTACTCTTGACGATATTGTACGTGCCTCCGGACTTTCTAAATATCATTTTACTCGATTATTTAGTAAATCAATTAACTCTACACCAATACAATATCTTACGAATATAAGAATTAACGCATCAATAGATTTATTGAAAAATAAAAACCTTACGATTGATGAAATTGCAGTTAAGGTTGGTTTTTCAAATGGAAACTATTTTGGTAAAGTGTTTCGTTCTTACCTCGATATATCTCCTGGAGAATACAGAAACACTAAGTCATTCAATACTGTTGACCACCTCATTGGATATCATTGACTTACAATAAGGTGGTCCAGTAATTAATCGGCAGAAATGAAAAAAACGAGTACATGAACAATAAAACATTCATGTACCCGATTAAAATTTATTATTTTAAAAATAGTAAATTTAGGTGCTTTTCTTGTTAAGAGGTTACCTTTTTCACTACAACCTTCTCCATACGTTTATCCTTCGCCAATTTAAACGGCGCGTAAATTAACGCTGCGATGAGGAATAAACCGATGTAGCCGATGAATGGATAGACTTTTGAAACAAGGTACTGGAAGCCGCCAATGAAACTTAAAACAAGTCCAATGGTGACCGTAACAACTATCATGATATCGGATTTTTTCGTGTGCATAACCGTAAACCTTGCGACAAACGCATAGAACATACTCACGGCTGTATTGAACACCATGCCGAATAAAATGACCGACATGAAAATGCCTAGAAACGGTGAAATATCATCCACCAACTTCAACATTGGCATATCATAACCGGAAACGACGTTCACTTTCGAGAAAATGGCAAGATGGCTAATCAGAATCATGATTCCAAGGCCAAACCCACCGACTAAACCGCCAAGTGCCGCGGTTCTCTCATCTTTCTCAGCGCCCCCCATAACGAGTGACATGGCAGCGCCTACAGCAATATTAAAGGACACATAATTAATTGCAGAAATGAACCAGTTTGGCAAAGTTGTATCTAGATCTCTCGCAATCGGGCTTAATTCTGCGAATGAAGAATCCATTGTAAAGATTGAATAAATTCCAATCAAAATAATTGTTAGTACCAAGAACGGTGTAATACTTCCGATAACCGCGATGACGCGTTGCACATTCATCATGACAGTTCCGATTACTAGGACGGCCATGAGTAGATTACCGATATACGGTTCGAAGCCGAATTGTTGATTCAAAACGGAACCTGCGCCGGCAAGCATGACGACCCCAACACCGAATAATGTGAAAACGATGATTGCATCGACCACGAGCCCGAGATAAGGACCGCTAATTTTATAAATGACTTCTTTATGAGAAGTTGTTTGCGTGCGACTTCCGAGCCTCGTCAGCGTCATGCCCAGATAGGCAAATAATGCAGTTGATAGGATCGCGGCGATTGTACCGAGCGTTCCAAAACTTGTGAAATACTGTACGATTTCATTTCCCGAAGCAAAACCCGCTCCGACGATGATTCCGATAAAAGCGCTTCCAATCTTCAAAATCCTAAACATTTTTAACTTCCCCCAATTATGCAGAATTTCCCCTGATGAATATAAGTATAAATAAAAATAGCTATCACAAGTACTGCAAATTTTTCGCAGCATTCATGATAGCCACTTTATGTTAATTCTTTTGTTTATTATAAAACTGGAACTTTATCAAAACGGTCGAATCTGAGTGGATCTGTTGGAATCGTAGTCGTCTTCTCGTTGATCAATTCTTCAATGAGCTTGCCTGTCACAGTTGCTAAACTGATTCCGTCCCCTTCATGACCTGCTGCGATGTAAAACCCAGGAATTTGTTCAACTTCCGAGACAATCGGAAGATGATCTTCTGTCCAAGGTCTGAAACCTGTATACGCACGAATCATCGTAAAGTCATCCATTTTCGGATAAAAACGAAGCGCTCTCATGGCCATTGTTTCGACTACGTTCATGTCGATTCTTCCATCGTATCCGACGAATTGACGGCTGCTTCCGATTAAAAAGTTTTGGCTTTCAGTCGGTTCAAGTACGAGAGCAACCCCGTGCTTTTCCGTACGCTTATCGACGATGCGATCTCGACCGAATTTATTCATCAAGTAGCCGAATTCCATCACATTTCGCATCATGACCGGCTTTTGTCTAGCACCGACGATAATATGCCCTTTTCGAGGGATAATCGGGATATCTAAATCCAACATTTTCCCGATGAATGGCGCCCATACGCCCGCAGCGTTCACGACTTTTTTCGCCGTAAATGTGCCGTTCGTTGTTTCAATTGTAAATTCTTCTTTTTTCGTGATTCCCGTAACTTCCGCCTGCGTCTGCACTCTTAAACCATATTGTTTCGCTTTATCGATAAGTGAGTAACAAAACAGGTATGGGTTAATAAGAGAATCAGTTTCACATTCTAATCCACCTGGAATGTCATCAGCGAAATAAGGCGACTCTTGACGTAGATCTTCACGGTCTAGCAATTTGAACTTCAAACCCGCTTTTGTTTGAATGTCCACCCATTCTGCCGCCGCTTGCATTTCATTGTCATTTTCACAAACTAGCAAACTTCCAAGCGCGCGATATTCAAAGCCCAAATCCAACTCGTGCTGTAAATCCACTGTTAATTCCTGACTTTTCAATGACATCAAACTATCGAAGCCTGGATCTTTATCGACAATCGTAATGTTTCCATCACAACGAGATGATGTACCGCTTGCTATATCATTCTTCTCGATTAATACGCAATCGATTCCAGATTTCGCGACATAATATGCGATTGCAGAACCGACAATACCGCCGCCAATTATTGCCACTTCTGCATGATTTTGTTTCGACATGTGAAATCCTCCTTTGACACAGACGAATCGTTTATACTACTCTAGAGAAGACATAGCCAAACAATCTTCTGTTTTCTATAAAAATTATTATTGCTCTACTAGTATCTATGTTAGAATAATAGGGGATGAAGTGTCAAACTTTATTTTGTAGAAATATAAACCAGTAAGATGAAAATCGAGTGTGTAAAGGGAGGATTGGCCTAATGGATAAATTGATTATCTGTAGATGTGAAGAAGTATCACTTGAAGACATTGAAAATACAGCAAGTAAATATAGCTGTTCAGCCCGCGAATTAAAACTGCGTACTCGTGCAGGAATGGGCTATTGTGGGGGTCGCACATGTCGTCCAGCTGTCGATGCGGTCCTTGAGGAAGTTACAGGAGAAAAACCGGGCAATGATATCCCATTAAAGGTTCAACCCCCTGTTCGACCTGTTTCACTATCCGTTTTAGGAGGTAAGAAACGCAATGAACAATAATCGGATTATCGATCATCCAGTTTTAGGGAAACTAAAAAACCAAACACCCGTCACGTTTACTTTTGATGGAAATACATATACCGGTTTCGAAGGCGACACAATCGCTTCGGCACTGCTTGCAAACGGAATTCGTCAATTGCGCGTGCATGAAGAAACCGGTGCACCGCGCGCTATTTATTGCAATATCGGGCATTGTTTTGAATGCCGCGTCACAGTTGACGATGTAAACGGCGTTCGCGCATGCATGACAACCATTCAAAAAGACATGAAAGTCGATAGTGGCAAAATGGAAGCGGCACCATTCAAGTCAAAAACTGAAGAATGGCCGCGCACGTATGCCGAATTCGAAAAGTTAAACGAAGGAAAAAAGGACGGTGAACCGCATGTATGATGTAGTCATCATCGGTGCGGGCCCTGCTGGATTATCAGCAGCCATTGCCTGCCGCGAATCAAAACTCCACGTTCTCGTTATGGATGAATTTCCAAAACCAGGCGGTCGACTGCTTGGACAACTTCACCAAGAGCCAACCGGAGAATGGTGGAACGGAATCGAAGAAACTAAGATTTTGATGGATAAAGCAACAGCACTGAACACAGAAATTAAATGCGGAATTTCCGCGCACCATATCGAAAAAACGGATCATGGTTACGCAGTTCATACAAATGAAGGCGTTTTCGAATCGGAAAATCTATTAATCGCAACAGGTGCCGCCGAAACAGCTGCGCCGATTCCTGGCTGGACGCTTCCAGGCGTCATGTCAATCGGTGCAGCACAAGTTATGACGAACGTCCACCGTGTGCGTGTTGGAAATAAAGGCGTCGTTGTCGGCGTTAACGTCTTGTCCGCTGCGATTGCGCGCGAATTGCAAATCGCGGGTGTCGAGCTACACAGCATGGCGTTGCCGGCAAGTAATGTCGTGACGAAAGATCACGCAAACCCGAGGAAAGTCATGGAAGGTTTAGTGCGCATTGCCCACTTAGCTCCATCAGCTTTTCTCCGTTTCGGAAGTAAATTCGCGAAAGCGGAATGGGTGCGTAACATCGCTGTTTCCTTTTATCCAAAAGGCGGCGTGAAAATGTGGGGCATGCCTATTCATATCCGTAAAGCCATTGTTCAAATTAACGGAACAGAAAAAGTAGAATCCGTCACGATGTGCGATATCACTGCGGACGGAGAAATTGTCAAAGGCAGCGAAAAAATTATTGAAGTCGATTTCGTTTGCATCGCCGGCGGACTTTATCCGCTCGCAGAACTTGCTTCCGTGATTGGTTGCCCGTTCAAATACGTTGAAGAACTAGGCGGACACGTCCCTGTCCACAACGAACAAATGGAAACGCCACTCGAAGGACTCTTCGTCGCCGGCAACATCACAGGCATCGAAAGTGCGAAAGTCGCAAGAGCTCAAGGCGAATTAGCGGGATTATCGATTGTAAAGCAGAAATTGCGTGATCAAAAAGACATCAACGCTAAAATCCAACAAGCTGTTGAAAATGTAAAAGCAGTACGTGAGGCTGCGTCTATTCAATTCCATCCGGGGATTGACGAGGGACGCGCAAAGATTGAGCAAGCTTTTGATGAATATAAGATTTCTTAATTTGGGAGCCAACCGCTTTGTTGTAGCGGTTGGCTTTTTTTGTTTACGTGGTCACCCTATTAAAATCTTCACTCAATCTAGAATAAATCATATCATTTCCGTATATACTGATAGTCACAGAGAGGCGGCACTCCTCTGTCCCGCGTATATGGGGCACCTTCGACGGAACGTGGAAAAGAATACTTACGCATGTCCAACTGGGGACGCCACCCAGTAGTGCCGCAACCAATTAAATGGTAAATAGAACGTGAAACGACTAAAGTTAGCGCTCAAACGACTAATATCGGATTCAAAGCGACTATAGCGCACACTCAAACGACCAATGAACATGCTAATGCGACTAATACCCACTCTCAAACGACTAAAGATCCCCCACCCCACTCTATATCCAATATTTAACTCAAAAAAGTCACCCATTCTATAAATTGGATGACTTTTTATTATTACTACGATAGTTAATTCACAAAGCAACAATCTGTTGCAAAATGCGTTCACCATTTTCAAATTACTAAGTACACTAGTCTTTGAGAGAATCATATTTCTTAATAAAGGAGTCGATGTTGATGGCGAATTACGGTACTTGTGTTAAGTGCGATAATGAATATGCTGTTGATAAATGGAGAGATATAAACGTTTGCCCAATGTGCACAAGGGCGATGTTGGTTAGCGGTATCGACAGCGAAACCATTGTCCCCGATGTAGATTATTACGAAGATTATTCTCCTGACGATTACGATTCAGTTGATTTTTTCGAAAAAGGACCTCGTGGGGATTCGCTAAGATATATTGATGAATTAGAGTAATCCATGAAGGTTTAGCCAGTTTATCCCCGGCTAAACCTTTTTCAATCCCCCTCTTCAATCACATCCTCCGCACTCCAAACCGACTCAAACCCCAACTCCCTTTTAGCCTTGTCGTTATCCCAAGGCTTGCCTTGATTATCAGAAACGCCGTAATAGGTCCCGAACTTCACATCAGAGTTGATTGCTTTTCTGAAGAGGTTGACGGTATCTATTTCAGAAAGCCAGGTATGCTTAAGTCTGTCGAGGTCTTCGTAGATCTCGGTTTCTTCATTTTGTTTGACGCTGCCGATTCGCAGGTTGATGACGGAGAGATTGTGTTTATTGTGAAAAGCGAAGCCGACGTTTTCGATTGCAAGTTTCAATGTACCGTAAAGTCCGACTGAATAAGGATAATCGTTGACGGTAATTTCTCGACCGAGTGTTGAATCCCCGTCTTCTTCATAATAATCAGTGACGTGATTGCTACTTGCAACGACCACTTTGGGTATTCCGAGATCAATCGCCGCCTGGAATATATGATAAGAAGCTTTCAGAAACACATCGACCAATTTGTCCATTTCAGCAACGTCAACCAAGTTATCTGTTTGCGGTTTTGAAAGTAAATTTACCAGTACATCCGCAACTTTTGGAATCGAACGAACGAGTTCATCATATTTTGTCGCATCCACTTTACATTCATTTTGATTTCGATTATTGACTTCCAGATCAAGATTAACCACATCGAATTCTGATGTAAACCCTTCTCGCAATATACTTCCAATTGTTCCACTTCCGCCAATCAGCACAATTTTCTTCACCTCAAAACTCCTCCCAATCACTTCTAACTATTACCCTATATATTCCCATATGGCTTTCGAATAAAACCCTGTCCACTTTCTAAGCAAAAAAAGGCCCGCCACAAAAGGGCGAACCTCAACGAACAATTTTTATACAAACATACTTAATAATAAAACAAATCCAAGACCTAGTACTGAAATAAGTGTTTCAAGGACTGTCCAAGTTCCGAATGTTTCTTTCATTGTTAATCCGAAAGATTCTTTAACAATCCAGAAACCAGTATCATTTACGTGTGAAGCAATGATACTTCCCGCACCTGTTGCTAACACCATTAGCTCTACATTAACGTCGGTACCGGCCATCAATGGGATAACCAGTCCAGCGGTTGTCAATGCAGCGACTGTCGCAGATCCTTGCGCGATTCTCATGAGCGCAGCGATAAGCCAAGCCAAAATTAGCGGCGAAATCGTACTGCCATCAAAAAGCTGCGCAACGGTGTCACCAACGCCTCCGTCTATCAAGACTTGTTTAAGCGACCCGCCAGCACCGAGAATGAGTAACATCATACCGATGGCTGCAATCGAATTTTCTGCGGATTTCATAAGTTGTTTCATCGGGATTTTTCGTGCAGTCCCCATCGTAACTAACGCAAGCAGTACAGAAAGCAACATAACTGTCGTTGGCGCTCCGATAACTGCAATTAAGTCAAAAACCCAGTTTCCTGATAACCCCATGGCATCTTCAAATAAAATAACAATCGTTGAAAGCGCCATCAAAATAACCGGAAACAAAGCAGTGAATGCACTGATACCAAAACCTGGCGTATCTTCTAAATTAAATTGCTTCGCATTCCCGATAGAAGCCATACTTCCTGTAGGCTCCTTTTCAAAAGCAGACGGAACAATTTTTCTTGCAATTATTGTAAATAATGGTCCAGCGATAATGACTATCGGAATCGCAATTAGAAAACCATAAAGCAATACTAATCCTACATTTGCTCCGTATTGCTGAGCAATAACAGTCGGTCCTGGATGCGGCGGCAAAAATGCATGCGTTACGGATAATGCAGTCGTCATCGGTAGACCTAACCAAAAGAATGATATTCTTAATTGCTTCGAAATTTGATACACAATCGGAATTAATAATACAAGACCTACTTCAAAGAACAACGCAATACCTAGAATGAATCCAGCAGCAACAACAGCCCATTGAATTCTCTTCTCGCCAAACTTATCAATTAATGTCATTGCAATACGTTGGGCTCCACCCGCGTCTGCTATCAACTTACCTAGAATCGCACCAAGTCCAAAGACTAACGCAATTCCTCCTAAGGTATTTCCCATACCTGCCTGAATCGTATTCACGATTTCATTAAAAGGCATTCCTAGAGCAAATGCGATCATGAATGAAACAACAATTAATGAAATAAATGTATTCATGTTAAACTTCATGATCAATACGAGTAAAACGATAATTCCTAAAGCAACTATAATTAATGGCATTCTTCTTTTCCCCCAACTTCTTAGCTAAATATTTTGATAAAATCTATTCTAGTATCACTCAAACTCGATAATCGCTTTGCGGACTAGTTGAGGATTCTTTTCTATGAACTCAAATGCTTCTTTGATTTGACTCACTGGAAACTTATGTGTGACTAAACCATTATGCGTCAATTTCTTTTCATTGATCAGTCCGACGACATAACCGAATTGATTCGTCTGCAATCTCGACCCTGTAATCGTCAATTCTTTTTTCGTGATTTCCATTTGTGCTATTGCCGATGGTGTCGCATTGAAACCTAGTAAAACAACATTACCAGCGACCGAAGCCACATTAACACTCAACTCGAAAGTTTGCGGCAATCCAACCGCATCAATGACGACATTTGCACCTTCATTATTTGTGATTTCATTTATCTTCGTTTCTACATCTACTTCTGATGGATTGATCGTGTAGTCTGCACCATTTTCTTTTGCAAACGCCAATCTTTCGTTTGTATAATCGGACATAATAACAGTTGCACCGCGCAGTTTAGCCATTTTAAGAACCGTTATCCCGATAGGTCCAGCACCTTGGATAAATACAGTTTGTCCAGCTTGGACGTTCCCCCTCCATGTAGCTTGAGCCCCGATTGTATAAGGTTCTGCCATGACTGCCTCATCCCAATCAATTTCCGGATTTACTTTATGCACTTGCTTCTCTGATAGAATCGCAACTTCTCGCATACCGCCGTCTTCATGGACACCAAATACAGACACTTCTTTACATACATTGGGTCTATCGTTTTTACAAGCGTAACATTCGCCGCAATAACGGATGGGTTCAATGACGACATGGTCGCCGACAGCTACTTTTTTTACATTCGGGCCGATTTCGACTATTTCTCCTGCTACTTCGTGTCCAACAATTCGCGGGTATGTTGCAAGAGGATTTGTACCGTGATAAATATGCATATCCGATCCGCAAATGCCGACTCTTTTAATTTTCACCTTTACATCATCAGCTTGTTCTATCGTTGGTTCAGGAATCTCTAGTATTTCAATGACGTTTGCTTCTGGAATTCTAACCGCTTTCATTTATCTACACTCCCTAAATTTCATCAATATAAATCGAACATTTCAATTAAATGATATCGCTTTCTTTAAAATGATATCGCTTTCTTTTTTTAATTAATAACTAGTGACATGTAACATTTCACATGTTATTGTTAGGTTACATTCTTTTGTTTAACACGTCAATACTTTTTTGTAATTTCTTTAAATGTTAAATCTTGCTATAAGTATAGAACCTTGTCATTCATTGAATTTGGAAGTCTTATGAAAACAAACGATTTTAGTAAAGCGGTTACAATTGGACGATTCTAATGGCTAGTTAATATAAGACTGGAAGAAATCTCATTTTCTTTTTAACCTCAGTAAAGATATAATTAGAATAAAGCGCTTACAACTTTTCCAGTTTTACTGTTTGAAAATATCATAGTTAAAGTAAAGGAAGTATATAAAATGTCTAGAATTGAAACAACTCTATTAACTGAGCAGGTTTACAATATTCTGCGCGAAAATATTATCGGTCGAATATACACACCTGGCGATAAACTCGACATTCATAAATTGGCAGAAGAATTTGGCGTAAGTCGCTCTCCTGTAAAAGATGCCATCAATCAACTTGTACATGACGGGCTAATAGAAATCATTCCGCGTAAAGGGACCTATGTAACACAATTAAATTTTACTGAATTTATCGAAGTTCTCGATGCTCGTTTAATGATAGAATTATGGGCTGCCAAACAAGCAATCCAAAACATCACCGATGACAAATTAGATGATTGGGGTAAAATTGTTCAAAACATGGATGCATTACTTGATGTGAATCCCTTTCCATTTGAAAAATACAGCAAGTTAGATATGAAATTCCATAAAACACTCATTGAATGGGCTAACAATAGCAAGATCAAAGACGTATTTTCTTCGTTCAATACTCACGTGGACTTGTCCCGTATTGTCCATTCCACTTCTTTGGAGAGTACAATTAAAAGACATAAAGATCACTGGCTCATGTATGACGCTATGAAAAATCAAGATTTGCCTAAACTCTTAAGCACTTTAACGTCGCATATTGAAAGTCTGAAAAAAGAAGCTGAAGAACGATGGGATGAAGTGACAGAGTAAAATAAAGAAAGATTGCTGCAAAAAAAGTAATAACCTGTCCACTTATAAAGTAATTCCTTCTATGTAAAGAATAAAATAGGAGGAATTATTGTATGACGAATTTCTTAACGGACTACTCTCACTTCAAAAATAGAGCAGAACTAGACGAGGCGACTCGAAAACATCGGAAATGGAATTGGAACGGGATGAATGCCACGGACCACCACGTGCTTGAAATAATTTGGCGCCATTCTATAAAATTCGGTGCAGCCCAATTGGCGCATGATGCCATTGCGTTGGAAATCATAAAAAGCAATAGCACTGTCCGACGCTCAATTTGTAAACTTGAAAAATTAGGCATTCTCGACCGCCATAACTATATCCGCCCAGGCACGAATGGACTCGGTCCGAATATCTATTCTATTCGACCTTTCAATGAATATCCAGGTGTTGTGGATGAACGATTTTACCCATAATTAAAAATGGCGTCAACCTGTTAGATAGGTTGACGCCATTTTCATCACTGCAACTTCCCTCTGCATTCAACGACTAATTCCTCAACCACTTCATCATTGGAAATTAAATACGCTTTCTCATGCAAATTACATACGGGGCAAATATGATTTGGAATAATCTCGACCTTATCGCCGATACTCACTTGATCCCGAAACTTTTCATTATAAATAATCGCATGCTCATCAAATACATCAGATATATGCACATTATCAAAGTCTTTAATATATCCAAGGCCTTCCGTTTTCGTAATCCCTATACTTCGTCTTTGTGCTGTAATTCCTTTCGCACCGACATCCGTGATAACTCTTTCAGCGGTAGGTTTACTAATAACCGTTGTAAGAATCGTCGCTGCACAGCGGCCATATGTACCGATGACATTTGCCTGGGATGCATCCATTAAAACGTATGTGCCCGGTCTAATTTCAGTAATGCCATCTGGAATTTCATAGTTCTGCATGAGAGACGGCGTAGATCCAATACTAACTACTTTTGGTTTCAAACCCATTTCTTCTGCAATCTCTGCAAAACGCAAAGTTCGTTCAACACTTCGGATAAAAATCTCCCGGCATTCATCTAGATTTTCAGCTTTATAAGAATGACCATCATGGGAAAATACACCCTTGAATTCCACATTCCGACTGGCTTTAATTGATTCCAACAAAGTACGAAAAGTACTTTCTTCAATTACGCCGGAACGGTTCTCCCCGACTTCAATTTCCACGACGACCCCGGCTTTATTCGCCGCCCCTTCGAAAACAGCTTCAATTTCATTTACGTGATAAGTGTCATCGATGCCAAAAGATATCTCGATCGTTTCAGCCAACTTTCGAATGCGCTCAATTTTTGATTTACCGACGATTTGATTGGCAATGAAGATATCTGACAAACCGTGTTTTGCCATCACTTCCGCCTCGCCCACTTTTGCGACGGTAATCCCTTTTGCACCTAACTTTTCTTGGAGCTTGGCGACTGTCGGCATCTTATGCGTCTTCGTGTGCGGTCGTAAATGAACGCCATTTTCATTCGCATAATTCTGCATGAAATTTAGATTATCTAACATTATTTCTCTATCAATTAATAACGCAGGTGTCTCAAGTTCTATGTATTTCATCACGCATTCTCCTCTATATATTACATGCATATCCATACATTTCACTTTAACAATTTTCTGACTAATGGTCAATGTGTTCTAAATCGAACTTTTTCTGCTAATAATAGTCCTATAAAGAAAGAGGTGTGGTATTTTGAAGTTTTTTAAAGGTCTTTTCATCTTAATGCTACTGATAGGCGGCGTCGGGTACGGGATTTATTATTTCGGGACCAATAAAATTTCCGAAAATGTAGCGGACTCCGTATACGGCGAATTAGAAAATACCGGTCAATTAGAAGAAATTAAACAGATTGTAAATAATGATCCTCAGGTTCAGCAGTTTATTGCAGAAGGAAATACGGATACGAGTAACCTGCCCTATAAAACAAAAGAACAAGCGACAAGAGCCATCATTCAAAAAGTAGGCATCGGCGAACTGCAAAATATGCAAGCGAAATATCAAAACGGAATTTCGGCGACTGAAATAGATGAAATTTTAAGCAGTCTAGAAGGTAAGTTTACCGCAGAGGAAATGCTCGCTTTAAAAGTGATTGCTTATGAAGAATTGAATAAGTGAAAAAGAGCCTGAATGATAGGCTCTTTTTTGTGTTTAAACTAGCTGATAAGCATCCTTATCCACAATAATCGTAACATCATCATGCGTCCATAAATATGACGCAGGAAAATCCGGATTCACATTTCTTTCCGACTCCAACAACGTTTTCACCGCTTTGGCTTTACTTTTCCCAGATGCCAATAAAATAACTTGATCACTTTTTAAAATAGATTGAATGCCGATTGTAATCGCATGCGTTGGAACTTCGTCGATTGATTGAAAGAAATGAGCATTGTTTTCTATAGTAGAGGCATTAAGTTCAACGACATGCGTCAGACTGTTTGGGTCTGTTCCCGGTTCGTTAAACCCGATATGGCCGTTTGTTCCGATACCCAATATTTGCAGATCGACTGGACCCACATGGTCAATCACTGCTTCATAACGCAAACATTCCTCTTCCGCTGATGCCGGCACCCCGTCGGGAATATATGTATTGTTAAGTTCAATATCGATATGCTTGAAAAAAGTCTCAAACATGAACGCATGATAGCTCGCTGGATGATTTTTATCCAACCCTAGATATTCATCCAAATTAATGGTTTTCACATTTTCATAGGAAATCCCGCGCGTTTTATAGCTATCAATCAGATTTTCATATAACCCGAGCGGCGTTGCACCAGTGGCCAATCCGAGAACCAGTTCATCGTTTTCGCGTATTTTTTCTTCTACTAATCGCGATGCTTCCTTGCTAACCTCATCATAATTATCGCGCACAATCACTTTCATCTTAATTCCCCTTTGCATAAGCGATATTTCCTCTACAAATTGTCATTTGAACATTCCATGCTTCATCGATAATTGTTAAATCCGCATCTTTGCCAGTTTCTATTTTACCTTTATTCGAAAGCCCAAGTTGCGTTGCGGCATTTGTTGATGTAATCGCAACAAGTTCCGATAATGTGCAATCCGTTGCCGCCTTCATATTTTTCGCCGCATTTTCCATCGTCAATATGCTTCCCGCAAGCGTTCCATCAGCAAGCCGCGCGTCATTCTCTGTCACCTCAACGTCCTGACCACCTAAATCATATGTACCCGGCGCAAGCCCTTTTGCGCGCATGGCATCCGTAATGAGAATAACTCCACTCGCCCCTTTTTGGCGGAAAGCAAGTTCAACCGACTTCGGAGCGCTATGAATAAAATCGACAATCAATTCAACCAGCAACGGCTTTTCCAACAAAGCAGCCCCCACTACCCCAGGTTCCCGGTGATGAAATGGACTCATTTGGTTATATAAATGAGTCACCTGTTTTGCGCCTGCTTTAACCGCTTGGCTCACGATTTCATATGTCGCATCCGTATGCCCCAATGATGCAACAACTTTATTCGCAGTCACTTCTTCGATAAACGCCAACCCTTGATCCACTTCAGGCGCAACTGTTACAAGTTTAATTCGGTTTCCACTCAATTCCTGCCATTTCTTAAATAATGAAATCGAAGGGGGGACAATATGTTCAATCGGTTGCGCGCCCGCTCTTTCGGATGAAATGAATGGTCCTTCCAAATGGATTCCCAGCATTTCAGCCTGCGTCGCATCTGCATTAAACTGACTCGCATTCCTTAAAGCCTTTTCGATACTTTCTTCCGTCTGCGTCATCGTCGTCGCTAAAAAACTCGTCGTGCCTTCACGTGGAAGCGCACTCGCCAAACCATTTAAAGCATCCGGCGTCCCGTCCATTACATCAAAACCCGATGCGCCGTGGATATGTATGTCAATAAAACCCGGGACGACAATCCATCCTTTATCTGTTGCATCTACATGGATATCCGCATCTATTTTTATGGATGCTGCAATTTCTTTAATTTTACCGTTTTCTAAAAAAACGTCTCCAATGAAGCTTTCTTTTATCGAGTCCGCGATTGTAATATTTGAGATTAATAAGGTCCTGTCCATAAAAATTCACTCCTTATTTTATAGCTTCAATAAACCTTTTTGTGATGTCCATAGGTCTAGTAATCGCAGTTCCAACAACAGCAGAAAAAACACCTAACTCAAACACATGCCTAAGTTCAGCGGGCGTCCAAATACCGCCTTCCGCAATGATTGGTATAGGAAATTCCTTTACTAATCTTTCAATCAAATCCATATTCGGCAAGTTGGTACCATAAGTGTAGTCCGTGTAACCGCTGAGTGTTGTACCTATGCAATCAAATCCTAATTTATATGCTAGATTCGCTTCTTCATACGTAGAACAATCCGCCATGAATAATTGATCTTTATATTTTTCTTTAATGACAGGGAAAATTTCACTGATTGTTTTTCCGTCGGGTCTTAGCCGCTTCGTTGCATCAATCGCGATGATATCTACACCTTCACGATGTAATAGATCTATCTCTTTAATTGTCGGCGTGATAAATACATCAGAGTTCTCATAAACATTCTTAATAATCCCGATGATTGGCAAATCCACTGTTTGTTTAATCTCTTTAATATCTTCGACACCGTTCGCTCGGATACCTTTGGCGCCACCCAACATCGCGGAATAAGCCATCCTCCCCATAATAAATGAGCTATGCATCGGTTCTTCAGGAAGCGCCTGACATGAAACAATAAGATCTCCTTTTATCGACGTAAAAATCTGTTCTTTCGTTTTCATATGCGCACATCTCCATGACTGAATTATAGTTGCGTATTTATGCCCAACTATATCTTATTTCCGGAGAAAGTCGCCACCTTAACACTCAAATTCGAACGCTAACCAATATCGTTCACTTACACCCAACCCGCCGTCTCAACCAATGAAACCCGAAAGCAAAACCAACTAACTCAGTCCCCAGCCAAATCAAAAGCCATCTCACAAAGTGTTTGATATTCGATAAGTCGTCTAACATTAACAAAAACGAAATGAGCATGACTAAAAAAGCCATCAAGCGACAGTAAAAAATTATCGACTCCGGCATACGACTATAATTATCTGGGACATAGTGGATTTCAACATCGGCTGAACTATACGAGCCTTTAACCTTCTTGGTTCCTTGTTCATGCTCGTAATCTTGATCGCTGAATTGGCTTATTATAATCAACCCCTGAAAGTAATTCCGAACATTAAATCGGGTTGGACTCCCGCCGTCTCCACTCGAAAATAATTACCTATCTGCAACCTGAGTTAAACATACTTTAGATCATCATTGCACTCCGTTGAACGCCTTCATCAACCTTTTCAACCGTTCAGCATCTGATATGAATCTTCCCTCTTTTTTAATAACAGGTGCTTCTTCTGGTTTTTCCCACACATTTTTGCCTCTCTCATTTTGCTCTTTAATTCTTTCTGCATTGTTTTTCGCCCTCACTGCTTCTAGTCTAGCAATTTCTTCGGCTTTCTCTCTTTCTTTTTTAACTCCGGCCTCTTTAGCAATTCTGATTTCTTCTGCCTTTTGTAAACGTAGTACTTCCAAGTGACCTTCATATTTAATTCTATTATTTTCTTCTATTTCAGGATTTGATAGTTGGATTTTATCTTCTTTAATCTCAACATAAACCATCGGAATTGTAATCGTTCCGCCGTTGGTTGATTCGTACGAGAGTAGGCCGCCTGATATTCCCATAATTGTGATCATATCATCTTCCAGTATTCTTGATTTCACGATATCTGATTCATAAGCCGCGTATAGGATTGTGTCATAGTTATCATTAACAGCGAGTCGAATTTGTGTTTCACCGTCACCTTCAATTACTTGAATGACTTTTCCGCGAAACTTAACTTTTTCAAATTCAAAGTCATCGGGCGTTCTTGCAAGCTGATTATATGTGATTCCCGTGTCGTATCCTATTCTTTCTTCTTCTTCCGCTTTTTTCTTAGCTTCCACTTCAGCGGCGGCTTCTTTGGCCGCTTTTTCTGCTGCTATTTTTTCTTCTTCTTTTTTCGCTGCCGCTGCTTTCTTTTCTTTTTCAGCTTTTTCGGCATCAGCCTTTGCTTTTTCTTCAGCCTTTTTCTCAGCTTCTTTTGCCTCTGCTTCAGCGATTTTCTCTTGTCTTTCCTTCTCCTGAAGTTCAAACCAAGGTTTCGCTTCTTCAACTTTTTTATTCAATTCTACTATTTCTAAATCTCGTTCTTTAACTAAACTTTGTTGTGTTTCGATTTCTTTTTGCAATTCGCTTTTGGCTTTGGCAGATGAACTTGAAATTGATCCAATAACAATGATGAAAATAATTAATGCGATGCCTCCACCAATAAGTAAATACCGATCTTTCTTACTCAATATAACGCCCTCCTATCCCATTAGACATTTAATATTTCAAAAGTCCAGTGAGGAATATTTCCTTCGTAATCATGTAGTACTATAAAGCTATTAGCAATCGACATATTTAGTTCTAGAATTAAATATTTTAAGGAAGAAAAAAACGCCCAATAAGGACGTTTTTTTAATAGAAATTCATATTTTAGGAATTGAAATGACTTAGTCGCGAATCAACATATTCATTTCCAATTCCAATCCACTCTTAACTTCTGTTTTGAAAATCTCTAGCCACTGCAAAATTATTGGGGAAATAAGAGATTGTTCATTTTGATTGAATGTGATGCCGGAATCATTCAATAACCCAACTAATTTGCGCACGGACACACGCCACGCGATTACCTTAAATTTTAAATTAAGCCACTGAAGCAGAATCTTTTTCCATTCATAGGCAGGTCCATTAATTTGAGATTCACCCGTGATAGTTGTGCTCAACATTTTCTCTTCGAATTCTTCGTATCTTTCGCATGTTACAAACGCCGTTAATGGCTTAATTGGTTGACCTGTTTTCGGGTTGATGCCGGTTTTCTTAACTTTTTCTACAACGTGGATGGCAAGCGGCCCTTCCACAAACTGATTTTGAGAAGTAAACAATTTTTCATCTTGTTCTAGATCAACATTCAGCATCTCATTATTTTTATCTTTTTCAGAAATTAGCTGTAGTTCCATCTTCTCATCCCCCACTTCCAATATGTTTTTTCGATTGCCTCTTATGTTAGTATACGACTAAGTTACCTTCACTTCAAGGTAACCGTGTATATACATCACTCTTGATGTCCTAATTTAGTACCAATAAAAATTTTTCCATAAGCCCATTGTATCAATGTAGACTGAAGAGTACAATAAGAAAAATAATGATATACTATATAAGGACTAGATTCGACAAAAAAAGCTCAATTGACCTAGGATTCTTGCCCCTAAATCAATTGAGGTTAAAGTTATCTGGTTTGTAATCGCCAAATCTTGGACCAAAGAGTTACAAGAGTATAGAGGAACTTTTTTAAGCATATTAATATTATCCCAACACCGCTATAAAATTCAATTTTCTGAAATCCTGTGATAGACTAATAGATATAGAAAGGATGCGATTTTATGCAATTAATAACGTTAAACAATGGTCTTGAAGTTCCGCAGCTTGGTTTCGGAGTGTGGAAAGTTCCGGATGAAGAAGCAGAGAGCGCGGTAGGACAGGCAATAAATGCAGGTTATCGTTTAATCGATACCGCAAAAATTTATAGGAATGAAGTCGGTGTTGGAAAAGCGCTGGCCACTACCAATGTGTCGCGCGAGGATTTATTCATCACGACGAAGCTTTGGAATGCTGATCAAGGATATGAAAGTACATTAAAAGCATTCGACGAAAGCCTTGAAAAACTCGGTCTTGATTACGTGGACCGTTATTTAATCCATTGGCCAACCCCAAAGTATGATCAATATGTGGAAACATACAAAGCATTGGAAACGATATATAAAGAAGGTCGTGCAAAAGCGATTGGCGTTTGTAACTTCGACATCGAGCATTTACAGCGAATCTTGAACGAATGTGAAGTTGTGCCGGCTGTGAACCAAGTGGAATGCCACCCGTATTTACAGCAAAAAGAACTCAAGGAATTTTGTAAAGAACACGGCATTGTGCTTGAAGCATATAGCCCATTAATGAACGGCACGAAGGTATTGCATGATCCCGTGATTCAAGAAATCGCAAGCGAGCACGACAAAACACCAGCTCAAGTAATTCTACGTTGGCATCTTCAATCAGACGTCATTGCGATTCCTAAAACGGTTACACCATCACGAATGGAAGAAAATATAGATGTATTTGATTTTGAATTAAGCACTGCAGATTTGGATCAAATTGCATCACTAGACCGCAACGAGCGTCATAATGCTGTTCCTATCGAGATGAATAATCGGTAAATAAATAAGGAAACGAAATAAAAAGCTGTCTTAGCATAGACGGCTTTTTTGCTTGCACATAGTAGTGGTTTGCTTGCACTCCGATAGGTTTTCCTTGCACTTGAACATAGTTTCCTTGCACTTCCATCTCATTTGCTTGCACTCAAAAGGTTTTGCTTGCAAGCCGGGACCTTCTACCTGTGCGAAAACTGATTCCCAAACACGACAACCCGAATAACTTTCTATAATATGATGAAATTAGTTGATTGGAATGGAAGGCGACGACTTCAGCGGAATCAGCGAAGTTAGTGAAAAGTGTTCCACTATGTTCAAAAACAAAAAAGTGTAGAGGATAATAACTAATCCCCTACACTTTACCTAATTCACATAACAATCCCCATAATCGTCCCCGAAATCACAGAAGCCAGCGTCGCACCCAACAACAGTTTCAAAGCGAACTTCGAAACATGCTGACCTTGCTTTTCACTAATCGATTTAATAGAACCTGCGACAATACCGACCGTACCGAAATTTGCGAAACTGACCAAATAAACGGATACAATCGCGATTGTTTTATCAGAAAGCGTTGATGAGATTTCACCAAAACTCAACATCGCAACAAATTCATTCGTGACAAGTTTCGTAGCCATAATACCACCCGCTTGCACAGCCTCTCCCCATGGGACACCCATTAAGAAAGCGATCGGCGCGAAAACATAACCAATCATCGTTTGGAATGAAAAATTGAATACGCCCAGGAAAATCACATTAATCATTTCCATCAACGCAATAAACCCTAATAGCATAGCCGCAACGGTCACTACAAGTTTGAAACCGTCCATGATGCTATCCCCGATCATTTGGAAAAAAGGCACGCGTTGATCTTCTTCAACTTTGATTAAATCCTCATCTTCCTCTAAATCATACGGATTGATAATATTTGCGATGATAAGCGCACTGAAAATATTCAATACGACAGCCGTTACAACGAATTTCGGCTCTATCATCGTCATATAAGCCCCGACCATCGCCATACTTACTGCACTCATCGCGGACGTACAAATCGTGTACAATCGTCTTGGCGATAAAAGCGGAATTTGCTTGATGACAGTTAAAAATACTTCAGGTTGTCCAAGCACAGCAGTAGATACCGCGAAATAGCTTTCAAGCCTGCCCATTCCGGTAATTTTACTTAATGCTAAACCTAAATATCTAATAATGAAAGGCAAAACTTTAACATAATTTAAGATTCCTATTAAAACAGACAAAAATACAAGAGGTAATAATGCGACAAAGATAAATGGCATTTCGCCTTCATTCACTAAGCCGCCAAATACAAATTGAATTCCGGTATCAGCTATCTCCAAAAGCTTTTCAAAAAACTGACCAATAGCTGTTATGACATTCAAGCCTACATTTGTATTCATCATGAAATATACTAAAAATATCTGCACCGCTAACATGATCAGAATACGTTTATATTTAATTTCTCTTCTATTACTACTGAATAGAAACGCAATCATAAAGACTAGCAGAATCCCAGTTAGTAAAAATATGAATTTCATCTAGAGAATCCCCTTTTATTGTTAGCGCTTTCAAATGGACGAATAAATAAGTAAATAAGGATTGCCACATCTAATTGACGAACAATTAGATGAGGACAATCTTAGATCCATTTAATAATTACTGTACTTGAGTTTTTTCGTTTAAGCTAACTGCGATTTGTGCGCCGACTTTAGCGTTATGTTTTACCAATTCGATATTTACATCAAGGCTCTTGCCTTCTGTTAAGTCTTTAACTTTTCCAAGCAAGAACGGCGTACTGTCTTTACCGACAATATTATTTTCTTCTGCTTCTTTAATCGCTTGGTTAATAATTCCATTGATGAAATCTTCGTCCATTGCATGCTCTTCAGGAATTGGGTTAGCGATAACAACGCCGCCTTTAAGGTCTAATTCCCACTTCGTCTTCAATGTTTCAGCAATGACATCGATTGAATCAGTGGAGAAGTTTAGTTTGTACTCACTGCTTCTTGTGTAGAATGCTGGCAGATATTCTGTTTCATAACCGATTACAGGAACGCCTTTTGTTTCCAGGTATTCTAGCGTAAGTGGCAGATCAAGAATTGATTTCGCGCCTGCACAGATTACCGCTACATTAGTTTGAGCCAATTCTTCTAGGTCAGCTGAAATATCCATCGTCGTTTCAGCACCGCGGTGAACGCCGCCAATACCGCCTGTTACAAACGTTTTGATGCCAGCCATTTCAGCACAGATCATTGTTGTTGCAACAGTAGTTGCGCCGAGTTGTTTTGAAGCGACAACTTGAGCCAAGTCGCGTCGTGATACTTTCGCAACACCAGAACTGTTTCCAAACAACTCTAGCTCATCAGAAGTTAAACCGATTTTAATTTTCCCGTCGATAAGTGCAATTGTTGCTGGAACAGCACCGTTATCGCGAATAATTTGTTCAACTTCACGAGCCATTTTTACGTTTTGTGGATAAGGCATGCCGTGTGAAATAATTGTTGATTCCAAAGCGACGATTGCTTTACCTTCCGATTGCGCTTTTTTTACCTCTTGTGATATTTCGATGTAGTTTTTCATTTTATAATTTCCTCCATATCTAATTTAAATTGCTTTTGTGATAATTCTTGTCTCACTGTGTGCTCAGATAATATTGTTTTATGTGAATTGACCAAGCCGGATTGAATGATATAGTCAAGTTCTTTATTTTGCAGCCAGGAATAAATAACCCCCGAACAAAACGAGTCACCTGCACCCGTAACATCCACAACAATTGGTGTTTCAATAGCTGGGTAATAACGAATTCCATTATCTTGACTGCCGGCGATGACACCTTTTGAGCCGTTCGTTACAATTACATTTTTTACGCCCAAAGCTAACCATTTCTCGACTGAATCTTCCCAGTCTTTATCATCATCAAGCGAGATATCCAGAAAGGTTTCTGTTTCGTCTTTATTGACGATGAGCCAACTTACCGCGCTTAAATCCTTCGGAAGTCTTTCCATTTTTGGTGAAGAAACAGGAATGATGATTAATGGTATATCATTATCGGAAGCGAACGAACAAAGATAAGTGATCGTTTCACCAGGACAATTCAAATCGACGACAATGCATTTTGCGGTTTTCAAAAGTCCGCTGTTTATTTCCAATAAAGCGGGTGTTATCTCTTCGAAAATATCCATATCGGCCAATGCGATGGATAAATCGCCATTTCTATCTAATACTGCTGTATAGGAACCTGTTGAAGAATTTTTAATTTCCGCGACATGTTCTAAATTCATATAAGGAGATGACGCATCGTAGATTTCTCGCCATTCTGAATCGCTTCCCCTTACTGAAATAAATGCAACTTCTTCACCTAGCCTACCTAGGTTTTCAGCGATATTTCTTGCCACTCCGCCGATTGTTCTGGAGGATTTCACCGGATTAGACGTGCCATTAGCGATTTCATGTTTTGCATAGAGTTTTCGGTCAACGTTAGCACCGCCTATGCAAATAATCGGATTCATAGTTCTAGCGATTTTCTCACACCCCCTCCCGATGAAACAAAAGTTGTAACGTTAAACATATGTTTATTATACGACAAAGTTCTTGTATGTCAAACTTTTATTTTCGTGCCTTTATTTTTAACCGATAGCGTATTCCTATTTTGCAACGTCGGTAATGTTATCCCAATAATGATGATTACTATACCTATTATTTGCAGGGCAGTAACTGTTTCGCGGAGCAAAATCACGGATACCAACACGGCAATCGGCAATTCAAACGCACCCAATATTGAAGACATGCCTAATCCAACTTTAGGAACTGCGATCGTGAAGAGATATACTGGAATGATCATGCCGAATAACCCCAATGCCAAACCGTATACCCATAAGCCTTCCCCGAATAAAGTACCGTTCCAAATAATTTCCGGTGACTGGAAAACAGCTGTCGTCATAAATGCGAAAAACGAAACCAATAATAATCGGTTAGAAAGATTCATGCTTGCAGTCGGCTTGCCGTTCACAAATAAGAATAGCGAGAAACAAAGCGCAGCCGCCAATCCCCATAACCAACCTTGAATTGGAATTTGAGACACATCAACATCGATCAAGCCTGCTGCAGGTATTGTGCCCGCAAACAAGACGATTAATGAAATAAATTCAATTCGACTCGGAAGTTGCCGTTTCGCTATGCAAGAAATCACCATGCCGATCCATGTAAATTGAAACAAAAGTACAACAGCCAATGACGCGGGCAAATAAATTAACGACCTGCCATAAACGATATTTGTCATTGCCGTTAATATTCCCGCCAAAATGAGAATACCAAAGCCTTTAAAGCTTAACTTCGTTCTGTTTGTTAGAATGAAAATAAGCACCGCAAGACAAAAGCCTATAAAAAATTGACTTGTAATAGCTTCAGAAGCCGAAAATCCGCCAAGCATAGCAAGTTTAATGATTGTCGAAACTAAACCATAACTACTAGCCGCGATAACGACTAATAGAGGATATAACCAAATTCTCATTTCATTTCCTCCCAAGTGAAGCCTATTTACCGAGTGGTGACAATGGTGTATGATTTTTCTATACTTGAATTCAAATTGTTGACAAGGTCTAGACTTTCCATTTACAGTGCAATTAAGTATAGAAAACTTTTGTCACCAATGCAAACAATTGTTTAAAAAGAACGAGGTGATTTAATTGAACAAAGAAAAACAGATTTTACACCATATCAAAATAAACCCATTCATTTCGCAACAAGAATTATCAGCCAAGGTTGGTTTATCGCGGTCAGCGGTTGCGAACTATATAGCGAACTTGACCAAACGCGGTGAAATCAAAGGGCGTGCTTATATTCTCCAAGAAGAATCGTCAATCGTCTGCATCGGCGGGGCTAACACGGATCGAAAAGCGCGGTCAGATCAAGAAGTGCGTTTATATTCGTCGAATCCAGTAAAAACGACCGAGGTTTGCGGTGGTGTCGCGCGAAATTTCGCCGAAAATTTAAGTCGACTCGGCTATAATACGTCGCTTATGACCTCAATCGGGGATGACAAAGAAGGCGACTGGTTGCTGCAGGAAACGAAAAATCACGGCGTTGATGTTAGCCAAGTGTGGATTTTGCAGACCGAACGCACGGGGACTTACACGACTTTGTTGGACGAAAACGGGGAAACGGTCGTCGCCATGGCCGATATGAACATTTACGAAAAGATTACTATTCCGATGATTGAAGAAAAGTGGTCCTATATTGTTGCCTCGCAAGCCGTTTTTATGGACACGAATATTTCCGTGGAATGCATAGATTATGTGATTAATCGATGCAGGGATGAAAATATCTCTTTGTACATCGACCCGATTTCTTCAGCAAAAGTAAATAAACTCCCCCACCGTCTTGAAGGTGTGGAAGTGCTAATGCTTAGCCAGGAAGAAGCAGAAGTCCTCGGCGAAGCAAAAATCGACTCAATCGAGGACTGCGAAAACACCGCCAATAAAATCCGAGAACGCGGCGTTCAAAAAGTCATTATTTTACTTTCTGACCAAGGCGTTTATTATTCCTCTCCAACTGAATCCGGACATCTCTCACCTTTCAAAACTGAAATTGTCGATGTCACAGGCGCTAGCGACGCATTTTCTTCCTGTACAATCTATGGACTCTTGCACGAAGAATCGCTATTGACCGCATGCCAATTAGGGCTCGCCGGTTCAGCGCTAACCTTGCAAACCGAGGAATCTGTATCGATTCATTTGAGACCTGAGAAGATTTATGAAATTGTGAAAGAATACGCACAAAATTAAAAGGAAGCCGGCAAAGTGTTAACTAGTCGGCTTCCTTGATTTATTCCTTATTGAATTACGCCACAAACAATACGGTCTCCTGCATCACCAGAAGGTTGGCTAGTTCCGTCATCTGCTTCAGCATGAATCACTAATGCCGTCCCACCATCTTGCAATAATGAATTTGCTTCTCCCTTTTTCAACGTAACAAGTTCTGCAACAAATTCCTCTTCAACTTTACCGTCTTTTCCAACTTCAAGATTCGGCAAGTCGCCGGCATGCGGACCTTTATCATTTTCTAAACCATGTTCTGCTTCTGTCGGATTAAAGTGTCCACCTGCCGATTCAAAATCGGGCGATTCACACTTTCCTGCTTCATGAAAATGAAAACCATGCGGTCCTTCAGGCAAGTTCTCCGCTTTCACTTTTACAAGCACGCCATTATCTTCTTCAGACAATTCTGCCGTACCTACCGAGGTATCTTTCGCATCGATCAAATCGACTCTTACCACTTCATTTTCTTCAAGTTCTCCCGTATCTGCCGGATCTGTTGCATCCTCATCAGCTTCTTCAACTGGCTCATTATCTTCTACGCCATCAGGTTCTGTAACTGGTTCATCCTTCTTGTCGCCACCACATGCGGCAAGCGCTAAAACTAACCCCATTGCGGCTATTAGTAAAAACCATTTCCTCATTTTACCACTCTCCTCTATTATGTATATACTCGTATATATCACCAGCGGAAATTTTCAAACTTAAATAAGTCCGATTCATACCTAAGGATTAGATGCAAATAATCGGTTAAACTAAAAGTCATACAGAGGAGGAACAAATATGTCCGCACACTACTTTATTGGAATAAAAAGCCCTACGACCCTTGAACATATAATGGATTCTTACAAAGCCAAATATCAGTTGACCGAAGTATACAAAGTAATTCCTCATCCAGAAGACTTACATGTGACACTCCTTTTTATAGGCGCCATGTCAGAACAATCACTGCCCTCTCTGATTGAAAGTCTACGGATGATTGCTGATAAAACACCTGTATTTAACATGCAAATTGACGGATTATCTTTTTTCGGTTCTCCTTCAGGTCCTCGTGTCGTCTATTTGTCGATTGAAGAAAACAAAGCGTTATCAGCGTTGCAAAAAGAAATCGATGAAACCATAGCTGCTCAGTTTAATCGACCCGTTTCCGATCGATTTACACCGCATATAACAATCGCTAAAAAACGTAAAACGACAAAAAAGCTATTTATTCAAAAAGAAAAGTGGGAACCGATTGAAGTTCCGGTTTCAAGCTTCGCCCTTTTTACAATTCACCCACATAAGTCGCCGAAGTACGAGGCGGTTGAAAATTTCTTAATGAAACAGTAAAAAAGCCAAACAGGTTTTAGCTGCTTGACTTCGAAAGTTCAAATTGCTTCGCTTCCGTTTTATATAAACATATATTGATCAAATGAAATTGAACTGTCGCCATGGTGAACAACTGTTGGTTGATATTTAGGTATCGAATAAACTTGTCGAACTACTAAAGTATCCGACAATTGTTTAAACGACGGTCTGGCAACTAAATTGGATAAATAGGCTGATCGATTGCTCTCTCGTTTTCTACTTCTATTCAAAGTACGAATCATTTGTTCAGCTGTCTGGACCCCGAAGCCGTGACCAAAATACGTACCATCTCCCAAAACAACAGCATTCTCCCCTCGCCACTGAGGCCTTTTAGGATCAAAATCGGGATTATTAAAATAAACGACATCTCCGGGGATAAAATCGCGCGTATGATAGGCTTTTAATCCGAGGTCCGAATCGGCATGCCAGCTGTATAAATAAATGTCTTGAAATAATTGATTGAATAAATCATCGCCAATCAGGTTAAGAAAGGCATGATAATAAATAATAACCATTGCCGTTGCGCATTCGAATGCATACCGGGAACTGTTCATGTAGATATCACGAATCGCATCTGATGGTTTTACGCCAGCTCGTAGCTGAAATCCACCAACATTCGTTAAGATCCAGTACCCGGGATTGCAACGCGAATTTTTAAATACCTCAAATCGAACATTACTTAGATCCATAGCTTTTGCACTATCTATAATACTTTTGCGCAACTTCAGCTCATACGATAACTCTGCAATGGATTGATAGGAATAAACAGTTGAGCTTTCATTTATCCGCTGAAGGATTGTGCTTTCCATCTTATCAGTTGGTCGCAAGTCATTTTGTTGAAATGATTTCTCACCTATTTGGATCATACTGCACCTCTTTCCGGAGTTACGTATTAATCCATCTTATTCGAGTGGGGTTGGGATATGTGATTATTGCAAGGTACCTATTGCAAGGTACCTGTGCACGGTGCAATTATGACTATTCACAAGTTCGGATAAAAAACCAAAGGGATATCGACAAAGTCATATACAGTCGGTGCCCCTTAAGAACTTTATGCAATTGTAGTGTATTGTTGGAATAGTTTCTTGCACAGGTACCTAATACTCTGTCAGCCTTCCTATTAATTATCATTTATTATTCCCACCAATTCCGCTCCAAACTCTTCTATCTTTTTATCGCCTATTCCTGGTACTTTTCGCAAGTCTTCAAGTGTAGTTGGTTTTATTTCTATGAGAGAATCCAAGGTTTTATTCGTAAAGATATGGAACGCCTTTCTTCCAGATTCGTCCGCGGTTTTTTTACGGAATTCTTTTAACTTTACTTCCAAGTCTTCATTCGAAACTGGTACCGGTTCTACTTCAACAGTTGCAGCGACTGGAACTTCTTCCTCTTCTGTATAGAAGCTGACTTCTTCCTCGTCAGGATTCTCTAGCAAATGCTTGTTGATATGTTGTCCTTTGATGTATTCCGCGAAATCTTGCATTCTTTTATCAAAGAAGTGCATTGGAGATTTCTTGGCCAATTCAGCTTTTAAAAACGTAACAATACCATCAGAACGAAATACTTTATCTTTTATATTTTTAGGCGCCTTTTTCAAATCAATAACGGTCTTTTCATTCGCAAATGCAACCGCGTGAAGAATCGGTGTTCTTTCAATAATTTTATGATCCTTCAGCATTGATTGAAGAACCTCTACTTGTCGCTCGACTTGGCGTACCGGACTATACATTCCCTCTTTAAAAACTGTGCGACTCCCACGGTTCACGGTTCTGATAAATTCGCCTTTTTCATTAACCGTAATATTGCCGTAGTATTTCTTCACTTCAATAACCATAAAAAATTTCCTTGTCACGATAATAAAATCGAACTGGGCATTCAATCCCTTATGCTCGATGTAGACGTCATGCAATATCATCATTGGCAGAAACGAATTCGTTAATTCAAATAGTAACGACTGCTCGCCAGCCTTGCCGATTTCTAGATACTTTATTTGTTGCTCGATTTTTTTACGATCATCTGGTGATTTCTTGTCAGCCAATTCTTTTTGTAGTCGTGCAATTTCCAAATCCATCGAATCGCCATGTTTAACAATAATGGGCGTTTTCAATTCTTCTTTATCTTTTAATGCATCAACAAAGCGTGCCAAAAACGGTTTCTTTACAAAAGTCATGATATTATCTCCTTTATCGTTTATTCATAATTTCGAAAGTTTTCATCCCTTTTACAGTACCATATTACCAAGGATAATAGTCATAGTTTTCCATACATTAAATTTCCGAGCTGATATTTTCAACGATTTGGGAATAAAACCTTCTAAACTGCGCACATTAAGTCGTAGGAGGTGATGATACATGAATAATAAAAACACCAAAAAGACAATGAATGAAAGAACTCATAATAGTTTCGATATCTACAAAAATAACATCAACAGCAATAGCAATAACCAAAAAAATCAGTCGAACGAAGAATTTGCAGCTGATTTTGATTCTGAATCAAGGGATAAAAATAGGAAGCGAAAATCTGGTGAAAATAAATAATAACTGAAATATGAAAGGTGAGAGCTGTAAAGTCGGCTCTCACCTTTTAATTTAAACCAAATAATTATTTGCACTCATTTTTCATACTAAATTTAAATTTTCACGCTAATAGTGGAAACATAAATCAATTTTCCATATTTACTTTTATTTCGCACGTTTGATTATGGATGGCTTTATCGAGTATAATTAGGTCAAACAGTTCTTAGCCTTACTAATAATGACTGTCATAGGCGATCCCACTTAGTGGCATAATTAATATAGAGTAGAGGATAAATAATGGAAAGCTCCTTAAGTAAAATACTCGCTAAATTAGACTCCATGGAAAAAAATCAAATTTCAATAGATAAAGATTTAAACAATAAGATGGATGACTTGAAAACTGGTATGAATAATCTAGATGTAACCCTAAATAATAGAATGGACAGCTTGGATTCAACTCTAAATGCAAGAATAGATAAATTAGATGCGACCCTAAATACTAGAATGGATAGCATAGATTCTAGAATGGATAACTTTGACTCCGGAATGGATAATTTCAGCTCCGGAATGGATAACTTCAGCTCCAGAATGGACAACTTCGACTCCGGAATGGAAACTTTCGGCTCCAGAATAGATAAGCTAGATAAAAGTATTGATGATTTGAACACTTCTCTTATTCGCGGATTGGAACCTTATTTTAGTAATTTGGAAAAACATATCGATGATAATTTTTAAAATTTGTCTTCTAACATGGCAGATCAAAAAAATGCGATTGATGTTCTTTCAGCACGTAGTATTCAGCAAGAAGCGGATATAAAAGTTTTGAATCGAATCGTTAGAAACCAATAAGAACACTTAAAAGGGAAGTCGACAATTTATTAGTGTCGACTTCCCCTTTTAATTTATGTGATTCTAGTATATTATCAGAATAGTGATTACCTTTATTTGCCGTTCTAAAAAGTATTGTCAATGACTATGGTAATCTTGCAATAGTCTATTGATATTTAATTGGGGGGATTAGATGTTTAAAAATGAATCGGGTCAAATTCGTGCTGGATGGCTTGTTTTATTGGCCTTTGTCGCTTTAATAATTGTTCAACAGTTATTTTCACTTCCTGGTACACTACTATTGATTTTCGCAGAAGCACCTTCTCTTATTAATGGTGAAACAGGTACCGCTGATATCGTAACTGCTCTTGATACGCATCCATGGATTTTCTTGTTGATGCAAGGCGGTGGATCCGTTGGCGGTATTCTAATCACTTACTTGTTATGGCGGTTTATTAACAAAGGAACCATAAAACAGTTGGGCTTTAGAGGTTCTTTAAAAGACTTATGGTTCGGACTTTTTCTCGGTGCAATTTCAATTACCGTGATTTTTATTGTGTTGTTGGCGACTGGGAATGTGACACTTGTGAATCCATTGTCGAGTCCGCAATTCTCGGTGTATACGATTAGTTTTCTAATTTTGTTCATTCTTGTTGGTTTCTCGGAGGAAATGTTTTTCAGGGGCTACGTCATGTCCACGATGGCGAGCAGAGGGAATAAAAAGTGGGTAGTCTACGTGGCATCCGCTTTGATTTTCAGCATCGCGCACGGTTTAAATCCCAATGTCAGTATTTTAGGGTTGATCAATATCGCGGTAGTCGGTATTTTATTCGCGTATATGTTTTATGCGACAAATAGTCTGTGGTTGCCAATTGGCTATCATATTATGTGGAATTATTTTCAAGGAAATGTTTTTGGTTTTGCGGTCAGTGGGACGGCGCCGAATGGTATTTATAGCGTTGAAACAGTTGCAGGGCGTGATTGGTTAACAGGTGGTGCGTTTGGGTTAGAAGGTGGATTGATGGCAACGGTGCTTATTTTGGTGGGGTTTGTTGCTACTAGGGTTTATTGTAAGTTGCGGGATTATGATCAGGAGAAGAGCCTTTAAGATACCGGGAAAGATGGAATTATGACAATAAATTCAAATAGAAGTCAGCCGAATATTTATGGCTGACTTCTATTTCATTTAATAATATTATTTCACTTCGTGTCTCGTCAAATCAAAATTACAAGCCCGGCAAGAATCCGCTAAACAGACTAAGTAGCAATACCATTCCCAATGCCGAAAGCCCAGCAATAAATCCACCAATAGTCCAGGCTTGAAGAGTTTGCGGGATTGTTAAGCGACCAAATTTGTTAACAACCCAGAATCCTGAATCATTCGGTAACGAAAGACCGATTGCGCCCGCACAAATTGCAAGTCCCAGTAAAACAGGAGATGCACCCAATTCCACAGCTAGAGGCCCCAATATTGAAGATGTCGTAATAAGCGCGACAGTAGTCGATCCGAGAGAAGCACGTAAAATTTGCGAGAATATAAACGCCAACAACAGAACTGGCATACTCCAGCTTTGCATAGTTGCGACTAAATAATCCCCAATCCCACTTTGGCTAATCACCGCTCCAAAAGCACCACCCGCACCAGTCACTAAAATAATCATTCCAGCCGAGTTCATCGCTTCATCATATAATTTACTATAAGGTACTTGAATATATGGTCGTAAAACAATCAATCCAACAACCACACTAATGAAAAGCGCTACGTTTTTGTCCCCGATAAATCCAAGAAGCGTTGTGAGGGGCCCTGCCGGAAGCCATAACTTTGTCACTGTGTTCAGAAGGATTAAACCAATCGGCAACGCTAGTAGAAATAACGATAAACCTGTAGAAATTTCCTTACCTGTTTTTGTTTCCTCAACAGGCAATTCCTCCTCCACATCAACGGAATCCGTGACTTTTATACGTTTTCCGATAAACGTACCGTAAAAGTAGCCACCAATAAGTGTGGAAGGGATTGCACAAAGAATACCGTATAAAATAAATAATCCTAAATCCGCACCGGTATTTTCAGCAACGACTAATGGACCTGGCGTTGGCGGAATCATACTGTGAGATACAATGAGACCGACACCAAGCGCCGTTACAAATGTAACAATAGAAATTCCAGTTCTTTTCGACAAACTTTTTACAAGCCCGCTTAAAATAACGAAAGCTGCATCGAAAAAGACCGGGATTGATACAGCAACACCTGTAATGGATAATCCGGCTGCCGATCTTTTTGCACCGAATAATCGTAGTACTGCTTGCGCAATTTTTTCAATTGCACCCGATGCACCAAGAATTTGACCGTAAATAATGCCCAGTCCAATTAATATCCCAACACCGATTAATGTGGATCCAAAACCAGTTGCTACGATACCTGGTATTTCCGCTAACGGAAATCCGAGAACAAGAGCCGCTGCAAGTGCTACCCCAATTAGTGACATAAAAGGCTCAACTTTGAGCTTCAATATCATGAAAAATAACGCGGCTAGCGATAAGATAAAAATCACAATTAACATATTTCCTTCTACCATTTCAATACCCCCTATTTGTTATTGCAACTTGTTATTGCAACTTTTCTACGACTTCCTTTAGTGTATCTACTTCTCCTACATTCCCTGGGAAGATTACATACGGGATTTCCGGAAAGACACTTTCTTCCCCTGTTTTCCAAACTGGAACTCCCGGCGCAATCTGTCCTAGTACTTCGGCCTTTTTTACCTTAAGCCCAATTGTTCCGACATCACTTGACGTAATGCCGCCTTTGGCAATAACGAAACGCGGTTGTGGATGACACTGATTAACAAACTGCGTGACTGCATTTGAAATTTTCACAGATAATGCAAGCTCTTCTTCCCCGCGACCTTCACCCAAATCAAGGCGTTCTCTTGAAGTGTAAACAACAACCGTCGTTCCTTCTGAAATTTTTGCATTAACTTCATGTTGGACACGTTTAATTTCTTCATTAAATAGATTGTTTTCGACAACAAGGTTGCAAGCAAACTCAATAAAATGGAGTGACTCTTTTTCTTTCAAGCGATTCAGCTGATCTGTAGATTTTTGAACATGTGATCCGATAACGACAAGCCCACCATACGGGCTATCTTCATGCAATAAATCTTTCGCCTCTAAATACGGTTTAGAAGAAATATCGCCAATAACTTTTGTAAACGAAGCGGCTGTTCTATATAAATAAATTTTCCCTGATTTTATTGCACGCAATAATGCAATTGAAAATGCTTTAACGTCTTCCTCCGTAACCGCATTCACGATAAGTTTTTCAAAGTTCTTAAGGTGCATCAACTTTTCGACGATTGCATCGATGTCGAGTGCACGTAACTCATCTAACGTAATTGACTGTACAGACGCTCGTTTGAATACACCATTTGTTTTTTCTTCAATCCAATCTCGTAGATTGCTATTTGAAAAACCAAACATTCGATCTTTAGCAAACTCTGTTTCACCCGCCGGAATATATTTATCCCCTTGTTTTACGTAATGTACATCGTCGATTGTTTCTCTTCCACCTTCTTTAAAGAACGGCAATAGAATTTCTCCATCGAAGCGAAGTGTACTTTGCTTTTCGATGGTTTCTTTTAGAATTTCTGTTTCCAAAGGATAATGTCCGCGTAAAGTGGAGTCCCCTCTACTCACAAGTAAATAAGGTTGACCCAGGCGTTCCGAAACTTGCGCAATACGTTGTGCTATGTCTGTATGCACCTGTGTTGTTTCCAAAACAGAAAATGCACGTGAATTCGTTAAGATGAAAACTAGTTGCCGCTCCTCTTTAAAAACCTCTTCAATCGTTTCTATATTCCAATCCGTAAATACCGGTATACCGTGTACCGTTTGCACACCAGTAGGATCGTCATCTAAAACAATGATTTTCGTTGAAAATGATTCACGTTCCTTGTTCCACATTATGTCTAACTCGGGACCATACGATGGAAGATTATTTACTCGTTTCTGCACGTTATTCAATTTCTTTTCCACCTACCGGTATTTTAAAGTTAGCTAGTTTCTCATAATATTGAACAAGCCCGCCGTGATCATCTGCTGCTTTTCCATCTACCTTAAGCGCATGGAACATCTCCACTACATTCGATGTAAGTGGCATTGGTACGCCAATTGCATGACCCGCTTCGAGTACATTCGTTAAATCTTTCAGGTTAATATCAATTCTGCCGCCCGCAACGAAATTACGTTCAAGAACAAGAGGCATCTTCGCATCGAGAACCGCACTTCCTGCAAGTCCTCCTCTAATTGCTTGATACATCTTTTCCACATCAATTCCCGCTTTTGATGCGAGTACAACAGCTTCAGACATGGCAGCAATCGTGACATTCACAAGAATTTGATTTGCTAGTTTAGTTGTCGTTCCACTACCGCTTCCACCGACGTAAGTTACTTCTTCTCCCATTGCTTTGAGAACAGGCAATACTTTAGTAAGAGCGTCTTCTTCCCCGCCAACCATAATTGACATCGTTCCGTCAATAGCTTTCGGCTCACCGCCACTTACAGGCGCATCCAAAAATGCAACGCCTTTCTCAGCAAACTTTCCAGCGATATACTGGGAATCTACCGGTGAAATTGAACTCATGTCAATCACTACTGCACCTTCTTGAATTGATTCATACACGCCGTTTTCACCCAACAACACCTGCTTCACAATAGCCGCATTCGGAAGCATGGTAATTATGACATTGCTTTCATTTGTTGCTTCCAGTAGGTTATTGGCTTCTTTTCCGCCTGCCTCAACAACCTCTTTACGTGCTTGCTCATTTAAATCAAATGCTTTTACTTCATAACCATTCTTCAATAAATTAAGGACCATTGGTTTTCCCATAATTCCAAGTCCGATAAATCCTACATTCATTTCTTTACCTCCTAGAGTAAACGCTTTCATAAACTATATGTATCATATAATAAGTTTTCAGTTTTGTATACAGTGAATTTGTTTTTGGATACAATCGGTTTAATAGACGCACTACTTTACTTATTTTTGTATAATAGAATTATCGATGTCATTTAATTTGGAGGGGTTCATTCGTGGTCAACAATAAAAAAGGTACTGCTCAAACTCTTGCATATGAAATGATTCGTGATCGAATTTTCAGTGGAGAATATGCCGGCGGAACAAAGTTGGTCGAAGAGAGGCTTGCAGAGGAAATCGGGGTTAGTCGCACACCTATTAGAGAAGCAATTCGGCGGTTGGAACAAGAGGGATTGATCAAAAGAAAAAAGGTCATCAAGCCGTCGGAAATGGATTTTAGGCATTTGTTTCAAATGCGTATGCTCATCGAATGCCATGCCGCTTATATGGCTGCTTCATTTATGTTAGAAGAGGATCACAAGAAGTTGCGAGAATGTGTGGAAATCGGGCGGAATGGATCACCTGACGAAGTCATTGAGGCAAACAAACTTTTCCATGACCTGATTGTTCGTGCTAGCAATAACCCAATAATGATTGACACAGTCGATCGGATGCAATCGATTATTTTCATGTTTAGTACAGCCGTGGTCATGCACAAAAGACCTTTTTTAATAGACGAGCATGATCAAATTTGCCAAGCAATCGCAGACCACAAGCCTGAACTAGCAAGTAGATTAATGAAAGAGCATTTGGAAGCGGATTTGGAGTTTGCACTGCATTTGATGGACTCGTAGTATTCTTTTATCGAGAAAGGTACCTGTGAAAGGTGCAATTATGACAATTCACGAATTTGAATAAAAACTCGAAAGAAACCGGAAAAAGCGTTTATAATCGGGGTTCTTCTTTTGGATTATGCAATTGTAGTGTATTTTTGGAATAGTTTCTTGCACAGGTACCTGAAATGCGTTGCGGAAGCCCTTACAAAGTATCCTTTCTCTTGAATTTGAGAGAAACGATACTTTTTTTGTTGTAGGTGGGTTGTACGGATTGGGAGGACTTTTAAGAGGTACCATATGCCACTGAGTAACTTTATCTAAGGTCTGCTCCGAATAAGAAAAATCGACATGATCCCGACAATCAGTGACAATACGCCAGTGGATAGAAATACTTCTAGTAAGCCAAAGGAATTTGCGACAATGCCTGCTAGTATCGGACCTAACAAAATCCCGATTGCATAAAAAGATTGATAAAAACCCATTGCAGACATTTTTAGATAGTCAGGGCTAATTTTTACTACTTCGCTTAACAACAATGGAAAGATAACACCTAGCGCTAGTCCTATGCCAACATGTGCAACGTTAAGTTTTAGAAGTGTTACAGTTCCTTGGATACTAAGTAAACAAACTGCTGTTACGATAAAACTACTGACAATAATAACTTTAATGAACCTATCTGGTAATTCAAAGAAAATAAAACTAATAGAAGCCAAAATATGTGGAATAAAAAATGCGATAATTAACCAAACAAATAATTTCTCTGACACCCCAACTGACGATGCAATAATTGGACTAAAACCAAAAATTGTAATGAATAGGATAGCATGGGCAACGAGCGATAAAAAAGTAATGATTAATAAGTTTGGTATTCTTATCACTTCTATTATATGTTGTTTCATAGAAATTTCGGGTTTCGCTTTTTCATTCTCCGAAGGAACATCTTTTATTTTCCAGGAAAAATAAATACCACCAGCTGATGCAATTGTTCCTAGCCAGAATGGAAAAGTCCAACCGAACAAATAAACCAGATATCCACTGATCGCCATCCCCAAAAATTGAGTTGCGACTGTTACAAACTGCATAATACCCATCGCTTTGGCTGAATGTTGGGCTGTAAAATAATATGAATATAAAACGGTTGCCATTACCCACATTGAGGCAGTTATTCCAATTAAGAGTCGTGCGATTATAACTACTAAAAATGACTCGAAATAAACGAGCAAAAGATTACTTAGCAGGGCCATTACAAATCCAATAATCAATAGATTTTTTCGAATTCCTTGTAGATGATCTGACAATACCCCTAACGGTAAACGAAACAGAACTTGTGTAACACCGTAGCTTCCTAAAATAACACCAATTGTAGAATACGAGAAGTTAATCGTTTCCAAATAAACACCGAAGACCGGCGCATAAATATAAATTGCCATCCAAAAACAGAAAACCATCGCTATAAAGTTAAGATGGTCCTTGATAGATATTGGATTTGCTTGTTCCTTTTTCAAACACTCACCTGCTTTCATTAAAGGATGAAAAACAGCGCTCTTATATGCAGCGCTGTTGCTTACCAAATTTATTTTTCAGGCCATATTTTTGCATCTGACTCAAGCATCCACTTATGTTCTTCCTCAAAAACTCGCTCCGTCCATGGGTTATTCTCCAAATGGCGGATCATCCAGCAGAAATACATTGCATAACCGGGTGCCGTTGCCTGTGGATGGTCTAAATCACCTGGTATCGTTAGGTAACTATTATGTTCAAGTCGATACGCATCTTGCCCAACCATCGCACAACCGAATCCTTGTGGTTTGTCGAAACGGTAGTAATAAACTTCTGGTTGGTCGTGGTGGTGAGGTGGATAGCTCGACCAACGGCCTGGATACGAAATAACTTCACCAATTACTAAGTTAGAATAAGGTGCATTATTGTAGTCGAAAATCGTACGAATTACACGTTCAGCTGTTCCATCCCACATCCCCTCACCTGCTTGTGTACTTTCGCAATCTTCCGGAGTATACAGTTTTGCTTCGAATGATGTTTCATTATCTGTTTTTTGAACAAGAACTTCGCTTTTGTCGAGTGCAGTTACTTTAACATCCATTCCAAGAGGTACATGTAGACACCACGGATTGTCCTCAAAAACCGATGCCCGTTTTACTTCCTGTGACTGGCCATTCCATTCCAATAGGACAGCTCCCTCAAGTAAAAGAATTGCTTGTTCCTTTTTATTGTCAGAAAACACTTCTACTTTGTCTACAGCTAATGTATAAATCCCAATATCTTGAAGCATATCCGAATGTTTATCTTCCATATCCGTAATTTTTGTGTAGCCTTCTTTTAATTCACCTAATTTTTCATACATACATATTCCTCCTAAATGCGTCCTGTACTTTGAAACATTTCCATATGGACTTTCACATTTTCAGCAGCAGCTTGAATCAACCGCTCGTGAAAAGTAAAGTAATCCGTGAAAGGTGCATCTTCATTAACACATTTTACAACATTGTTAAATGTAGATGTTGCAACGTTGATTTTACGGATTCCATGGACAATAGCAGTACGAAAATCATCTTGTGAGATACCGGAACCGCCGTGTAGAACGAGAGGAATTTCAACTTCTTGATTAATTTCATCAAGTAGGTCGAACCGTAAATTCGGTTTCCCTTTATAAACTCCGTGGGCATTACCAATTGCTATCGCAAGTGCATCAATTCCCGTTTCCGTAGCAAATCGTTTCGCTTCCTCAACAGATGTAATTGCGATTTCAATATCAACCGTCCCATCTTCACTTCCACCTACTCGGCCAATTTCAGCCTCTACTGTCGCCCCGTAGGATTCTGCAAGTTTCACTATCTTTTTCGTTTCCACTATATTTTCTTCAAGCGAAAGAAGTGAACCGTCATACATGACTGATGTAAACCCAATTTCTAGCGCTTCTTTAATCTTTTCTTCCGTTTCACCATGATCAAAGTGGACCGCAACCGGTACGCTCGCTTTTTTTGCAGCTTCAATCATCATCGGACCGATTAAATGAAGCGGGGAAGGTCCAAGACGAACTTCTGCAATTTGCAAAATGAGTGGTGAACGATGCTCCTCTGCCGTTCTAATTGCCGCGATAACCATTTCCATATTCGCAACGCTAAAAGCACCGACACCATAGTTATTCTCTTCGGCTGCTTGTAAAATATCCTTCATTTTTACGAGTGTCATATTATTTCTCCTTCTTGGATATGTTAAGTAAAGATTCTCATTAAATAAGAAAATCATTTGACTCAGCCCCTTAAATAGAGCGTTGTTGATTTCCGTTTCTCGTCGCCAAATCCGTTCTACGAGGCAGCTTCTCCTGTAAGGGCTCACTAGGCAAAAGTGAGCGATTCTCTCTCTATCTTTGCCTTCCTTGCCCGCAGGAGTATCTTTGTTTACAATCATTATTTCAAGGTATCAAACAGTTAATATTTACGGGCTTTTCCTAGATTATCTTCCTTACTTTCATATGCGTTTTGTACACTCTTTTTTTCTGAAACTTCTGGAACTCCTACATGCCACCAAGCGTCGTAGCCATCAGTCATTGTTTTAGGCAGTACTTTAATGTCAATCAATGTTGTTACTTTTTGTTTTTTTGAATCAAGTAATGCAGCTTCGAGTTCTTCCTTTGTGTGTACGGTATATGTTTTTGCACCGTAGCCTTCTGCTACTTTTGCAAAGTCAATCGTCATAATCGATCCATCCATTTGGCCAGTTTCTTCATTTCGTTTACGAAATTCTGTACCGAAACTTGGTAACCCATTACCCATTTGTAAATTATTGATGCACCCAAAACCAGAGTTATCGAATAGCAGAATATAAATCTTTTTATTTTCTTGAATACTCGTTACAAGTTCTGTATGGAGCATCAAATAACTTCCATCCCCTACCATTGCATATACCTCTTTAGTAGGTTCTGCAAGTTTCACACCAAAAGAACCCGCGATTTCATATCCCATACAGGAATAACCATATTCCATATGATATGTATTGCGTTTTCCAGACTTCCACATACGTTGTAAATCACCAGGTAAGCTTCCAGCCGCACCGACGATTATCGCATCTTCGTCTACTAATTCATTTATCACACCAAGAACACGTGTCTGTGCAAGATCAGAACCAAGTGCTTCTCGATACTCATCAAGCTTATCATCCAAATGTCCAGCAATTTCCGGGATGAATCCATCACCATAAGTTATCCCGTAAAGGCGTTCAAGTTCTTCTTGCCACCCTTTTTGGGCTTCTTCAATCTCATTGTCGTAGCTAGTTTTGTAATCTTCAATTGCTAGACCAATCGCTTTTAGACCTTCCTGTGCATCAGCAACAACTTGAGTCGCATCCAATTTATTTGCATGAAATTCAGAGATGTTTATCGTTAGAATATCAGCATTACCAAATAATTGTTTGGAAGCTGTTGTAAAATCAGTAAACCTCGTACCCACACCAATAATTAGGTCAGCTTCGTTTGCAATCTTATTTGCGGAAGAGTTTCCTGTTACACCAATGCCGCCAAGATTCAGTAGATGGGAACTTTCAACTCCACTTTTACCCGCCTGTGTTTCTGCAAAAGGAATATGATGCGTTTCCGCAAATTTTACGAATTCATCTGCCGCTTCTGAATAGCGTACACCGCCACCTAATATAAGCAATGGTTTTTTCTTTGATTGGATAAGTTCGGCTGCTTCTTTTACACTTTCAACCGACGGAAGACGTCGTTCAATTCGATGAATCCGCTTTTCAAAAAATGAGGTTGGATAATCCCATGCTTCAGCTTGTACGTCTTGAGGGAGTGAAATTGTGACAGCACCCGTATCTGCCGCGTTCGTTAAGACACGCATTGCATTGAGCATCGCTGACATTAGCTGCTCCGGGCGACTGACACGGTCCCAATACTTGCTTACCGGGCGGAATGCATCATTTGTTGAGATAGACAAATCATGTGTTTGTTCAATCTGTTGAAGAACTGGATCTGGTTGACGAGTTGCGAAGACATCACCAGGTAACAATAATAGTGGAATATTATTTGCTGTGGCGGTCGCCGCTGACGTCACCATATTTGCGGCTCCAGGACCAACAGACGATGTGCATGCAATGATTTGTTTACGATGTTTTTGTTTCGCAAAAGCCATGGCCGCATTTGCCATACCTTGTTCATTTCGACCTTGATAAACTTCGAGTTCACCTGGAGATTCCGAAAGCGCCTCTCCTAAACCGACAACGTTCCCATGACCAAAAATCGTGAAAATGCCTTTTACAAATCTTTCCTGTTTACCATCAAATTCAACATATTGTGCATTTATAAATTTAACAAGTGCTTGTGCTGTCGTTAATCGAATCGTATTCATGTTCTATCCCTTCTCTCTTATATTCTTTATATATGAAAAGAAGGAAGTCGGAGAGGTTACGCACACCATCTCCTCTTCCTTTTTACAACTATTTTATTTCATGTATCGCGCTGTAACCATTTTCTTTCTTGTATAAAACTCAACGCCATCTTTACCATTTGCATGAAGATCACCATAAAACGAGTCTTTATAGCCCGAGAATGGGAAAAATGCCATAGGTGCTGGAACTCCAAGGTTGATACCGAGCATTCCTGCATCAATCGTTTCCCGGAATTGACGAATATCTGCTGCACTATCAGTATATAAGCAAGCACCATTTGCAAATGGTGAAGCATTTGCAACCTCTATTCCTTCTGCTAAATCTTTAACTCGTACAATAGAAAGGACTGGAGCGAAAACTTCATCTTGCCAAATTTTCATTTCTCGTGTCACATTGTCAAAGATTGTAGGTCCTACAAAATAACCTTTTCCTTCAACTTCTTTATCTTTGCGACCGTCACGTACCATAGTCGCTCCCTCTTCTACCCCTTTATCAATATAACCAAGCGTTCGGTCTTTATGAGAATCACGGATTACGGGTCCTAGGAATACGCCTTCATCAAGCCCGTTACCTATAATAAGTGCATCTGCCGCCTGTTTGAGTCTTTCAACGAGTTCATCTGCAATAGACTCTTCTACTGCAACAACCGCCGCTGCCATACACCGTTCGCCAGCTGATCCAAAAGCAGCACTTATAATTTGTGTCGTTGTAGCATCTAAGTTGGCATCTGCTAATACGATAGAGTGGTTTTTAGCTCCAGCAAGTGCTTGAACACGCTTTAAATTTGCTGCTCCAGTTTTATACACATATTCAGCAACAGGTTGTGACCCAACAAATGAAACTGCTTTGATTTTTTTATGTTCAAGAATTCCATTAACAACATCATGTGCACCATGCACAAGATTCAAAACGCCTTTTGGTAGACCAGCTTCTGTAAATAATTCAATCAGACGATTCGCAAGAAGTGGTGTACGTTCCGATGGTTTTAGGATAAATGTATTTCCGCATGCAATCGCAAGTGGGAACATCCAAGCAGGCACCATCATCGGGAAGTTAAATGGTGTAATTCCACCGACTATCCCAACTGGGTATCGATACATTCCTGATTCGATTCCTGTTGCAATATCAGGCAATTGTTCACCCATCATAAGCGTTGGCACACCTGCTGCAAATTCAACACATTCGATACCGCGCAGTACTTCGCCGTGTGCTTCTGCAAAACTTTTACCATTTTCAATAGTGATTAGTTTTGCTAACTCATCCCAGTTTTCGACGAGCAGCTGTTGATATTTAAATAAAATACGAGCACGACGCGGTACTGCGGTTTTTGACCAAGTTTTAAATGCTTCATCTGCGGCTTCGACTGCACGTTCAAGATCTTCTTTTGTTGAAAGAGGTACTTCAGCTAATTCCTCTCCTGTTGCTGGATTTACAACAATTTCACTTTTATCTGTAAGTGAATCAACCCATTCTCCACCAATATAGTTTTTCAAACGTTCTATTTTTGTTGTTGTTGTCATTTTATCATTCTCTCCCTTTTTATTGGACCGGTTCATAAACTCCAGTTGCTATATGATGTGTTAACTCTTCTTTTGTTGGCATTGCGTCGGAACAACTATGACGTGAAATAACAATGGAAGCTGATGCACTTCCCATCTTCATCGCCTCCGAAACTTCTTTTCCATTCATCAAACCAAAAATAAATGAGGATGCGTATGAATCACCTGCACCAAATGTTTTCAAGACGTTTGTTCGGAAAATTCCACTACGATGGGAATCCCCATTTTTCGTATATGCAATAGAACCATCACCACCGTGTTTAATAACGACAATTTCTGCTTTATATGAAAACCACCGCGATGCTGTATAATGATCATCCGATTCTTCTATATTTAATAGCTTTTCCATCATGTCGAATTCTTCACGAGTACCGATTAGTACGTCGCACTTTTCAGCAGCTAGATTATAATACACAGCAGTTTCCGCTTCATCTACCCATGTGTATGGTCTATAATCAAGATCGAAAAATACAGTAACATCGTGTTTCACTGCATATTCAAGTGCTAAAAAAACTGCTTCCCTAGATGGACTTTGCGCAAGAGCCGTTCCCGAAATTAGAAGCGCTTTCGATTGTTTAATATATTCCTCGTTAACTTCCGACGGATGTAGTTTTAAATCTGCGACATTATCACGGTACATTAGGATACTGCAATCTTCTGGACTTTTAATTTCCGTAAATGTTAGTCCCGTAACCGCACCTGTATTATCAATCGTAATTCCATTTGTATCAATATTGTTCTCTTCCAAATACCCTGTAATAAAACGGCCCATTTGATCATCCGCTACTTTACCAATAAAACCAGCTTTTTGACCAAGTCGGGCAGTACCAATAGCAATATTAGCGGGTGATCCGCCAACATACTTTGTAAATGTACTAGTCTCTTCCATTGGACGATTTGTCTCATTTGCATTCAAATCTATGCAAAGCCTACCTACCGCAATCAGATCTAGTGACCGATCCGATGCAAATTTAAGTGGATTCAAAGTTAGTTCCTCCTTCGCAATGATAAAACATTTAATAAAACATGCATTTCTTAATGTTCTTAATTGAAAACGCTCTCAAGCTTCCAAGGTAAGCGCTTAACTAATTTAAGTATAAAAGTATATCCTTTAAGTGTCAAATAATTCTCTCACTCAAAAGTGATTTTTAAAGCTTATTCTCCCTGTAAAATATACACTTTATCAGGGAGCAAGATTTTCTTCTTCTATTAACCGCTACTTACTTAGTCGTCCCACGTACGATTAATTCTGGAGGAAACAAAACACTTTCTGTTGTCAAGTCTTCCCCTTTAATTTCAGCTATAATAATATCAACTACTTTTCTTCCCATATCAGATATAGGCTGGGCAACCGTAGTTAAAGCGGGCACAGTCGTTGTTGCGAGAATCGTATCATCAAACCCGATGACGGATAATTGCATCGGCACATTAATCCCTATTTCTTTTGCACCTTGAATGACACCAATTGCTATCAAATCATTACATGCAAATATAGCTGTAGGTGTTTGACCTTTATTTACAATTTCTAAAAATGTCTTTCTACCATTTTCAACTAAAGCTGTTGTTTTATAAATATTTTCTTCCGAACAGGTTAAGCCGTGAGCCACATGGGCTTCCCGATAACCGTAAATTCGCATACTGCTACTATTCGCATGCTCAGCAATAATGACAATATTTTCATGTCCAGCCGATATCAGATAGGAAGTCGCTTCATATCCACCCTTAAAATCATCTACTGAAACAGACGGCGCATTTAGACCTACATTATCATGGGTTAACATGACAAGTGGGACGCCATTTGATTTTAATTCATTTAGCAGACTTTTATCTTGAAAGGTGGATGCAACAATAAATCCATCTACTTGTTTCCTTTGCAATAAATCAAGGTATTTTGCTTCTTTTTCCGGATTGTAGTCTGTGCTACAAATGATGACACTCATACCATTTTCATGAGCGCGGTCTTCAATTGTTCTGGCCAGTTCAGAAAAAAATGGATTCGATATATCCGGAACTAACAATCCGAGCGTTTCAGTACCTTTCCCGGTTAAAGCGGATGCCATCATACTTGGTCGATAATTTAACCGTTTCATCGCATCTTTTACTCGCTGTCGGGTTGAGTCGCGCATATTTCCGGAGTTGTTAATTACTTTTGATACAGTTGCAATTGATACTTTTGATTCCTTAGCTACATCATAAATTGTTGGTCTCATGTAAATGGCCTCGTTTCTATTTATAGATGCATCCAATAGAAGGTATATAGTTTAATTTTTTTTATTTTAAGTTAGAAGTAACGGAGTATCTTCCGCTTTTTCGTTAAGTTGAATTGAAAGATCTTGAACATTTACCAAATTACCAGTTTCAAAGGATGCCTTACAAGCATACCCTAAAAGTGTCGACTCAACACCATCATTCACATTAACAGAAGGTTTTCGGTCTTCCAAAATACAATTAATAAACTCTTCTACTTCACTCAAATAAGCTTGTTCAAATCGTTCTAAAAACCCGTCATAACACTCCTGAACTACCCCAGTCTCATTCATTACGACAACTTGATTACGTTCTGGAATCGTTCCTATCCGAAGACTTCCTTTCGTCCCGATGATTTCAGTTTCAATATGATAGCCGTGTGCACTATTTCGCCCTGCAACAAAAATTCCAATTGCATTATTTTCGAAACGAACCATTGCAGCACCAGTTTCAGCATCATTAAGTTCATCAAATTCTGACCTAGAGTAACTTCCGCCAATTGCCCATGCTTCTTTTGCTTCCGTCCCTAAATACCAGCGGGCCAAATCAAAATCATGAATTGACATATCAAGGAATAATCCTCCGCTATAGTTGGCTTTTGCAAATTTCAGGAAGTTATCCATTTGAGCAGCAGGATCTAGTCCATAACAACGGATAAACATTGGTTCACCTATGTCACCGTTATCAATTTTCTTTTTCGCGGCCATGTAAGAACGGTCATAACGACGCATGAATCCTAACATAAACACTTGGTTTGGATGAGCGCTTACCGCTTCCTGTACTTCTATTGCTTCTTCCATATATAGTCCCAATGGTTTTTCACTAAATACATGAAATCCAGCAGTAAGTGCCTGTTTGATCTGCTCACAGTGAAAACCTGAAGGTGAGGCAATGAAAATAGCGTCAAGTTCTTTGTTTTCAAGCATTTCATTATAGCTTGTATAGCCATATGGAATATTCCATTGTTTTTGAACTTCGTCGACTTCTTCCTTCAACACACTGCATACAGCCGTCAATTCACAATTAGGAATTCGAAATGCAATATTTTCTGCATGCTGACGTCCTAATCGTCCAAGTCCTACAATTCCTACTTTAATCTTCTTCACTGTTTTACACCCCTGCCGTCTTCTTAAGATAATTTCTAGCCATTAACGCGTATTCAAATGGATTCGCGACTGCTGGATCTTGTTCTGCTTCAACAATCATCCATCCTTCATAGCCTAATTCCGCTAAAACTTGGAATATTGGTTTGAAATTGATAATCCCATCTCCTGGAACTGTAAAAACTCCTTTTTTTACCCCTTGTAGAAAGCTTAATTGTTCATTTTTAACTTTATCAAAAATCGGTAATCGAACATCTTTTAAATGAACATGCTTAATTCGAGAGAAATGTTTTTCAAGGACCTCTATTGGATTTTCTCCAGAAAGGTAAAGATGTCCAGTATCAAAAAGTAAATAAACAAGTTTCGGATCAGTAATATCCATTAAATGATTAATTTCTTCGGTCGTTTGCACACCCGTGCCCATGTGATGATGAAAAACAATTTTCATATCTTTTTCCTGTGCCAATTCACCAAGCCGATTTAATCCTTTGGCAAGAACATTCCAATCTTCTTCTGTAAAAATAGGCTTTTCAATAAATAATGGTGTATTTTCCTGTCCCTGAATGCTATGACCTTGTTCGGAAACGACGATTACTTTAGCACCCATTTCGTGCAGGAAGTTACGATGTTCTAAAAATGCGTTTTCTGTTTCTTCAAATGGCTTAGTCGTAATAAATGCACTAAACCAAGCACTAGCAATTTCCATTCCACGTAATTCCAACGCCTTTTTCAATGTCGAAATAGTACGAGGGTATTTATTGCCCACTTCGGATCCGGTAAATCCTGCAAGTGCCATCTCACTAATGCATTGTTCAAAAGTGTTTTTTCCACCAAGTTCGGGCAAATCATCGTTCGTCCAACCGATTGGGGCAATTCCAAGCTTTACTTTATTTTCATCAAACAAAAACAACCACCCCTTTCACAATTGATATATAGTAGTTTGAATTACAAGGCTAAAAGGAGTTAAGCGCTTAACTTGTATAACTGTAGTTTACATTTATTAATTTTATTTTGCAACAATTACTTTCACACTATAGTCTGTTTCGGAATCATTTCGGATAGGGAAACGGAGCGCCCTTCTTTATGAGATATTTGTGCAGCAAGCGCAATTAGTTCAGCTTTAATACCATCTTCTCCAGTACAACTAATTGGTTGATCTTCTAAAATTGCAGTAGCGAATTCATTGATTTCTTCTATAAATGCATCTTTATAGCGATCAAGGAAAAAATGTTTAGGATGATCAATCGAAACCGATTCTTTCGTTGAAAGTTGGACATTCGTATAACGTTCGTTTTCAGCGGAAACTACTCCCTCGTTACCGAATACTTCTATTCTTTGATCGTATCCATAAACTGCTTGACGGCTATTATCAATGACACCTAGGGACCCATCTGCAAAAGTTAGTGTAATAATTGCCGTATCCACATCGTTATATCGCGCGAACTTTGGATCTATTAAATTTGCTGCTTTTACGGAAACTTCAACGACTTCATTTCCCGAGAGATAACGAATCATATCAAAATCATGAATCGTCATGTCCATAAACATTCCACCTGAATGTTCAATATAGTTTTCAGAGGGTGCTTCTGGATCACGAGAAGTGATTTTTATTATATGAGGCGTGCCGACTTTCCCAGCACGGACGATGTCAAAAACTTTTCTGAAGTGCTTATCAAAGCGTCGATTAAAGCCAATTTGAAATTTCACGTTAGCTTCTCGAACGACTTCAAGTGCTTTTTCCGTTTCCTTTATATTGAAACTAATTGGTTTTTCACAAAAAATATGCTTTCCCGACTTTGCAATTTCCGTTATAAGACGCACATGCGTACTTGTCGGCGTGCAAATAAAAATCGCATCGATTTCCGGGTCTTCTGTCAAGTCTTCCCAGCGATTCGTAATAACTGGGACGTACTGTTCGAAATTTGTCCCTTTTAAATGTTCAATTGCTACATCTGCTATCGCTTTTAAATGAAATTTAGTTGATCCTAATATATTATTCGCATGGAGTTGACCAATTCGTCCCGCTCCAATAATGCCTACCGTTACTTTATTCATGATTTTCTTATCCCTCTTCTTTCACTAATTTTTTAGTTGGTCCATATGGTGATATTTTAGGATCCAATGGTGATGTCGGGGGATCCAATTTTCGATTCGTACTTCTCCAAAACCAAAATAGGGCGCCTAATAATAGAATACTGCCTACCATAAAGATTAATGAAATTGGGGAATATTCAAGCTCTACTTTTCCTACGCCAATCGGAGAGAAGAATGCATAAACCCCAATCATTAATGCGATAATTAAACCTGAAAAAGCTTTTGCATGTTTCCATGGCTTTAGATCTACTTTGTTTGAATTATAAAGTTCAAATGGCGTTTCCCTAGGTTTTAATCTTCCGATAATTAACATTACAAATATGTTAATAGGGAATAATACAGTTAATACGTAAAGGAAATTCACGTGACCAAGAATTAGTTTCGATAAGGCATAAAGGATAACGTGCACAACAATCGCAACTTTCGGAGCGTTTGCAGGAACTCGTTTGCTGAAAAATCCTACCATGACCATCGCAATGATTGGCAAACTATAAAAGCCATTCATCTCTTGTAAATAATAGAAGAGACCCGATGGAGCAAAGATTATGAACGGTGCGATAACTACTGAAATAGTTGCTAGTAACGCAGCAAAAACCCTCCCAACTTTTACCAATTCAAACTCTTTTGCATTTGGTCTAAATATTGGACGATAAATATCCAAAGTAAATAATGTGATTGAACTGTTTAGTGCTCCATTAAATGAACTTAATATCGCCCCGAATAATACTGCGGCTATAAATCCAGATAAAGCTAATGGCAAGACATTAATAACGAGTGTCGGAAATGCCATATCCGCATTTGGAAGTGTATTACCATATAATAGGAAAGCAATAATTCCTGGAACTACTAAAAATGTAGCGCCGAATATTTTGAACATCCCGGCAAACAAAACTCCTTTTTGCCCTTCTGCTAAATTTTCAGCACCTAAAGTTCGTTGAATAATCGACTGATTCGTACACCAATAAAACAAGTTATTGAACAATAGGCCAGTTAAAAGCACGGTCCATGGAACCGATGAATTATGGCTACCTATCGCATTTAGTTTAGCCGGATTGGCGGTTAATAACTTATCTATACCATCCATAAAACTTCCTCCACCTAAAACTAATAGTGCCAAAAACGGGATAAGAAGTCCTCCAATAACAAGACCGATACCGTTAATTGTGTCACTAATTGCAGTCGCGCGTAATCCACCAAAAACGACATAACCACAACCAATTGCACCGATCAAAAATGAAACGATTAACACAGTCATAAACGGACTCAGGCTACCAATAGTAGATATCGAAAAAATACTATCAAGTACAAGTGCTCCGGAATATAAAACTGTTGGTAAATAGGCAACCGCATACCCTAGTAAAAACAAAACTGAAACAATTTGTCTCGTTCGTAAATCATACCTTTGTTCAAGAAAATCTGGAATCGTTACAATCCCAGCCTTCAAATAGCGTGGTAAAAAGACAAAGGCCATAAAAATTAATGCGAGTGGCGCAGTTACTTCCCAAGCCATTACCACCATTGATTCACCGAAGGCTTGTCCATTTAGTCCAACCATTTGTTCCGTTGATAAATTGGTCAAGATGAGCGAACTTGCAATAACGATTCCTGTTAAACTTCTTCCCCCAAGGAAATATCCATCCGTACTCGACATATCCGTTCCCCGTGTTTTGTACCAAGAAAACCAGGCAACAAAAATTGTATAAGCCAAAAAAGAAAATACGATTACCCAAATCAACTAAATACACCTCTCTATTCTGATTCATAATTTATTCCTATGTAAATCCTAGTGTTTCTTAGCTACTCAAAACTTATCTCCCAAAATTCAAGTCTATGCATTCAATCAACTGTTCATAAAGTAAGCGCTTTCCCAGGCAAGTGAAAAGTTGATGTTTTCAGAATTTAATAGATACAATACGAGACGGTCTTAAACATCCAATAATCATGAATGGACAAGTTGATATTGGGATACTACAGGGTATTATTTATTTATTGGCAATTCAAATTTTCAAGGTAAGCGCTTTCCTTGAGTTTCACTATAATCGATATGTTTTAAAAAAACAAGCCTTTTTAATAAATTATTTTAAATTAATAAACACTTCTTGATATTCTGAGGCTACTGAAAACAATCGTTTTTTAACCTCGTAAGTGAGTCTAGATTTAAAAAAGGTGACATTTCTTTTGAAGTTGACCGCGAACATGACCATCGCGCATCGGCGACTTATTCATCAACCGATCAAAAACAACAAGATATTTTTCAGCACGGTATAAAAATTCCTTTTCTCATCGATAAATGCGCTATTGAAGTAATTCAATCGGAAATTAAGAAAGAGTGAGGGATGGCAAAGAGAAAGAAAAGAAAGGTAAAAAACAAGAAAATAGATGAGGATGGAACACTGTTCCTTTTTTGATGGATCCAGTTTTATTGGCAGGAAATGTAGAGGATTGGTTATACTGGATTCTATGCCATGCTAGCGGCTTCCAATGCGAAAATTATGAATCCCTTGTCGAGTACCCAATTCTCAGCGTTTTGAATTAGTGCCTCTTATTTTGTTTTTTCTCGTTGGTTTCTCGAAGGAGATGTTGTGGTTAATCTTTGTGGCTTCCGCTTTGTTTTTGCATTGCGCATGGTCTAAATCCCAATGTAAGTATTTAGGATTGATCAATATCGCGGAAGTCGGTATTTTATTCGTGTATATGCTTTATGCGACAAATGGTCTTTGGCTGTCAATTGGTTATCATATTATATGGAGTTATTTTCAAGGTAATGTTTTTGGATTTGCGATAAGCGGTACTACTCCAAATGAAAACTACAGCGTAGAGTTGGCTGCGGGACGTGATTGGTTGACGGGTGGTGCGTTAGGGTTGGAAGGCGGGTTAATGGCGACGTTGCTTATTTTGGTGGGGTTTGTTGCTACTAGGGTTTATTTTAAATGGAGGTGTAAAGAGATGAATGATTATAAATTAAATAGAAGTCAGCCGAATATTGATATGGCTGACTTCTATTTTTAATATGCAGATTCGTTATCACTTATTCCATACCAACATAGCTACAAACAACATGCCCAACCGATTTCGCCGAAACAAGCAAAGCATCCTCATCAATATCAAACTTTGGATGATGATTGAAATAAGCTTTTTCCACACCCTTTGGTTTACAACCGATATAAAAGAATACGCCTGGGATTTTCTCCAAATAATACGAGAAATCTTCTGATCCTGAGAACTTTGGATATTCAACGACATTTGTAATGGTTGGATCATTGGCTTTATTCAGGATCGAAGCGACTTCCGCTGTGACATCCGGATCATTATACAACGGTGGATAATCTGATAAATATGTCAACTCGCATTTCACACCAAATTCTTGCTCGACGCCGCCAATGATGCGACGGATTTCCTTTTCGATGAGATTTTCGGTTTTTTCATTCATATAGCGGACATCGCCTTCAATCTCGATGCTGTCTTTTATGATGTTAAAGGTTCCTTTTCCGTCGAATGAACCGATTGTGACAACGCCCATTTCAAATGGGTTTAATCGGCGACTAACGACGGTTTGGACAGCGGTCACAAAATGAGCGCCAGCTACGATTGGATCATTCGCGTTTTGCGGTGAGGAACCGTGGCCGCCAGTTCCTTGCACGATTAATTTGAAATACGATCTTCCTGCCATTGAATAGCCGCCCCGGTAACCTACAGTTCCAACAGGATCCGTTGGGAATAAATGCGTTCCAAAAACAGCATCCAGGTCGTCTAGAATGCCCGACTCAACGATACTTTTTGCTCCGCCTGGCGGGACTTCTTCCGCATGTTGATGAATGATTTTAATCGTCCCGGCAATCGATGATTTCAATTGAATGAGGCAATCTGCAAGGATAAGCATATAGGCGGTATGCCCGTCGTGACCGCATGCATGCATGACCCCTTCACTTTTCGATTTGAACGGGACATCTGTTTCTTCGTGAATTGGCAACGCATCGAAATCCGCTCGCAGTCCGATTACTTTTCCGGGGTTATCTCCTTTAATCGTCACGATAATCCCGTAGCCATTCCCTACATTTGTTTGGACATCCACATCTTTTTCTTTATAAAAGTCCGCAATATATTGAGCCGTTTTTGCTTCTTTAAACGATAGTTCTGGGTTTTCATGTAAATGCCGACGAATTTGGATCATCTCGTCTTTTCGGTTCTCAAGCATGGTCATTAACTTTTCTTTCATCGTTAATTCCTCCTCTTTGTTAAGCATCTCCTGAATCTGATATTACCATTTTAGGTTATATAAATATGTACCCCGCAGTTCACTCGGTTAAAACTGAATCTGCAGCGTGAATGGATAGCAGATGGTTAATAGGTACCTGTTAATAGGTACCTGTGCAAGGTGCAATTATGACTATTCACGGTTTCGGATAAAAAACCAAGGGGATATCGACAAAGTGTTATACAGTCGATATCCCCTTTTCACTTTATACAATTGTAGTGTATTGTCAAAATAGTTTCTTGCACAGGTACCTAGCACACGCTTTTCGGATTTTTCGGAGTTGCTTGATTGCGTCATTTCTTTTTGCGAAAAGGTTCTAAGATGTTTTTCTTCTGTTCAGTCTTAAAAGTAAGAACTTCATCGGTCGGGTCGTATTGATCGCCGTAAAATGTCTGATCCTTATATGTGTGGATTTCTTCGTATGTCGTTTTCATCGCTTCGTAAACCGTTTCTTCATCGGCATCTGTCGGTGACCAGTAAAGGATTTCCATATCGTTGTGCTCACCCGTCGCCAATGACCTTCTTCTGTAACCGATCCTGTTGGCATGGTGAAATTGCTCGCGTGCGTAGAAACGCAGCCTTTTTTCGGAATCAGTATCTTCATAGTCGATCGGTTCCACTTCAAGGATAATCGGTTTCCCTTTCTCTTTCAAGGAAGCAAGCAGTTTTTTGCCGATGCCGGAGCCGCGGGATTTTTCGGAGACATATAAATAATCGACGAAGATAAATGTTTCTGTTTCCACATACATCAGTACGTGATAAGGTCCTTCTTCCTTGCAATAAATATTTTTCTTGTCATTCAAAAGAGCGTCCATATGTTCCTTGGACTTCATTTCTTCAATCGGGAAATATTCGCTGAGCTTGTCATACCAATTCATTTTTTGTTTCTCCTCCATGGGTATGTGTACCAAACTTTTGTTTTGGGGATAGAAAGGGTAAAAAAGGCGATGACCATATGCTTCAATTATTTTCATCTATTCGCAAACAATCAAAGAAGAGGAAAAAGAGGTCAGAAAAATCCTCAAAACTATTTTTCCCTATATATATAGTATTAAACATGTGGATTTATTCATAAGATATATTCGTAAAGAATTTGTATTTAAAATGAACGTCTAAAGCCGCTGTTATGTTCAATAGACAGATAGAAAGACAGATAACTGTAGGGATATCGATAAAGGGTTTTATCGTCAGTATCCCCTTCTCGCATTTACCCCTCATGCTCCTCGATTATCCGCTTTGCAATGCCGGCTAACTCGCTATGTTCAGTGAATCGTTCATCCAGCATATCGGCGAGTATATTTTCCAGGAAGTATTTTACACAATTCATATCTTGAAACAGAAGGATTGTCCTTAACGCTTCTTCATATATTTCTAAAAACAATGGCTCCGGATTTTCCTTTTGAATCTCGCCGAATGCTTCATAAAGCAAATCGATTTTATCTGCAACGGATAAAATGCGGCCTTCCAATGTGTCATCTTTACCTTCTTTAAACCGCTCTAAATAAATGTCTTGAAACTCAGATGGCAGTTCTTTCTCTACAAACTTTCTTGTCATCTCCTCCTCTACTTCACTGAATAATTGCTTCAATTCTTTCGAAGCATATTTTACAGGCGTCTTTATATCTCCTGTAAAAAGTTCCGCGTAATCGTGGTTCAAAGCCTTTTCATAGAGGATTCTCCAATCCACTTTCTGTCCAGATTCCTCTTCGACTGTCCCAAGGAACTGAGCAATTTTTGCCACCTTAAATGAATGACTAGCGACAGAATGCTCCTGAAATTTGAATTTTCCTGGACAACGAATAATTTGTTCTAAATCAGATAAGCTTTTAAAATATTGATGTACACCCACAACATTCATCACCTTTCTATGTTTTTGGGGATTCATTCCATATACAGCGTTGCCTAATATTACATTCCCTAATCCATGGGAAAAGGTACCGGAAAAGGTACCTGTGCAAGGCCCAATTATGACTATTCATGGTTTCGGATTAAAATTCAAATAAAATCCGACAAAGTGAATGGTTATCGGGTTACCTTTATCAGGTTATGCAATTGTAGTGTATTGTCACAATAGTTTCTTGCACAGGTACCGAAAAAATACCGAAAAAAGACATTGAAAGACAGAAAAAAGTTCTCTGTGCACAATGAAGGCATGAGAACTTTTTCTTGTTTTAATTTATATTATTTAAAAGCAATTGCGGCTTTTACTGCTTTTTGCCAACCTGTGTATAACTGGTCGCGCTCACTTTGTTCCATGTTTGGTTCAAAGGAACGATCTAGATGCCAGTGTGTTGCGATTTCGGAACGATCTTTCCAGAATCCTACTGCCAAGCCTGCTAAGTAAGCGGCGCCAAGTGCAGTTGTTTCATTAATGAGTGGACGTTCAACAGGCACGTTGACTAAATCTGATTGAAATTGCATTAGGAAATTATTTGCGACCGCACCGCCGTCGACTCGTAATTTCTTTAAGGTAATCCCGGAGTCTGACTCCATTGCGTCGAGTACGTCTTTCGTTTGGTAAGCAAGCGATTCTAGCGTTGCGCGGATAAAATGTTCTTTTTCTGTTCCGCGTGTTAATCCGAATACGGCTCCTCTCACATCACTATCCCAGTAAGGTGTGCCTAGACCAACAAAGGCAGGAACAACGTATACCCCTTCAGTCGATGCCACTTTTTCCGCGTACGCTTCACTTTCGGAGGAATTACGCAACATCCGAAGACCATCACGCAACCATTGAATCGAGGACCCCGCCACAAAGATACTGCCTTCTAGCGCATACTCCACTTTCCCATCAATCCCCCACGCAATCGTCGTTAGCAGTCCGTTATTTGACTTCACGGCTTTTTCACCCGTATTCATCAGCATGAAACAACCTGTGCCGTACGTGTTTTTCACCATGCCACTTTCAAAACAAGCTTGTCCAAACAATGCAGCTTGCTGATCTCCAGCGATTCCTGCAATTGGTGTTGATTGGCCAAAGAAATGAACATCATCTGTATATCCATAAATTTCCGAAGATGATTTTACTTCTGGAAGCATCGATGCTGGAACGCCCAAAATATCAAGCAGTTCTTCATCCCATTTTAATTCATAAATATTATACATGAGCGTTCTTGACGCATTTGAATAGTCTGTTACATGTGTTTTCCCACCGGACAACTTCCAAATGAGCCATGTATCAATTGTACCGAAAAGGAGGTCACCACGATCTGCTTTTTCTCTTGCACCTTCTACATTGTCTAAAATCCATTTCACTTTTGTGCCTGAAAAGTAAGCATCAATTAGCAAACCTGTCTTATCTCGGAACAAATCATTGTAACCGCTTTCTTTCAACTCTTCACAAATTTCAGCAGTTTGTCGAGATTGCCAAACGATTGCATTATAAACAGGATTTCCTGTTGTTTTATCCCAAACTACAGCTGTTTCACGCTGATTTGTAATGCCGATTCCAGCGATTTGCTCAGTTGTTATATTTTTTTCTGATATTACCTCTGCCATGACAGCTAAAATCGAGCTCCAAATTTCATGTGGATTATGTTCAACCCAACCGGATTGTGGAAAGTACTGCGGGAATTCTCGTTGTGCGGAATGAAAGATTTTCCCTTCTTTATCAAATAAAATTGCCCGTGAACTCGTTGTTCCTTGGTCCAATGCTAAAATATAGTTTTCAGTCATGTCTATTCCCCATTTCATTTTATATTTATTAAACTTCAATACTATCAGTCGTGGTTTGTTTAGACTCTACTTGACGTACCGAATATTGTGCGCCAAGTAATACTGCTAGGACAATAGCGCCTACAATCCAGAACGCAATACTATTTTTCCCTTCAAAAACTTGTTGATAAAATAATGCCCCGAACGAACCGCCAATAACTGGACCGACAACCGGAATCCATGCATAACTCCAATTCGATTTCCCTTTCCCTGGTATTGGTAAAAAGAAATGTGCAATTCGCGGGCCTAGGTCACGAGCCGGGTTAATGGCATATCCCGTAGGTCCACCGAGAGACATACCAATTGCAATGATGAGCGCACCTACGATTAATGGATTTAATCCTTCCGTGAATTCATTCGCACCGATGGATAATATTCCAAGTAGTAAAGCGAACGTCCCAATAATCTCGCTTGTTAGATTTGAAAGCGGATGGGGAATTGCGGCGATTGTCGAAAATACCGCCAACTTAGCATCCTTGTCCTCTGTTTCTTTCCAATGAGGTAAGTAGTGAAAATAAATAATTGTGGCACCAATAATCGCACCAATCATCTGCGCAAATACATACATCGGTACATCTGCCCATGGAAATTCACCTATTGAAGCCAAACCAATTGTCACCGCAGGATTTAAATGGGCACCGCTTACATGACCCACTGCGTAAACACCCATGGCAACTGCGAGACCCCAACCAATCGTAATGACAATCCAACCAGCGCCTTCTGCTTTCGACTTTTTTAGGACGACACCGCCGACGACACCAGCACCGAAAATAATTAAGATCATCGTTCCTACAAGTTCTCCTAAAAATGCTGTCATCTCTTCTCCTCCTCGTGATAGCTATGTCATGATATAAGTTTCGATTAAAAAAAGTCCACACTTAAAACCTTGCATAGCGCAAGATTTAAGTGTGGACTCCTCGACTCAACCACGTGATATTAACCTAAAGAAAGCATAGCACTCTAAAAATAGTCTGTCAAACTATTTTAATATAATTCCCATAACTCTTTATCTGATGTTGTAACAGCGACTGCTCCGGCAGCCAAAGCCTCTTGCACATGAGTCTGCGTTCGGATTAAACCACCATTAATAATAGGAATACCCGTCTGCTCATGAACTTCGTGAATCAGTTCTGGAATTACACCTGGTAACATTTCAATATAATCTGGTTGTGTTGTTTCAATAAGCGAATAACTCTTTTCAAGTGCAATGGTGTCCAATAAAAACATCCGCTGAATCGCAATAATTCCTTTAGCCTTTGCTCTCATAAGCATGTTGGAGCGGGTAGAAATGATGCCCGCGGGTTCAATATCATTACATAGGAAATCAGCCGCGTAGTTATCTGTTTTCAACCCTTGAATTAAATCTGCATGAATAATGAGCTTCTTATTGTGTCTACTCGCTTCTTGTTCAAGTGTTTTTAAATTGCTAATATGAACTTCTAATAATACAATGTACTCAAATTTACATTGTAATAATTGTTCAAATTGCTTTAAAGTCCTTGCTGCTGGTAACACCTTTTGCTGTCGAAATGGCATATTAGCCGATTCTCCTTTCGCAATTTTGCAAGAAGATTTATGTGTAAAACGAAATAATGGAGATGCCTTCGCTGAATAAAACTTGAATATTCATATAACCCGGTTAGCTTATTATAACACAGTCGTTGCTCTTTTTATTTCCACTTCAAGTTCTTCAGTGTACTGTGTTCGCTCTTCTACCGACCACCCAAAAATTGTTGACATCTCTTCAATGACTTGTGCTTTCCATGATTTCACTTGATCGATATTGAAAAACATATCACCCGTTCTTCGAATAAAGAAATCGACTGGTTTGGTTGCCATTTCATAATTGATTGCATAAAGTAATTGCCCATATAAGATATGCGGCAGTTCAGAATGGCCTTCTTCTCTATATGCATATACATGATTGACATTCGTTCCATATAGTACCGCAAGTTTGCGGCTCTCTTCTTCAGAAAGTCCGATTCTTTGACCCTCATCTATTTTTTTCTTAAGGAATATTTTCATATTTGCAGAACCGCCCATATCTCCTCCAGAGATCGGCAGTTTCTTAGTGATACATCGTTTAAATTGAATGTTTTCTTCTTCGGCCAATCTTTTCGTTACTTTATCAACGACTGTTTCGGCCATTTTACGATACCCTGTTAATTTTCCGCCAGCCATCGTAATAAGCCCACTTTCTGATTCCCAAATCTCATCTTTTCTTGAAATCTCTGAAGGACTTTTTCCCTCCTGGTGAACAAGAGGTCGAACACCTGCCCAACTAGATTCGATATGTTGTTCTGTCAATGTTAATTCGGGGAACATATAGTGAATTGCATCCAATAAATAGTCGCGATCCGATGCTGATATTTGCATTACTTTTGGATCACCTTCGTAAAATGTATCCGTTGTACCTACATATGTTTTGCCGTCTCTTGGTACCGCAAAAATCATCCGCTTATCTGGTGTGTCGAAATAGACGGCTTGATGGAGCGGGAAATCGTTTTGGTCAAAAACAAGATGGACGCCTTTTGATAATATTAAATGCTTGTTACTTTTTCCGCCTTCAATTCCCTTTACCTCATCCACCCATGGTCCCGCAGCGTTAATAACTGTTTTCGCTTTAATTTCGATATTTTTACCAGTGAGTTGATCTACAACTTCTACGCCAGCAATCTTCTCTTGATTGTTATAAATAAATCCCTGTGCCTTCGCGTAATTCGCAAGCGTTGCACCTTTTTCAGCCGCAGACTTAATCACTTCAATCGTTAAACGAGCGTCATCAGTACGGTATTCAACGTACACGCCGCCCCCTAACAAACCCTCTCTTTTTACGAGTGGTGCTTTTTCAATTGTCTCTTCCGTCGTTAGCATCGTTCGTCTCTCAGACTTTTTAACACCTGCAAGGAAGTCATACACTTTTAATCCGAGTGATGTCGAGAATCTACCAAATGTGCCGCCTTTATGAAACGGTAACAGCATCCACTCCGGTGTCGTCACATGAGGTCCATTTTCATATACAATCGCACGTTCTTTCCCGAGTTCAGCAACTTCTTTTATTTGAAATTGTTTTAAATAGCGAAGTCCGCCGTGTACAAGTTTCGTAGAGCGACTTGACGTTCCAGAAGCAAAATCCTGCATTTCAACAAGTGCAGTTTTCAGCCCGCGCGTTGTTGCATCTAATGCGATACCAGCTCCCGTAATCCCACCGCCAATTACAAGTAAGTCGAATTCCTCTTCTGCTAAATGTTGAAATGTTTGTGCTCTATCTAATGATGAAAACTTTGTCATTTTATGAATCCCCTTCCATTTATAAGAAAAAACCAACAAAAAGAGACCTCAATGAAGACAATTGCTGTGCGCAATTGTTTCACGAGGTCTCTCATAAACTCAAACCAGAAATATTAACTTGCACTTAGTATAACCCACTCTTTGAAAAACTTCAAGAATCAGAGCTTCAAAAAGGTAGCTTAAAAAGGTACCTGTGCATGGTCCAATTATGACTATTTACGGTTTTGGATAAAAATTCAAAATTAATCCGACAAGTGCTTATATAATCGGGTTCCTTCCATTAGATTATGCAATTGTAGTGTATTGTCAAAATAGTTTCTTGCACAGGTACCTAAAAAGGGTTACCTAAAAAGGCTTACCTAAAAAGTGTACCTGAAAAAAATCACTAAAAAAGCGAGCCCCACCGGTTAAGGTAGGGCTCGCTCTTTATGCTATTGGTTTATTCGTAAATGCCTACTTGATCAAATCCGTTTGCGATTTCTTGTGCTTCGGTGCTTTCTTCTCCGTATAAATCTTCAGCTGATTGAATGATTGCTATACGTGCGTCGCTGAAATTTGATGTTGGTGTTAAATAGGTTACTAGCGCGCGGTAATAGATTTGGCCGAGTGCATGCCTTCCGATTTCTTGCGCTTGAAGATAGGCAGCATGGTTAATGATTGAAGAATTGACATGGACGCCGCCGTTGTCTAAGTTTCTTGGTAAATCATAAAATTCATCCATATGGGAAGGGTACATGCCGTCGCCATTGCCATAAGGAATATAGTCAACTTTCACTGGAAATTGGCTAGGATTACTTAGACTGCGCAGTGCATGTCTACCATCTGCGATTGCCCCTGGCCCCATTATCATTTCGCCTAGCTCCCAGTTTGCGTCATCAATCAGCGCGCCGAAAATATCCGCATAAGCTTCATTCAATGCCCCAGGTTCAAAACGGTATTGCATATTTGCAGTATTGGTAATGACGCCATGTGTCATTTCGTGCGCAGCTACGTCTAGACCTGCAGATAATGGAACCATGAAGTCGCCATCGCCATTTCCGTATACCATTTCGCGGCCGGTCCAAAAGGCGTTATTGTAATTGGTCCCATAGTTTACATACGAAACAATCGGCATTCCTTTATCATCTAGAGAATTTCGGTCATGCTCATTCAAGTAATACTCATAGACAATCTCGGAATTAAAATGCGCATCTACTGCTGGACGATGGTACTCATTTTTCCATGAAGCACTATTATTCTGAGCAATCTCGCCTGTATTCCAATCAAAAGTAAAGATGCCTTCTAATCCTTCATGTGATTCGTCTGAAAGGAAAAATTGCGTCCCTTGATTAGGATGCTTGATTTTAGTTGAATGCAAATCTCGATGCTCGCCCCAATAGCCCGTTCCCACACTTTCGTGGAATTCTCCCTCTGTTGCATGGGCGATTGTATTATATTGATCAATCACTTTTCCATTTTTGGCATCGACAAAAACAAACCAGTTTCCTGGATTATCGCCTAGGAATGTAACATTCACTTTATAGGCTAGACTATTTTCCCCTTCAAACGGATAAATGACGAGCTCTGACTCAGGCGCGTATTCCGTTTCGGCTGGTGCATGAACGGATGACTTCGCAGCTTCGACTGCCTTGTCAACATTGATAGCAGGTTTGGTATCAATCGTACCTACATCCAATTCCGGGTGATGGTTTCCATTTACCGAGACGAGCTCATTCTTGACGTTATAATGCACAATGACTTCTGCACCTTCAACACGCACGCCGTTTTTGGTTTGATTGAAACGGACATGGGTCATTCCTAGGTCATCTGTTTGTACATCTTTGACCTTAAGGTTTTCCTCAGCATTCAGAATACCATATGTTTGTGTGTTTTTTTGCAAATGATCCAATGCATTGGCAGCATTACTGCCTGGATGCTTCACAGCAAATTTCTCTTTTACAAAAAGAGGCACATTGCCATTTTCATTCCAGCTTTTCTCAAATGAAACGGAATCGGCTATAGGTGCATTTGAAACCGCTCCTGCTTCGCCCATAGAAAAGGAGCCCAGTAATAGCGCGGTCGACAAAACGGCTGTTGCAACATATTTTTTCTTCTTCAATATTATCCCTCCATCATTTTTTAGTATTCGTAAACGGTACCTGTGCAAGGTCCAATTATGACTATTCGCGGTTTTGCATTATAATTCAAAATAAATCTGACCGTTGTTGAGATAACTGGGTTTCCTCTATCAGTTATGCAATTGTAGTGTATTGTCAAAATAGTTTCTTGCACAGGTACCTAAAAATTTAAAAAACTTTACCCCTTTATTCCTCAAATTCATGTTTTGCAAGTACTGTTGCGATCGCATCTTCTATTGATGTTAGAGAGGAGCCGAGGTAATTGTTAATCATAATTGAGAAGACTAATTTCTCTCCATCTTTAGATGTTACGTATCCTGATAGGCTAGTCACACCGGTTATTGAACCAGTTTTTGCAGTTACGTTCCCCTTCGTCGGTTCCTGGGTCATACGGTTTCGTAATGTCCCACCAACTAATCGTTCAGGTTCTCCTGCTATTGGCAAGGATCTTTTAAAGGAAGGGAACCAACTTTTCTCCTGAGCATTATTTAGCATTTTTGTAAACTCTGTGGCAGGAATCAATGTTTTATGTGACATTCCTGAGCCATCGCGAAGCAAGATTGTATCACCTTTAACGCCTAAATCTGTTGTCACTTTATGAATGACTTGGAGGCCTTCTTTCCAGCTTCCCTTGTCATGGACAACTCTCCCCATTTCTTTTGTTAACGTTTCTCCAAGACCATTATTACTCAGTTTCATAAATGGAATAAGAAGATTCTTAAGTTCAATAGACTTCCGTGAAGTGAGTAACGTAGCGTCTGTTGGCGTAACCCCTGCAGCCACTTTTGAGTTGCCAATGAGCTCTATGCCATTCTCTTCAAATGATTTTTTAAACACATCAATCGCGTACATTGTCGGTTCCCACACTGCAACCCAGGATCTTGAGTTTGTGCCGTTTAATGGCATTGTGCCTTGAACGACAATGTTATTTGATCCATGTTCTCGTTCTATTGAAATACTCTTTGCCTGACCTGCCGGAACCATTTTTGTTTTGTTGATAATCGTGACATAATCTGTTTCCGGTGACAGTGTTACTTGCGCATTTTCTCCAGGCTTTTCGGAAGGACTTACTTCCACAATGACAGTTCCTGAATCATAGTCCTCGTTCGGCGAAAGCGTTAACGCGGAAACCTGCGCGCCAGTATAGTAGGGTTCGTCATTCCAGTTTAAATCCATCGATAAGCGAACGTCATCGTACCAGCTATCATCACCTATCAAATTCCCCTTAATTTTATGAATACCTTGATCCTTCAAATCAATCGCAAGTTGATCAAGATCTTCCTTCAATAAAGTTGGATCTCCTTTACCCTTCATGTAGACATTACCTTGAAGCACTTTTCCTGTAAGCGTCCCATCTGTCAATATTTCTGTCGTAAATTGATAATCTTCTCCAAGTGTCTCAAGCGCCGCTGCACTTGTTAGCAACTTCATATTCGATGCGGGATGTAAGCGAATATCGCCGTACTGCTCGAATAATTCTTCACCTAATTCATTTCTGACACTAACTCCAGCTATTGCCCCATCCAAACGCTTGTCGCTTAAAATAGCCTGAAGTTTTTCACTCAATGATGCGGATTCATCAAATTGATTTGTTGTCACTTCTTCGGATGCATTTGCAGTGGAAAAGTTGTTCTGTCCAACTATTGGTGAAAAGGCTAACACTACAATTAAGAACGCTAATAATAGGCTCTTCAGCTTTTTTCCAAATAACATACTTACGTTCACATCCCATTCGCGATATTTGGAGGTACCATTTGGAGGTACCTGTGCACGACCCAATTATGACTATTCACAGTTTCGTATAAAAACTCAAAAAAGCTTTTTTGAAACAAAGACATTACCACATTTCCTCTACTAGGTTATGCAATTGTAGTGTATTGTCAAAATAGTTTCTTGCACAGGTACCTTAAAAACGACCTTAAAAAACTTTTAAAAAACGGTATTTAGTTAAATATCAATCCAATCCTGGCACGTCTTTTCGTACGACATCGAAGAGTCCTGCGCCGATCACTTCTAGTGCAGATTGCATTCTTTCGGAAGAAATATTGTCTTCGATTGTATCTTGTGGCGTGTGATACACTTTTTCAATATGGTAAACGAGCGGATCCCAGCTATCGATTCCCATCCAAATAAACAACGCTGAAGGAATTCCCGCGTTATGGAATGGAACGTGGTCACTAGATCCGAATTTACCTGGTAAAATATCAGAGTTTCCTAGTCTAGCGCCTGCTGCTACAGTAGAATCAGTGACGATATTCGTGCTTCCGTCAACAGTCATTGCGTACAAGTTTCTAGCTTCTTCGTATTTCGTCGCGACCATATCTGGATTGAAAACTGCTTCGATATTATCTCTTTCTTCTTGTGTTAATTGATCCACGTAGTGTCTAGCGCCGAGTAAGCCGCGTTCTTCTGATCCGAAGGCAATGAATTTAAGATCTTTGTCCGTGTTGTATCCTTTGAATACGCGTGCCAACTCGAGCATTAACCCTGTCCCGGACGCGTTATCGTTCGCTCCTGGTGCGCCGACGACACTATCCATATGCGCGCTTAATATGACTTCTTTTCCATTTGCTTTTTTATTCTTTGACTTCTTCGTGCCGATCACGTTTACAGACTCAAGATTTGAATGTTGCTCCGCTGTTAATTCCAAAGCAACGGGCCCTTCTTCAAGCTGTTCTTTCAACCATTCGCCTTGAATGAAAGCCGCACCGAATACTGGAATATCATACGCCTGCGTCAAACTTGGGTTAAACGTAGAACCATAGTTTCCACGGCCCCCAACTACACTTTGCAAAATCACGCCGCTCGCGCCTGCATTCACCGCATTATCTACTTGCAGACGGTAATTCGCAGTTGAACTTTCGCGCGTCATTAAAACGATTTTCCCTTCAGTATCCGCCGGGAAATCACTCGCATCAGTCCCCCCTTCAACAAAAATCACTTCTCCGCTTACAGGATCATTACTTAATGTACCGTTCGGCGCTGCCCCCATTTGCCATGAATCGCCATTCGCAAAAGCGACTTCAGCTATAAATTGATCGGCTACCGGAAAATATTGATATTCCACATCGTACCCATGACTTCTTAACTGGGATGCAACATAATCCGCAGCTTCTTTTTCCGCGTTAAGCCCACCTGGTCGCGGCCCAATCTCTTCTGATAAATACCGAATATGTTCAATCGCCCTTTCGGCGTCAACTCTTTTAATGATTTTCTGGTCTTTAGATGAGTCTTGATTCCCATTGGATGTGTAGCCAATTGGTGTTTCGACAACTTCTGCATACGGTGATGCAAATGGCGATGCGCTTAATACCAACGCACCTGAAAGCGCCAATGTCAGCGCTACTTTTTTAAATTTATTTTTCGTCATGAAATCTTCATTCCTCCTATTAGTTTCGAATCAAGCTATAAACAGAAGCCCCGACAAGATCGCCCGCTTCTTTAAGTCTTTCTGCGCTGATATGTTCAATCGTATCAAGCGGCGTGTGATAATAAGGTTCCAAGTTAGCAGTTCCTGGTTCACGGCGAATAAAATTCACAGCCGCAATTCCAGCATCATGGAATGAAACATGATCGGATGAACCTCTTTGATAAAGAACTAATTCAGAAGGCGTACCGATTCTTTCTGCCGTTGCTGCAGCAGTTTCTGAAACAATATTTGCTTGTCCATCAACCGTATTCATGTAAATTGCGGTCGCATTTTCCCAAGAAGTACCGACCATATCCATATTAAAGTTGGCGAGGCTTCGGTCGATTTCATCTTCAGTCAATTGGCTCACATAGTAACGAGAACCGACTAAGCCGATTTCTTCAGCACCCACAAAAGCGAATCTTAATTCCTTATCGATTGGATAACTTTTTAATACGCGTGCCATTTCCAGTGCCACTGCAGTTCCCGACGCATTATCGCTTGCGCCCGGCGCAAAAGGAACACTGTCAAAATGAGCAGAAACATGTAAAATGTCATGATTTCCACCTTTTTTCGGTGTGCGTTTGGCAATGATATTTTGAGATGTCGCGTTTTCGATAGCGTTAACTTTTAACGTGACAGTTCCATCTTGACTTGCAACATCTTCCAACAACGCTTCCCCGCTCACTTTTGTAATGCCGCCAACTGGCAACGGCGCATTCTCGTTAATAGAAGGATTCAACGGGCCGGCTTGATCGATATTATTATAAATAAGCACGCCTGCCGAACCAGCAGCAATTGCATTTTCCACTTTCACTTGAAATGTTAATTCGCCTCTGGAAATAAGCGCAATTTTTCCTACCGCCTCGTCAGTGAAATCAGCCGCATAACCTAACCCAGCGTCATAAAGCTCAGCGGTCAATCCTTCTTCCGTTGTAGCAGCGGATCCGGACGGAATATTAATGAGCACTTCATCTCCATTGTCAGTTTGCAAATGCCCTACTTTTAAGTCCGGAATACTGAAATCCTGGACCTCAACCTCGTATCCATAAGACAAGAGGCGTTCTTTGATATAATTTGCCGTAAATTTCTCTTCTTCAGTGCCTGCTACGCGAGGGCCAATGGTTTCACTTAAATAATGGACATCCTCGTAAATTCGCTCCATACTGATGCGCGAAATTACTTTTTGATCAAATGCAGCCCCGCTTTGCCCTTTTTCCTGTGCAACGGCTGTCTGTGAAAATTGGATTGGCATAACGTACAAACTCGACACGGCCAACATCATTGAAAGCATGAGTACTTTCAATTTCCCACCTATCTTCATTCATCCTACCTCCCTATCTTTTTTCACTGCATTTGAAGGTATTCCCTTCCGTGGCAATCAAACCCTTCAAGTATTCTGAAAATGAACACTATGTAATAGCGATTTATGATAGAAAAGTACTTAAGAAGTAAATGAAATAGTAAATTAATATAGTTCGTCTAGCGATATAGCTATTTTCGTTCAGTTCTGCTAATTAATTCTGAATAAATATGATTGGAAGGATGACAAGAGACATAGCTTGATGAATCTTTCGGACTAGTGTTTTGAGGAATGGCATAGGATAGTTTTTTATTAGTAGAAAAAAACGCATTTATCTGAATCGGGAGAGAGGTACCGGGAGAGAGGTACCTGTGCACGGTGCAATTATGACTATTCAAAAACACGATTAAATAGCCAAGGGATACTGACAAAACGCTACACAGTCGGTATACCCTTTTCGCTTTATGCAATTGTAGTGTATTGTCGAAATAGTTTCTTGCACAGGTACCTTTTTTCATTTGGGGAATGACATAGGGATAGTTTTTTCATTAGCGGGAACAACCGCGCTTATCTGATTCCACTGTGCTATCATGTTGAAAAAGGAGATGAATAGAATGCAAGGTCTTGTAAAAGTTAGTCAGTTTTTTGGCAAAACATTTGCCATATGGGTGCTTGTCGTTGCAGCACTCGCATTTTTCCTACCAGGTCAATTTCTTTGGATAGGACCATACATATCGATTTTGCTCGGCGTTATTATGTTTGGAATGGGAATGACATTAACGGTGAAAGATTTCGGCGAGGTTTTCCGCCAACCCAAAAGCGTTTTAATCGGCGTCGCGTCCCAATTTATCGTCATGCCGCTTCTGGCGTATGCATTGGCGAAGGGGTTTAATTTGCCAGCAGAAATTGCAATTGGTGTAATCCTCGTCGGATCATGTCCGGGCGGCACAGCGTCGAACGTAATGACATTCCTCGCCAAAGGAAATACAGCACTTTCGGTCGCGGTGACATCCGTTTCTACTTTGCTGGCGCCAATTTTAACACCCGCAATCATTTATGTACTTGCACGCGAATGGTTAGAAGTTTCGGCTGCAAGCATGTTCACGTCTATCATGAAGATTGTGATCTTGCCAATGATTCTTGGGTTAATTGTTCAGTTTTTCTTGAAAGAGCAGGCGAAAAAGAGCGTGGACATCATGCCGCTTGTATCGGTTATTGCCATCGTCATGATTGTTGCAGCGGTCGTTGCAGGGAGCAAAGATAAAATCATCGAATCAGGTTTACTAATTTTTGCAGTCGTTATTCTACATAATGGACTCGGTTATTTGTTCGGATTCCTAATCGCCAAGTTATTCAAACTCGATTATTCCAGTCAAAAAGCAATTTCCATCGAAGTCGGCATGCAAAACTCCGGACTCGGCGCCGCCTTGGCAGCAGCACATTTCAGTCCGATAGCGGCAGTGCCGAGTGCGATATTTAGTTTCTGGCATAATATTTCTGGGCCGTTGTTGGCTACTTATTGGGCAAGGAGGGAGAAGAAGTAAGTTAGTTTTGAGGTACCTGTGCACGGTACAATTATGACTATTCACGACATTGATTAAAAAATCAAAGGGATATCGACAAAGCGTTATACAGTCGATATCCCTTTTTCATTTTATGCAATTGTAGTGTATTATCCGAATAGTTTCTTGCACAGGTACCTTGTTTCTAATATTGACACGGAGATTTTCTTATGCATCCTTCAATCAGTTTATTACTAAGCATAAAATAGTACATATAAAAATTGGGCTCTGCAATAGGCATTTTATTCCCGCGGCTTGTAAGCCTAAAACAATCTCATCTGTTCCGACAAATCCTTCCCATCTGCAATCACATAGCCCATCAATCTATAACCAGATTGCCGCTTGTCATACATTCCCTTTAATACAGGAACTTTCACGTCTACATAATCGTATACTTGTACCTCTTGTTTATGTTCGTGGTTTCGATGAAGACGACCGACATATTGTTGCAGGGTGCCTTTCCAAGAAATTGGCATTGTTAAAAATAAAGTATCTAACCGAGCATCGTCAAATCCTTCGCCTATGTATTTTCCAGTTGCGATTATGAGTCGTTCTTCGCTGTCCGGAATCGAAGACAAACGCTCAAGCTCTTTTTCTCGATCCTTTTTCTTCATGTTTCCAGCTAAAACAACGATATTTTTTGCAAATCCGTTAAACTTTTCTTTCATTATTTCCAGGTGTTCCAATCGCTCTGTTAAGATTATTGGGGAGCGTCCTTTCTCCAACGCATTTAAGACATCATCAAATATTTGAGTGTTTCTCGTCGAATCCAATGCTACTTCTTCGTAAATCTCATGAAATACCGTCTTTTTGGTTTTAAAATTCGTTTCTCTTGTGATTAACCGATGGCTAAACGGACGAACTTTCGCCTGTGATTTAGCATCTATAGTTGCACGAATCGGACCACATTGCATTGTGATAATGGGGTCCAATCCATCTTTACGTTTTGGGGTGGCCGTCAATCCTAATACATATGCTGGTCTTATTTGTTTTAAAACGTTTTCAAAAGTAATCGCTGAAATAATGTGACACTCGTCCACTATTATTTGGCCATACATCGTACTAAAAGATTTCAAATGGCCCCCGTAATTTAAACTTTGTATCGTTGCGACATCTACTTTTCCGGTAATATTGTTTTTTCCGCCACCAATTTGTCCTATTTCTTTTGGGGAAATATTCAAAAATGCGGCAAGCCGTTCAACCCATTGTTTCATTAATTGAGTGCGATGGACAATGACTAATGTATTCACTTTCCGTCTCGCCATTAAAGCAATGGCTACAACAGTTTTTCCAAATCCAGTCGTTGCTGAAAGTGTTCCATGTTCGTTTTCTAGTAATGAACTGACGACTTCTTCTTGCTGCATGGATAAGCTACCGTGAAAATCAATTTTAATTTTTTCGCCCTCATATGAATCATTTATTAGTTCTACCTGGATAGATTCATTTTTTAACAGACTTTGTAAATCCTCTAAGCAGCCACGAGGTAGAACGAGCTCATTCCCCAATTCATACGCACACTGAATTCTCCGAGGTATTCCATAAGTCGACAATCTCCTCGCTTGCGCCTTATAAAATTCCGGATTACTGAATGACGAGATGTCCTCTATTTTTTCTAATAAAGTTGAAGGAACACTCTCCTTATGAATATGAATTCCGTTTTTCAGTTCAATCCTGATTTTTTCTGGCATCTGTAAAGGACCATCTTCATTAATCTGTTCATTATCACCGAGTATAGCGTGAATTTGCTGCTTTGCTATTTTTCGAACAGTTGATAGATACATCCATTGGTCAGGGTGAGGTATAAAATTTTCATCGATAAATAAACTGTTCCCTTTCTGACCTGGCCCTTTTTGAAGTGGCAATGCAATCAGATTGCCAAATCCACCTTCCGGTAAAACATCTTGGTTCGGAAACAAGCGGTCAAAAGATGCTAATTGAATCCCGCCATTTCGTTCGTTTGTTTTCGTTAACAGATGCATGCCTAATTTTCTAGCTGTCGATGCCAATATATTTGAAGTAAAGAAAATCCATATATGTGCCCCGTTACCAGAACGGGATCTTTCAATGGAATGAGGTACATTCAATTTCTTGCAAGTTTCTGAGAAAGCCAAAACATCCCGTTGCCATTGATTCCCATCGAAGTCAACAGCCAAAAAAGCACATGTGCCATCTTGTAATAATGGATATAATCCGAGCGTTTTCTCTCCATTCAATTGTTCAACGAGCACTTGATCAGTCAAGGGTAGCAATTGCCGGTGCTGACACTGACTGCATTTAATAACTGGCTTTTGGCATATTGGTTTATTCCATTCCAATGCACATGCAGGCGTGTATCCACTACTTCCTTTTTTCGATTCCCAACGTAGTGCATACACATCTGTACGTCCTTTAAATAAACTTTTATATAGGCTAATTTTCTCTTCTAAAGTGGAAAGCCTACTCACTATTTTTTCTGAAACATTCATGTTCTCAATATTCATCATCTTAGCTAGTAATTGTTTCAGATACTTATTTTCCTGTATCAGTTTCTCCATTTCATCTTTCATTTTAATCCCTCAAATTGTATTGACGTTTTCTACCATTATACCCGCTTAATTTGGGAAAATATCAAGGAAACCTGCTAGTTATGTTATATACTTCAGATTCTACTATTTATAACAACCTTCCAGATCACTAATGAAAGGTACCACTGAAAGGTACCTGTGCACGGTGCAATTATGACTATTCCAATTTCCAAATAAATATCCAAAGAAATCCCTACAAAGTACTGTATCATCCAATTTCTTTTTTTCATTATGCAATTGTAGTGTATTGTCAAAATAGTTTCTTGCACAGGTACCTTTTTTCAATTCTTCTTTAAATTCCAATAAGACATTTAATTTTCGGACTAAATGTACTATAATTATATATGGGGATAAAGTATAGGGTACTTACAAAGGGGAATGGGAGATTGGAAGAAGAGGTAAATTTAAATTTAGGTTGGCTATCGGGAGAAAAAGTAGAGGTTCATGAACTTATTATGAGCACCGAGGGGCCGGTCATGGTAATCATCATACATGATATTTCACCGGTAGCTAACCTTCATGTTGTAAGATTGTTTACGTTAATGGGTGAAGAAGAAAACAATGAATATTTCATTGATATGGAAGTTGATTCATTTTCATTTACCAATGAGGATACCGCAGTTGAATTTGCAGATAGGCTACTAACAATGTCTGCACTCGAAATGCTTAATATGATGGCATTGAACAAGAAGAAACATGAGGTTGGTTTGCTTCATTGAATATGTCAGTTAAAGACGAAAAGGAACCCGACCATTAAACTGGTTAGGTTCCTTTTTTCGTGCTATAGAATTGTAGTTATTTATAGATTGCTTTTATTCGAGTGAAATATAGACGCTTTTCACTTCTGTGTAGTTGTCAAGTGCATATGAACCTAATTCACGGCCAATACCAGATTGTTTAAATCCGCCAAATGGTGTCGCGACATCGAATACTTGGTAACAGTTCACCCAAACTGTACCTGCTTTTAGCTTGTTTGCGAAATGGTGCGCCTTTGTAACGTCTTGCGTCCAAACACCAGCAGCCAGTCCGAATGGCGTGTTGTTTGCTCTTGCGATAAGTTCATCTTCGCTGTCATATGGAATTGCGGCTAGAACCGGGCCAAAGATCTCCTCTTGTGCGATTGTCATTTCGTCATTTACATCTGCAAAAATAGTTGGTTCAACGAAGTAACCATTTTCAAAAGGTTTTTTTCCACCTGTTAGAAGTTCTGCTCCTTCATTAACCCCGATATCAATGTAATTCATCACTCTGCTTTGTTGTAAAGCGGAAACAAGCGGTCCCATTTGTGTATCTTCATTAATTCCTGGTCCTTGTTTGATACTTTTCGCATGGGCAACCATATCAGCAACGACATTATCATAATTTTTTCTTGGAATGAAAACACGAGATCCTGCTGTACAGTTTTGACCTTGGTTAAACATGACGCCGTTTAGTGCGCCAGGAATTGCTTTGGTCAAATCTGCATCCGGTAAAAGGATGTTAGGTGATTTTCCGCCAAGTTCTAGCGTAATGCCTTTCAAGGACTGTGCAGCCCTTGCCATAATCAATTTCCCTGTTGCGGAAGATCCCGTAAAACCAATTTTATCGATTAACGGATGATCAATCATCGGCTCCCCTGCTTCTTTTCCGAAGCCTGGAACAATATTGACGACGCCCGCTGGAATTCCAGCTTCTTCGATTAATTCAGCTAAGTATAAGACTGAAAGCGGCGTTTGTTCTGCCGGTTTTAAAACCATCGTACATCCGGTTGCCAAAGCAGCACCCATTTTATACATCGCCATTAGTAATGGTAAATTCCATGGAATAATTTGACCGACAACGCCAATCGGTTCGTGCCGAACATAGTTCAGATACGGTCCACTCACTGGAACAGTTTGTCCTACAATTTTCGTCGGCCACCCTGCGTAATAGCGCATATGTTCAATCGATAATGGGATGTCGACTGCTCTTGATTCGCGAATCGGTTTACCGCTATCCAAAGTTTCAAGGATTGCAAGCTCTTCTTTATGTTCTTCCATAAGATCAGCAAGCTTGTACATAAGATGACTTCTTTCAGCCGCGCTTATTCTTGACCAAGGCCCCTCATCAAAAGCTTTCCGAGCTGCTTTTGCGGCAACATCAATATCCTCAGCTTTTGCCTCATAGACATTGGCTAGTACTTTTCCTGTTGCTGGATCATGGACTTCAAAGGTTGCACCCGATTTACTTTCTACAAACTCCCCATTAATGTATAAGTGCTTTGTCCCACTCAAGAATTTCTCCACTTTCTTATTCAAACCTTCTGCAACATGACTCATAATAAATCCTCCCCTAAAACATATAATGTAAGCGATTTCAACCCTATGCTATCATTAATATAATAATAATCAATAGATTTATATGAATGATTCATTAATTCTGCCAATTACAAGATTTTATTTATACGTGATAAGCATATTTTCTAAATTTTGTGTGATAGAATAATAAGTGTCGTATTTCTTATTATTGAAAAAAGGTGATTTCATGAATAGATTATTATCTTGGTCGACAACGTTCGCTTCAGTGCAATGGCTTTTTTTTATTTTCGCAAATATTGTTGTCGTCCCTATTTCTATTGGCTTTGCTTTTGATTTGCCACCGGAACAAATTGCCACCATTTTACGCAGCGCACTAATCGTAACCGGAGGCGCTTGTATTTTGCAGGGGTTAGTCGGACATCGCTTCCCTTTGATGGAAGGTCCTTCGGGAGTCATGTGGGGTTTAATCCTTAACTTGTGTTTATCGGCTTCTGCACTTGGCTTAAGTTTACCTAGTATTGGCGGCGGAATTGCTACAGGCATGATACTTGCTGGAATTGTAACCATCCTTTTAGTAGCATTCAATTTAATTTCATTCGTTCAAAAAGTATTTAGCCCGATGGTTATGAGCGTTTACTTATTGCTTTTAACTTTTCAACTAACATTCATTTTTTTCAATGGGATGTTGAAGATGAATGAAGATGGAACATTGAATTGGCATATAACGCTATTTTCTTTTGGACTTGCGATTGTTGTTGCGCTTTTGAAAATAAAAGGAAATAAAATTATTGGCGACTTTTCAATATTAATTGGCATGATTGGTGGCTGGATTGCTTACGCATTGCTATTTCCCATCGTAAAACCTGTCACAGATAGCGGGGTTGCTGCATTTTCTCTATTTCCACTAGGTCCGCCGAATTTGGAATACAGCATAATTGCCATCACTTTTTTAGGGTGTTTAATTAATTTAAGTAATACAGTTGCATCCATTCAAGCTGCATCTAAATTATTTAATGTAAATGTTTCTAGGAGTCAATATCGATTCTCTTATTTGTTGACTGGAATTTATTCCGTCATTGCTTCTTTGTTTGGACTTGTATTATTTGCACCGTTCGCTTCATCCATAGGCTTTTTGGAAAGCACTCAAATTTTTGATCGAAGACCGTTTTTAATTGGCGGAGGACTTGTGATTATCATCGGAATTATTCCTCCTCTAGGTTTAATGCTTGCAACGCTTCCGATGGCTGTTGGAAACGCCGTTTTATTAGTGGCTTATTCTCAATTGTTGGGGACTTCCTTGAAGAGTTTTAACGGCTATACATTTAATTCGGTTACGATTTATCGGATTGCAACTCCCGTACTTATAGGAGTTAGTTTAATGACAGTCGATACTAGTCTATTCACCTTTTTGCCTGCAATTATCCTACCTTTAATAACGAATGGTTTCATCATGGGATTTTTGATTTCACTAGTAATGGAAACTTGCATCAATTGGGATTACACGGGGACTGATCGAAAAGTTATGACTGATAATACGCAGTGATGTTTAAAGGTACCTGTGCATGGTGCAATTATGACAATTCACGACTTTGGATAAATAATCAAAAGGGCATCGACGAAGCGTTAATAAGTCGATACCCCTTTTTGATTTTATGCAATTGTAGTGTATTGTTTGAATAGTGTCTTGCACAGGTACCTAAAAAAGGTCCTGAAAAAGGGTAACTAAAAAATTCGCAAACAAAAAAGCACCATCCGAAATGGACAGTACTTTGTTATGAATTCTTTAGTATAATTTTTTATGTAAGTAAGCCGCCTCTGCCGTATTTTTATAGAAAGTTTTAAACCACCACTTATCAAAGTGGGTGTTCGCAGAAATCTTCCTGTCTGTCCTCGTTAATAATGAACGAGGCATGCCATTTCAATTTCGATGTAAAACTCCCTGTTACAGTATAAAGGTTAAAACTTAATAGTCATACGAACAATGCAGCTTGTTTTCTTAGTATACACGACTTATCATCGTCAATCAATGGTTAATGTTTCCTGTCTACCTCATACAAGCTTGCTGTCTTCATGGGTTTCATTCAAAATAATAGCCTTAGAAAAGGATTTGCAAAATAAATAGGCCAGGTAAATACCTGCCAAATCAATCCCTACATCGAATAATCTTCCGCTACGGGAAAAATACAGTTGCAAAACTTCTGTTACCAACGCATACGATCCACTTATTACGAATGCAATTTTCATGTTGTTAAACCCACGGAGCAGCAGAATATAAAGCAACCCAAATCCCAAGACATGCGCTGTTTTTTGAATCAAGTAAAAGCCGCTCGTCAATGGAATATCGCCAATAATAAACAAGTCGCCGAACACGGGCGAAGAATCTATTTTAAAGCTTACAATCTGTTGGTACAAAAATGCATGGGGATCAGATGTACAAGTTGCAACGAATATGAATGCCATATAGGCGAGGATAAACAAGCGGAATAAAAACAAGGTACAACAACCTTTCGCGTTATATAGATAGTTATCAATATCCCCAATAGCATCAACTGCTAATCCTCATTCTTACTTTCTCAACAATTGCATTCGCTCGTTAAAAAGACTTGGATAGGATAAAAAGCCGAGTAAAATACTTGTGACTGATGCGGTTGTGAGCAATAAGAAGATAATGAGTAATTGATATTGGACTGCTTGGACCGGATCAGCGCCGGCAATGATCTGGCCGCTCATAATTCCGGGCAGTTGAACGAGACCCATCGTCTTTTGGCTTTCGATTGTTGGAATCATGCTCGCTTTAATCGAATTTATGAGCTGCCTGTTGATTGCTTGTTTTGGCGTCCCACCTAGTGAGAGTATCAATTCGGTTTCATCCTCATGTGATTCCACTTCCGCTGTGAAACGATTTAGAAATAAAATCGACAGCACCATCGAGTTTCCGATGACCATTCCACTTGTTGAAATGACATATTGCGCTGTTGCTGGAATGATGTTGAAGCCCAGCATGATGCTTTGCGTCAGCACTTCGACAAAAATAAGCGTGACTGCGATTTTCCACGTAATCCCTTTAATCGACTTCCCTTTTGTGCGCGCATTTTGCGTCGCCGCCACGATCATGAGCGCCGCCATGAAGAAGATATATATAGGATTTTCTGAATCAAATACGAATTTCAGCACATATCCAACTGCTAATAGCTGTATAATCGACCTGATTGTCGCAATAATCGTGTCTTTTTCTAATCCTAACTTAAGCGTCCTGGATAAAATTAGAGGGATAACGACAAAAATAAGCGTGATGGATAATGTTACATATGTCATGATAAATCACCTCGAACAAATTGCTTCACAAGTTCATTTTTCGGTGATTTCAACAGCTCGCTTTCTCCTGTTTCAATGACTTCTCCGCCCATCATCACCCAAGTGTAATCCCCGATTGACAGTGCTTGGTCCAAATTATGCGTAATCCAAATTATGGTCACACCGTATTTTCGATTGATTTTGGTGATTAATTCTTCGATTTCATTTAATGAAGTCCGGTCTAAAGCCGACGTGATCTCATCCAACAACAAAATTTCAGAACGGTTAATCAGCGTTCGGGCAATCGATACCTTTTGGCGCTGACCTCCTGATAAATCATCGGTTTTCCAATGTAAAAATTCATCCTCTAGCCCGACATCCTCTAGAAATCTAATCGCATCTTCTTCAGTTAACTTTTCACCGCGAAGTTCTAAAGGAAGCGATAGATTTTGAAAAACCGTCCCCGCAATCATCGGCGCACTTTGAAGCGCAATTCCGACAAAACGTCTCAATTCAATAGGATTCCATCTTGCAATCGACTTTTTATGAATCAAAATATCCCCGGAAGTCGGTGCAATTAGGCCATTACACAATTTTAGCAATGTCGTTTTCCCCGCACCGGAAGGGCCAACAAGCGTTGTAATTTTCCCTTTTGGAAAGGAACCCGTAATTTTTTTCAAAATATGTATATCACCAACCGAATAATCAACTTCACGAAAATGAAGCGCAGGTTCATATAATTTATTCATTAACAAACTCCTTTTGAGAAGTACCTTTGGGTGGTATCTTTTTTTGAGAGGTACCTTTGCAAGGTGCATTCTTTGAGAGGTACCTGTGCAAGGTGCATTTATGACAATTCACGCTATCGAATTAATATTCATTAGAAGTTTAACGAAGTCTTGTATCATAGTATTCTTATTTAGAATTATGCAATTGTAGTGTATTTTTGGAATAGTTTCTTGCACAGGTACCTTAAAATTTTCCCGGCTTGTTCGGGTTATATAGTACTAATATACACTAGTTAGGTATTGAATAACCTGTTTTGGATTTCACTCTGGAATGTAATAACCTCAAAATAAATTTATCGACCTGTTTTTCGCTGCAAAATTAAATTTTAATTATTGTTTTTCAGTTTTATGCTGGGTTGCTAAGGAGTCGAAATTCATTTATGTCTAAATACTTTTTCTTCCATAAGATTGATGCTTAATCATTTTTTAAGTATGATTAAGTCAATTTAAATGAGTAAAGGGGGTTTTTAATTTGCCAAGACGTAAACGAAACTGGCATCCGCACGCCTACTATCATGTCAGTATGCGTGGGAATAACAGGCAAAATATCTTTCAAACACAAGAGGATATCACGGAGCTAATGCGCATTATGGAATACGGCGCAGCAAAAGACGGTTTCACGATGCTCGCATATTGTGTCATGTCGAATCATTACCATTTATTGATCCGCTCAGAATACGTAGACCTTGCAAAAGTCATGGCGCGAATCAATCGAAGATACAGTGACTATTACGCAAAACGATATTCACACGTCGGTCGAATCTATGAAAAAAGATATTTTTCCAAACAAGCAAATGGGCCAAATGCAATTCTTGCCATCAGCAGCTACATACATCGGAATCCAATCGACACCCAAATTCCGATAGTGGAAAAGCCCGAAGATTACCTTTATAGTTCATATCGCTATTACGCAAATGAAGAACTGACCCCGCCAAGTTTTTTGAGAACGAATGTAGTCGCCTACTTGCTTCCAAATCCGATTGATAAAACGAATCAGGCTTATTGCCAATATTGTCTGACGTATAAGCAGGTTGCGGAAGAGGATAAACAGTTGGAAGTGTGAGTACTGAAAATTATAGAAGGTACCTGTGCACGGTGCAATTATGACTATTCAGGGCTTAGGATAAAAAGTCAAAGGGATAACGACAAAGTGATGTATAGTCGGTATCCCCTTCTTATTTTATGCAATTGTAGTGTATTAACTGAATTCTGTCTTGCACAGGTACCTAAACCTGTTGCCTGTCGAGAATTTCCTTTAGTACGACCGCTTGATTATGTTCTTCATCTTTGGCGCCGTAGACTAATGTAACATTCTTTTTATGCTTTATAACAATATCCTTGAGTTCTTCCATCAATTCATTGTTATCGTCCAATTCCTTTTTATACTTCTTTTTGAAACCCTCGAACTTTTCCGTTTCATGATCAAACCATTTACGCAATTCATCTGAAGGCGCGACTTCTTTCATCCAATGATCAATTTGTAAATCTTCTTTTGAAATACCGCGAGGCCATAATCGATCAACCAGAATTCGAACACCGTCTTTTTTAGAAATATCATCATAAGCTCGTTTTATATTTACTGGCATTTTACTCCTCCTATACATACAGTCTTCCCCGCTTATAAACTCAAAAACATGGGAACAAGTCTAAGGTTCACTATCAGAATATAGGTACCTGTGCAAGGTGCAATTATGACAATTCACGACTGTGGATAAAAAACCAAAGGGGCTATCGACAATCCGTTATACAGTCGATAACCCCTTTTCATTTTATGCAATTGTAGTGTATTTTTTGAATAGTGTCTTGCACAGGTACCTAAAAATAACTACCATGAGTATTGCTCCGGCGCATCGCCAAATACCTCTATAATCTGTGGCTCGGAAACTTTATTCTCTTCAATAATTTCTACTACTTGAATTTTGAATGTCCATTCATATCCGAAGTCAAATAAGTATAGAAAGTTTTGTCCCTGGTACAATTCTAACTTCCCTATTTCCGCGTCATCCACGAAGGGACCGTGGGAATCCATTGGCGAATTGTAACAGGATTTACTAAACTTTTTTCCATCCATATAAAAAGCATATAGATGGTCATCGTCAAAATCAAATACATCCTGAATTAAGTCGTGTAATTCAAGTAAGGTATGATCACTCGATAATTGCAAAGTTCTCCAGCACGAGGAGCTTAACATCACTTTCAAAAGATAAGTTCCTTCTATATAAACAGGCTGTTTCTTTTTTAATATCGACGTAAACTCACCTTTTGACAAAAATGGTCTTAATAACTCTGAAAGTGACTCTATTTCCTCTTCTTCTTCCTCTTCAAACTCACCTGGTAAATTAAATAGCGCGTCAAACAATCCAAAGTACTGATTTCCACGCATACCCTTATACGGATCCCAAGATTCATAAAGTTCACGGTAAATTTTTGTGAATAATAGGGTCAATGTAATTGATTTTGGGATTGTGCAATACGGCCGACTTGGAACATTCGATCGCTCTAGATCAAGAGAAAATCGCCAAAATCCAAAGTAAGCAAAGTAAAAGAAAAACTGCCCATACCGATTGACAGCGTGTTCAATCTCTTCATATTGTGATAAATCTATTTCATAATCTGCTGGAATGTCTTGTAAAGCTTCTGTTAAAATGTTTATATTAGCAGGTGCTACACCCCATTTTTCACCTTGCAATTCTTCCCAATCAGCATCCATCCAAAAAGCATCTAACAAAGTAACATATTGTTCTGTTGCCGTCATTTTCATAAAAACATCAATTTGTTCTTTTTGAATGATAGCAGTTGCAGTGGATTGTGTACGCTTGATCTTGAAAAAATCAAGAATGAGTGATAGATTATAAAACAAATGAAGGAGAGGATAGTCTAATTGCGAATTATGTTGCGACACATCTCTCGTATCACATTTCATTAGCGGATAAATGGCAAGCAAATCTTTTTTCGTTAAATATCCTTTGGTTTTCGTAAGTTTTATAGGATGTGTTGCCAAATAGGTTAAATAGGATTGGAAATCACCAACAATAGGCGTTGGGTCATTTTCCGTAATCAGAATCTTGCTGTCCTTTGCCTTCTTCATGTGTTAACGCCTCTTTTCATCTTCAGAAAAATACTTCTCCACCAAAGCTTCCGCCTCTTTGACACCCGCCTCAGTCAAATAAACAGATTTAGACCTTTTACTATCCCTGATCAAGTCCTCATCAGAGAGTTCGTTTAACATTTCAAATGGATACCCCTTCCAACTTCTAGGCATTTTGTGAAAATCGTCCGATTCTATCCATGACGTCAAGTGCAGCATTAACAAAGTAAGCTCCTTAATCTTTTCCTCCATGCTAAACAAAACCTCTTTTCGTAGATTTTATTTTAGTATATTTGAAGATTACATGAATCTCAATGATTCGAAAAAGGTACCTGTGCACGGCGCAATTATGACTATTCACGACTGTGGATAAAAAATCAAAGGGGCTATCGACAAACCGTTATACAGTCGATAACCCCTTTTCACTTTATGCAATTGTAGTGTATTTTTTGAATAGTGTCTTGCACAGGTACCTAAAAAGGTACCTAAAAAAAGGTGCCTGAACAGTGGTGTTTAAATAGCTCGGTATTTCCTATAGCTGGTGTATAGATGATGGAGCATTCCTGTGAAAATGGCGAGCCAGGCTAGGATGGATATGAATACCATGATTTTCGGAATGATGATTAAAAATGGCAGTTGTAAGGCTTTGGATAATTGGAATGTGCTTGTTGTATACATGGCGAGCGGGAAAGCCATTCCCCAGAACTGCGGGTCATATTTTAATGAATAACGATGATAGAAATGACGCCAAATCATAAGCATGAATAATAGTGGAATCCACCACGTGCCTGTGATCCAGAAAAATAATGTGAATCCCTTTATGAACGGTGTTAATTCGACAAGAAGTGGCCAGTTCTCAGCGTGCAATAATAATGTCGAACCGGCTAATGTCGTGATGGCGACGGCACCCATATTGATCCAGTATGGTGGCGTTAGAGCGTCGTGTTTTAATTCCAAAAAGGTGAAGCGATAAAAAATAAGCGTAATGATATTTAGATAAAGCATACAGCCTAATAGAAACATACATAAAGTAAAGAATAGTATTATTTGCTGTCCATTCTGAACCCGGTCCGACAGCAAAGTGCCGAGTACTGAAATGGATTGTGTTGCCACGGCGGCGATCAACCAAGCTCCGTTAATGCCTTCCGACAAAACAGGTTTGTCTTTCCGTATGGTCACGGCTGTGAAAAAGATATACATAATCGTCAGCCATAAGACGATACCGAGTCCCCATAAATAGCTAGCCAGTTGAGAGTTTTCAGTAATGATAATGAGTTGGCTGCCGAAAACGCAAGTTCCCGCCACTAGCGTGAAGAAGCCCGGTCCATTGGAATGGCTCGTAATATCTATCAGTACACGCGAGGAAAAATAAACTAGACGAAGAATAGTTAGTATCCACAGAATTAGATAAACTCCAATATTGACGTACAACAACCCTTGGGCAATGGAATGCATACCAAGTAAATGCAAGGCGATGGAGAGCGCGCCCGTTGCCATGACAACGGAAAAATAGCCTGAAAAAAGATTGAAGACGGTATGCTTTAATAGATTGCCCATATTTTCTTAACTCCTTTTACATAGTGAAAAATGATAGGTACCTGTGCACGGTGCAATTATGACAATTCACGACTTTGGATAAAAAACCAAGTGGATATAGCCAAAGCGTTATGTAGTCGGTATCCCCTTATTGTTTTATGCAATTGTAGTGTATTTTTCGAATAGTGTCTTGCACAGGTACCTAAAAAACGGTATCAAAAAAACAGTACTTAAAAATAGTAACTAAAACGATGATGATTACTCTTAGTTTGGCAGTTAACTTGCTGATTATCAACAGTTATTTGGTTGGGAATTGGAAAAGAAGTGATTTTTATCACAGCATTGATGTGTGAATAATCGTTAAACTAGAGATAGCCGGGATTGGTAGAAATGTGAAGGGGGATTTTACAATGGTTCAAACAGTGGCGTGGGTAGTGAGTTTGGTTTGTATTTTGGTGATTGCAGCGGCTTTTGGTTTTGTTGCGGTCAAATCCACACAAAAACGGGATTATGAGCCGATCGTGAAAAAGTGGTACAAAATCCGCAAGGTGTATGGGACGATTGTTGTTATTTTAATGATAGTGGCTATGGTTTATACGTTAAGAGAGTTACCTTTCAATCAGCCTGTCTACAGTAAGGGCAATGAGCCAGTCATTGTAGATGTGGAAGCGCTTCAATTTGGTTGGAATATTAGTGAAAAAGAGTTTGATGTTGGTCAGTCTATTGAATTTCATGTGACGACTGCGGATGTGACGCATGGTTTCGGAATTTACGATGAAGATATGAATCTAATTGCTCAAACGCAAGCGATGCCTGAATATACGAACGTTGTTTACATCACGTTTGACAAGCCTGGTACGTATACGATTCTTTGCTTGGAGTATTGTGGTTTGGCCCACCATATTATGATGGATGAAATTGTGATTAAGTAGAAAGGAAGTGTACAAATAATGATTAGTAAATATATGCCTTTAAAATCAAGAGACGATAAAGTTGTGACACAAATGATTATTGCTGGCGTCGTTGTCATTGCGGCGATGATTTTTGGTGTGTTGATGTTGGCAGCACAGGGTGGTTTTATTGAATTACAAGCAGCGGCCTTTTATCAATTTCTAACGATACATGGTACGGCTATGATTGGCGCATCGGCGCTAGCGACGTCTGCAATCATGTGGTATTTTCTTAGTCACTATGTTGATTTATCCAAGAAGATATTTAATCTTAATTTAATATTATTTTTAACAGGATTCTTAATGACAGTTATTGGGATATTCTCATTTGAGTATGCCAGCTCATGGACATTTTTGTATCCGCTCCCGCATTATCAGGTGGCGCTTGGGGTACGACAGGTGCTCTGCTTTATCTAGGAGGCATGCTAATTTTGGGTGTTGGCTTCCTATTACTTTATATTGATACGGGTCGAGCGATTATTAAAAAGTATGGAAGTCTTGGAAAAGGACTCGGCTGGGACGTTCTTTCTGGAAAAAAAGCAGTGGAAGATGCACCGCCGACAACAGTCGTGGCGAGTACGATGGTAACAATTGTCAATATATCGGCGTTGACTGCTGGAGCGACTGTGCTTATTGTCAACATGATCAGTGTCGTTAACCCTGCGTTTACATTTAACCCGTTGTTGGCTAAAAACTTAACGTACGCATTCGGACATATTTTTGCGAACGCCACGATTTATATGGCTGTTATCGCGGTTTATGAAATTTTATCACGCAAAACGGGCCGACCTTGGAAGGCGAATAAACCATTTTTGATTGCGTGGACAATGTCAACACTATTTACAATGATCGTCTATCCTCACCATCTTCTGATGGATAGCGTGATGCCTAAATGGATTTTAATTCTCGGGCAGGTTTTATCGTATGCGAATGGTTTGCCTGTATTAATAATTACAGCTTATGGCGCATTGATGATAGTTTATAAATCGGGCATCAAATGGGATATGGGTTCAGCGCTAATCTTTTTATCGATGTTCGGTTGGACGGCTGGCGTCATTCCTGCAATGGTTGACTCAGCGATTGTTGTCAATCACGTCATGCACAATACGAAATGGGTACCCGGGCATTTCCATATGTATATGGGGCTCGGTGTGATTGCGATGATGTTCGGCTTTATGTATTTCATTGCCAAAAATGATAGTCCACTAAAAACAAATGGCTTGGATAAATTTGCATTCATCCTCTATTCGTTGTCGATGTTTGGTGTTTGTGTATCATTCCTTATTTCGGGCGCGATTAGTACACCAAGACGCTTTGCAACACATCTGCCTGAGTGGATGGGACCTGCTCAAGTGGGAGCAATCACAGGCGTGTTCGTTGTAGTTGGTATTTCAATATTTGTCATTCACTTTGTTCGCTATGTTTTTGCAAGAAATAGAAGCAAAACAACAACAGCCGTTAGCAGAAAGAAGCAACAAGCAGACGCGGCTTAAAATCATGACATAGAAATGAATTGGGGGGTTCAGGATATGAAACAAACGATGATCGGGGTTGTTTTGTTTGTTATACTTGGCATCCCCTCTCTCATATCTTTAGTAGAATCCATTATGATTTTGCATATGCTGGTTCAAATTCCTTTGCTCGTAATTGCTGGGTGGTTAATGGGTCAGTTTTTGGTGGAAAGATTTCAATCCTTTTTTGAGAAATGGAATGACAATGGAATCCCTGGTATTTTAGTGTTTGTGATCATAACGATGTATTGGATGCTTCCACGGGTGATGGATGAAGCGTTGACCATTTGGTATATACAGCTATTTAAATTCATAGGGCTTCCGATTGCAGGGCTGGCATTACGAGATAGCTGGAGTAAACTACAAATAACCGGGAAAAGTTTCATCTTTTTGAATTACATTTCCATGTTCGGCCTAATGGGCTGGTTGTATGTAGACTCACCGATCCAACTGTGTAATAACTACTTGGAGTTGGAACAGAAAATGCTTGGGTGGGGATTTTTGGTCCTCACTGCAGGGATGGTTATTTATATTGTGCAGTTAGCTTTTACGGATCAATCATCTAGTGTTTAACAGGGGTTTTTATGAGGTACCTGTGCAAGGCGCAATTATAACAATTCATGAATTCGGATAAATAGTCAAGGGGATATCGACAAAGCTTTATATGTCGGTATCCCCTTTTTGGTTTTATGCAATTGTAGTGTATTGTTGGAATAGTTTCTTGCACAGGTACCTAAAAACTTCGAAGATACATGCAGTCATTTGGCAGTTATTACCTATATCCTATTAATTGGGCTATAATAGGCTTATAGATTAGAAGGGAATGAAAAACTTGACGAAATCTATGTATTCAAATGAACTCGAACAACATCAAGATCCTGAAAATGTGCAGAATGACGATCTGTTGAAAGCATTTGTAGGGGTAAAGAAACAGTCGTATTATTTCAGGAAATGGCAACCTGACAATCGGAGACCCATTAATTGGGCTGCAGTTTTCGCTACTTTTTTTTGGCTAGGCTATCGAAAAATGTACAAGGTTATAGCTTACATATTATTGATATTTATTGCACTAGATGTCGTCATCTTGTTCACTGGAATTGATGGGGGTTATATTAATAACTATATTGGTTTGGGTGTAGCAGTGGCATTGGGCATAGGTGGAAATGGGATGTACAAGAACCATGCACAAAAAGAAATCGAAAAGTTGCAAACGGAATACTCAGGTGATCAACTTTTGGAGAAAGTCAAACAACGTGGTGGCACCAGTTGGGGCGGGTTTTGGATAGCCGTCCTGCTATTTATTGGTTATATTTTAATCAGTATCGCACTGGAAATTCTAGCATACCTTTTTACAGGTTTATAATGTAAAAGAAGGAAGCCGACTTTGTCGGCTTCCTTTTCACTTTTCTTCATCGAAGCTACCCCTCGGAGGTACCTGTGCACGGTGCAATTATGACAATTCGAGAATTTGGATAAATAATCAAGGGGATATCGACAAAGCGTTATACAGTCGATGTCCCCTTCTCTTATTATGCAATTGTAGTGTATTAATTGAATAGTGTCTTGCACAGGTACCTAAAAAGGGTACCTAAAAAATTAAAATTCTTGCACTTAAATGATGTTGCACTTATTTGAATTGAGTGATAGTCTAGCATATTAATACATAATTTTGAGGGGAGGAAGTACGGAGAATCTTGGCTTATACCAATATCATTCTCGTGCGCAATACAATTGAAAAGAGAAGTTTCATTTGGATTATCGATTATCCCAATCTTCACCTTAATTTTAGCTGCTGCTTTATCCATTTTCATTTGGGAAGCTGGGATGCATATTCCTCTTTTGATTGGTGTAATCGCAGCGGCAATTATCGCAGTAGTTTGTGGTTGGACTTGGGATGAAGTACAGAGAATGATGGTCGGAGGCGTGGCTAGGGCCCTACCCGCTGTTTTTATTTTACTTATTATCGGAATCATCGTGGGAACTTGGATTGGAAGCGGGGTTATCCCGACAATGATTTACTATGGACTCATGATTATCTCACCCGCGATGTTCGTGCCGCTTGTAGCACTTGTTACCGGAATTGTTTCCATCACATTAGGAAGTTCCTTCACTTCAATTGCGACAATTGGGCTTGCGTTTATGGTCATTGGTGAAGGACTTGGATTTCCTTCGGGACTTGTTGCGGGCGCTGTTATTTCAGGTGCTTACTTTGGCGATAAATTATCTCCATTATCGGATACGACAAATATTGCACCAGTAATGGCTGAAACGGATTTATTTAGTCATATCAAACATATGCTTTGGGATACAATTCCTGCATTTTTTCTTTCAATTATCTTGTATTGGATTGTTGGTAATAGAATTTTGACCACTCATATTGTTGATTCGGACGCTATCAATACAATCAAAATAGGATTGAGTGACGTATTTGTCATTCATCCACTATTACTGCTTATGCCTATCTTTACAATTTTTCTGATGATTAGGCGCACCCCGGCAATTCCCGCATTAATGAGCGTCGGCTTGTTAGGAGCAGTGCTTGCCGTCTTGGTTCAAGGCGGATCTGTTTCTACTGTTGTTAAAATGATGCAAAGTGGCTTTTCTATTAATTCCGGCGTAGATGCAGTTGATTCGTTGTTAAATCACGGAGGATTAGTTTCAATGTTAGGGACAGTTGGGCTGTTGGTCATCGCCACAGCTCTTGGCGGCGTTTTAGAAGAAACAGGGTCTTTTGATGTGTTAACGCGGAAAATGATGTCGAAAGTCCAGACGGCTGGAACATTAATCAGTTCAACAATTCTAGCAACATTTGTCATCGCATTTGCGAGTGGCGCACAATTTTTAGCAATCATTTTACCAGCAAGAACATTCGTCAGTAAGTATAAATCGATGAATCTGGATACAAAAAACCTTTCACGTTGTGTCGAAGCGGCGGGAACAGTCGGTATCAACCTTGTCCCTTGGAGTGTCCCTGTCGTTTTTGCAGTTAGCGTACTTGGTGTGAGCCCTGGAGAGTTTATTCCATATACTTTTTTCGCATTCCTAGTCCCGCTAATCAATATTTTATTTGGATTCACAGGATGGACGATTACAAAAAAGCATTATAATAACAATACATAAAGTATTAAAGGAGAAATCCCTCTATGAAAAAAGTCATTTTGAATGTGTTAGGCACCGCACAAGATGCAGGGCTTCCACATCCAAATTGTTTCTGCAAAAACTGTGCAGAAGCGCTGGAATATCCACGGTTTAGACGTCTTGCCGCTTCCTTGGCAGTTGTTGTACCTGAAGAAAAGACTTGGCATTTAATTGATGCTACGCCTGACTTGAAAGAACAAATGGCAAGATTGCAAATCAAATACGATATGCAAGGTCGATTAATGGAAAGCATCTTTTTGACGCATGCCCATTTTGGTCATTATCCGGGTCTGTTATTATTAGGGCGGGAAGCAATTGGCGCAAATGGCGTACCCGTAATGGCGGGGAAGAAAATGAAACGATTATTGGAGGAACAAGCTCCGTGGAGTTTATTGACAGAGCTAGGAAATATAGATATACAAGAAATAAAAGAGGGACAAAAAATTCCGATTTCCTCGCTCGTCACAATCCGACCTGTCGAAGTTCCGCATCGAAATGAATTTTCGGAAACGTTCGCTTACTGGATTGAAGGCCCCAACAAGAAAGTACTTTATATTCCAGATATCGACCGTTGGAATGAATGGAATCAAGACATTTATAAGGCCTGTGAAGAGGCCGACATTTGTTTACTCGACGGCACGTTTCATTCAACGTCGGATCTTGAGAAAATCGGTCGTGACTATCGTGAAATTCCACATCCACTTATCGTCGAAACGATGGATAGGTTGCAAGGCTTAGTGGGACAGACTGAGATTTATTTCACCCACCTAAATCATTCCAATCCAGCCATCGATTCCGATCTTCACATACGAAATCATATAGAGTCTAAAGGATTTCATATTGCAGAAGAAGAAATGGAATTTATCTTGTAATGTAATGTCGGAGGTAACTGCTTTGGGGTACCCTTTGGAGGTACCTGTGCACGGTGCAATTATGACAATTCACGACTATGGATAAATAATCAAGGGGATATCGACAAAGTGTTATATAGTCGATATCCCCTTTTCGCTTTATGCAATTGTAGTGTATAATCTGAATAGTGTCTTGCACAGGTACCTAAAAAATTTTAAGCCGATTCACGACTTGCCGCCCCTTATAGAACACTTTCTTGATCTTCTTAACGTCGGTAATTTCTAGGCCTGGGATTCCTTCTGCTACTAAAAAATTTGCATCCATTCCTATTTCTATTTTCCCGAACTGCTTTTCTTTTCCTAGGATTTGTGCGGGATTTGCTGTGAGTAAAGCTAGAATTTCGTTGTCGGTGTAATGGTGCTTTTTTAAGAGTTGCATGGCTGGTTGGGCGATTGACATGAGTACGTTGGGTCCTTTTAATTCACTGTCATTAAAAGGCAACCATGTGGCGCCTTGAAATGGCGGTAAATAAGCGTCCGTGGAAATCGATACAGGAATTTTATTGTCCATTAACTTCAATATATCTTCGGGCGAGTTTGGCATGAGGTGAGTTCCCCCGATTGGTGTCGCTACAACTTTCACTTTTTGCTCTGAAGCTTTTTCGATTAAGGCGTCTGAAATGCCGTGCGCATGGTGTAAAACATCGAATCCCGCTTCCAATGCCATGTCGATGGCTTCGGCGCCGGCGACATGTGTGCCTACTTGTTTCCCAGACTGATGATAAATGTCTACGATTTTCTTCAATTCTTCTATTGAATAAATAATTTCTCCAGCTCTCGGCACTTCATTCGCAGTAAAGTTAGCTGGGGTTGCGTTGATAAATATATTTTCACCCGGATAATCGCTTGCTTGTGCGATCAATCGTACTAACGACAAATCATTCAACGTTTTTCTGTCTATGCTTTTCGATTGAGTCAGTGCGCTAAAATGGGTTAATTCGTCAAAACCGATTGAAATGCTTGTCGTAGCAAATGAAATATCAATCGGCATATCTTCAACCGCTCTTCGATAATCAGTCACCGAAAAATCACATTGTGGATGGCCACAGATTTGTTCACCAAGCGCAGTGATCCCCGATGATAGTGCACCGAAAAGAAGTTCTTTTCCCGCGACGAAGTGATTAATGGGCGCATCTGGATAGAGTGAGGTCGGTGCGAATTCCAATAAATGCGTGTGGCAATCAATTAACGAAGGCGTTATGACGAAATCCGAGCAATCGATGTACTTTATAGCAGGATATTGTTTCTTCAGGTTATCCCAAGTGCCTACATCAATGATTTTTCCGTCTTCGACAACGACAGCGCCATTTTCTACTGTCCCTAATTGACTTACTGTGACAATCCTTTTCCCTCTAATTATAAATTTTTCCTTCATTTAATTCACCAGGAATGGCGTTAAGATAATTGCTAGTGCCCAAGCAGTTGCAAATCGGATGATCATTCCGACGATGGCTGCTTTAACAACTTCCTTTTCATTTAAATTAGATGATTCTGCCCAGGTTGCAGGCACTTGACCAAAAATGACCGACAACGGCAAACCGGAATTCGCTAACACGAATGAACCTACAATTAGGGCTGGATCCACGGTACTCGCCAGTTCGGATAATTGCGCGACCGCAAGTGTAGGGGCGGCAAGTATTGACACAATTCCAGTGGATGGTTCAATGCTCATTAAGGTTAATACCGTTGTTAAGCCGGATTGAATTGCATCCCAAGCCCCAAAGAATTTCAAAGCACCGATGAAGAAAAACACCGCCGCTACTGCCGGGATGATAATTAAGAAGAGTAACTCGGCACCTTCTTTTGATGAAGAGAATATTGTTTGCAGGAAGTTTGTTTTTGGTGTAAAACGAGGCAACTCTTCTAATGCAACACGCTTTGTATCTCGGTATATTGTAATAGATAATAGGTAAGGAACAACGATAATCGGCAGAAATATTGCGAAGAATATAAGTGGAAATGCATTGATATTGAAAACCGCTAATGCAATGAGACCTAACACGAGCGTTGCGAAAGATTGCGGCGATTGAATCATCGTGGCGACCGCTATTTTTTGTTCGGCTTTGGTCGCTTTCGCTTTCACCAAAATGGGACCCGCTATTTTCCCGGCGGCATTAATATCACCGAGAATATTATATGCACTCGGTACGATAACAGAAGGATTAATGTTCAGCCATTTCATTACGGGGACAAAAATTCGAATTAACCCGTCTGTGAATCCTAATCGTTCCAAAATACGACCAAAAATCACACTAATAATGATAGCAATTCCAACTTCACTCGTTAAAAAGACATCCACGACGATTGGTTTTACTTCTGCGATAACTACATTAAAGAAGTTTGCCAATGAATTAGGGTCGAAAATTAGGACCAGTAATGACCCAGCAACTAGGAGTATTCCAAACACTTCAAATGGTTGCCATTTTTCTCTCGCATTCTTTTTCTTAGATAATGAAGCTTGTTCTTTTTTCAAAATATAAATCCCCCTCTCCTATTCCTACTTTATGTGAAAATAAGGGGTTGTGTGTTTGTCTTGGGTGGATAGTGAGAGGTACCGGTGAGAGGTACCTGTGCAAGGTGCAATTATGACAATTCACGAATTTGGATAAAAAACCAAAAGGGGTATCGACAAAGTGCATATTGTCGATACCCCCTTTTTATTTTATGCAATTGTAGTGTATTACCTGAATTGTGTGTTGCACAGGTACCTAGTTCTCAGACGCCTTCTCGTTCTCCTTGAAAATCTCATCGGCGATTCCCATTGCTTGAACAGCTTTTGGAAACCCTACATATCCAGCACAATGGATGATGATTTCGGTGATTTCTTCTTTTGAGAGCCCTACGTTCAGAGCTGCTTGCAAGTGAACTTTGAGCTGTTCGAAAGCGCCTTGCGTGATGAGTGTGGTGAGCGTGATGATTTCCCGTTGAGAGAGGGAAAGCGTATTTCTAGCATACAAGTCTCCAAAACCAAAGGAGACGATCAATTCCCAAAGGTCAGGGGAAACTTCTTTCATTTGCCCCATGCCGCCTCGTACTTCCTCGGAAAATAATTCTTCCATTACTTTTAATCCTGCTGCGTATCTTTCGTTCTTTTCCATCCTATTGCCTCCCCATCGTTGGTGGAATTTCATGTTCATCAACGATTGCTTCAATTAAAATTGGCTTGTTGGTTTCTTCAATTTTATGTAATGCTTCTTCAATCGAATCAACCAGGTCATTAGGATTATAACATGTATATGCTTCTAGTCCCATAGATTCCGCAAATTTGGCCGCATCGAGTGGCGTTTCATAAATGCCGCCGATTGATGTACCGATCATTTTTTGCATCCCTTTTTCCACCATGTCTAATCGTCCATTATTCAAAACGATGAACAAGACAGGCGAGTCGTAGTTATATGCTGTTGAAATTTCCGTTCCATGCATGAACATACAGCCGTCTCCGACTAAGCAGACAATCGTTTTCTCTGGAGCTGCTAATTGTGCACCGATGGAATAGCCAATTCCGTTACCCATCGCACCGAAGATATCATCAAAGTAAAAAGTCCCAGGCTTGTGAATGTCAAAATATTTTATACCGTAGAACGAGTGGCTTCCATCGTCCCCGAAAATAATCGCGTCATCCGGAAGTGCGTTACGCATCGCCCGTAATACTTGGACTGCAGACATCGGTTCACCCGGTTGATTTATCTGAAGAAGTTTTTTCTCGGGTTGTGATAAAAAAGATTCGCTATCCGTTTCTGGAATATCTTTTAACATCTCTGTCAAGTTGGACTTAATATCGCCAAGTACAGGCGTCGTTGGTACTTGAATCGCTTTTCCAATATAGGTTGGATCATAGTCAAAGTGGATGACATGGTCGGGATGCATATCCACCGATAATCCAGCCGTCGACATGTCACTTAATCTCGATCCGATGACGAGTAATAAGTCGACCTGCTCCTCAAAGTATGCTGTCGCCTCGGGAGTTCCGCCCAATCCAAATGCTCCTAAAGAAAGTTTATGATTGGATGGAAATGTTCCTTTTCCTCCCGGCGTTGTGATGACAGGAATGTTCCAATACTCAGCAAGATGCTGTACTTCTTCGTAAGCCTTGCTAGAATGAACCCCTTTTCCAAGAAACAAAAGCGGACGATTCGCTACGTTCAGCTTTTCAATGACTTCAGCTGTTTTCGGTGAAATCATTTCATGGGACACGGGTAAATCGATTTGAAATGATTCAATTTCCTCCAATAAAACATCAAAAGGAATAGATAGATGCACGGGTCCTTTCACACCTGTCACTGCGATCTCCAATGCATGTTGCAAGAACGGCTGCAACATATCGCCTCGCTCTACCCCTGCACTGAATTTGGTGACGGATTTGAACATGGCGACTAGATCAGTACCAAATATGCTGGAATCCTGCCCCAGTGGTTTTCCTGTATCTTTCATCGAGGGATGTCCTGTTATGATTAATAACGGTATATTGGAAGCTTTCGCTTGGCCTGCTGCTGTAATCAGATTTGTTCCCCCCGGCCCGGACGTACCCACTGCGACACCGATTCTTTCATTCATCAAGGCATAACCTGTCGCTTCAAAACCTGCAGCTGCCTCGTGTTTGCTTAATACAAATTCTAAATCCTGGTTCAATAGCTCAAATAAAATTGGCGAGATTGCCTTACCGGGAATCCCGAATATATGGTGAACTCCCCAATGTTTAAAGTTTTCTACCAATATGGATGATGCTGTTTTCATATTGTCTTGCTCCTTTCTACGATTTTTGTTATCCCAAGTATCTTTTCTCTATTTCATCAGCCGAGCATGCTTCGCTGAAATAAAATCCCTGGCTAATATCACATTTATGTTCTTTCAAGAAATTTAGCTGCTCTATTGTTTCCACGCCTTCTGCAATCACTTCCTTGTGAAGGTTGTGCGCCAATGTAATGATTGCTTTCACGATAAAAGCACCATTCTGATCATTCATTAATTCATCGATGAAGGATTTGTCAATCTTAATAGAATCGATCGGAAAGTTTTTAAGGTAATTAAGTGAACTGTACCCTGTCCCAAAATCATCAATACTGATTCCGATTCCAAGTGCTTTCAACTTTTTCAATACGCGAATGGAATAATCGTATTCCATAGCCATGTATTCCGTAATTTCTACGACGAAACACTCTGGATCTAGATTAGTACGTTCCAAAACTTCCTCCATGAAAGTAATGAGGTTTGTCGTGAGAAATTGCTGTGTAGATAGATTCACGGACATTTTCAGTGGCGGCATACCAGCCTCCTGCCACTTTTTGTTTTGTGAACATGCTTCATTAATGACCCACTCGCCAATTTGTGTGATTGAACCGTTTTCTTCCGCTAGTTTGATAAACTTTCCAGGAAGTAAAAGCCCATGCACTGGATGTTCCCAGCGAATTAGCGCTTCAAATCCAACCAATTCGCCGGTTAGATTATGAACTTGCGGTTGATAATGAAGGACAAACTCGTTATTCTCAAGTGCTCTACCTAAATCTATCTCAAGACTATATTCATCTCTCATGTCAATTAATAATTCGGAAGTGTGAACGACATATCGATTTTTACCTTGTAATTTCGCTTGATACATCGCATTGTCAGCGTAAACCATTAGCTTTTCATATGAAATTGGGTAATCGGGATATACCGCAACTCCGATACTTGCTGTTGTGTGAATTTCTTTGTTTTTTATTAGAAAAGGTTGATCAAACAGATTGAGTATCGCTTCTGCTTTCATTTCAACATAATCAGCACCTTCAAAATCCTTGAGCAAGAAAATGAACTCATCACCACCCATTCGTGCAAGAATATCCTTTTCACCAAGACAAGTCGATAAACGCTTACTCACCTCTGTAAGAAGATAGTCTCCGTAAGAATGATTGAAATTATCATTAATGATTTTAAAACGATCCAAATCTATGTATAAAAGAGCTAACGTCCGAGACTCGCCAGAATGAAGTTCCTGGATGATTGTTTCTATTTCCTTTTTTATATATCGTCGGTTAGGCAATTTCGTTAATTCGTCGTGATAGGCTAAGTAGTTATACTGCTCTTGTAATAAATACCGTTCTGAAATATCTCTGAACTGACCGAAGGCACCAATCATTTTGTTCCCTTCATAAATGGGTTGTGCATCGAACAGACAGACGACAAGATTTCCAGATTCATCTTCGAATTTAAGTTCTTCATTATTAAAGATTTTTCCTTGTTCCAGTACCTCTTTGAAATAATCACCAGTTAAAGGGGATGTGCGAATATTTCTCCCGATGACTGAATCACGGGTAGTATTCGAGATCTTTTGAGCAAGTTCATTAAACTCGGTTGTGATTCCAAACTCATCTGTAATGACAATTCCATTTCGGGTTCTGCTTAACATGATTTGATTAAGAACATCTAATTTCCTGTTTTGTTTCCTCAGCAATAACTCTCTTTCAATCGAATCAATCGACTGGCTTAACATCGTTAAGAAAAGCGGATTCTGAAACTGGATTGGCATCATGATGCATACGCTGCCGAGCATTTTATTTTCATCAGTAATATAAAACGTCGTTCCATAGCACGCAATTCCATGAAGAAACGAATGATAATGTTGGTCGCCAATAATACTGATTGGATGCTTCTGTTGCAATGCGAGACTGATCACATTCGTTCCCGTATCTTCATGAGTGAAAAGACTGCCATTTTTAATGCCAAATTGCTCGATCATAGATTTGATTGATGCATCCCCGTCAATATCCAAAAGATAACCTTCTGCATCTGAAACAACCACGAGTATTGGCGTCCCTTTTAGAGAGTCTAGTAGTTTATTCGAGAAAAAACTCACAACGGATAATATTTCATTATAGGATTTTCTTCTATCTTCAAACGCTTCTGCACTTAAAAACTTCTTCGGTCTTGAAACCTCATTCGGATCCATGCCGGCCTCCTGGCACATTTTCTTAGACGCTGTTATGAAATAAGGTTCCTTCATACTAACATCCCCTTCCTGACTTCTACATGTATGTTAATAGTTAATAATAATCTTTTCAGTAATTAATGTTCTAAAAGCTTAGTATAACAGAAATGGAGTTTGTTGGTACTTTCGCCTGGAGCAGTAAAATCCACACTAGGCATAATTGACTAACCTAGTTTGCTAGGCACTCTTAACTAGGTACCTGTGCACGGTGCAATTATGACAATTCACGACTATGGATAAAAAATCAAAAAGGGTATCGACAAAGTGTATATTGTCGATACCCCTACTTTTACTTTATGCAATTGTAGTGTATTATCTGAATAGTGTGTTGCACAGGTACCTAATTCACCAAACGGCCTGTCTTGCCTTTCGATTCCCAATAACTGTCGCGAAGTTGAACTTTTTGAATTTTTCCTGATGCTGTTTTCGGAAGTTCTTCAACAAACGTAATTCCTGTAACTGCTTTAAAATGCGCCATTCTTTCTCTAGAAAAGTCGATGATTTCCTGTTCAGTGGCTGCCATGTTTGCCTGCAATACGACATAGGCGTGGGGTGTTTCTCCCCACTTCTCGTGCGGGACGGCGATGACGGCAGCTTCTAAAATAGCCGGATGTTCATAAAGAACACCTTCTACCTCAATCGACGATATATTTTCTCCGCCGCTAATAATGACGTCTTTCTTCCGGTCGACAATATTAATATAGCCATGTTCATCAATCGTGCCCATATCCCCCGTTAGAAGTCTGCCGTTTTGGAGCACTTCTTTCGTTGCTTCTTCGTTTTTCCAGTAGCCCTTCATCACGCCATGACTGCGGACGGCCACTTCCCCGACTTGTTTCCCGTCATGTGCAACTTCTTCTCCCGACTCATTAAGAAGACGTACATCGCTTCCAATCATTGAAAACCCAGCTTTTGCTTTCAATTCGGTTTGCGACGCTTTCGGTAAATCCGTTAGATGCGAACGAATCGTTGAAACAAGGCTTAGTGGCGAACTTTCTGTCATCCCATATACTTGGATGAACTCCCAACCAAGCTCTTCCTCCACACGTGTAATGAAAGCAGGCGGTGGTGCGGAACCCGCAATGACTACACGAACATCTTGCTCGATGCGCGGATGATGTTCGTCGTAATACTGCAATAATGCATTTAAAACTGTCGGCGCCATATGTAAGACGGACACATTATGCTTTTGAATAGCTTTGAAAATCGAGTCAGGAGTCGATTGACGCGAGCAAATATGCGTCGCCCCATTCGCCGTGTAATAAAAAGGAGATCCCCAACCGTTGACATGGAACATCGGAAGAACATGCAAGTATACATCAGAATCCGATACACGCAAATGGTGCATCGTGCTGAGTGCATGCAAATAATTATTACGATGGGTCAACATGACACCTTTCGGATTGCCCGTCGTTCCACTTGTATAAAGCAAGCTGCAAACATCATTCTCATCCAAATCCTCACGCTCAAATGGAGCAGAAGGAAACGATGCAAGCCATGTGTCATAGTCTATTTCCTTCGTTTCCGAATCTTTATAGTGAACAATAATATGTTCAATCGTTTCCAACTGATTTTTCACAGGGCGAATTAATTCATATAAATCCTGATCGACAAAAAGCACCTTAGATTCACTATGATTTAATATAAACACATAATCATCAGGTTTCAATCGAATATTGAGCGGAACCATAACAGCGCCAAGTTGAAAAACACCGTAAAACCCTTCTAACATTTCAAGTGAATTTCCCGCAAGATACGCGATATGATCTCCTTTATTAATCCCTAAATCTCGCAATCCACTAGATAACTGATTGACTCTCTCATTTAATTGGTTATAAGTAAAAACGCGTCCTTCACAATGAACCGCCTCTTTCTCTCCGTACAAAGCGACTGCCCGGTCGAGAAATTGCGGCAAGATTAATGGTACATTCATTACTATCACCTCATCATTCATTTTGTATAGTATATATCAATAGCAATATTCCGTCATCATAGAATAGTAAATTAATTAATTTTAGAAGGTACATTTAAAGAGGTACCTGTGGGAGGTACCTTTTGCGAGGTACCTGTGCAAGGTGCAATTATGACAATTCACGACGTTGAATAAAAAATCAAAAAGATATCGACAAAGCGTTACATAGTCGATATCCTCTTTTCACTTTATGCAATTGTAGTGAATTTACTGAATAGTGTCTTGCACAGGTACCTAATAAGCGGATACCTAATATGCAGGTGCCTAAGAAACATAAAAAAAACCAACGGAAACGTAGCGTTTCCGTTGGCAATCCAGACAGATAATTAAGATTTTCGTTGCTTCAGCGTATCGATAAACATGTCCACAAATTTTTCATGATTGACGTCCAAGCAAACTTCTACGTTTGGTTCTTTGTTCCAGATACCGCGGAAATCACAAATCGTTTGTCCGTAGTTTAATTCGCTTTTTGTTTCGACTTCAACGAAATGGTTTTCAGTTGTAACGATCGACGGATCCAATACGACGCCGATTGTTAATGGGTCATGAAGTGCACAGCCATCAACACCATATCTCTCCTTACTGAAACCTCTAAATACTTCAGAACTCTCGACAATGAAGTCATAGTACTTTGTTCCTTTTAAGTCTTCCATGCGCTCTCGCGTTAAAAATGTTTTATGCGTGACATCTAATCCGACAAGTTTCACATTGAGACCTGAATGGAATACAATTTTCGCAGCTTCCGCGTCAGCAAAGATGTTGAATTCTGAGTTCGGAAGTTTATTTCCCATTCCTGCTTTTGTAACAAGTCCGCCCATAATCACGACTTCGCTGACCCACTCCGCTAGTCTTGGCTCTTTCATTAGCGCCAATGCCAAGTTCGTTAGCGGCCCGACCATGATAAATGTAATATCGCCTTTATGTTTATTCGCTTGTTCAATCATGAAGTCTGGAGCGAAAACATCTGACTCCTCATCATCTACCGTTACATGATCAAGTGCGTTACCAATTCCATCACTACCATGCACGCGGAATTCATGATTCGGTTCTGTTAACAGCGGACGACTTGCGCCCCTGTAAGCTTTAATGTCTTCATTTCCCATAAACTTCAATATTTTCTTTGTGTTATTCATCACGTAATCGATTGGAACATTCCCATTCACACCCGTGATTCCAAGAATATCAAGCTGCTTACTTTCAATCGCGTAAAGAATCGCAAACGCATCATCAATCCCTGTATCGACATCTAAAATAACTTTTTTCATCCTAAATCTCTCCTCGTATATTATTTTGGAAAACGCTTTCTTAATTGATTAGAAGAAGAAAATCCCCACGATTGCTCCGTTCAAAAGGTTGGCCAATGTTGCAGCGATTAAGCCTTTAAGGGCCATATCTTGAATTTCCTTCTTACGTTTCGGTGCAATCCCTAACATGACGCCTAGAATAATACCCACTGACCCGATATTGGCAAATCCAGAAAGCGCAAACGTTAAAATAGCTACCGATTTTTCGGAAAATAAATCAATAATATCTTTAAATGACGCAAATGCCACAAATTCGTTAATGATAATTTTCTGTCCAAGTAAGTTTCCTGCCAACACTGCTTCAGACCAAGGAATCCCTAAAATAAACGCAATCGGTGCGAATACATACCCCAAAATTAATTCGAAAGACAAATCTGAAATCCCCACGAAGGAACCAATTCCTCCTAAAATTCCGTTCAGAAGTGCGATCAAACCGATAATAGAAACAAGGATCACAACTGCATTTACCGCAAACTTTAAACCTTCATTTGACTCAGTCACAATTACTTCCATTACACTGGATTTTTCCCCAGGTTCGCCTGCTACATCTTCGACTACTTTCCATTCATTTGGATCTAGCTCTTCCGTTTCCGGGATAATCAATTTCGCTAGCATCAAGCCTGCCGGCGCGGACATGATTGCCGCAGATAATAAATAATTAATCGGAATACCCATCGCAGCCAATCCTAGTAAAACTGCACCCGATACAGATGCAAGCCCACCGACCATAACCGCAAACAACTGGGAGCGTGACATCGTTCTGATATACGGTTTGACTGACAAGAAAGACTGTGTCATTCCCAAGAAAATATTGGCTGCTGCATTCGTGGATTCAATATGCCCTGTTTTCATAACTTTTGACAGGCCGCCACCAACAATTCGAACAAACCATTGCATAATCCCGAAATGATACAATAACCCGATAAGCGCAGTCAAATAGATCATGATGGCCAAGGCATTAATCGCAAAAATCGGTCCAGCCGCGCCTTCTTTATCTGCTAAAGAACCGAATACGAAAGCTAGGCCTTCAACTCCGTAATCCATTACTTTCGAGACGCCATCCGACAATTTTTGAATAATGGTTATTCCAACATCCCATTTTAAAACGATAAATCCTAACACGACTTGAGCGATAAAGCCCATACTCACTGTCCATATATTAATGGCTTTTCTATTTTCCGATAATAGAAAGGCGCCTAGAATTATAATCGTACAGCCCATTAATCCCCATAAAATATTAATCATTCTTCTGCTCTCCCCTCATATAATGAAGCTATACTATAATAGTAATTTGATCTAAAGCGCTTTAATTCCTAACCATTCTTGCGAATAAACTCGGTGATTTCTTCCCGAGTAGGCATTCCTGCTTGCGCACCTATTTTCTGAACAGAAAGTGCCGCCGCTGCATTTGCAAAATGAATTGCGGTCTTAACGTCATCTTTCATCCCGATTGCATAAGCAAATGCACCGTTAAATGTATCCCCAGCCCCCGTCGTATCAGCAGCTGAAACTGAATAACTTGGAATTCTTTGCGCCGTTTGTTGTTCATAATAGACAACGCCATCTTTGCCTTCAGTGACAATTAACTTATCTAGAAACTGGTTCATATCTATTTTTTCGGCTAATGCCGAACGCTCTAATTGATTAGGCGTAATAAAATCTGTTTTCGCAATCAAATCGGTAGACAAATCCGCAGCAGGTGCAGGATTTAAAATAAATTGCGTACCATGTTTTTCACAAAGTCGCGCAGTCTCTTCCACAGATTCAATCGGGATTTCCAATTGCGTAAGCACGACATCACTTTTCGCGATGAGACTTTCGAATTTCCTAATATATTCAGGCGTCGTATCCAAATTTGCGCCTTGATAGACGATAATGCTATTGTCGCCGTCCGCCAAAGTAATCATCGCGACACCAGAAGCTTTTTGTGTAACCGGTTCCACACCATTCAAAAAAATATTTTCCCGTTCCAAAAAGTTCATTAAATCAGCGCCGAATTCATCATCTCCGACCCTTCCGATCATGTGAACTTTCGCTCCTAAACGAGACGCAGCAACCGCCTGATTTGCTCCTTTTCCACCGGGGCTCGTATAAAAATCTTCACCGAGTATTGTTTCTCCCGCTTCTGGTCGCTTCATCGCAGTCACGACCAGGTCCATATTAATGCTTCCAACTACGGTAATAATTGGTTTCCCCACGACTTTCACTCCTATTTCCTTGTTGTCCCTCTTTCAATAATCCTCGTTTTTAATTCATATAACGTCTGTTCCTGCTCTTTTCCTTCAATCAGTTTGATTAAAAGTCGAGAAGCCATCGCACCCATATCGTAAATTGGTTGAGCTACGGTCGTTAACTCAGGATAAACCATTTCCCCGAAAGCAACGCCGTCAAAACCAATAATTTGTAATTCAGAAGGAATCTGAATGCCTCTTTTCAAAGCCACTTTAAGAAATCCAACTGCGATTGTATCGTTACTGCAAAAAATCGCATCTATGTGTCCATGTTTATCGAAAAAGTTATGAGCGACTTCTTCTGCCGCTTTCAGATTAAATGCCGATTCCTCAATGACATAATCCATTTTATTTTTCTCTATTTCATCAATAAATCCCTGATGCCGATCATTTACTGAAGTGATCTCCCGCGGTCCCCGAATATGCGCAATATGCTTGGCCCCTTTTTCGATTAGCAATTTTACAGCCTGTTGTGCACCTTCATAGTTGTTTGACGTAACAGTCGGTAATCCCGAAATATTGGCACGGTCCAAGACTACGATTGGCGTATTCGTATTTAACGTCATATCAGTCCTTGAAGATTGACTCGTCATAATAATGCCGTCTACATATTTCTGATGAAACAGATCCAAGTAATTCTGTTCTTTCTCGGAATCGCCATCTGAATTGCCAAGTAAAACTTTGTAGCCATAAATCATCGAAACATCTTCAACAGCTCTCGCTAACTCAGGAAAGAATGGGTTCGTAATGTCTGGCACAATTAAACCGATCATCTTAGACGTTTTATGGAATAAAGCTCTTGCAACTGAATTCGGTTGATAGTCCAATTTTTTAATAGCATTCATAACTTTTTGCGCTGAATCTTCGCTGACATAACCACTTTTATTCAAAAACCTTGAAACTGTCGCAACCGAAACGCCAGCTTCCTTCGCCACGTCTTTAATTGTCGCCATCTTACTCACTCCATCTCACATGTGTAACCGATTACATACCAATAATATAATCTAATACCACAAACATGTCAATAAAAATTTTGTAGAATTTTGACCGTTGTTGTGACGGTACCGTTTTCGGTACCTCTTTTTCGGTACCCTTTTTCGGTACCTGTGCAAGGTGCAATTATGACTATTCACTGCTTTGCATAAAAAATTAACTGTATATCGACAAAACGTTATACAGTCGGTATCCCCTTTTCACTTTATGCAATTGTAGTGAATTTACTGATTAGTTTCTTGCACAGGTACCTATCACTTTCCCTCTTGGACCTGCACATATGTTATCATTATCATTGTTTGGTAAAAAAGAGGTTCGCGAACTCCCTCTCTAAAAAACTAAGGAGATGTTTACTTTGAAGAATGAAAAAGCGGTCGTTGTTTTTAGTGGTGGCCAGGATAGTACGACGTGCCTGTTTTGGGCATTAAAGAATTTTGGTGAAGTTGCGACGGTGACGTTCGATTATGGACAGCGCCATTCGAGTGAAATCGAATATGCTCGGGCAATCGCAAAAGAACTCGGTGTATCATTCAAGGTGCTGGATATGAATTTGATTAACCAGTTATCTGCAAATGCATTAACACGAGACGATATCGATGTGAAAGAAGAGGACGGCGAACTTCCGTCAACTTTTGTACCTGGAAGGAATCATCTATTTCTCTCATTTGCTGCTGTTTATGCAGATGCCATCGGCGCTCGCCATCTTATTACTGGTGTTAGCGAAACCGATTTTAGCGGCTATCCTGATTGCCGGGACAATTTTATAAAGTCCCTCAATGTCACGTTGAATTTGGCAATGGATGGTCGTTTCGTCATCCATACACCGCTCATGTGGCTGGATAAATCTGAAGTATGGGCATTATCTGATGAACTTGATGCATTTGATTTCGTACAAGAAAAAACGCTCACTTGCTACAACGGGATCCCAAGTTCAGGATGCGGAGAATGTCCTGCATGCTTGTTGCGAAATGAAGGACTCACCACTTACTTGTCCCAAAAGTCAGCAGGTGCAACGAAATGATGCAACAATTTTATCCACAAGTGCAACATTCCTATCGATTCGAATTAAATAAAGACATGCATTTCTCAGCCGCGCATTTCATTCCAAACGAAGATGCCGGAAAATGTCAGATGATGCATGGCCATACGTACTATATAAATGTAACAATCGGAGGAAACAAATTGGATTCAACCGGTTTCCTCATTGATTTTAAGCAAATTAAAGATTTGATTCATAAAAAATATGATCATTCCGTATTAAATGATCATCCCGAATTCCAAACGAATTATCCAACGACTGAACGCTTAGCAGAACAGATTTGTAAGTCCATTCAAAAAGTACTTCAGACAAGAAGCAATCGGCCAGTCTGTCTCCAAGTTATTGTTCGGGAAACGCCGACAAGCTATGTCGTTTACCGACCAGAACAGGAGGACTCCTTATGAAAATTCCTGTAATGGAGGTATTCGGTCCGACGATTCAAGGAGAAGGCATGGTCATGGGGCAAAAAACGATGTTCGTCCGGACTGCTGGATGTGATTATTCATGTGCCTGGTGCGATTCAAGTTTTACGTGGGATGGTTCGGGAAAAAGTGAATTGAAACGTCCAAATGAAATTGTGGATGAACTGAAAAACATAGGCGGACAGTCCTTTTCACATGTTACGATTTCAGGAGGAAATCCCGCTCTTCACAAAGGCATCGGCGAGTTCATCGATTTATGCCACGCCGAAGGATGGAAAGTTGCAGTTGAAACACAAGCTTCATTTTGGCAAGATTGGTTGTTGAAAGTCGATGATATTACGCTCTCTCCGAAACCGCCGAGTTCCAAGATGACAACAGATTTCAGTAAACTGGACATTTTCATGGAGCGGCTTGCGAATTCCAATGCTAGTCTTAAAATTGTCATTTTCGATGATATAGACTTTCAATTCGCTGAAGAAGTACATCTGCGCTACCCGTCATTTCCTTTCTTTTTACAAACTGGAAATGAAGATACATCGACAACAGACGATACCCTCCTCGTTTCGACTTTGCTCAAACGCTATGAATGGCTAATCGAAAAAACGGTTCAGTCGACAATTATGAACGACGCGAAAGTACTACCCCAACTGCATACACTTGTATGGGGGAATAAACGCGGCGTTTAATGAAATAGTTGGAGGGACCAGTGGGAGGTACCTGCGCAAGGTGCAATTATGACTATTCACGAATTCGAATAAATAATCAAGGGGATATCGACAAAGTATTATACAGTCAATATCCCCTTTTCCCTTTATGCAATTGTAGTGAATTTACTGAGTAGTGTCTTGCACAGGTACCTAAAATTCTTGCTGGCTATTACCAATCTGACGTAATTCTTTCAATGCGTCTATTAAATGATTCGATAATTGACTTGCATAGTTCTTTTCCGAAACACGACAAGAAACGTTTATCGAAATTGACTGATCCAATAAAATATAAGCTAATCCAAACCCTCCCTCAACAACAGGTCCGAAAATCCGATATTTCACATTGTCATAAGCCATGCCACTTGTCGAGATAAAATCATGTCGCATCGTCAAATACCCTTCATCTTTAAAGATTTCCGGCAGTTCCTTTAACCCTAAATCTGCCCCGTGTAAATAATAAATTTGTTCAAGGCCGAACATATGCCTTTCAACACCGAAACCTTTACGACAATCGATTATCCGATCCGAATGCGCAGCGCCCGCTTTCTTCATCAATGAATACAAAATTTCATTGTTTTCTTCACCGTTTTCTAACGCTTTCACCAAGTTCCATTTTTCCGTACTAGTCGCTCTTGCACATTCCGTCCTTCCTTCATGGAAAACTCGGACAGACACAGGCTCATAAACACTTCTGAGTATGCCAAACGTTCTGTACTGGGCAATTTGCAAGGCCATATGGAAAAATGCATCAGGACTGATTTTCATGTTTTTTATTTCGTCAGAACCAAATTCCGAGAAAGTTCTTGATTTAACATGAAAATCACTTTTCGTTTGTACAAAATCTTTTTCAAACTTCGTTAGCGATTTTTGAACATCCGTTGAAATTTCCCATTCCATTTTTTCTATAACTGTTTTTTCAGCCGTCTGAATTAATTCAGGATCCTCAGTAGCAAGTCCGTCGTTAACATGGCTAATGACCGCAAATATCGTTGTGCCATCCACGGCAGTATGTTCAATACTGTAACCGAGCTCACCTTTTTTTGTAATGACGACCTGAATTGTCTTATCGAAATATTTATTCGATCCATTTAACATGAGATTTTCAATCGCTTCTTGCGAATTAATGCTTTCTTCGTCCATTGAAATTACAATAAGCGAATCCGCAATCGCTTGTAGATTTTCTGCATTTATTTTCGACACAGAAAGTTCATCATACACTTTCGCCGCTTCATCTCTTTTGGCTGTTGTAAATATGCCGACGTTTACGCCTTCATTTTTCTCCGAATAAAATACCTTTTCAATAGCCGCTGCGATTTCTTTACTTTGATAAATCGCACCTTCACTATTCGTTACATTTACTTTATAAAAGTTATTTTTATATAACATAATGATGTGATTATTTCTCTTATCAAATTCCGCCAGGCGAAATTCATCTCTTTCAAATCTAGGGATGCGCACAGAGCGGAAAAACTTTTTATATTGCCCCATATCAAGCGGAATTCCGCTAAGCGTGACAGGCTCTATTTCCCCGTCAATAATCGTATGATAAAATTCCGCTATCAAATGGCCTACTTTTCCAGCCAATTCAGCTCTCGTATAGCGGTTTTCATGCTTTTTATTGTCCAATAAAATATTGAAATTCATCCCAGTTGGCAAAGAACCGCGATACTTTAAATATAAATCATCCCAAAAAGGCTTGAGCCAACTTCCTGACAATTTATCATCCAATTCATGGAGTTTTTCCTGAAGTATCTCAGCTTCCCCGTCTTTTTGAAAAAATCGGTTCACAACTTCTGTCGTGTTCTGAAATTGCGATTCACTAAGGAGAGGTTCAACCCATTCGAGGAGTTTCGTTTGTGTGCTAGTTAATGGAGGAATTGGTAACGATGGCAATTCTCTTTCATAAGAAAATGTCTTTTTTATAATAATTAGTCCCTTCTATTATTTATTTTCTGCATAAAGAAAACTCGGCAAATGCCGAGCAGTAGGCGCTCTAAAAAGTCCCGTGGAAAAAGAAGATTGGATTTCCCAATCTTCTTACCCAGAATTTATGTATGCTTTTTTAACAACGCAGACATGACTAGTTCACCTAATATGATACCATTTTCCCACATGATTATCCAGTTTCCATTTCTTAAAGCGCGCTTTTTAAAGGTACCTGTGCAAGGTGCAATTATGACTATTCACAAATTCGAATAATAAACCAAAGTGGTATCGACAAAGCGTTACACAGTAGATACCACTTTTTATTTTATGCAATTGTAGTGTATTGTTGGAATAGTTTCTTGCACAGGTACCCAAAAAAGAGACTCTACATTTAGCATCTCAATTTCATTATATTGTCAATGCTTCTCCCCAACTCGGCAACATCTTATTCAACTCTTTATCCTCGCGATAACCCATGACGTACTCCGCTTGCATCACCGTGTGGATTTCACGTGTCCCCTCGTAAATAACCGGTGCCTTCGAGTTACGCAAATAACGTTCAACCGGATACTCATCTGAATAACCATTTGCTCCGTGGATTTGGACTGCGTCGTCTGCGGCTTGATTCGCGAAATCACATGCTTGCCACTTTGCGAGCGACGTTTCTCTTGTATTGCGTTTTCCTTCATTTTTCAATACGCCTGCACGGTAAACGAGTAAGCTGCTCATTTGGAAACCTGCTTCCATATTGGCAATCATTTGTTGAACGAGCTGATGCCTACCGATTTCTTTTCCGAACGTTTTACGGACATTACAATACTCGACACTTGCTTCCATGCACGCCATAATCTGGCCGACCGCACCTGCGGCAACTGTGAAGCGTCCGTTATCCAATGAGGCCATGGCAATTTTAAACCCTTCGCCTTCTTCACCAAGCAAATTCTCTTTTGGAACTTTAACATCTTCGAAAAATAACTCGCCTGTATTTCCGGCACGGATTCCTAGTTTTCCTTTTGTCGCAACGGATGAAAAACCTTCCCAAGTTCGTTCTACGATAAAGGCGGAGATTGCTTTATGCTTTTCAGAACGGTCGCCAGTGTATGCAAATACGAGGAAGTTATCCGCGACATCACATAACGAAATCCATGTCTTCTGGCCATTTAAAATATAATGATCCCCGTCTTTCACGGCAGTTGTTTGAAGCGCCGCCACATCAGATCCAGCTGCGGGTTCTGTTAATCCAAATGCCCCAATTTTTTCACCTTTTGCTTGAGGCACCAAGTATTTTCGCTTTTGCTCTTCATTGCCCCACTGCAAAATGGATAGGCTGTTTAAGCCGATATGAACGGAAACAGCCGTACGGAACGCCGTATCTCCTCTTTCCAACTCCTCACAAACAATCGCTAATGAATTATAATCCATGCCGCTGCCGCCGTATTCTTCTGGTATACAAACGCCCATTAATCCAAAATCCGCAAGCTTTTTGTAAATCGCCGGGTCCGACTTTCCTTCCCGGTCCCATTGCCCGATATGCGGCATAATTTCCTTATCTACAAATCCTCTTACCGTGCTGCGTAACATTGTTTGTTCTTCTGTGAATGAAAAATTCATATTTGTTCTCCCCTTTTAATTTGTTGTTTTATTCATACCAATCCGATCCATTATTTCTTCTTGATGCTCGCCCGGATTCGGAGGATGGAGTTTAATTTCAACAGGTGTCCGAGAAAACTTCAATGGACTACCGATCATCTTTATGGACCCCGCTGTCGGATGGTCGTGCGTGATGAACATATTTCGCGATTGAAGTTGTTCATCATTCACGACTTCTTCCAAGTTTTGAATCGGTCCGCTCGGGATATTATTTTCCCGACATTTCTCTTGCCAATACGCTGTCGATTTCGTCACAAAAACCTCCTGAAGCTTTGGAATTAATTCCGCCCGAAACTTCACACGTTCCCGGTTCCTCTTAAATCGGTCATCCATTGCAATTTCTGATTCGCCAAGTACATGACAGAGCGCTTTAAACTGGTTGTCATTTCCAACCGCAATGACCATTTCACCATCAAATGTTCTGAATGTCTGATACGGAACAATATTCGCATGTTCATTGCCTAGCGCGGTCGGGATTGCTTCAGACATCAAGTAGTTACTTCCGATATTCACTAATGCGCTAACCGCGGTATCATACAAAGCGATATCTAATTTCTGGCCAATCCCCGATTGCACGCGTTCTAGCAAAGCGGCCTGAATCCCAATACATGCATACAAGCCGGTCAAAACATCTGTAATGGCAACGCCAGATTTTTGCGGACCGGACTCCTTTGTTCCGGTGATGCTCATGAGGCCGCTCATTGCTTGGATAATAAAATCATAACCAGGCATGTCGCGACTCGGGCCAGTTTCACCAAAACCTGTAATCGAACAATAGACAATACGCGGATTTAGTTCATAAAGCGTATCGTAGCCCAGCCCAAATCGTTCCATCGTTCCCGTTTTAAAATTGTGAATAACGACATCACTTTCTCGCACGAGTTTTTTTACGACCTCGACCCCTTCTTCAGTTTTTAAATCAAGCGTAATTGATTTCTTATTCCGGTTCGCAGTCAAATAGTAAGCGCTAACATCATTTTTAAATGGAGGGCCCCATCCGCGAGTTTCATCGCTTCCGTTAGGCGCCTCTACTTTAATAACCTCAGCCCCAAGGTCTCCCAAAATCATCGTACAATAGGGACCCGCTAGAACCCTTGACAGATCAAGTACTTTAATCGTATTTAGTGCTCCAGCCACATTTTCACTCCCACTCTTTATTGAATTACAAAAAGCCAATTCAAAAAGACTACAGTTTTTCTGTAAGTCAATTTGAACTGGCTTTTATCTGGGGCAATAGCTCCGGAAAAGAACTATCAGCAGACTAGGCAGTTTTTGGCTTTCGTTAAATTAATGCTGATCATGTGCAATGAACGTTTGGACGTTTCAACATGATTCCTTATTTCTAATACTAGTACATGAATAGTAATTTGTAAATACAATTATTAAATTAATTCAAATGTTCTATATAGAACGAACAAAGTGTATATTAAATTTACTTCATGTCAATATAAGTACCATATTGTTTATACAAATCTTTCAACGCTGAAATTAATGCATTCCCCGCTTTACCTAAATAATGGTTTCTCACAATCTCAACTGGCTTATCAATGCCGTCTTGCAAACTATAACCTCTTAGCATTTGTTGAACAAATTCTTGTCCATGAAGCGTTGCCAATGTACAACTAGCCGTAACAATCACACCATAATTCTTATCGATTTCCGCTGTAATCGTTAGTGTTTCATACATATTCTGCGCCGCCATACCTGACGGAAGCCGAGCATGCCCCGCTATAAAAATAGTATTCATATACATCAAATCCTTTCTAAGCTACTTATACAATAATAACATGAATCCAAGACTCATATTAGTAAATTCAAACTATAAAGTGAATTTCAAAAAGGTACTTCAAAGAGGTACCTGTGCAAGGTGCATTTATGACAATTCACGAATTCGAATAAAAACCCAAAGAAGTATCGACAAAGCGTTACACAGTCGATGCCCCCTTTTATTTTATGCAATTGTAGTGTATTGTTGGAATAGTTTCTTGCACAGCGTACCTGAAAAAATCTTTGAATTGGGCGTGGTGAGCATGGAGAAAGCAACGGTAAAATTTCTTTTTGAAAATAATCGATATAGAATTATACATACGGATTCAAATTACTATTTAATAGATGTAGATCGTTCAATTTGGGGATATATTTTCTTCGTTTTCAATTGGATGATTCCACAAAAAGCATACATAATAACCGAGCGGGATGCTGATGATTTAATGGTTCACTATCATGGTGTAAAAGCACATAACATTTTTCATCTATTAGGAATTGGTCTTATGATGATTGTTTTTACTGTATTTATCCCAAAAGTATTTTGGCATTTTGGTATGAAACCAACTATTACTTTTAACGATTTGCGTCGAATTGGAGATGTCATTTTTGTAATGCCTACCGCTACATACATCATATTTTTATTTGCCACATTAGCGGCACCGATTATTTTGTATCGGGTATATTTATCTAGAAAATCACGAAAGAGACTCCTAGAGAAAGAGAATATTAATAAGTTACCAGTTGTCAAAATTAATATCGTTCCAAACTCGATTTCAAATGTTTTAAAAACGATTGGGATATATGTCTTTTTGATATTTTTGCTACTTGCTACTGCTTGGTTCTTCATTCAATTACATGGTGATTGGCTTATCTCACTATTTCTCGTGGGTACTTTTTCATTACTTTCACTTTCGAACAACTTCTCATTTGTTCCCGGAGCCTATAAAATTCGTTGTATACAGAAGAAGTGATAATAAAAGAAGGTACCTGTGCAAGGTGCAATTATGACTATTCACGAATTCGAATAAAAACCAAAAAAGGTATCGACAAAGCGCTACACCGTCGATACCACCTTTTGTCTTATGCAATTGTAGTGTATTGTTGGAATAGTTTTTTGCACAGGTACCTAACAAAGGTACCCAACAAAAAACTCGGTACCTAAAACTCAGCGACTTACAAGTGACCTACTCCAATCTTTCAATTACAGTGGCATTGGCCATTCCCATTCCTTCACAGATTGCAAGCAAACCAAATCGTTCATTTTTCCGTTCTAATCGATTTAATAACGTAACCAGTAATTTAGTTCCCGTCGCTCCGAGTGGATGTCCTAAGGCAATCGCTCCCCCGTCAACGTTTAACTTTTCATAGTCAGCACCGACATCTTTTAACCAAGCTAGGGGAACTTGAGCAAATGCCTCATTCACTTCATAGGTATCGATGTCCTGTATTGATAGACCTGCTTTTTCCAATACTTTTTTGGTTGCTTCGATTGGACCAGTGAGCATAAGCGTCGGGTCTGAACCGACAACGGATCGAGCAACGATACGAGCGCGCGGTTTTAATCCTAGTTCTTCCGCTTTTTCACGAGACATTAACAAGACAGCCGAGGCTCCATCACTAATTTGACTTGCATTCCCTGCAGTGATTACACCGTTTTCATCGAAGACTGTTTTCAAACCACCCAGAACCTCCAATGTAGTCCCTTCACGTGGTCCTTCATCCACAGCAAACAGGGTCGTAGTGCCATCTTCTTGTTCAACTTCCACAGGTACGATTTCATTTTCGAAATGCCCTTTTTCAATGGCGTCGAATGCCCGCAAATGGCTGTTTACGGAGTACTGATCTAACTCTTCACGAGTTAAACTCCATTCTTTTACCATTCTTTCAGATGAAAGGCCTTGGTTTAAAATTTCATATTGATCGGTCAGTTTCTGACTCGGATCTTTACCGAGTCCACTCGAAAACATCGGCTCACGTGTCATGCTTTCAACGCCGCCTGCAATGACGATGTCCATATCACCAGAGGCAATCGCCTGGGCCGCAAAATGCAAAGCTTGTTGACTCGATCCGCATTGGCGATCGATTGTTACGCCTGGTACATGTATCGGAAACCCAGCAATTAATAATGAAGTTCTGGCAATATTCATGGCCTGCTCTCCCACTTGGGATACGCAACCTATAATGACATCTTCCACCTCGCCTTTATCTATCCCGGCACGGTTCACGACTTCATCTAATACAATCGCTGCCAAATCATCTGGTCGCACATTGGCCAAAGCCCCTTTTCGTCTCCCTACTGCAGTTCGAACCCCTTCAACGATAACTACGTCCCTCATAAATATAATTCTCCTTTAAATTAAATATATTATGGTGCTTGTCTCAGTAACCATCCATACCCTCTTCATCAATTTTTCCTCGTTTTACTTCTTGCTATAATCCGAGATTTTTCGCAATAATCGTTTTCATAATTTCATTCGACCCAGCGTAAATGGGAACAACGGCAATATCGCGGTACCGGCGAGCAATTTTATATTCTTCCATATACCCGTATCCACCATGAAGTTGCATACACTCAGGAGCCATTTTTCTCGCATTATCCGAGATCCACCATTTGGCCATTGACACTTCTTTTTGAATATCTTTCCCTAACATATGTTTCACAATTAAATCATCCAAAAAGGTTCGACCAATCTGAACATGCGTTGCCATTTCAGCCAGTTTAAATTGGGTGTTCTGGAATTTACTAATCGGTTGTCCAAAAGCTGTCCGTTCCTTCACATAATCAATTGTCATACTCAGCATTTCCTCTGCTGCAACCTGTGCGCCTACGGCTGAAATAATTCTTTCCTGTTGCAACTCTTTCATTAAGTGATAGAATCCCTTCCCCTCTTCACCTAGTAAATTGGTAGCTGGAACTTTTACGTTTTCAAAAACCAGTTCTGCTGTATCCTGACTGTGCATTCCAACTTTGTTGAGCTTTCTTCCACGAGAGAAACCTGGCATATCGCTTTCAACTAAAAACAAACTAATTCCCTTATGTGCAGGGTCTGCTTTCGGATTTGTTTTCGCGACAACCACCACTAGATCGGATTGAATCCCATTGGAAATGAATGTTTTTTGACCATTTAAAACATAACTATCACCATCTTTAATAGCAGTTGTACTAATGGACGCCAAATCGGATCCTGCACCTGGCTCCGTCATAGCGATTGCGGTAATAACCTCCCCGCTCATGCAGCCAGGCAAGTATCTCCTCTTTTGTTCTTCGGTTCCAAAACTATTAATGTATGGAACAACGATACTACTGTGAAGATCAATACCGCCTAAGCCAAATCCGATACGGCATAACTCTTCGTTTAAAATAACAGTAAAGATAAAATCTGCCCCAAGACCTCCATACTCCTCACCTACCCAGGAACATAGAAATCCATTTTCACCCATCTTTCTCCAAAAACTACGCGGAACAAGTCCGTCTTCTTCCCACTGGTCAAAATATGGAATGGCTTCTTTTTCAAGAAACTTTTTCAAAGAGTTCCGAAACATAATATGTTCTTCCGTAAAATAGGATTGCTTACTAATTGTAGTTTCCATAACAGTAGCGTTTTTCATTCTTGCACCTCCATTGTTTGAACTAAATTGTAATTTCCAACGCTTTTTCTCGCTAAACTTTATAGACCTCATAGATTGACTTCCCTTTCACAGATTGAAGATTACGAAAACTCTCACGAAAAAATATTACTTTCAGCGTAAGCCTCTCTCAGCTGATATTTCATTAGTTTTCCAGAGGCGTTTCTAGGTAAAGCGTCTGCAAAAACTACTTTCCTAGGCGCTTTGAAACGTGCGATATTTACTTGAGTGAAATCTATTATTTCTTGTTCCGTAACTTCTACATTAGGTTTTTTCACAACAATTGCCGTAACTAGTTCTCCCCATTTCGCATCTGGGCTACCAATGACTGCCACATCGGCTACCATGGGATGCATGCCGATTGTATTCTCCACTTCAATGGAATAGATGTTTTCTCCGCCTGAAATAATCATGTCTTTATTCCGATCGACCAGTTGAATATATCCATCTTGATCTTTCATTGCTAAATCCCCGGTATGAAGCCAGTCGTTAATAATTGTCTTCGCCGTAGCTTCCGGATTGTTATAATACCCTTTCATTACAGTCGGACCTTTAAGTATTAGTTCACCAACCACGCCTGGTTCTACGGATTCCCCTTGCACATTCACGATATCCACTAAAGTGAACGCCGAGGGCTCTTTTCCAGCCATTCCGGCATGCTTTTTATGATCTTTCGGATATAAAGCAATTCCATTTGGTCCGCCCTCGGTTTGACCACATAAACTATACATTTGGTCGGTTCCGTAAAAGTCGATGCATTTACGAACCACGGCTTCCGACATCGGCGCGGCGCCATAAATAATTTGTTCTACTGACGAAAAATCAAAATCCTCATCTTTCGGTGAATTAAGAAATGCAATATGCATCGTTGGGACGGCAAAAAGGCTAGTAATACGGTACTTTTTGATATCTGCTAGAATTACACTCGGATCGAAATCGCGATAGACGACCGTTGTCGCCCCAATATAAAACCCACTTAGCATTCCAATCGACAATTGTGCGCAATGGAACAATGGTGCAAAATTCATCATTCGTTCATCCGGATGATAATTCAGCGTAAAGATGAACTGCAATGCCACGTACTCTACGCGATTATGATCAAACAATGCACCTTTGGGTAATCCAGTTGTCCCGGAAGTGTACATTAATTGCAAATCATCTGTGCCATTTAACTGAATGCCCGGATTTTCTGTTCTATCAATTAAAAGCGTTGAAAGAGACCTAAAGTGTTCATTAATTGCAAAAGGCGCAGAGAATTGTTTTCGAATTGATGGAATCGTCTTTACAGCTTCATGGACAATTTCTTCATACTCTTGGTCCGCAACAATAAAATTCGATTCAGATTGCGTCACAATATAGTTAATTTCTTTAGATAACAAACGGAAATTGATCGGAACGAGTACAGCGCCAATCTTAGCACCCGCATAGTATGTGAAAACAAAATCAGCAGAGTTCTTCATGAACATAGCGATTTTATCACCTTTTTTCACACCTTCATTTACAAAACCGTGTGCCAGCTGGTTCACTTTTGCATTAAACTCCTCGTACGTGTAAGTGCTATTTTGATAGATTAACGCTTCTTTATTCGGGTGTCTTAACGCATTCACTTCCAACATCTCAACAATATTCATTCCTTCTCCCCCTTTTTAATTAATAAAAGATGAAAATCACTTAATCAATGAACATTCCGAGCTGTTTCTTTCCAATACTTGTCTCGAACAAACCTTCTGAGCACTTTTCCGACCGTCGTGACAGGTAGCTCGTCGACAAAGTTAATTGTTTTAGGTATTTTATAAGAACCAATTTTCCCTTTCATAAATTCGGTTAGCTCCACATCCGTTACTATTTGGTTTTCTTTCAGGACCACCTCAGCCACAACGGTTTCCCCCCATTGCTCATGTGGGATGCCGACGACTACAGATTGATATACAGCAGGATGTGAATTAATAACGTTTTCTACCTCTACAGCGTAAACGTTGAAGCCCCCTGTAATAATCATATCTTTTTTACGGTCCACGATGAAAACATAGCCGGATTCATCCATATAACCCAGATCACCTGATTTCCAGTGGCCTCCCTCTGAAAAACCAGATGCAGTCTCTTCCGGTGCACGATAGTACCCTTGAATGACGGATTCACTACGAATCCAGATTTCACCGATTTCACCAAATGGCATTTCTTTCCCTTCTCCGTCCATTATGGATAATTCAACACCTGGCAGAGGTCTACCCGCCGAATTTAATCTTTTCCGGTCCTCATCCGTCTCGATAATATGATCATTCCGACCTAGCACCATAATTAATGGCCACGCTTCCGTAGACCCATATCCTTGTATGAAGATATTTCCAAACTTGCTTTGGAGATCTTCTAGTTTAGATGGACTCATAGGGGAAGCTCCATAAAACACTCTGTCCAAGCTGCTTAAATCGTATTTGCTTTCCAAACCAAGCTCTAACAATCTGTATAATAATGTCGGTACAACAAATGTGCTCGTTAGCTCATTTTCTTGAACGGTTTTGCATAAAAGTTCCAAGTCGGGTATGTTAATTGTATAATTCGTTCCACCTTTAAAATAAATCGGCAAAACGATTAACGAACTGGCGTGACTCAAAGGGGTTACATGGAGGAACTTTGAATTTTCATCAAAAAGTTCTTCTGGATAAGCATATGCTTGTTGCATAGCCCCTAATTTATTCCGTAACGTATACATGGCACATTTCCCTCTACCTGTCGTTCCACCAGTAAATCTATATAAAACGATGTGCTGATCCTTGTCATACTCAACATTTGTTTCTGCATCGCTTTCATTTCTAAGTAAGTCCCATAAGTAATGAACCCCAGGCATTTCCTTTTCCGGTTTATCCATTACAATGATTGCAATGTTTCTTTCCTTGAATGCTTCATAATAATTTTCCTTCTCCAATACGACATTCTCGACAAAAACGACTTTTGGATTCACATAATCAATCTGATAAATATGCTCATCGAATGAATCCCGGTAATTCAGCCACGCTCCGGTAGCTGCCCCCTTCCATAGCCAATGACTTAATAAACTATTATTATCGTTTTCAAGCAAATTGACATAGACATCACCAAATCCCATGTCAAATTGGTTTTTCATCATATTACAGACTTTATTCGTAATGGAATGTAATTCTTTAAAGGTATAGCTACGATTCCGTTCGATGTTGACAAGCGCGGTTTTATCCCCAAGTTGTTGTACCTGATTAAATAGCAATTTACCGAAATTCACTTTCATATCCAATCTCCCCTTAAGTTTGTTTTTGCATTGTATTATCTAGGTGACATACGGATACTGCCATCCAGCCGAACAACTTCCCCGTTGATATACTCGTTTTCAATCATGAAAGATACCAAACTTGCAAATTCAGATGGTTTTCCCAACCGTTTCGGGAACTCCACGGATTTCTCCAATTTCTCCACTACATGATCAGCCAATGTTTCAGCCAAAGGCGTGCGGAATAGCCCCGGTGCAATCGTATTCACCCGAATCCCAAATGAAGAAAGATCACGAGCGGCCGGCAATGTCAAACCGACTACCCCTGCTTTACTTGCACCGTAAGCTACTTGTCCCATCTGCCCTTCATACGCGGCAACCGATGCAGTATTGATAATTACCCCTCGTTCACCAGAATCTGTCAGCGGCTCGTTTTTCGCAATCTGTTCTGCCGCAAGTCGAAGCACATTAAATGTCCCAAACAAGTTGATGTCAACCACTTTTTTGAAATTCTCAAATGGGATCACACCTGAACGACCAAGTACCTTTTGCGGTGTCCCTACCCCCGCGCAATTGATACAAATATGAAGCGCGCCATGTTGTTCCATTGTTTTTTGGATTCCTGCTTGAACGGAAGCCTCATCTGATACGTTCACGATTGCATAAGATACGCTTTCTCCAAGTTCATTACATGCTTGTTGCGCTTTTTCTTCATTCAAATCAAATATGACCACTTTCGCCCCTTTTTCAGCCAATGCTTTTACGGTTCCTAACCCTAAGCCCGATGCGCCCCCTGTTACAATTGCCACTTTGTTTTCAATATTCATTTTGTATATCCCCCTTTTTTAATAGCCTCTAAATTCCGGTTTTCTCTTTTCAACAAACGCGCTCAACCCCTCATTCATGTCATAGGACTGCGTATGCGCTTTCAAACTTAACAACTCTTGTTTTAATGCAAGCTCCAAAGGTTGTTCCAATCCATCATGTACAAGTTGCTTCATTTTCTGTAATACAAGCGGGCTCTTCTCCGCGATTTTCTCAGCAATCACTTGGACAGTCGACTCAAGCTCTTCCGGACTCACCACTTCATGAACGAAACCGTATTCTTTCATTTGGTTAGCCGATATGAAATCACCTGTAAACAATAAATACTTGGCTCGGTTCACACCGATAATCCGAGGTAGTTTAGCCGAACCACCAGCCCCCGGCAATACGCCGAAATTTGCATGAGCGTCCCCGATTTTAGCCCTTTCCGATGCAACAACAATATCCGCCGACATTGCAAGCTCCAAGCCCCCCGCCAATGTAATGCCGTTCAATGCCGCAATCAACGGTTTACTTAACTTCGCCAAACTTCCAAAAGTGGAATCCGCCCCGTCCAATAGATTTGTTTGTCCAGGTTGTTTATTCTCCAAGTCATGCATCAGTTCTTTCAAGTCTGCTCCAGCGCAAAAGGCTTTCCCAGTGCCGGTCAGGACAACCACCCGGATTTCTTCATCAGCTTCAACAGTCTGGACCGCTTCCTTTAGGCCTTCCAAAATTTCTCTCGATATGGCATTCATGTCATTCGGACGGTTTAAATAAATCCAAGCGACCTGATTTCTCTTTTCAATTAATACTGCCTGCTCATTCATACTGATAGCCCCCTATTTAACTTTTCAAATAACCATAATCGCGTAATATTGCCTCATTGTGTTCGCCTACTTGCCCGCCTGTTTGTCGATAAACAGCAGGGTTTGTAGAGAATTTGATTGGGAAGGCGATTTGTTTTTGCATCGTCCCATTTTCATTTGGCACTTCAATAATCATTTCCCTCGCTTTGATTTGAGGATGTTCGGATGCTTCCGCAAACGTCAGCACCGGTTCCACACAGCCGTCAAACTCATCATTAAAAATTTCCAACCATTCATGGAAGTCTTTCGTTAAAAACCTTGTTGCCACTTCCTCTTTGAACTTCGCTTTATCTTCTTGATTCTCACTAAACGCTATTCCAATTAATTCAACTGCGCCAAGTGACTCGCAAAGCATCTTCCGGAACGGCGGCTCAAGACTTCCGACTGAAAAGAAACGGCCATCTTTCGTTTCGTAATAGTCATAGAACTCACCGCCATTTAGCGTCAGGTTTTCAGGTTGCGGTTCCACACCATGTGCCAAATAACCCGAACCGTAGAGAGCATTCAAAGAAAAGCTCGCATCAGTCATACTTATATCAATGAATTGCCCTTCCCCCGTCTTTTCACGGTGATAAACAGCAGCCAAAATACCGACAACGGAATGCAAGGAGCCGCCCGCAATATCGGCCACTTGGACACCTAATACCGGAGGACGTTCTCCCTTGCGACGTGAATAATCCATAACACCCGCAACCGATAAGTAATTCGAATCATGCCCAGCTCGATTGGCAAAAGGTCCGGTCTGCCCATAGCCTGTTATCGAACAATAGATAATCCTTGGATTGATTTTCTTAAGTGATTCATAATCCAGTCCCAATCTAGTCATGACGCCAGGTCGGAATTGTTCAATCACGATGTCATACTCTTGAAGTAAAGAATGGATCACGTCTATTGATTCAGGATTTTTCAAATCAAGCGCCAAAGACTTTTTCGACCGATTTAAATGACGATGGGCTGCTGAAATCCCCTCTCTATCTACCGGTTCCATTGTTCGGACCATATCTACCCGGGTTGGGGACTCCACGTGAATGACGTCTGCCCCCATATCCGCTAACATCAATGTAGCGAAAGGACCTGGCAACAGCGTGGAAAAGTCTAATACCTTCAGTCCTTTTAAAATTCCCATTCCATATCCTCCTAAATAATTATTTATTCCTTGAAAATACCTCGACCAATAATTTCCTTCATAATCTCCGAAGTTCCCCCGTAAATTCGTTGGACCCTCGCATCTACAAAAGCACGTCCGATTGGATATTCGCGCATATAGCCGTATCCGCCAAATAATTGCAAGCATTGATCGGTAATTTTCCCTTGAGCCTCTGTGCAAGAGAGTTTCGCCATACTGGCTGTCTCCGTATCAAGTTCTCCTTTATCAAGCAAATCGAGGCATTCTTGGACAAATGCACGATTTACTCTTGCTACCGTCATCATTTCAGCAATTTTAAAACGTGTATTTTGGAAATTACTAATTGATTGTCCAAAGGCTTTCCGTTCTTTGACATACGCTATAGTTAGCTCCAAGGCTCCCTCCAACGCACCTAACGCACCAATTGCAATGGTGAGTCGCTCTCTCGGCAATTCTTTCATTAACGTGATGAATCCTTGATTCACCTCACCTAATATAGTCTGTTTCGATGCATGTACATCCTCTAAAAACATTTCAGATGTGTCACAAGATAAAAGTCCGATTTTATCAAGATTTTTCCCACGTTCAAGCCCGCCTGTTGGAATATCTACAATGAATAGCGTAGTTCCTCTAGAAGCTGCAACCTCCAAATCTGTCCGTGCAACCACAATCACAAAATCACAATGCTGGCCATTGCTGACGAAGGTCTTGGAACCATTTAGAATATAACCAGATTCATCCTTCATGAGGCTTGCATTTGTTTTGATTCCTTGGAGATCGCTTCCTGTATTCGGCTCCGTCATTGCAATGGCGCCGACCATTTCACCAGCTGCCATTTTCGGTAAGTATTTGTTTTTTTGTTCATCTGTACCTGAGCTTAGTATGTAATGGGCAATAATATTGGAGTGTACTGACAAATTCACCGCAATCGATGTATAGCCTAACCGATTCAATTCTTCCACGATTAAGGAAGAAAACACATAAGGTGCACCTAAACCGCCGTAGTTCTCTGGAATATCTACACAAAGAAAGCCTTCCTCGCCCAACTTGTTCCAAATTTCTCTTGGAATATTTCCTTCCTCTTCCCATTTCAAATAATCAGCTTCTATATACTTCTTCGCAAATGCTTGTATAGATTTACGAAATAATAATAATTCATTAACCTGCTTCATCTTCAATTCCCCCTCTTAAACTTGTATAAGTCCGGTGACTTCTGCTTCAAGTACTAAGTCATTATTTTGATTGTATGTTGACAGATATAGCGTGATGGCTCCGCAATCGGGTTTTCTTTGCTCCATGTCGATAATTTCTATTTTGACGCTTAAGCAATCTTCCGCAAAAACTGGCCTGTGGAATTTCACCTTTTGAATACTCACGCCCGCAATTACATCATCCCCGAAAAGTCCGAGCTGCACCCATGAATTCCAAGTGACGGATAACGTGTGCATACCGGAGGCGATGATACTACCAAATCTACTTTCTCGGGCTTTTTTCTCATCAATATGCATGTACTGAGGATCATACTTCAATGCGAATTCAACGATTTCTTCTTTAGTTATTGTCGCGGACTCAGCTTCAAACTTCTGCGCCACTTGGAATTCGTTATATTTCACCTTTATCACATACCTCTCATTTTATATTCGAGCTATACCTAACTTAGTTGCAAGATTCATGCCAATCACCAAAAGAACGAAAACTATGGCATCGTATTGATTTGGCACATGCGGATGCGTAAACAAAACTTAACAAATGTTGTAAAGTGTAAACTTTTGTTAACGAAAAGTGTAAAGTGACTTGTTTGATTATTTGGTATACTACTATACAATGAATATAGTTCTGAAAGGATGAAATCTATGCTAATACATGAGGTCATGTCGAAGGATTTTCCCGTATGCCGAAATACGGACACCATCCAGCAGGCACTTCAAAGTTTTGCCCGTACGAAGTTGCATATTATTCCAGTGATTCATAGCAACGGACAACTTTTTGGTATTTTAACGAAGAACAGGTTAATCCAAGCACTAGATAATGGACATGCATTCGAACATTCCATACGTTCCTTCATCAACGAAAAACCAATCTATCTAACACCTGAATATACAGTTGCGGAAACCCGAAAATTTCTGTTAGAAAATCAGTTAGGACACGCACCCGTTCTCAATGAAAAACGAGAACCCATTGGTATTATGTCTACTTCTGAAATCCTCTATTTGTACGACAAAGTTTATGGTCGTATGGAATCAGAATTGGAATTGATTTTTCATAACTTGAATTTCGGACTTTTTTCGGTCGACACGCAGTTTAATATCATATCTATTAATCCGCTAGCTAGTTTTTTTCTACAATTGTCCGCGGATAATAGCACATTTGGCGAACGGGATATTGACAAACCAATTCTCGAACTATTGAATGATGTACTGAAAAATGAAGAAGATGAGGCAAAAATAAAATTAGACATGAATGGACATAGCTTATTTGTCAAATGTTACCCAATAGTAGAAAATAATAAATTGATTGGATCAATGGTATTGATGGAAGACATGACAAAACTCGAGGAAACTGCCAAGGATTTGGAGTTTTCGAAAGAATGGGAGGAAAAACTGCGATCCGTCGTGGAATTGGCGTATGATGGCATTATTCTTGTGGATAAACAGATGGAAATCACAATGGTCAACAAAGGTTTTTGCGATCTTTACAACATGACTGAAGAAGATTTATTAGGAAAATCCATCACCCAAACCTTTCCGGATCTCGGTCTAGAAGAGGTCGTACGAACAGGGGTGACATTGAATAATGTTCCAAAGTTGATTGGAGACACACAATCGTTAATTACTGTACTACCCATAAAAGATGAAAATATAAATGTAGGCGCCATTTGCAAAATCACCTACCAAGGATTGATTCAATTACAGGGTGCCCTACAAAAGGTTAATAGGCTGGAACAACAAATCACCTATTATCAGAAGGAATTAAATCAAATCAGGGGAACTAAATACTCCTTGGCCGATATCGTCGGAGACTCGCAGCCGATTCGCCGGGCGAAAACGGAGGCATTGGCAGCATCTCGCAGCCGTTCAACCGTGCTTTTACTTGGAGAAAGCGGAACAGGAAAAGAGTTATTCGCACATGGTATCCATGCGGCTTCTCAACAGACGGGAATGTTTGTTCAAGTAAATTGCGCCGCCATTCCCAATGAATTACTCGAATCGGAATTTTTCGGCTACGCGGAAGGGGCCTTCACCGGCGCAAAAAAAGGCGGTAAAAAAGGGAAACTAGAAATGGCACAAAACGGTACTTTATTTCTCGATGAAATCGGTGATATGCCGTTACAGCTTCAAACAAAAATGTTGCGGGTGCTACAAGAAAAAGAGTATGAACCAGTCGGCAGTAACCGAACATTTCAGCTAGATACGAAAATAATTGCCGCAACTAACCAGAACCTAGAACAGCTTATTGCAGAAGGTAAGTTTAGGGAGGATCTTTATTACAGATTAAATATCATGCGGATTGAAATTCCGCCCTTACGTGACCGGATGGAGGACATGCCTGACATCGTCAACTCTATCATTTCCCATCTCAATCAATCCGGATTCCAATTAAACGGCATCACCCATTCCTCACTGACGAAACTATTGAACTATAATTGGCCTGGAAATATACGTGAGCTTCAAAACTTATTAGAAAGGGCCGCTAACTTAACACAGAATCACTATATCGATATTGAACAGCTTCCCGACTCCATCCATGCACGGCTACATGTGAATAGCGAACAACTGGAGCATCAATTGTCCACTCTAAAGAAGATTACTAGCGAATCCTTTATCAGTTCGATGGAAAAAACGGAAAAAGAACTTATTCAAACGGCACTTCAGGAAGCCGGAGGAAATAAATCACAAGCAAGTCGGATTCTCGGCATCAGCAGAACTTGGCTCTACGCTAAAATCAAACAATATCAACTGACGGAATAAATACAGAGAATTAATAGGTACCTGTGCAAGGTGCAATTATGACTATTCAATAATAGGTACCTGTGCAAGGTGCAATTATGACTATTCACGATTCCGAATAAACAATCAAAAGGATACCGACAAAGTGTTATGCAATCGGTATCCCCTTCTCACTTTATGCAATTGTAGTGTATTGTTGGAATAGTTTCTTGCACAGGTACCTAAAAAATTCGGCCTTGCTACAGTTTCGACTATGATATAATAGATAGGAATAATCACGCTAGGAAGTACAAGTAAGAGGAGGAGAAATACTTGGAACTCGTTCTCCAACAAAAACAAACGCAGAATCTAACGATGACCGTCGAATTAAGACAAGCCATTGAATTATTACAGTATTCCACGCATGAACTTTATGAATATTTAAAAGAACAAGAGATGGAAAACCCATTAATACAATTGGAAGAACACCCGAAAGATCATTCTTATGAGGAAAGAACAAGGAATCCAAGATCAACTAGTACTTCTCAGTCGCCGATGGATCTGATTAAAAGTGATGATATCGGGATGCGCGCTAAATTAGTTGAACAAGCGAAGCTCTTATTTACGGATTCCCAGGATCAAAAAATTGCCCGGTTCATTCTATATAATATAGACGATAATGGTTATTTTAATCTTACAGAAAATGACTTCGCCTCTTTTGACGAAGCGGAAATTACACGAGGGATCCATCTTCTTCAACAACTTGGTCCGATTGGGATAGGTGCTCGAAATTTAAAAGAATGCTTACTTTTACAAATTACATACGAATTTCCGCAACAAAAATTGGCGGAATCTTTAATTAAAAATCATTTGGACCTTTTAGCAAATCGCAAATGGAACGAAATAGCCTCTGGAATGAATATTTCGCTAGAGAAAGTAAAAGAAATAACTGACTTTATTAAAACCTTACATCCAAAACCTTGCGTTTCCTTGTCTGATTTTTCAGCACAGTATTTGAATCCTGATATAATCATAGAATCCAAAGAAACAGGCATTTCATTTTATTTAAATGATAGTTACTTACCGACAATACATTTTACGAATAACTATACAAATACACTTACTTCAAACGACGAAACGTCAAAATACATTCGCGACAAAACGGCAAGTTATAATTGGTTAATTAGCAGTATCGAACAACGCCGTCAAACGATCATTAAAATTATGAAAGTCATCATTAAGAAGCAAGAAGCCTTTTTCACAGATGGTTTTATCGCATTAAAACCGCTTACGTTAAAGGAAGTCGCTGATGAGATTGATATGCATGAATCAACCGTTAGCCGTGCTACGACGAATAAAGTACTTCAAACACCGAAAGGTTCCTTTGATTTACGAATGTTATTCACTTCAAAACTAGAAATGACAGATGGCAACGACATTTCGCAATCAAAAATGAAAGCGCTTTTAAAGGGTCTTATTGAAAATGAAAACAAACAAAAACCGCTATCCGATCAAAAAATAGCTGATTATTTTAAAGCGGAAAAAGGCATTACGATTTCTAGACGAACAATCAGTAAGTACCGGGAAGAACTTAATATTCCTTCATCGAGAATGCGAAAAGAAATTTAATGTGAATTTAAAAAGGTTGTAAGGAAGAGAATTACTCTCCCTAATGATAGGTACCTGTGCAAGGTGCAATTATAACAATTCACGACATCGAATAAAAAAACAAAGGGATACCGACAAAGTATTATACAGTCGGTATCCCTTTCCCAATTTATGCAATTGTAGTGTATTAACTGAAAAGTGTCTTGCACAGGTACCAAAAAAAGAACTTAACATTCCCTCATCAGAGAATGCGAAAAGAAATCTAATGTATTGAAAAAGGTTGCAAGGAAGAGAATTACTCTCCTTCGCAACCTTTGTTAGTTACAATTTATTTTACCAACGAGCTGTTAACATTTTTCTTCTCGTGTAAAACTCTACACCGTCTGATCCATTCGCATGCAAATCACCGTAGAACGAGTTTTTCCATCCCGAGAATGGGAAGAATGCCATTGGAGCAGGAACTCCTAAGTTGACGCCGAGCATTCCAACTTCGATGTTTTCACGGAAGTAACGAACGCTATGACCGCTTTGTGTAAATAGGCATGCTCCGTTTCCGAAGTCGGATTTATTCGTGAGCTCAATTGCTTCTTCAAGCGTTTCAACACGAACAATCGACAAAACTGGAGCGAAAATTTCTTCTTTCCAAATTCTCATCTCTGATGTCACATTATCGAAAATTGTTGGCCCAATGAAGTATCCATCATTTGTCATACACTCGTCTTCACGTCCATCACGTAGAAGTTTTGCACCTTCTTCTTGACCTATTTCGATATAATTAGCTGTTTTTTCTTTATGATCTGGTCGGATAACTGGGCCAAGGAATACGCCGTCGTCCATTCCGTTACCGATTTTAATATCGTCAGCAGCTTGCATTAATTTATCAATAAGCGGATCTGCAACATCGCCAACCGCAACAACTACAGCACAAGCCATGCATCTTTCACCCGCTGAACCGTAAGCCGCACCGATAATTTCTTTAACAGATGCATCTAAATCTGCATCTGGCATGACGATTGAGTGATTTTTCGCGCCTGCCAATGCTTGTACGCGCTTCCCATAACCTGCGCCTGTTTTATACACATATTCCGCTACTGGCTCTGACCCTACAAATGAAATTGCAGGAATATCTTCATGCTCAAGAATGCGATTTACAACGTCATGTGCACCGTGAACAATGTTAAATACGCCGTCTGGAAGACCTGCTTCTTGTAATAATTCCGCCAGGCGGTTAGCAAGAAGCGGCGTTCTTTCTGAAGGCTTCAGAATAAAGGCGTTACCCATTGCAATCGCCAACGGGAACATCCAGCAAGGTACCATCATCGGGAAGTTAAACGGTGTAATTCCACCAACAACCCCTACTGGATAACGGTACATACCCGACTCAATATTCGTTGCGATATCAGGCAATTGTTTCCCCATCATCAGAGACGGAGCACCTGCTGCAAATTCAACACACTCGATTCCGCGTTGCACTTCACCGCGCGCTTCGTTAAAACTCTTTCCATTTTCAATTGTGATCAATTCTGCAAGTTCATCCCAATTGTCTACAAGAAGCTGTTGATATTTGAATAAAACCCGTGCTCTTCTCGGTACAGCTGTTTTACTCCACGTACGGAACGCTTCTGATGCTGCCTGAACTGCATCGTTTACATCTTCCGCAGTTGAAATTGGAACTTCCGCTAAAATTTCACCCGTTGCTGGATTCGGTACTTGCTCATACTTCTCTGTTTTTGCCTCTACCCATTCACCGTTAATAAAGTTTTTCAGTATATTTTTTGTCATTGACTATTCCTCCTTAAAATATTGAATATAAAATAACTGCCAAGAACATAATAATTGTTGGAATGATTACACTTAATATAAAGATTGGTCCATATGCCCGTTTATGTGTTTCTCCACTAATCGCTCGAATTGTCGTAACAACATATCCGTTATGCGGGAGCGAATCCAGACCACCTGACGCAAGCGCTGAAACTCGGTGCATAGCGCCCGGATCAATTCCTTGGGCCATATAAATTGGCGCTAAGATTGGTAATGCGATACCGAGGCCACCAGAAGCAGATCCCGTAATCCCGCAAATTAATGTAACCGCAATCGCAAGCCCTAACATAGGCGGACCCGGAATACTCAAGAGTGCATCTACTACACTATCAAAAGCGTTTACTTGGGCCGCAACACTACCAAACCCGACAACTGCACATGTATTGGCTGCCGCGACTAATGCATCTTGCGCACCTTGAGCCAATGCATCCCAGAAATGTTTCAAGAATTTAGCCATCAACACACTACCCAAGAAAATACCACTTGATAATGAAATAAGTGCCGCACCCGTTGAAGACATAAAGTTAGCCATTATATTCAATATGGCAATGACAGAAATGAGCGGCAATAAGGCTAGTATTACTGGTGGAAGTGCTCCATTATCAACTTTGCCTCCATTTTCTTTAGCTGCTTGTTCCTTTTCATTCTTTTCGTCTTCTCTTTTCTGAGATTGACTCGGTAACGAGAAAAACTCACCATTCGATGTTGCTTTTCTCACCATTCGACCAAGATATAAACCACCAACTGTCATAATAAGAAGAGCCATAAGTACGCCAATCAACCCGCCAGCTGTCGGCTTCGTTCCGAAAAACTGAGTCGGAATTAGATTTTGAATTTCCGGAGATCCCGGCGCAGTCATTGTAAATGAAATCGACCCGAATACTAGAGCCGCCGGTATAAAACGGTGCGGTAAATTAGCTCTTCTAAACAATGAAACTGCAATTGGATAAACTGAAAATCCCACTACAAACAAACTAACGCCGCCGTAGGTCATAATTGCAGCAGCCGCAACAACAGCGAATACTGCTCGACCAGCCCCAAGTTTATCGGTTACCCACTTTGCAATACTATCCGCTGCTTTGGTACCTTCCATTATCTTGCCAAAAATAGCACCTAGTAAGAATATTAGAAACCAATTCGCAAAATACCCTGTAAAACCTGTCATATAGTGCTCGGTCAGTGCAACTTCAAGGTTAATTCCGCCAGAAATGGCGACAACAACCGCACTTATAATAGCCCCAATGATAATGTTAACGCCCCTCATCGTTAAGAACATCAATAACGCAAGAGATCCAATTAAACCAATCATACCCAACACATCACTTCACCCCGTTAATCCGCTATCTATTAAGAGATAGCGCTTCCTGAAAATTGATAGTCGTAACATGTTCGGTATAACTCTTCGATTTCTTGTTGGCTTGGAACTCGAGGATTATTTCCAGGGCTACCACTATTTAAAGCGTCTACCGCCATTTTATTGATAACGCTTTCAAATTTGTCTTGTTCAATTCCCCAATATTTTAAATTAGGAATCCCCAGATCTGAACAAAGAATTCTAATTTGCTCGACTGCGAATTTTGATGCTTCATCGTTATCCATTTGTGTTGCCTCTTCGGAAAAAATTCGTCCGATTACCGCGAGCCTATCCATACATTCCTCGCGGCTAAAATCAAGTACTGCCGGAAGTAACATTGCATTTGATTCGCCGTGGGGAACATTAAAAAGAGCGCCAATTGGTCGAGACATTCCGTGAACAAGACCGACAGAAGCATTAGAAAACGCCATTCCTGCATACATGGATCCGATAGACATCCCTTCCCTGGCTTCGACGTCTTTCGGATTTTCATAAGCTCGCTTTAAGTTCGCCACGATTAATGTAATTGCGGATAGTGCAAGTGTATCAGTCAACGGTTGTGCCCTTTTGGATAAATACGCTTCCACAGCATGACATAATGCATCCACGCCCGTAGCCGCAGTTACTTTAGCCGGTGATGACATTGTTAAAAGTGGATCAACAATCGCAACTTCTGGCATAAAGGCTGGTTGTTTAATCATCATTTTTTCATCATTACTTAAATTCGTAATAACCGTTACATCCGTTGCTTCTGATCCAGTTCCGGCTGTAGTTGGAATCGCAATATGAGGAACCGATGGAACCGTGGCCATCTTTTTGCCTCCCATGTAATCACCTATGTACCCGCCGTTTGTCGCAACTACAGCAACTGCTTTCGCCGTATCAATACAACTTCCACCACCAAGTGAAAGAATGATATCGCAGTTATTTTCGTCGAACAGGGACAAGGCTTCATCGACATACTTGTCGTATGGTTCTGATTTCACGCCAATATACGTTACACTTTCGATATTTTGTTCTTTCAATGATTTTATACATCGTTCTATGTAACCAAGACCTTCCATAATCCTATCACTTACAATTAAAGCTCTTTTTCCCCGGAGGGCTGTTTCTGAACCCACCTGATTAAAAGCATCTCGCCCGTAAACCGTTAATTGTGGCGATCTGAAAAGCTTATAGTTTTCCATATTCATCACTCCATTCTCCTCACCATACTTAATTGCAAGAAGCATGCCAATTTTAATAAAAAGCGGAATTTCCCATGGAACTTTTAATGATGAAAATGGACCTATTCCCTGTCATAACGGCAAGTAGACCACTTAAAAAACATTTACGATTTTATTTATTTGTGAAAACCATAAAAAATAACCCCTACACTTCTTCAATAAAAGTGTAGGGGTTCCACTACAGCATCCGACACTATGTAGTCGCTACACTACACATCAGTGGATGTCGTACTTTCTCAATCGTTGATACAATGTCGTTCTATGGATGCCAAGCTTGATCGCTGCTCGTGATTTATTTCCACCAACTTCTTTTAACGTCTGTAAAATAAGTTGTTTTTCAGCCTCTTCCCCTACAGCTTTTGCCTGTTCGACTAAAGAAAGGTTCATCGCCGAGTCATCGGCTGATTGCTTCCTCATCACTTGAGGTAAATCGCCAACATCTATCATTTCCTTATCACTCATGATGACAGTCTGTTCGATGGTGTTCACCAGTTCCCTGATATTTCCTTTCCATTGATTATTAACTAAAGCTGCAACCGCGTCTGAAGTAAAACGTTTTTCTACGATATTGTATTTATCACATATTTCTTTTGAAAAGTGCGCTAATAATGTGGGGATGTCTTCTTGTCGTTCACGTAAAGGCGGTAAATGCAAACGGATAATATTTAGTCGATAATACAAGTCCTCTCTAAAAGTTCCGTCCTCGACCATCTGTTCAAGATTGCGATTCGTTGCCGCAATCACACGAACATCCACGCTATATTTTTTAATGCTCCCAACTCGCTCTGCCTCCCTCTCTTGCAAGACACGCAACAATTTTGTTTGCAATAAAAGAGACAACTCTCCAATTTCATCCAGAAAAATCGTTCCATTTTGAGCAAGTTCGAACTTCCCTGGTTTTCCTTCTTTTTTAGCGCCGGTAAAAGCACCTTCTTCATAACCAAAAAGCTCTGACTCAAATAAATTTTCAGGGATAGCTCCACAATTCACGCTTATGAATGGACCATTATAATACGGACTCAAATGATGAATACTCTTTGCAAACACTTCTTTCCCGGTACCACTTTCCCCAGAAATAAGAATCGTAGCCGCCGTTCTTGCGGCTTTTCTTGCTAATCGTTTTGCCCTCAAAACACTTTCGCTCGTCCCAATAATTTGATCCATCGTTATGCGACTATCTTCTGCTATTTCAGTCGTAATCATTTTTGTTTCGGTCTCGTTTTTAATTTTTTCACTTTGTAATCGATCAAGGATTTCGTAAACTTCTGAGACCCCTTCAAAAATTAGCATTCCAATAGCGCCAACAACTTTCCCTTTTTTCCAAAGCGGTATTCGATGGACGACCATAGGCTGACCTTGAATGACTTGGAGTACCCCACGATCCGGAATAGCAGTCTTCACTGTTATATGAAGATTTGTATTTTCAATCACCTCTGTTACATGACGGCCAATCGCCTCATCTCTTTTCACACCCGTAAAGCGGCTGTACGCCTCATTAAACTCCAATATAACGCCATTTTCATCCACAACCGCAATTCCTTCATACGCTTTTTCCAAAATAACACTTAATGCATCAGCTTTATTCTCGCTTTGCTCTAATTTATAAATATGTTTTGAAAATCCATCTAGGATGTCTTGATTGGTCAAAATTCCAACCAGCTTCCCACTATCGTTCACTACTAAAAACTGCTTATGAGGAATCTTAAATAATTCCAATAAATTAGCATCCTGTTTAATGAGAACTAGATCGCGAACTCGAATACTACTTTTAATTTTCTTGTCTGGATTTCCGTATAAAAATAAATTCATTAACTTCTTCAAAGTGATTAAACCTACCGGATGCCCAAGCTCATCTACAACGGGCAAACAGCTAAGTTTAAGCTCTTCCATCTTTATTGCGGCTTCCTTGTATGTTTTCCCTATCTCAATTATATGGGGAAACGGCGTCATCCAATGTCCCGCACTTAGCCTGTCATCGTTCTTAACATCAACTATTTCATTTAGTACTTCCATTTCTTCACCCTAATTCATAGTTAAATTATTTCAACTGCTCTATTAACTCTATTTTACCACAATTCTAGAAACCGATATCTTAAAAGGTAAAAGGTTCCTGTGGGTGGTGGTGTGAGAGAAATCTCTTCTCCGAAGTACCTTCGGATGGTCCCCCCTCGGAAGATACCTCTTTTCTGAGGGTACCTTTCGGAGGGTACCTTTCGGAGGGTACCTGTGCAAGGTGCAATTATGACTATTCACGGATTCGAATAAAAAACCAAAGGGATACCGACAAAGTGTTATTTTGTCGGTATCCCTTTTTCATTTTATGCAATTGTAGTGTATTAACTGAAAAATGTCTTGCACAGGTACCTAAAAAAGGTACCTAAAAATCCACCTAGGCACCCCAAAAACCATATTCCTCAATAAATCCCCAAAATCCCCAACCCAATCGCTGGTATCAAAGATATCATCGGAAATACAATCGCCACAACCGCCATCTCTTTATACGACTCTTTATGAGTCATCCCCGTCACGACCAATATCGTCAATATCGCCCCATTATGCGGCAATGAATCTAAGCCACCTGAAGCAATCGATGCGATCCGGTGAAAAGCTTCTGGAGCAGGACCCGTGGTAGTTGCAATTTCATAATAATGACTGCCCAATGCTTCCAAAGTAATCCCTAATCCGCCCGATGCAGAACCAGTTGCGCCCGCCAAGACGTTCACCGCTATCGCTTCAGAGATAAGCGGATTTGCATTAATTCCCAAAATCATGTCGCTTAACTTTTCAAAACCCGGAACGGACCTCACGATTGTTCCAAATCCAACAGCTGCACTTGTATTGATCATCGCCATAACGGAGTCACTCGCCCCGCTATTAACAGCCTTGGTAAACCCTTTAAATTCTCGAATAGCGATTAATAAGATTAGTAAAATACCAGTGCACAACGCAATAACAATATTCCAACCAAGTAAATTTAATGTGATAATTACAGCTAACAATGGCAATAAAGAAAGAATGATATGAGGACATTTTTCCCTTTCCTCTGTACGGTGTCCTTCACCCGGCTCTGTAAATACTTCACCGGCTTCCCTCAAGACCCTTTCTCTTCTATTTAAATAAACCAAAGATCCAATCGCCATAACGGCTGAAGCAACCAATCCGATAATCGGTGCCGCAGTTGCAGTTGTATTAAAGTACGACGTAGGAATTAAATTTTGAATTTGCGGCGTCCCCGGCATCGCCGTCATCGCAAACGTCATCATTCCTGCGACAATTGTTCCCGGAAGAAGTCGTCTCGAAATATTCGCTTCCCTGAACATATTCACAGCTAAAGGATAAACGGCAAACACAACGACAAATACGCTAACTCCCCCATAAGCGAGTACACTTGACGCGATAATCACACCAAGGATTGCCCGCTCCTTACCAAAAATCCGTGCAATACCGACCGCCACGGAATGGGCCATCCCACTGTATTCCATTAACTTTCCAAAAATTGCTCCGAGCATAAACACTGGGAACCATTCTTTAGCGAATTTCACAAAACCGCCCATGTATGTATCCGTATACGCATCTAATAAGTTAAGGCCGCCGAACCATGCAACGATGCCCGCACATATAGGTGCGATCCAAATAATTGACCAACCCCGATAAGCCAATACCATCAGCAGCACCAAGCCTATAAAAATCCCCAGCATTTTACCCCTCCTACGTGAAATCCCATTTAATCGCGAATTAAAAACGGGACCGCAAATTGACATTAATTGCGATCCCGTAAGCAATTACTTAACTGCTTGGAAAACTAAAGTCAGTTTTGCTTTCATTATATGAAGTATCAAACCATCTTTCAGAAACGGTCTTTCTTTTCGTAAAGAAACGAACCGTATCCGGTCCAAACATCTGTCCCTCGCCGAAAGTCGAACGCTTCCATCCACCAAAGTTGTGATAACCAACCGGAATCGGAATCGGAACGTTCACACCAACCATCCCGACTTCAATATTCTCAGTAAACGTCCGTGCCGCACTTCCGCTATCTGTAAAGATCGTTACACCATTTCCAAATTCATGTTCATTAATTAAATCAATGGCCTCTTCAAGCGTATTCACTCGAACAACAATCCGGGCAGGACCGAAAACTTCTTCTTTATAAATTTTCATATCCGTCGTCACATGATCCAACAACGTAGCGCCTAAATAAAATCCATCTTCGTGCGCTACTTCCGGATTACGGCCATCCGCTGCAACTACCGCGCCTTCTTCAATCGCTTTCTCAATTGCACCCAGTACATTTACTTTAGACTCTGCGCTAATTAACGCACCGAAGTCAGCACTTTCATCGTCAAACGTACCTACTTTCAGCTCTTTAATTTTTTCTTTTAATGCCGCAACAAAAGCATCAGCTGTTTTCTCTCCAACTGGAATTGCAGTGGAAATCGCCATACAACGCTGAGAAGTTCCTCCGAATGCTGCTCCGATAAAGGAATTAACCGTAGTCTCAATATCCGCATCCGGCATAATGATCATGCTGTTTTTTCCTCCGCCAAATGCCTGAACTCGCTTATGATGTTTTGTTCCTTTTTCATAAATTGCTTCGGCAACTGGCGTTGAACCAACAAAACTTACTGCCTTGACATCTTTATGTTCAAGCAGCGCATCCACTGCTTCTTTATCGCCATTTACAACATTCCAAACACCCGCCGGCAATCCAGCTTCAGTCCATAATTCTGAAATCAATAACGCTGAGAGAGGTACTTTTTCTGAAGGCTTAAGAATCATCGCATTTCCGACCGCAACTGCCATCGTACTCATCGCAACAGGTACCATGATCGGGAAGTTAAATGGCGCGATACAAGTCACGACGCCCAATGGTTTGTGCATGGAATAAGAGTTAATTTCTCCACCGACGTTTACCGAATGATCACCCTTCAAAAGATGCGGTGCGCCAAGTGCAAAGTCGACGGATTCAATCGCTCTCGAAATTTCACCTTTCGCATCGTCAATCGTTTTGCCATTTTCCTTACCGGTCAAACGTGCCAACTTATCTGTGTTTTCTACAAGTAAAGCACGAAACTTATGAAGAACTTCCATTCTTCTTGCAACGGAAATCTTCGACCATACTTCAAATCCTTTTTTAGCTAACTCAACTACTTCTCCTACTTCTTCAGCAGAAGCCAACGGAACCTCAGCAATCTTTACACCAAGTGACGGGTTATTAACATCACCGTATCTACCACTCTTACCTTCTACTTTTTCTCCGTTAATAAAATGACTCAACTTTTCGATTTGTACAGTTTTCATTATTGCTTCTCCTCCTTGTTAATTAAGTTTCTTGAAGTTGTTTTTTAATTTCATCTTGGATCATTAAATAGGAAGCAGACATATCTTTATCTGCATGTCCATTTTCAATCTCCGCGTCATAATATGCAATCAACTTCTCCGCGAGCGGCAACTTTCCGTGAAGCGAGTCCGAGACCTCTTTCGCAAGCTTTAAATCTTTTAACAATAAAGCAGTTGTGAAAGCGCCTTTTTTATATTCATCTTTTGAAATATAGGATTTATAATTCCGTGTAAAAATCGTACTCTGACCGGAACTTACATTCACGATATCATAGACGATATCCGGATCAACGCCTGCTCTTTCAGCAAGCGTAAGTGCTTCAGCCGCAGCTTGATTGTGGAAACCAGCCATTAAGTTATTAATTAATTTCACGACAGTCCCCACGCCCGGATCATCTCCGACGTGAAAGACATTCGACCCAAGAACGTCTAAATAAGGAAGTGTCGCTTCGTACGTCGCTTTATCGCCACCCACCATAATAGATAAAGTCGCATTTTCTGCGCCCGACACACTTCCACTCACAGGCGCCCCAAGATATTCAAGACTTTTTTGTTCTGCCACTTCGGCAATTTTCCGATTTAGTTCAGGTGAAATTGTACTTAAATCAACTAAAGTCAAAGGTTTCGCACAGCTATTAATGATCCCTGTTTCCCCCAAAAATACTTCTTCCGCAATTGCAGGCGTAGGAAGACTCGTGAAAACGAAATCGACTTCATTCACTAATGAGGCAGTCGTCAAACCAGTTGTGCCGCCCAATTCAGCAAAACTATTTTCCCTGTCTTTATTTACATCCAACGCATAAACTGTGTAGCCTTTTCCCAGTAAATTTTTCGCCATTGGAAACCCCATATTCCCCAGGCCAATGAATCCGATCTTTTTTTCATTACTCATAATTAATCCTCCCTTGTTATGTAATTCCCTTTTGATTCGAATTAACTGTAAGCGCTTTCCTAAATCACATACCCCGGTCACATACCAGAGTCACATACCGTGGTATCCTTATAATAACGCTTCAATTCTAATTAGTCAAACTATCTTTTAAACTTAAATAATTCAATTATCGTTGTATGGTATTATAGTAATCGATGAGTATTCAGGAGGGGCAAAGCATGTCAAAACTTACACCGCGGCAATTAAAAGCGCAAGAAACGAAAGATAATCTGCTAGAAACAGGCTTGAAACTTTTTCATGAAAAAGGCTTTGATCATGTAACCGTTGATAGTATCGCCAAAGCATGCAATGTATCAAAAGGTGCATTTTACGTTCATTTCAATTCAAAATATGATATTTTCCTAGAAAAATTCAAGGACATAGACAACTTTTATTTATCATTCATACCAAGTATTCCAAAAGAAATTAGCGCCAGTGAAAAAATACTATTCTTTTATAAGGGGCAAATGACTTATCTACGAGATGACTTAGGAAAAGACCTAATTCGTACCGTTTACACAAGCGCCCTCGCATTAACAATGGACGAAGATCACTACTTGACCAGTCCAGCTCGAAATCTATATAAAATTATTCTAGAATTTGTAGAAGAAGGCGTGGAATCAGGAGAGTTCAGAAAAGGCTTAACCGCAGACTACATTTCAATGATGATCACCCGCTGCATGAGAGGAACAATCTACGACTGGATAATCTTCGGAGACCGTCTAGATCCCGTCGAAGAAATACAAAAATTCACCTCAACTGTTTTAGATGGGCTGAAATAAGGTACCTGTGCAAGGTGCATTTTCAAAAGGTACCTGTGCAAGGTGCATTTATGACAATTCACAGATTCGCATAAAAAACCAAAGGGATATCGACAAAGCGTTACTTAGTCGGTATCCTTTTTTTAGTTTATGCAATTGTAGTGTATTAACTGAAAAGTGTCTTGCACAGGTACCTCAGAAAGGGCACCTCAAAGAGATACCCTCAGAAAAGCTGCCTGAAAGAAGGAATTATCCTCTTAATGTCGAATGGTGTCAGTATACCCCACAATGCTTTTATGTTCTGCGCGTGTCTGTCCATTAATATAAATAGTAGACAGGTCTTATTTTTATTCCTTTTACAACGCGGACGTTCCACAGAAATTATAAGTAAAAATATGAATGGAGGTTGGTTTGTCTTGATGAAGTATGTACAAAAACTTGGCCGGTCTTTGATGTTGCCAGTAGCTGTATTACCAGCAGCGGCGATTTTGATGGGGATCGGGTATTGGATTGACCATGATGGATGGGGTGAAGGAAACGTTCTTGCCGCGTTCTTAATTACAGCCGGAGATTCTATTATTAAGTCCATCCCGATTTTATTTGCTGTCGGGGTTGCTTATGGGATGTCTAAGGGTAAAGACGGGGCATCTGCACTTAGCGGATTGGTTGCGTTCTTGGTTATCACTACTTTGTTATCGGAGGATAGTGTTGCGCTTCTTCAAAGCATTGATGTGGAAAACGTGAACCCCGCTTTTGAAAAGATAGATAATGCTTTTATCGGAATTATTTCTGGGCTTATTGCTTCGGCCATGTACAATCGTTTTAGTCACGTTAAATTGCCGGATTTCTTAGCTTTCTTTAGTGGAAAACGGCTTGCTCCAATCATGTCCGCGGTTGCAATGTTAATTGTGTCAGGCGTATTGTTCTTTGTTTGGCCTCTTGTCTACGGTGCCTTATTTTCTTTTGGTACAGGACTCAGTGGACTAGGTAGTGTTGGTGCAGGCCTCTATGGATTCTTTAACCGCTTGTTAATTCCAACGGGCTTACATCACGCTTTAAACGCGGTATTCTGGTTTGACACAATTGGGATCGATGACATCGGTAAGTTCTGGAACAGTTCAGGAACCAAAGGCGTCACCGGTATGTATCAGGCGGGTTTCTTCCCAATTATGATGTTCGGTTTGCCGGCCGCTGCGCTCGCTATGTACCATACTGCTAAAACAACCAGAAGAAAACAAACCGCATCATTAATGTTAGCAGCAGGATTTGCGGCATTTTTCACAGGCGTCACTGAGCCAATTGAATTTGCATTTATGTTCCTTGCACCGGCTCTTTACGTTGTGCATGCTGCGTTAACAGGTCTGTCTTTATTTATTGCAGCGACCTTTAATTGGACAGCTGGATTTGGATTTAGCGCAGGTTTCATCGACTTTTTCTTAAGTTCAAGATTACCACTTGCGAATCAACCCCTTATGCTTATTGTTCAAGGGCTCGTATTCGCAGTCATCTACTATTTCCTTTTCAGATTCCTAATCACTAGATTCGACCTGAAAACACCTGGTCGAGGAGATGATGAGGAATATGAGGATGAGGATCAGAATCTCGAAACAGACGCACAAACAGATAACAAATTTACAAACATGGCAACTAAAATTCATGATGGTTTGGGCGGAAACGACAACATCACATCCATCGACTTCTGTGCAACAAGGCTACGCGTCGAAGTTAAAGATATGAAAGCCGTAGATCAAAAGAAAATTAAAAGTACAGGTGTCCCAGGCATCAACGTTGTCGGACCACAAAGCATTCAAGTCATCGTCGGCACAAGCGTACAGTTTGTAGCGGATGAAATCGAGAGAATGCGTAAAGAATAAGAGGAATAAAAGGTACCTGTGCAAGGTGCAATGAATAATAGGTACCTGTGCAAGGTGCAATTATGACAATTCACCACATCGAATAAAAAACCAAAGGGATACCGACTAAGTGTTATATAGTCAGTATCCCCTTTTCACTTTATGCAATTGTAGTGTATTAACTGAATAGTGTCTTGCACAGGTACCTAAAATGGGTACCTAAAATGACGTCTTTCTCACTTGCAAATTGATGCAAATCTAATATGATTATTTTCTAGCGTTTCTCTAATATACCTGGCAAAGTCAAGCGCATGCGCGCCGTCTCCGTGGATACAAACCGTATCGGCCCTGAGGGAAACTTCCGTGTTTTGTTGTGATAATACTTTACCTTCCGAGACCATTTTGAAGACTTGTTCCACAGCCAATTTTTTATCTGTAATCAAAGCATCGTCCTGCGAACGCGACGTCAACGAGCCATCAGCTTGATACGTACGATCCGCGAACACTTCATGAGCTGTTCGTAAGCCAATCTTTTCGCCCGCTTTTGTCAATTCACTTCCAGCTAATCCGAATAAAACCAATGAAGGCGATACATCGTAAACCGCCTGTGCAATGGCTTCCGCAAGTTCACGATCTTTCGAAGCCATTTGGTATAAAGCGCCATGCGGTTTCACATGTTGCATCGTTTCGTTATAGCGATATAAGAATCCTTGCAGCGCGCCAATTTGATAAACGACCATATCGTAGCCTTCTTGTGCGGTAATCGCCATATCGCGACGGCCAAATCCATTTAAATCAGGCAGACCCGGATGTGCTCCAATCTTTACACCATTGTCGATAGCCAGCTTAACGGTTTCCCGCATGACCGTTGGATCTCCCGCGTGAAAACCGCAGGCGATATTGGCCGAGGTCACATCTGTCAATATGCCTTCCTGCTCCCTGAGTTTATAGCGTCCAAAACTTTCTCCCAAATCACAATTCAAATCTACTTTAAACATTATTTTTCTCCTCCGATGCCATTCTAATGATTCAATAACCGTTTGTAATTAAGATGACTCCGAATTATGAAACTCCTGTTTTGAAATGTAGACTGATTCTAACATAGAATATTTTGTTTGAATAGTAGTTATTCGGTTCAATAAAATACCGTCACTTTAAATTTTTCGCATTTGTTTTTTAATTCAAAAATACTATACTATAAATAAGGACCGAATTTCGTAACTTTAGGAGGTTTTGAATGATAATGAGTCAACTCACAATAAAAACGAGGATTAAACCTTTAGGCGATTCCGCACTCATTGTCCAACTCGGCGAAGGAATTTGCCCAGAAATTCATGAAAACGTAAGCAATCTAACACGATTATTAGAAAAGCATCCTTTTGATGGATTCGTAGAGGCTGTTCCGGCTTATAATAGCCTTACTATTTATTATAACCCGCATAGGGTCTATCTTTCACATACAAATCAAGCCTTAACGCCATTCCAACAAGTATGCACTTATATTGAAAAACTCTCCCCACTAATCGGTGACAAACAACTTTCGAAAAATAGAATCGTGGAGCTTCCCGTCGTATACGGAGGCGAATTCGGGCCTGATTTGGAGTATGTTGCAAAATCCAATGACCTGTCCATTGAAAAAGTCATTCAAATTCATTCAAAAAATGAATACTTGGTCTATATGATTGGGTTTGCACCAGGCTTCCCTTTCCTAGGCGGCATGGATGAACGAATTGCAACACCGCGAAAAGAAACGCCCCGGCTCGCCATTCCCTCTGGATCAGTTGGCATCGCGGGCAAACAAACAGGTGTCTATCCTTTAGAAACCCCGGGCGGTTGGCAAATCATCGGGCGCACACCTTTAGATTTATTTTTGCCTGATATGTCCCCGCCAACATTGCTAGAAGCTGGGGATAAAATTCGATTTGTGCCCGTTTCTGCCAAGGAGTTGAAAATATGACAGTTACAGTTCTTCATGCCGGTCTGTTAACAACTATCCAAGACCTGGGTCGATACGGCGCGCAAAAGTACGGCGTCATTGTGAGCGGCGCCATGGATAGTTATTCACTTAGAATTGCAAATTTATTGGTTGGAAATGAAGAAGGAGAAGGTGCGATTGAGGTCACTTTATTTGGGACGTCGCTTCAATTTGAAAAAGACCAGTTAATTGCTATAACCGGTGGAGATTTAGCAGCAAGCCTTGACGGCGAAAAAGCACCTATGTGGCGCCCTATCCTTGTTCGAAACGGATCCACCTTAACATTCAAATCCGGAACAAAAGGCGCACGGTCCTATATCGCTTTCGCGGGCGGCATTGAAATTCCACCAGCAATGGGCAGCAAAAGTACTTACCTTCGTGCAGGAATCGGCGGATTTCAAGGAAGGGCTTTACAAAAAGGAGATACCTTCAATTGCGGGGAAATGAGTCCGTTAGGTCAATCATTTTTTTACGAATTAAAAGCCAGGCGACAGCATTTTACATGGTCCGTTAATTACCAACCACTGCTTAACTTACAACAAACACAAACGATACGGGTCCTAGAAGGAACTGAATTCAATCGATTCGATAAACCAAGCCAACAATTACTTTTCACCGAAACCTTTACAATCACAAAACAAGCCGATCGAATGGGCTATCGACTAGAAGGCACAACACCGCTTACTCTAATAGAAGAATTTGAATTACTCTCCGAAGGCGTCACATACGGAACCATCCAAGTCCCTACAAACGGACAGCCAATAATCTTAATGGCCGATCGCCAAACAACAGGCGGCTACCCCAAAATCGGACAAGTCATCTCAGCAGACTTATCCAACTTGGCCCAGCTACAACCAACAGCCACCATGCAATTCAAAAAAGTATCACTCGAACAAGCCCAAACAGAACTTATCAAGAATGAACAACTAATCAAAGATATTAAAAGAGGCATCCGATACAAAAGCAAATAATGATACACAAAAGATACCCACACAAAAATAGGCACCACACATCAAGAAGGTACCTGTGCAAGGTGCAATTATAACAATTCACCACTTCGGATAAAAAACCAAAAGGATATCGACTAAGTGTTATATAGTCGATATCCCTTTTTCATTTTATGCAATTGTAGTGTATAAACAGAATAGTGTCTTGCACAGGTACCTAAAAAAAGCACCTGAAAAAGCACCTAAAAACGAACCCATCAAAAGGTTTAAACCACGCTACTCTTCTTTTCCGCTTCTACAAGCTGCCCACCGTTTTTGAGGTATTTTATTATCCCCTCAGATGCGCGGTATCCCAATGCGCCGATTGTTGCGGTTGGGTGATGGCCTGCGAATTGCGGGAAAGCGGATCCGCCTACCACGAAGAGGTTATCGACGTCCCACATTTGTAGATAGTTATTCACTGCAGACGTTTCCGGGTCTGCCCCCATAATGACGCCGCCCGCGTAATGTCCGCCGTCATAGATATGGTCGAACTCGTCTGGAATCTCATCCGCATCCACAATGTCGGCACCCATCTCTTCCATGATTTCTGTGCACTTCTCTATACCAAACTTCGCCATATGGCGGTCTTGGTCGGTATATTTATAAGTAATGCGCAGTAGCGGGTCATTGAAACTATCCGTGTACGTTGGATCCAAATCTACAAAGTTATGCCAATAAGACATGGTTGCCATCGTATACCATATATTGAGTGAGCGATTCGAATAATAAATCGAGTTCTTCTTAAACTCTGGACCCCATCCCGGCGTGCCGCTCGGAACATGATTAGTCGCAATGGCCCCGTCGCCGTATTGCCTTAATTCAATTCCACCACCGTTAATAAAATCTAAATTCGAATGATCGAAATTATCTCCAGCAAAATCACTCATCGTCCCGCCTAGCGCGCCCGCACCCATATAATAATTAAATTTCTTGTCTTTAAAAAACCCTCTTGCACCAAGAAAAGTAATACCGAATTGCCCGTTGAAGTTTCTTCCAATGACACCTTTTTTCGTTTTCGGATCATATGGCTGTCCGATTTCCGATAACAGCAATAAACGATTATTCGCAAATGTGAATGCGGCTAATACCACTACATCCGCGGGTTGTTCGAATTCTTCGCCGGTCATCGTATCGGAATAGAGGACACCCGTCGCTTTGCCGTCTTTGTACAAGACACGCCTGACATAAGCGCCTGTTCGCGCTTCAAAATTTCCAGTCTTTTCAGCCGTCGGAATTACCGTCACAAGTGGATCTGATTTCGCGCCAAAATCACATCCGTATTGCGTGCAGAATGAACAAAACATACACTGATTCAGCGTTTCACCGTCTGGATTTGTATAGGTTTGTGATAAATTACCCGCAGCAACCCGGTATGGGTGGTACCCCATCTTTTCAGTAGTTTCCATAAAAAGATTAACCGCCGGCGAGCTCTTCATAGGCGGGTTCGGATAATCACTCGAACGTTCGTCACCTATAGGATCCGGCTCGCCTGAAATCCCTGCCGTTTTTTCCCATTGATCATAATACTTTTCCATCTCGTCATATGTGATTCCCCAGTCCTGTATCGTCATATCGCCAGGGATTTTTTCCTTCCCATAACGCTCAATGGTTTTGCTTCTAATCTCAAAATCATATGGCTTCCAACGGTAAGTGGCGCCGGCCCAATGGACACTCCCACCACCTAAATCTGTGCCAACCATCACTTCCTGACGCGTTCTAACCGGTAATGCGGTTTCATCTATATAATTGCGGGAAGTAATTGTTTCAAAAGCCAGATTTTGCATCATCTCATAGCGATTCGTATAACGCAGCTCATCTTTCACCCCTATGTAATCTGACCTAGTTATATTTTTTCCGCGTTCCAGCGCTATCACTTTATAGCCAGCTTTCGAGAGTTCAGCTGAGACAACGCCACCTGCCCAACCTGTACCAACAACAACTACGTCCACTTTATCTAATTTAACAACCATCTTTTTTACCTCCTCTTAATGACCTTGATAATCCCGCAGGCTTTCTGGTTCCATTTTAATAAATTCCTCTTCCTCAATTTTATCCAGATAACTCATCCGTGGACCCGGATATTCTTTCATCCGCCATCCCATCATATCTTTATTGCCGCCGTAGACCGGATCAGCATACACGCCTTCAATCGTCGTCTGTTGAAGTAAGTGGAAAAAGTTCGCAGATCCTATACCTTTCATCTCGACTTTATCCTCATCAAACATGCGCAGCACTTCATCTTGCATGTCTGGCTCTAAGTCAACAAACCTTCCACCAAAATCCTTCTGTGACACTTCATCTATTTTTCGTAGTCCAACTGTGAAAATCTCACCCCGGTTCAATATCGATTGGTACCGCGGTGTAGGAGTAGGCACTTGGGTTTCCGCATTCGGTCCCCCTTTATCTTGCTCTTTGGTGTTATTATGATTACCTGTCGATTGAATGTTCGTAACGAATGGCCCCTTCATATATTCCTTCGAATTCGTCCCCCACTCACTGTTTAATTGCTTGTCAATAAAGAAAGGTACGCCTAGTTCAATAGCCCCCGGACCCAAATCATCTTTCGGAAAAATTCGTTCCGTGGCGGCCGATAAAATAGCAAAGTCTTCTGCACGATTGATAAATACGCGCGCTTCCTGTAAACCACCACTTGTATTTTCATTAGTATTTTGAGTTTCCGGCGTCTTTTGAAACTGGTTCGTCAGCAAGCCGCCAAACAAGGAACCACCAACTACCCCCCCAGCAACTAGTCCGGAATTCTTTAGAAACGTACGGCGACTCATATCTTTTTTCTCGTTCACATCTGTCGGTTTATCTGCCACTTCCTACTCCTCCTAACAACACTGTTTATCGCTTCATACCAATGATTGCCGTTATTATCCAAATATATTCAATAATATTAGGTTTGTAACCTGTAGCGGGAAATTTGCAAGGTGGAGAAAGATTAAAGGTACCTTGAAGGTACCTGTGCAAGGTGCAATTATGACAATTCACGACTATGAATAAAAAACCAAAAAGATATCGACAAAGTGTTTATATGTCGATATCCCTTTTTCTTTTTATGCAATTGTAGTGTATTAACTGAATAGTGTCTTGCACAGGTACCTGGAATTTTATCTTAGAAATGGGTTGCATCATTTTATTATCCGTTATATACTTACCAAGTAATAACGAACGTTAATTGGTGAAGGTAAATAAACGTTCGTCTTTTTATCCAATTAGGAGGAATTTACATCTATGAACAACAAAATCAATCTTAAATTCTTTACAATCATCATGATCGCAGCTTTCATGTTAATAGGCTGTTCTATTAAAAAAGAAGGTTCAACGGAACAACCAGAAGAAAAAACAAATACCGAACAATCGGATAAACGGGTTATCGGCATTATTGGAGCTATGATAGAAGAAGTCGAAATCCTTCGCGATAAAATAGAAATAGAAAGCACTGAAACGATAGCTGGAATGGAGTTTTATAAAGGTACATTAGACGGGGAAAACATTGTCTTGGTTCAATCAGGCGTCGGAAAAGTGAATGCGGCCGCCTGTACTCAAGCGCTGGTAGATCATTTCGGCGTTGACTACCTCATAAATTCAGGCGTTGCAGGAGGGCTAACCCCGGATGTAACCATTGGAGATATCGTCATTTCTACAGACGCCGTCCAACATGATTTCGATATCACTGCATTTGGTGAAAAGCCAGGCGTGATTGCTCGCATGGATACAAGTTATTTTACGGCGGATGAAAAGCTAATTCAACTCGCACAATCAGCAACAGAAGGATTAAACGAGGATATCAATGTAGTACAAGGAAGAATCGCAAGCGGCGATCAATTTATTGCAAGTGCGGAACAAAAAGAATGGATTTCAGAAAACTTTTCTCCGTATGCTGTAGAAATGGAAGGCGCGGCGATTGCTCATGTCGCACACTTGAATGAAGTGCCATTTGTTATTATTCGTGCAATCTCGGACGATGCTAGCGGCCAGGCCGATGTAAAGTATGAAGACTTCGTCAAAACAGCAGCTGAAAACGCCAGCACGATGATTGAAGAAATGATCAAAGCTGCAGATGAAAACTTATAAGCTTTCATTTTATAAGAGGTACCCATTATAAGAGGTACCTGTGCACGATACAATTATGACTATTTACTACTTTGAATAAATAATCAAGGGGATATCGACAAAGCTTTCTAGAGACAGTATCCCTTTTTACTTTATGCAATTGTAGTGTATTGTTCGAATAGTGTCTTGCACAGGTACCTATTTTTCTGTAATAAAACCGAAGTACCTATATAAAACACATAAAAAACAGGAAGCTAACCCACAGCTAATCGGGTTAACTTCCTGCTATTCATTTATTTGATTGTTGTTTTATCAACTAGTTTATATTCCTGAATAAAATCTTTCAAAACATCACTTAAAGTCGGTGTACTGACTTCGTCTAATTCATAGTGAACACGTGTGTATGGTTTATTAATCGAAATGACTCGAGATAAATCCATCGGTGTTCCAATAATGACTGCATCACAGTCTGCATTATTAATGGTTTCTTCGAGGTCTTTCAATTGTTGCTCGCCGTACCCCATTGCGGGAAGAACGTTTCCAATGTGTTGGTATTTTTCAAAGGTATCGATTAACGAACCCACAGCAAATGGGCGTGCATCAATGATTTCTTTCGCACCCAAACGCTCAGCCGCAACAATACCCGCGCCAATATTCATCTCGCCATGCGTCAACGTCGGGCCGTCTTCCACGACAAGCACACGTTTTCCAACAATCAACTCTGGGCGATCGACCGTAATCGTTGACTCAGCCTTAATAATGATGCTGTTTGGACTCGCGTGTTTAATATTATTCTCTACGATTTGAATCGCTTCTGCTGACGCACTATCAATTTTGTTAATGATATTCACATCCGCTGTTCTTAAACAAACTTCACCAGGATAATATAACAACTCATGACCCGGGCGATGTGGATCCAAGACATTCACAGCTAAATCGGGCTCGTAGAAAGAGAAATCATTATTTCCGCCGTCCCATAAAATCACATCACAACCATCTGGATCATTTTCAGCCGCCGCCAATATATCTGCATAATCAACACCCGCATAAATAATATTTCCACGCGTTACATGCGGCTCATACTCTTCCATCTCTTCAATCGTACAATTATGTTTCTTTAAATCCTCTACCGTCGCAAAACGCTGAACACGCTGTGCATTTAAATCGCCATAAGGCATCGGATGTCTAACCGCAACAACTTTTATATCATGCTCAAGCAATGTTTCGATAATTTTTCGAGACGTTTGACTTTTACCCGTCCCAGTTCGTACAGCGCAAACAGAAATGACAGGTTTATTACTTTTGATCATCGTGCTCTTAGACCCTAGCAGCGTGAAGTTCGCACCCGCAGCATTCACAACCGCACTCAGGCTCATCACATCTTCATATCTGATATCACTATAAGACAAAACGCATTCATCCACGTCTAACACTTCTATCAACTCTTCCAATTGATCTTGCGAATAAATCGGAATCCCTTCTGGATATAGTTCACCAGCCAATTCATTTGGATATTTACGTCCATCTATATCAGGAATTTGCGTTGCCGTAAAAGCAACAACATTATACGCCTCTTTATTTCGATAATATGTATTAAAATTATGAAAATCCCTTCCCGCAGCACCTATAATAAGTATATTTTTTCTCTCCATATATACGACCTCCCACAATTAATAACATATTATAATTATAACAAAACGTGTATATTAATACAAGTGTTTTTTATAAAATTAAAGGTACCTTTGCAAGGTGCATTTATGACAATTCACAAAGTCGGTTAAATAAACAAAAGGATACCGACAAAGTGCGTATTGTCGGCATCCATTTTTCAACTTATGCAATTGTAGTGTATTGTTGGAATAGTTTCTTGCACAGGTACCTAAAAAGAACACTTAAAAGGATACCTAAAAAACACCTAAAATACCATCCTCCAAAAAACCACCGTTACCCCTTCTTCACCAATTTCGCCTGAACGACTAACCTTCCGTGATCGGGATCTAATTCGTAATCACATGTGGATAACGTAAGAATGTGATCATCTGAATTTACTTCTATGTCTGTTTCATACATAGATTTCTCTCGAATTCCTGTCAGCAGCTGTTCATACTCCGCGTCATTAGCAAAATCAGTTTGTATATAATCAAAGTCTGTCTTTGTAATGTACACAGCAAAAATCTGTGCTTCATAACTATCATATAACGTGTCAAATTCGAACGTTTGATGGTTCATGAAAAAGTCCTTATCCTGATACTTTGTTAATTGCTCGAACATAGAACCATCCTTGACCCGATGGCCGTAGACAATCGTGTTTAAACCAGGATCTTGCACGTTGTTCCGAAAATCCATAAAAATGCTACCCGCAATGTTCTTCTCTTTATAAAAATTCCTATTTAAATAATCAACATTATTGTCTGCTTTTAAAATAGGATAATCAATTTGAGTCCCTTCAACCGTAATCCAACCGACAAGTTCATCATTTTCTTTTAACAACCTATCAAATCCGGAACGAATCGAATTAGACTCACCCTCTATGACCGAATTATCCGCATTGTAGAATGTTTCCTGGAGATTGTTTAACACTTTTCGGTTTTTATTGTAATCTATCGCCGTGGCAATCAAACCATATGCCGCATACGTAAACACACCTAAACATAACCAGGTGAGCATAATCGATAAAGTTTTCCTCATCTTCGCACTCATAAACATTTCCCTCCAGGTAGTACAATCACTCAAATTCCAACCGGTACAATATACATTCCAACATCTTCATCATGTTTCACAACGACATTCACACCGTAAACTTCTTGCATTAATTGTTTTGTAACAATCTGTTTCGGATCGCCCTTTTTCATTACTTTTCCTTGTTTCATCGCAATAATGTGATGGCTATATTGTATCGCTTGATTAATATCATGCAAAACCATCACAATCGTCAAGCCGTGTTCTTCACATAATTGTTTCACAAGCTCCAGAATCTCATATTGGTAATAAATATCTAAGTTAGATGTCGGTTCATCTAAAAATAAAAATGGCGTATCTTGGGCAAGCGCCATCGCAATCCAAACACGTTGCTGCTGGCCGCCGGACAATGTATCAATTGCATCATGTCGTTTTTCAGATAGACCCGTACATTCAATCGCCCAATTCACCATTTGTTCGTCCTTATCAGACTGACCAGAGAACGTATTTCTATAGGGCAGGCGCCCGTAATAGACCAATTTTTCCACAGTCATATCAGCCGGTGCACTGTTTTGTTGATGAACAACGCCTAATTTTTTCGCAAGTTCTTTCGGTTTGTATGTATTGATCGCTTTCCCATCGAGGATGACTTGCCCGGCTTGCGGCTGAAGATTATTCGTGAGCACCCCAAGCAGTGTCGACTTCCCGGAACCATTCGGCCCAAGTATCGTTGTGATTTGGCCTTTATGGATACTCGCCTCTACATCTTGCAGACGCATAACTTTATCTTGATAGCAAAAAGATATATTATTAATTTCCATAAATACGATCACTCTTTCTAAGCAAGAATATGAGGAATGGTCCGCCAATAACAGCCATAATGATAGACGCCGGAATTTCAATTGGAGAGAAAAGCGTTCTTCCCAATGTATCTGCCGATAAAATTAATAAAGCCCCCGCAAGCGCTGAAAACGGAATAAGCAATTTATGGTCATTGCCGACAAGCGCTCGCCCAATATGCGGGATAAGCAGGCCAACAAATGTAAACATCCCCGCGACAGCAGTGGCGATGGATGCAAGTAAAACAGCAATGATAGAAATGATGAATCGTGCTCGATTCACTTGAAAACCAAGATTTTTCAATGTCTTATCCCGTAACCCCAAATGGTTACACCATGCATACACAAGCATACTAAGAATCAGTCCGATGGAACCATACAAAACAATCACTTGCACATCTTCCCATGTCTTCATCGTTAGTGTGGAAGACGTAACCGAAATTCCCGACATCATACTGCCCGCATTTTGCGCACTAATCAATTCACTTAACCCTGTAAACACCGCGTTAATCGCAACACCAATTAAAATCATTCTGAGCGGATTGAGTCCTGATTTCCAGGAGAATAAATAGACAAGTAAAAAGGCAACCGCCCCGCCAACAAAGGAAAATAGTGGCGTGTAGAAAAATAACGTCGGAAAAAATGTAATCATAATCATAGACATAAATCCAGCGCCAGAAGACACACCGATAATCCCCGGTTCAGCAAGCGGATTACGCATGACAGCTTGCAATAGCACACCTGAGACCGATAAAGCGGCTCCAGCAAAGAGTGCAATGACAATCCTTGGAAAACGTAAATCTTTAATAATTTCTACATTTTCATTCGCGCCTGAAAAAAGTCCTTTTACCAATTCTCCCGTCGTCATCGCGATGCTCCCAGTCTTCATCGAATAAATCGTGACAACTAGCAACAAACCTATGACAACTACAAAGCTAATGATCTTTTTATACATCGTGAAAACCTCTTTCGCAACCCATCATCCTACCTATTCTGAATAAAGGATTTCAACTAACACTTCTAATGCTTCCGCAGCAGCCAGATTTGCGGTCGTTCCAAAAAGTTCTTCTTCTAAATCATATACGCGGTCATTTTGCACTGCCTTAAAATGTTTCCAAATCGTATTCTGTTTAAATTCCTTATCAAACATCTCGACGACTTCTTTTGGCATTCCGTGAGCCATACGGAGAATAATATCCGCATCGGCTTGCTGCAATTTTTCCGTGTTCGCTGAGATGTATTCCACACCCGTTTCCGTCATCGCATTTATCCCGCCAGCCCGTCTAACAAGATCGCCTACATAAGACTCTTCTGTAGCTACTAAATAACTGCCCGGAACACCAAGTAAAATTAGAACTTTCGGAGATTCTTGTCCATCAATTTTCGCTTCTATTACAGACAGTTTCTCTTCAAATGCTTTCACCATTTTTTCTGCATGTTCCTCGCGATTGTATTTTTCGCCGAGATACTGAATACCTTCATACATACCTTCTACACTGCCAAAATCAAGATAGGTCGCTGGCGTATCCGTTTTCGTAAACGTTTCTTCGACATATGACGTTAGTGTTGTCACTGTTAAAACATCTGTCGGTTTCAAGGATTTAATTAATTCCATATCTGGATCCATGGCCAACCCGACTTCCGGTAATCCTTCATATCGCTCCGGCAACCCTTTATAGGTTGTTGGAATACCGATAAGTTCTAATTCCAACTGGTCCATAATTTCTGTAATCGCAACAGTCGTTGAGATAATTTGACCATCCGTTTCGAGTAAATTTTCATTTTCAGTCGCATCCACTACTTCTGAATTTTCTTGCTGGCTATCTGTTGAGGATTGTTTTTTAGCTGCAGTGGATTTGTCACCAGCGCCGCAACCTGCTAAAACGATGAGAAGAACGATCATGAGGAAAAAACTTAATTTATGTTTCAAAACTTATACACCTCTTGTTAAGTTATTTCGAATCTGATTTTTCCAAAAACGCATTTATAAAACATAGAGTCTTACTGCTTGGAATAAACAGTAAGACTCTCGTGAAATATGAATTTATTTATGCAACATTAGCGAAACGTCTTTTAGCCATAACTGCTAATGGAATTGCAGAACCAATTAATAGGACAACATATAGAAGAATGTTTGTCGTATCTCCCGTTTGTGGGTTCTTTTCCTGTCCTGTTACTTTTGTTTCGTTCGTTGATCCATTCTTTTCTTTGGAATCAAGTTTTGGTTTTTCTATTGTTGGATCGTTATTATTTGTTTTTGTTGGTGGTGCTATTACTGTTTCTTTCTCTTCCAACGAATCTTTCTTAACTGGTGCACCCGGAACTTTCGGACCATTTTCATTGTTCGAAGCAACTAGAGTGTACTTGTTAGCATCGACTTCTTTCAAGGAACTTTCGTCAAGGAAAAGACGTGCCTTGTGAACTCTCCCATCATAAAATCCTGGAACTGTGATTTGCATATCTAACAGAATCGCTTCAGGCAAAGCGCCGTCTAATTTAAATTGATAAACAATTGAATCTTTATCTTCTTTAACTACAACCATTTCACCAAATTTATTCTTTAGCCAGTCAATATACTCTTTACCTGTTACCGTAATCTGAATATATCGCTCACCGTCTTTTTCCAATAAAATAGCCGGTCCTTTAAAGAATGAATTTGCTGATGAAGCTTTATCTTCTGTCTCGTGCTTAATGACAAAACCAATTTCATATGCTTTGTCTGGTTTTAATTGATTTTTCTTTTCAGGAGTCTGTGGTTCATTGTTGTCTTTATTGTCTTCGACTGCAGGATTTTCATCAGACTTATCTGTATCTCCTGGTTTTTGCGTGTCCTTTTCACCTGGAACTTCAGTATCACCTGGTTTTTCAATTTCTTCTGGCTCATCATTATCTCCAGGCGCTTCTACATTAGCGCCCGGTTTATTAGAGGCATCTGTTACAGTAATACTATCCTCATTTAATACAATACGGAAATTGGCTTTCCCATAATGCATTTTTCCAGGTCCCATTGGTGCTTGATATTCAACATATGCATTTAACTGAGATTGTAATTGATCAAACTCAAAAGATTCGTGACGCTTTTCTCCTTCAACTTTCTTTTCTACAGCATTCTTTCCATTAAGTTGTAATAAAGTGACTGTGCCATCTTTTTTAACGGTTGCAGTTACTTCAGCTTTTCCTTTGGAGATAGCTAAAAATAATTTACCCTCTAAATAGTTGCCCATCGTTGATGCATCATCATTATCATCTCTTAAATAGCTAACATTTACAGTATAATAGCCATCTTTTAGGTTAGAGAGGTCTGCTTGCTTGTCCTCTTCTTCAGGCTCAGTAGGTTTTTCTTCAGGTTTGGTTGGTTCTTCTTCCACTACTACTCCTGCTTTTGTAGGCACTTTACTTACATCAAAGAAAGCACGGACCGTATGCGTTGTATCATAACCATTAGGAGGCATCAAACTTGGCGGAACAACAACATGCATTTTCATTTGAACGGGCTCTGTTAAGTCGCCTTCTACTTTAAAACCGACAACTCTTGTATTTTCTTCTAAATCTTCACTAATTAAATCAACTTCACCACTTGGAACTTTCAATGATTTTATCATGCTACTACTTGTAAGTTCTAATTGGACATAGGTGATATTACCATCTTTAACAATTACTTTTGGGTTTGTTAAGTAACCACCAGCTGTAGATAATTTATCTTCAGTTGCATGTTTTACTTCTAACAGAACATCATATTCGCCATCTTCATACACAACAGTTTCTTCCGCAAAAACTGCACTACTAAAGAAAGGCAGTGCAAGTAACATCATTAATATCGGCAAGATCCATTTGTTTCGCATCTTTTTCTCTCCTTTGGATTCTCTAAATTAGTTACGTACAGGTCCAAACTTCCGAATTGCGAATAAAGCAATTGCGGATCCAAGCATTAATAGCACGTACATTCCAATAGGAGAGTCATCCCCTGTTTTTGGGTTCTCTACTGTGTTCGCTGCTGCATCGCTGTTCGTTTCAACGCCGCTTTTTTCTGCTTTTTGTTCTACAGTTGAAGAAGCTTGCGGTAATCCGCTCACATTAAATACCGCACGAGCAGTATGTGTCATATCGTACATATCCGGAACGACAATATGCATGTTCATATTTAAAGGTTTAGATAAATCACCACTCACTTTAAACTTCACGACTCTAGTCTGGTTCGCTTTATTCTCGCTAACAATTGAAACAGATCCTGCTGGTGTTGAAAGTGATTTGATATAATTGCTGCCAGTTACCGTTAACTGGATATATTGAACGCCGTTTTCAACGATTAATGTCGCAGGCTTTGTAAAGTAACCATCAGCAATAGATGTGTTCGCACTGCCCGCTTCTTTCATTTCATAATTCACCTTATATGTACCATCTGCAATCTGAGCAGACACTGGTGAAGCAACAAGGATGGTAACTAAAAATATAACTGCGAACGTCATTAAAAATGAAAATTTGTTCTTCATTCTTATTTCCTCCTAATAATATAGTCGTCGTGATAAAAAGGTCTAGCAGTCTTACATAGTACGTCAAAAAGTAAGCCTTCTAGGAAATTGCTGTCCTAAATGGAAACCCTCCCCTCCTCGTTCATCAATCAACAACGAGAACTATGTAAATACTTTTTAATCCTTATTGAAAATCATTCTCAATAATAGACTAAAAAAAAAGAACCATGTATTACCAATTTGGCCAAGAACTAACCCAATACCCATTATACGTTAGATTTGATTTCAATACCGGTAAGTCTTTGTATATTGTGTGAACTGGTTGTCAAGACACCGTGAAGTTAGACCTCCCACTATCTCTTTAAAGGTACCCTTTAAAGGTACCTGTGCAAGGTGCAATTATGACTATTCCCGAACTTGTATAAATAGCCAAAAGGATATCGATAAAGCCTTATATAGTCGTCATCGCTTTTCACTTTATGCAATTGTAGTGTATTGTTCGAATAGTTTCTTGCACAGGTACCTGAAATTTGTATATTGTGTGAACTGTTTATCAACGCACCGTGAAGTGAAACCTTCCGCGATATCTTAGGTACCTAAAATACGTCTACTACCAGTATAATTCAATGAAGAATAATGAATGTGATGATTATCACAATAATAAATTGGGGTTCTTGAAGGTACCTGTGCAAGATGCAATTATGACAATTCGAGAACTTGCATAAAAAGCCAAAAAACTATCGACAAAGTGTTGTATAGTCGATATCCCATTTCACTTTATGCAATTGTAGTGTATTGTTCGAATAGTTTCTCGCACAGGTACCTGAAATTCGGTACCTAAAATTCATATATAATAAAGAAAAAGGAGACGATGACATGAATCAAATAACCGTTGAAACAATTGAAACAGCTGAATCATGGATTGAGTTGTCTAATCAAAAAGATATAGAAGGATTATCAAAATTGACCGATTCTAAGTTAGAATTAATTGGACCTAAAGGCATAGGAGTCATAAATCACCAAGAATTAGGGGAATGGTTAGAGCGTGCTAATTTAAAATTAGCTACCACTAACCAATATGCGAAAGATCACTTCATTGTATTAGAGCAAGATGGAACATGGTTAAATGATGATGACACAATAAAAGGTCAGGCTATTGTATATACTGTTTTTAAAGTAGTTAATCAGAAAGTAATTTTTCTAGCAAGGTATGATAATAAAGAAGAGGCATTTAATATTAGTGGATTGAGTGATGAAGAAAGAATAAACTAATGTGCTTTGTGGGGAAGCAAAGGAATGGTTAAGCGGTTCATCATTGATATCGTCACACCCTACCAGACCGCGATGTCTAATTGACACCAAGTAGAATGCAATTTAAGAAAGTATCTTAGATGGTGCAATTATGACAATTCATGACTTCGGACAATAAAAAGGGATATCGACAAAGTATTATTATATTGTCGGCATCCCTATTTTTATGTAATTGCAGTGTATTGCAGGTTACCTGAAATCCATGGAAAAGTATGCGTTTCCATTGCGGGCATAAATAATAGGCGGTAGTGAATGCTGGTGAAATTCCATACCAATTTATTTTGAAGCAAACATATTGTCTATTCTTTTTCTCGAATCTATCGGGTCGACTGCCTTAATGATTTCGTTCTTTTCAGTTTGAGTAAAAATACTATGATCTCCTATAGGAACCAAATCTTTAATTTCTCCAATCTCGGTACGTTTCATAACCGCACGATGCCAATCTCCCTTATACCTAAAAGTAACATGGTTTTTGGCTAAGAAAATATTATTTCTACCTTTCTATCCACTTAACTCCACCCTTCTTTGATACCTTTCGACAAAAGTGCAATAATCCCTTTAATATGCCTGCTTTTATGCATGATTTATAACGGAGTTAATTCCCTATTTAAATTTAATCCAACTGCCATAAAAGGTACCTGTGCACGGTGCAATTATGACAATTCACCACATTGGATAAATAACCAAAGGGATATCGACAAAGCCTTATACAGTCGAGATCCCCTTTTCAATTTATGCAATTGTAGTGTATTGTTCGAATAGTTTCTCGCACAGGTACCTTTCAAGGGTATCATTCAAGGGCGCCCTTCAGACTGTGGTAACTAACACTTTGTACCCGCCCCACTAAGCATAAACTAACATTGACTATTTTCGTAATATTGCCTATAGTTATTCGAATTACAACATGATAGGGGTTATGTGGAATGAAGGATTTTGTTGGTAAGTTACTTAATGGAATGAGTATCGGGATTGTTGTTGCATTAATTCCTAATGCATTAATGGGAGAGATTCTTAAATTATTGATTCCTTATTTTCCTGCACTTCAGCATGTTTTTGATATCACTGTATTTGTTATGAGCCTGTTGCCTGTACTAATTGGGGTGATGGTGGGGATTACATTTAAACTGACGCCCATTCAAACAGCAAGTGTAGGGATTGCCGCTATGGTCGGAAGTGGAGCTGTTCAGAAAACAGCCGATGGATTATTCGCGCTTAACGGGATCGGGATCGTTCTTAATACAGGAATTACAGCTGCCTTAGCTGTTTTATTCGTTCAGTTGCTCGGCGATAAATTAGAAGCTTATTCCATTCTAGTGTTGCCTACATTAAGTATATTAGTTCCCGGTATGATTGGTTATACGATACTTCCTTACATGAAACATTCAACGGGTATCATTGGGGTCGCAATTTCAAATGTGACTTCATTGCAACCAGTCCTAATGGGTGCAATCATTGCCGTGATTTTCTGCACTATCATATTACTTCCTATTTCTACTGTAGGTGTTGCAACTGTCATCATGCTATCAGGGGTGGGAGCCGGTGCAGCGAATTTAGGGATTGTAGCTGCAGGCGTAGGATTAGCCATCGCCAGCTACAAAGCGAACTCCCTCGGCACTGCTTTGGCGCATGTACTCGGTTCTCCTAAAATTCAAATGAAAAACTTTTTGATGAAACCTAATATCGCCTTACCTATGCTGATCACGGCAGCAGTGCTCGGAGGATTGGCCGGCGTATTAAATATTCAAGGCACCCCTTACAGTGCAGGATTTGGCTTATCCGGTTTGGTCGGACCTTTGAATTATATAAATCTAGCAGAGGGCGGTTGGTCACAGAAAAATATATCCATCATGCTCAGCACGTTTTTAATCTTGCCGATTGTACTGAATCTCGGACTGATTTATATATTTTCCAGAAACCTGAAGTTGATCAAGGCTGGTGATTATAAATTGGATTTTGAATAAAAAAGTAAACTGGCATCTAGATAATCGTGTATTTTTGGTTGCCAGTTCACTTATTAAAACCAGGTCTTTACTGTTTGAGACGTTTTCGCTGGGAATTTATCATCGATTTAGGGATGAGGATAAGCAGGAGCAGAATAAAAAAGGAAAAGGTCCCCCACTTAAGATTGAGAACTAAATTTTCGGGACACTTGTTGATGATATTATGCAGGATGTGCTTAGTGGAAGGGCAAAGGTCACTCAAGCGTCAGGTGACTACGGGGTTGATATCCTACACACCCTTCCCAACCGCGATGTTTATTTAGTTCAAGTAAAATGCTACAAACCGGAGAATCAAATCAGTTTTGATCCACCAGCGGTGCTACATTCAAATATCGTGACACGCAATGCCCAAGGTGCCTATTTAATCACGACTAGTGACTATTCTCCGCAAGCTAAGCAGTTTGGTGATGTACATGGCATCAAACTAATTAATGGATACAACCTTGCCCTCCACCTATGCACTTTTCAAATTAATAAACCTCTTATTCGCTGTTGTACTAAGTCACTACCTAAACCCAATTTCGAGGATGAATTAATCCTTACCTTAAAAAAATTGATTATATATATCTTCACCTAATATTGTATACATTTGACTCAACACAGGGGTTTCTATCTTGGTCTTTTCCGTTGATAATTCCTTTAAAAAGAATGGAACAATATCATCGACAATATTTTCATAAACTTTTGATAGACTAGCTAGGCTCTTCACATCTTTCTTTTTACGAATCATCATTAATAAATCATTTTCTGAATACCTATGTATAGTTTCCCCGTGAACATCTTTAGAGTATCTTCCAAAATAATTTGTAATATTATTATATAAGTCTGGATATCGTTGTGGGAAACCTTTTTGTTTCAATTCTTCTATCATTTGTGAATAAGTCATATTCGAAATTGAATCGCTTTGCGGATTGATAAAAGACACAGCTAATCTTAAGATATTTTCAGATGTTAGTCTTACTAGGATATTATTGATAAACACATCATTCGAAGGTAAATGATACAAAACCCTTAAATGAATTAAATTGAAGTCGTTATACAACTTTTTTCGTTCACTATTAATTGTACTATCTATGTTCTTAATCATCTTCATGAAATTTATACTTTTGTTAACAGAGTTATAAATTTCTCTTATAACAGGATTACTTATTACACCAGATTCTGGATAGTATTGTTCGATAAAAGATTTATATTTTTCAAACTCTGGATTGAACATTAAATCATTCCTCTCGTTTAAACCTTTCAAATAAAGAATCAGTATAATTTTTCGATTTTCGTGACCTTTCCGAGCTCTTCCCAACAATTAGTTTTCCTGAGTTTTCCGATTCGGAAAACTCATCAAGTTTACTTTTTAAATCCAATGAAAAATTGTATAGAAACCTTTTTTCTTTCGAACTAATAACCCTTAAAATTCTAGCCAATAAAATCGTTCGACTAGCATATAAATACGGTCTAAATTCTTTAAATATATCATCCTTATCTATTAAAAACCTTTTGATATCAATATTTTTAGGGAAAATTTCTGTAGATAGAATCATAAAAGTAATTATACTATATAATTCAACACGAATTTTATCCTCGCTATCCGATTTTCTAATCATGTTAATTTTATCTGTAATAATTTGGTTAGCCTTGCTCTGATTACCCCTAACAAGCATTTCTATCTCACCCCGGATTCCTCTGGTTTAAAACTGTTAATTTTTTCATCAAATTCTTTTACTATTGTTCGCAAATTTTTATATGAGTAATCGCTTCTAGAATCTTCTATAAAGTAATCTATTCTTTTAGGAAATTCAGGATTATTATGAAAGTATTCATTGAAAAAAATTACTTCCAAACTATTTAATGTACTACTTTCTTTTATGTCTTGTATCATCCGTCTCATTCCAGTAGAGATACTTGCTTCCCTTGGTATATTGGTAAAAATAACACCTAAATGTTCTAGAGGGGTTATTTTAAATCTATCCCTATGAACTTTTTTTAGTCTGTCAACTACTTGAAACAATAAATCAATTCCGAGGATAGAATAGGAATCAGGATGAATTGGAGATAAATAGAAATCGCTAGCTAATAATGCCGCAGTCGTGTAAAAAGAATATGTAGGTGGACAATCCATTAATATATAATCATATTTATCTTTAAGTTGAAAGTCTTCGATAAAATTTTTAATAGCGTTTTCTTTTTCTGACCCGCCGTTTGATCTTTCAAAAAAGACTGTATTTAAATCGCCAGGTATAATTGAAAGGGTATCATTTAATTCAAGAATGCATTCTTCCTCCTTGAGACTATCAACTAATGATGTATATTCAAATACCTTGTTAATAGTTGAAGTACAAACGGTGTATTTGTAATTGATTTCGTTGTCTGTTTCATAGTGGTGTTTGTAGTTGAACTTTTCAAATATTGACTGCGTTAAATTTCCCTGTGGATCAACATCAATTAATAGAACCTTTTTATTATTTTTAGATAAATAAAAGCCGATTTCCTTACAAAGAGTCGTTTTACCGACTCCCCCCTTCATATTAAGAAAAGAAATTACATTACTCAAGATAAGCACCCTTTCCAAGGAAGTATATTTTTGAACATGTTAATATGGACCTTTAGACTCTCAATAGTATCCAGTCAATGAACTTTTCACTAAAATAATCAATAAAGTCTTACTAATAGAATACCAATAACAGAATATTAATACAAGGTTATTATAGTAAAAAGATAATAGGTCTAAGTCGCTATAATGTTTAATACTCCCAGGGATTTCAGCATATAAATTGGCATTGATAATAAATAGAACAATCCAATAAAGCATATAATCGGTAGCAGAAATTACACCATTCTTTTACGTGGTAATTCAGGCTTTGGAATATCCTATAACCCGTTTGTCTGTGAAATGGTACCTTTGTACATTACAATATAGCAATTTTCTATTTTAGATAAAAAAGAGGATAACGACAAAATCATATATAGTCAATATCCCAATCCATTTTAAATATTGGCCCGCACAGGTTTCCAAATCGAGTAATGTTATACACAAGGTTTCAGAAACTTATTCCCAATAATCCTCATGCAATACAAATGCCGATAAACATTTATCAATTAGAATTAAAAAATCTTTAACGTTTTGTAATGTAATATTTATTACCTCAGTTTTACCAATTGTTGTATCCCGAATAGAATTAATGCCTAACATATTTATTGACTCTAATAATTTAGGATTAGAATTCATTTTAGCGTCTTCATGCATCACCTGATTTCTAATTGTATTCCAGTGACGAAGCAACTGCCAATCACGCGATAAACTACTGTTAATGCCTACAGCATTCTTTATATATAAAGATGCCCTCACGATACCACCACCGTCCAGCTCTCTATAACTAGCTGATAAACCTTTTAATTCCTGATAAATATTACAAATCTCATTTAAAACGTCTTCCAACATTGCATATGCTTTAAGATAAACACCAATAGAAACTGCCGCTTCTTGAACCTCTGTAGCTTCACCGAATAACCATTGCCTTTCTAGGGATCTTGATTTGGTAATTTCACTGTCAAATGAAATTTCGGTAGCATCGTTTGATTTGTTATCTACTTCAGCATACATTAACTCAAATTCATTTCTTTCTTCCAAAAATACATTTTGCAGTTTATTGCACAAAGTATAATAATATAATAGTCTCGCAGATACGTTATGAGATAAATAACACAGATCTTTTGTAAGACCAATAATTCTTTCATCTTCTGTTTCCAAGGCAAGATTTACATAGTTCGCTTCCGCTAAGAACTCCTTTAATCTATTACTCAATTTAAAATTCCTCCCTCTTGTTCAAATAACACGGTTCACATCTCTTTATAGGTCCTGATTATAGGGTCAGTATAATTAGTAACAGTTACTTTTTTCCGGCACTTACATTGTCACCCAGTCTTGGTATCTACACCAGCCTTTCCGGCAGTCATGATATTTGAATCTATTATTTGCCTATAGTCTGAATCAATTCCAATTAGAATATCTTTAAATGTTAACTCTTTATAATCAGATTTTTATTTTGGAATGTAAATTTCTCTAGTATGATTTTACTATATCATGAGTGCACAATTTTCTGAACACAAATGGAAGACAGTATTAAATAATAACGGGTCGAAATTATGTTATTTTAATTTTGTAATCTCCAAAGACAACTTTTATAAGCAACCAAAAAAAGTAATCCATCCAAGAATTGTTCATCTTTCTTCAAATTCAATTCACCCAACCAACCAAGGAGCCGCATACAAAACCATAAACATCACCCCATAATTAACCCCATGCGTATGAAGCAATCCAGAAACCAGCGCAATACTCATCACACCCAAAATATTTATCCATCTAGCATCCATATAAGCCAACATAACGACAAGACCCATAAACAAGCCGATACACTTCATGTGGAATCCTTTTGAATAAGAATTTACTGATTTCACTCGCATATCTTAATCTTTCATAATAGGTAAATAAGATAGCAACCGCAACTCCGATCATTGTAACAATCATAATTTCATCCACAGAAAGGATATGGTGAACGTTTTCTGGGATGAAAACCGGTGGCGCATTGCATAGCATACTTGCTGGCCTGATAGCAATCGGTGTCAGTTATAATCCAGAGCTATAAGCGGTACCAAAGTATCCGATATGTAAGATGTATTTGTCAGAGTATCCATTCTTGAAATAGCACGGGAAGCCCTTTTTACTGGATTTTTATTATGCCGCGTCAATCCTCTCCTCAATCGCGCTTATTTTATCATCCGTTGTCCAATCAATGATATTCCAAAACACCCTACATTATAAAAGTGTCTTTGCCCTATAGAGTCGACTTCTAATTTTTATTCCGCACAAATCCCCCAAAATTAAATAGAGGACTCCCCCATAGAAATGTAGAACTCTAGTAAAGCTAGATACTTTGTAGCAGAAAGGACGTTATCAATGAAACCCATAATACAAGTAAAAAACCTAATGAAGTCATATAAAAAGAGAAAATCCAAAGAACACATCCAAGCAGTAAGTGATGTTTCGTTTACAGTAAACCAAGGCGAGATCCTTGGATTATTAGGGCCGAATGGTGCCGGTAAGACGACGACTATTAAAATGATTTGCGGTTTACTTATTCCTGATGCTGGAACAATTACGATAAACGGGATGAACAATCGCGAGAAACGCCTTGGGGCATTGAAACATATTAGTGCGGTGTTAGAAGGGAATCGAAACTTGTATTGGCGATTAACAGTGAGGGAAAACCTTGAATATTTCGCTGGGAATCGAGGTGCATCACGTAAAGAGGTTTCCAATCAAATCGAGGACCTCTTAGAAAGTTTTAACTTAAAAGAGAAGGAAAATGAACTTGTTAATCGGCTATCACGCGGAATGCAGCAAAAACTTGCGATTGCTGTGGCGATGCTTGCGAATAGCGATGTCATTTTATTGGACGAGCCTACGCTTGGGTTGGATGTGGAAACTGGGTATGAAGTACGTGAATTATTAAGAACGATTGTAAAAGATTATAACCGAACGATTATCATCAGTTCCCATGACATGAATGTTATACAAGATTTATGCGATCGAACAGTGATCATTAACGATGGAAAAATCGTTGTTGATGATAAAGTCGAAAATCTTATGAAACTATTTGAAGTTCGTGCGTATTCGATAACGCTTGGCGATGTTTTGAGCGACCAACAACAACATATTTTACAACAAAAGTTTCCGCAATATGACTATACAACGGATACAATGCAGTCAATTCTACAAATTCATTTAACAAAGAGTGATGAGATTTATGATCTATTTGACGTTTTAAAAATGGAAAACACTCCTGTGGAATCAATTGATCGCAATACGATAAACTTCGAACAGATTTTCATGAAAATTGTGAAGGGGGAAAAAGAATATGTATTGGGCTAACCTCCTCAAGGCAAATGTAAGAAAAGAATATATCGAATTGAAACGGTATTTACCGAATACGCTCGCTATGGTCTTTACGTTTTATATCATTTTTCTGGGCATGTTCACTGGAATCCAATTAATCGGCGACCCTAGTACGCAGGATCTTAATATTCAATATGCGATTGTAAATTATATTTTTTGGTTTCTAGCGATGACTGTGATGAACAGCATTGGATGGGAGATTACAAATGAGGCAATGCGCGGTACGCTGGAACAACTTTGTATGTCACCAATGGGTATTTGGCGAATTATGGTGACTCGACTACTCGCAACGACAGCCCTATATTTCTTTATTATCGTTGGTTTGCTTTATTTATCAATGCTTACAACCGGACAGTGGCTAAATCTTGATGCCATAGCAATCATGCCAGTTCTCATCCTCACTTTAATAAGCATGTTCGGTGTCGGGTTTATGATTGCTGGCATATCAATCATATTGAAGCAGGTTCAAGCATTTTTACAAATATTGCAATTTGTATTAGCTGCATTAACTTTTATCCCATTATCAGTCGCACCGTTTTTCGCTTTTCTTCCATTCGTAAAAGGTGTGGATCTTGTACGCCAAATAATGATTGACGGCGTCACCTTAACTCAAATTGGACTAGGAGATTTTTTGATTCTCGGATTTAATGCCATTTTCTATTTCGCTTTAGGACTAGTATTTTTTTTCTATTGTGAACGAGTTGCGATGAAAAAGGGATTACTTGCACATTATTAATGGGGTGTTGGTTAATGACAATTTTTGCTTCAGAATTAAAAGCCTAAATAAAAAGGTACCTGTAAAAAGGTACCTGTGCACGGTGCAATTATGACTATTCATGATTATGGATATTAAAACAAAGGGGATATCGACAAAGTGTTATATAGTCGATATCCCCTTTTGATTTTATGCAATTGTAGTGTATTAACTGAATAGTGTCTTGCACAGGTACCTAAAACCATTGTAGTGTATTAACTGAATAGTGTCTTGCACAGGTACCTAAAACCGGTGTCTTGCACAGGTACCTAAAACCAGGTACCTAAAACCAATTTATTTCACCGGTGATACTAGTATACTTTTACTAGTATGCAACTCGAGCGATGGAAGCGGAGGAATTCTGATGAATCTGGTTAAATGATAATTAAATGACCGAACAATGAAATCAGAGTCAAACTTACTAAACCAATTGAAATAGCTGCAATTAATCCGATATAAAATGGTTTTAATCCGAGGCCCTTAAACATTTTAAAGTCTGTGGATAATCCCACACCAGCCATTGCCATTCCCAACAAATATGTAGACCCGAATGAGCTCCAATAACGGTAGAATCCTTCCCAGGAAGAGGGTTCCATTATACCATAGGCTAACCTACCGTTCGTAACCATCATATCACCGACTGTTCTTGCAAGTGCTAGTAATAAAAAACCAATTACGAAAAGTGGTACCAGTTTATACCACTTGGGTAGTTTGTGGTTTTCTTCAGCTTTTTCTTTACCAATACTTCTAAAATAGAGGTAGGAAACAAGCGGGATAACGGCAATAATAAATAAGTTTCTCGTTAACTTTGTAACAGTCGCGACGTCCACTACTTTTTCAATATCATACATTTGATTATAAATTAGGGCAGCTCCCGTCACTTGTGCTGTATCATGAATAGCAGTCCCTAAAAATAGTCCAGCTTTAATTGGATCATTCGCAAAAAATAAATGTGCTAAATAAGGGTAAAATAGCATGCTAATTAACCCGAAAATCGTAATATTAGCAACGGCATATGAGATTTCATTATCCCTTGCCTTGATAACAGGAGCAGTAGCCATAACCGCGGTTACACCACAGATTCCAGTTCCGCAAGCAATTAATGTACCCAGTCTATTAGATTGATTCATTTTTTTAGTGAAATAAAGTGTCACTAACAAACCACTGGAAATACAAGTAATAATGAGCGGTAGTCCCCATGCCCCAAGTTTAAGTGCTTCAGCTAAACTAAGCCGTAGTCCTAGTAGAATGATTCCCGCACGCAAGGCATACTTAAGTGAAAAAACAACGCCTCCAACTAGTTTCGAATGTACACCTATTGTATTGCGAATCACAATACCGATTAATATGGCAACGAATATTCCAGAAACTGGGCTTGCACTACCTTTTGGTAATAAATTTAACTTTACAATTAGTACTCCTATCAAATCGGCAAGATAAATACCGAAAAACATTACCGTTAAACAAAGAATAAGTCCAGGTAAAGTGTTAACAAAAAAATTTCTATTGCGAGTACCGCTTAACCGTTCAGGATTCGATTTGGACACTGAATATCCCACCCTTATAATAAATGACTCCTAATACAAAAGTACTAACTGATGAAGACTATGGTTAATTAATCTTTTAGCCAGTACTTCGAGTTAAAAAATTATGATTGAAATTTAACTGGATTTGAATTAAAGTATCCATTATAATTATCGTGATTTAACGTTAGCAGGAACGGGTTCTTTTTTCACTTGTTCATGCATAAGCATATGCCTAGAAAGCTTATTACAGGTTATATATTCTTCATTTTTATCATCAAGCTAATGTATTCTTTTGCATTATCATTATGAACCTTAATAGCTGCTTCTAAAGCCTTTAGATCTCTGTTCTCCAAAGCATTACAAATGTCCTCATGTTCTAACACACCATTAATTAACTTTTCTTTAGGCTTTTTACCATATAAAAAAGATGAAAACGAATGACTTCCGATACTTTCATATATTTGTAGAATTTTTTTATTCCACATACCTTTCATATAGGTTAAGTGAAAGTCGTGATCAATTTTATACACTTCGAAAAAGTCATCAAGAGTTTCAATCTTTTCAATTGCTTTATAGTGTTGTTTAATGTTTTCTCTCATATCATCAATAATTTTATTATCTAAGCTAACTGACTCAATCACTCTGTGTGCAAAAAAGGTTTCCAACATCAGTCGTGTATCAAGCATTTCTTCAATATCTTCCCAGTTTGCTTCTTTAAATCGCATACCACGTCTAGGGATATTCTCAACTAGTCCCTCCGCAATAAGTCTATTTAGAGCCTGTTTTATAGGTGTTTCACTAATTCCATACCGATCAACCATATCCTTAATGATAATCTTCTCTCCGGGATTGACCACCCTAACAGAAAAGTCCTGCTTAATTTGATGATAGGCAACTTCTACCAATGAGTCTGACCTTAAGCTATTCTTGTTTATCAAAATAATCCCCTCCTTATATATATTTAATAATCTCCTAATTTGAGAATATCATGTTCAAATTTAAAGGCTAATACTTTAGATTTTAAATTTTCATGAATCCTCAAGTGTAAAATGTTTGTTACCAGTCTAACTTTTTACGAAAAGAAGGATTTCTTATGAATAAGAATATCACGGTTCAGACATTGATTCAAAACTTTATTTCCGAAAATGAGTTGTTAGCGATTCCGGATGAATTCTGATTGGACCATGATGCCCAAAAATGCACCGTTTACTTGCTTATCCCTTACCTCCTTTTTAATTTTCGCCGCTGCGAATAAGTGGATAAGGGTTTCTGTCTGCTGATCACTCGTCTTTCTTTTATTATACTTTTAATTAATTTTATGAGGGCATTTTTTATCTTCCAAAATATTAATGACATTTTGAGCCGCCAACATCCCCATATTCAGAACCGCGTCCATTGTGTAACCTCCTATGTGCGGAGTAATTAAGCAGTTTTGAAGAGTTAATAATGGACTGTCGAAGGATGGTTCTTGCAACGTTGCATCTAGGGCTGCGGCAGCGACTATTCCCCCCTTAAGCGCATGGTATAGAGCATCTTCATCAATGATTCCGCCACGTGCTGTGTTTACTATAACAGCAGAGTTTTTCATCATTTTCAATTGTTTTTCACCAATCATATTTCTTGTTTCCACTGTAAGCGGACAATGAATTGAAATGAAATCAGATTCTGAGAGAAGTTCTTCCAGTTCACAATATTTGATGTCATATTCTTCGGTAAGTTCTTCATTCGGATATTTATCATGGCATAAAAACCGCATATTAAATCCACTGAGACGCTTAATAACACCCCTGCCTATTCTCCCTGTACCAATAATGCCGCAGGTTTTCCCCCATAACTCAAATCCCAGAGCCCTACCTTCCTTGTTATTCTTAATCTGTTGATCCATTTGCGGTATATGACGAGCACAGGCTAACATAGCTCCTACCGCCAAATCGGCTACTGAATTTTCATTTGCTCCTGGAGTGACAGTAACTGCTATTCCTTTTTTTGTCGCTTCATCAATGTCTACTTTATCGTAGCCCACTCCATATCTAGAAATCACCTTTAACTTTTTACCTGCATTAATAACCTCTGCACTAAAATCATCCAAACCTGCTATAACTGCATCAGCGTTTTCAATGTACTCAATCAATTCATTCGAAGTCAAGGCACTTTCAGTTGATATCTTTTTGACACGGCACTTACTACTCTCCAACAGTTTAATAGGTGCATCATTTCCTTTACCAAAGGAACGAGCTGTAACAACTACTTCATACATTAATTCTCCCCCCGTCTACAAGCTAATCATAACTTGAAAAAGACTTATTCACGCTAATGTAAATTCAATAGGTATCGAATGATGGTTCTGCTTTATAAACGTTTAAGATGTCCTTTCATACCAATGGAGATAACGGTTATATCTTTCTTTATAATGATCATACATATTTGGATTTGGGTTAATAACTTTTCCAATCTCCGCTGTATATTCATTTGGGTTAAAGGTACTGTCCAGATAAGCCCTAGCTATAATAGCCCCCCCCAATACAGATGCCTGTTCATTGTCGGAGCAGTACAAACTTTCGCCCAAGATATCACTCATCATTTGTATCCAATTGGTCGATTTAATGATCCCTCCCGATACCATAATCTTTTCAGGAGTCCCCATCTCATCCGTAATATGATCAAAACATTGTCTAATATTCATTAGAATTCCTTCCAACACGCCAAAATACATATCTGTTGTGGTATGGGTTGAACGCAGATCGTGAAATCCACTCAATCTATCGTCTCTCCATCCGGGACATCTTTCTCCAAACATAAAGGGGAGAAAAATAGGCATCTCTTTCATATCAACTTTTTGATTTTCAAGTTCCTCATACGATGTCGATTCTGGAAAAAAGGTCTGTTTACACCAATCTAAACAGTTGCAAGCTCCCGAAGTTGCTGCCCCCGCCAACCAAGATGTGGGCGACAGATAACACCATGTCCCCATCCCTTTAGATACAATAGGTTTTGAGGATGATAATCGCATTGCAGCACTTGTTCCAACAGAAAGACTCATAATGCCTTCTTTTAATGCACCGGCTCCGACTTGATTTAAAGCACCATCTGGATGAGTTGGTATTACTGGTATTCCTACACAAATACCTAGCAAATTGGCCGCCTCTTTAGAGAGAGGACGTGCATCCTGATAGGTGCACAATTCCCCGAGTTGACTTTTATTTAGATCAACCATCTCTAAAGCTTCCTCATCATAATCAAGCGTATGAATATTAAACAATCCGGAACCGGAGGCCATACTATTCGTAACCATTCTTTCTCCCGTCATTCTATAAAACAAGTAGCTGCCTTCACCTGCAATATATTTATCTTTTAGGTCCAATCCCTCATTTTTAAAGTGTAATAACTTATAAGCTGGATAAAGAGCATGAACCATACAACCTGTTCTTTCATACATTTTCTTTACTTGGTGAGGGTCCTTCCTTAACTTCGCTACCTCGTTGGAGGCGCCGGTATGTCCCCACAAGTATGTTTTGGTTAGTGGATTCATATTACTATCACACACCACCACACTATGCCAAGTACTGCAAAGTGCTACAGCGTCTATATCTTTATGTGCTGCTATTTGCCTTCCCACCTCCATAACAGCGCTATATATTCCCTCAGTGTCATGTGTAATGCCATCATTAACCTTTTTGGAAAAAGGTTTACTTATAATATCTACAATGCCTTTACTATCATCATAGAGTAGAGCTTTAGCTGACGTAGTACTAGCTTCAAGAACGAGAATCAGCAATTATTTCACCTCTCTTAATGTATTTTCACTCTTATGCAAACTAACTTTTACATTCCGAGATAACCGCCATCGACTGGAATAATAGCACCATTTAGGTAATTTGAAGCGTCAGATGAAAGAAAGATTGTTACTCCCTTCATATCTTCAGAAGTACCCCATCTACCCGCTGGTATTCTTTTTGTAATGCTTTCATTTCTTTCACTATCATTAATAATATTCACATTCATGACTGTATCCATATATCCCGGTGCAACCGCATTGACATTTACACCCCGTCCTGCCCATTCATTTGACAACGCTTTTGTCATTTGCATAACTGCGCCTTTACTTGCTGCATATGCAGGAACTGTATATCCTCCAAAGTAACTTAACATAGAGGCAATATTGATTATTTTTCCTTTACCTTGATTTAACATAAGTTTGCCTGCTAGTTGATTAATCTCAAACACAATATTGAGGTTTACATGCATTACGGCATTCCAATCCTCAATCGGAAAATCCTCACTTTTATGTCTTCGTTGAATACCAGCAGCAGGTATCAAAATATCTAAAGTTCCACCTAAAAGTTTAATAGCATTATCAAAGGCAGATTGTAATTCCTCCCTGTCACCTAAATTAGCTACTATTCCATGTGCTTTAAATCCCTTTTCTCGTAATTCGTCTACCACCTTAGGAGTATTGGGTGAAAGATCTAAAATAACAACTTCAGCACCTGCCTCCATTAACCCTTCTGCCATACCCTTGCCAAGCCCTGAGGCTGCACCCGTTACAATAGCTTTTTTGTCAGTAAGATCGAATAAGTTCATATCTACACCTCTTTATCTGATTAGTTTATTTACATGTCGTCAAACGTAGGGTCAAGAATAGCTAGATCATATCTTCTGCTTGAATGCGAGAAAGCTGCCAATACCCAAAAGTAGGTATTTCTAGTGCCAGGACTTGCTACAGTAGGATGGTATCCACGCGGTACTAGTACCATGTCACCACTAGTAACATGATGTGCAACCAAATTATCGCTTTCTTGAGTTTTTAAGTAACTAATATGCAATCCAAACTTTGGTTCATCCATATCAAAATAGCAATAAACCTCTTCCAAATCATTTTCATGCTGGTGGGGTGGCCAACTAGTCCATGTTCCATCCCCTCCCCAAGTTAATCCACAAATTAATCTGGAGGCAGGCACCTCAGGGTTTAAGGTGAAATGAACTTCCCGTTGCCCAGATCCAGCGCCATGTATTTGGTGAATCTCACCTAAAGGTAGATTTTTATTGTATTCACGATAAAACTCTTTTCCATGTCCTTCACACAATGCTCCGCCTATATAAAAGATTGTGTCTTCAATTGCGGTAACATTAACATAACTATTACCCGGTATATAAAAACTGTCATAAAGTGACATTTTTTGATCCAAGTATTCAGATTTTATATTCGCTGTTCCTTTTAAAAGAACAGCATTCATTTCTAAATCCAAAGATTTAATCATATAGCTGTTTCCAGCCGAAAGATTTAATCGGGATATGTGCACAGCGGAACAATCTTCTCTTCCTGGAATAACAACTTTATGGAACCCTTCTTCTTCGGTAGACTTAATATGCCAATCTTTCATCGTTTGCTGTGAAGATATAATAGCCATTTTCCAAACCTCCAATTTTTTAGATTTAAAATCTGATTTTAAATCTTTTGTTTTACGTATTTTTTTATATGATAATTCAAAGTAGCAATCCATTGAGTCTTATCTTCTTCTGTTAAATGTACTTTCTCAAGTGTGTCACTAAATGGACTGCCCCAAGAAACACCATCTACTTTTTTGGGTACCAAGTGTACGTGAAAATGAGGAGCTAGATCACCATAAGTGGCATAATTGATTTTATCTGCACCATATAGTTCGTGTATTACCTTTGCTACATTAGATACATCTTCAAAATAATCATTTCTTTCCTGAGAACTAAACTCAAATAGTTCTGTTTTATGTCCATTAGAAGCAACTATGCATCTACCAGGATTTTTTTGATCATGAAATAGGTAAACCGTAGATGAGTCCAAGACACATACCTCTGTCATAAGCGTTGATAAAGGCTCACTTTTTGTACAGTAAAAACACTGCAAATCATAATCTTTATCCATAGTAAACTCTCCTCCTGAATAGTTTTTAAGTAAGTGAGCCTCCTTGAAGAGGCCCATCATACTTAACACTAGTTATCTGATTGAAACTTCTGAATTCAATGGTCGAACATTTTGAAGGGCTTCCGGATTAACAAGGTTTGGATGTTTACCATCTTCCAAGTAATCAATAATATTTTTAGCTGCCAACCGAACCATTTCTGTTCTTGTTTCAATTGTTGCAGTTGCCATGTGTGCACCAAGAACCACATTATCCATTGTCTTAAATGCATCAGGGATATTAGGTTCATTCTCAAATACATCAAGTCCAGCTCCAGCAATCACTCCATTTTGTAATGCATTAATTAAAGCTTGCTCATTAACCACTGGACCCCTACCAATATTTATCAAGAAAGCAGACTCTTTCATCATTTCAAATTGCGGTGTATCAAACATATGGTATGTCGATGTTGTAAGCGGTGTATTAATCATTACGATGTCCGACTCTTTTAAGAGTTGCTCTAGTGTTGGAACATAAGTAGCGTTATACTCATTTTCAACCTCTTCCGACAGGCGATTCCTGTTATGATATGTTACATCCATCATGAACCCTTTTGTTCTTCTTGCTAAGGCTCTACCTATATTACCCATTCCTACAATACCCAATCTTTTCCCATTTAGTCCTCTACCGACATTTGCAATTGGTCCCCATGGAAGATCTTGATCTAGGCGCAACTTTCTATCAGTTTCAGCTACTCTTCTCATTACAGACAGCATGAGTGCCATCCCGAATTCAGCAGTAGATTCAGTAACAATATCCGGTAGATTACATACAAGAATCCCCTTATCATTCATAGTTTCCAAATCCACATTATCGTATCCAACACCATACGTACTCATGATCTTAATATTATCCATACGCTCGATTGCTTCCTTGTCTGGTTTAAAACCACAAGAAATTAATGCATCATATTCAGGAAGTATTTTCAGTATTTCTTCTCTAGGAACCACCTCAGATGGATAATATACATCATACCTTTCAAACAACTCTGTTAACCCCTCCTTAAAAACAGGGAATGGTACCATAATCTTTTTCTTCGCCATAGAATTTCTCTCCTTTGAAAGTGACTAGTTATCTACTAATTATTCCAGCCGATTAATGATTTAATATCATCACGATGATCCCATGAAGACGGATTATGGTCATTTCTTTCTTCAATATGAATAGCAAAACCAGCTAGATAATCCTTTAGATAAATTACGAACATTTTATCACCATGATATTTAATGTGTTCCATATTAAACTCTACGCCAGCGTTACTTAAATAAAAGATACTTCTCTTGAGATTATCCGTATGATAACCAATATGACCATGCGGACCTCTTACTTTAAAAGGTTGCTTCGTAATTTCAACATCTTTTCCTACGTATGTTGAGCTTTCCGTATCCCCCAGTATTAGGTCAAACATATCCGCTAACTTGAAGATATTCTTGTATCCTTCTTCCTCAGTATCACAGTTGATTCCAAAATGCGCAAAATCAAAATTCAATATTTTGAAAATAGAATCACGTGTAAGCTTTCTAATCTCATCAAATTCTCCAGCATTAATTAATTCTGGATTTACCATCCAGCTTCCGCCGCAAGCAATTACATTAGGATCATTGACATACTCACTTATATTGTCTAAATCTATCCCACCTGTCGGCATGAAACGTACACCTTCATAAACTGAGGATAAAGCTCTAATAGTCTGAATCCCTCCAGATGATTCCGCTGGAAAGAACTTCAAATTGGTAAGCCCATATGAAACTGCCTTTTGAACATCTGATGCTGTTGTACAACCAGGGATTACAAGAATATTATGTTGTAAGCAATACTCTACAACATCGTCAATCAAGGCCGGACAAACAATATACTTTGCACCCGCATCCATTGCTTGCTTAACCTGTTCAACTGAGTTTACTGTACCCGCTCCTACAAGCATGTCTGGATATTTCTTTGTAATTTCTTTTATTACATCAGTGGCACAATCCGTTCTAAATGTGATTTCAGCTACATTCAATCCCCCATCAATTAGTGCCTTAGCAAGCGGAACAGCGTCCTTCACGTTTTCAATTTTCACCACTGGAACAATACCATAATCCTCAATCTGTTTTAATACTTTTTGATTATCAATCTTTACTAGAATTTTCTCCATTTTAATACACCGCCTATTATTTTTTTAAATACCGTTTACTCAACTTTTTTCTAATGCCATTTTTGGAATTTGACGACTAAGTCTTTTACTTTTAATATTTTTGACTAAAATTATTCCGAGTAAGACAAAGCCTACTAGGGATGTAGCTAACTCAGGTACTATTAAAAGTAGCGCTACTGTGAGCATCAATAACCGTTCAAACTTATGAAGCGGCGCATACATATACCCGGAAATAGCTATGGCTAATGCCCAAACGCCAGCGTACAGGAATAAAGCAGCTACAATTATTTGTACGGGTGATCCCATAAGGAGTATTGCAGGCTGATAAACGAAAACAAATGGGATTAAAAATGAAACTGATGCATAAACAAATCCTGTCCAACCTGTTTTCCAAGGATTCGCCCCCGCAATACCAGCCGCTGTAAAGGACGCCAAGCAAACGGGTGGAGTAATTTGAGCAATAACCCCAAAGTAAAAGCAGAACATATGCGCTATTAAAATTGGTATACCAAGTGATATCAAGATTGGTACAAATAATACAACTCCAATTAGATATGCAGCTACTGTCGGTAAAGCCATTCCAAGCAGCATACACCCTATCATAGTAATCAAAAGGGCAGCAATAAGGCTTGATCCACCAACAGCTGCAACTACAGCGGAAAATTTATTGGTTAGGCCAGATTGAATAACGACACCAATAATAATTCCACATGCTGCAATTGGAAGGGTAATATTTGCCGCCTGCTTTATACCTTCAATAAATGCTTCATAGATTTCTTTAATACCTTTACGGTTAGCTGGGATCAAAATATTAAGTGCTAATATCGCCAGAATACTGTAAAGTGCAGCACTCCTTAAGGATTGACCAGAGAGGACCATACCAAGTAGTACGAACGCCGGGATAAGCAAGTACAATCTCGGTAAGATTGGCTGAGTTTTAAATTCAACATTCTTGATATCTTCCAATGCCACCGACCCCTCATGCCTATTCCTCTTTGCAATAAATCCTACAAGAAGAAGAATGGATAAAAAGTAGGCTAAGGCCGGAATTGTAGCTGCTAAAGCAATAGAAGCATATTTAACACCTAACAGCTCTGCCATTATAAATGCTCCTACACCCATAATAGGTGGCATTATCTGTCCTCCCGTAGAAGCAACGGCCTCTATCGCTGCTGCTTGTTCAGGTTTATAACCAACCTTTTTCATCATCGGAATAGTCAAAACGCCTGTCGTGGTTACATTAGCAACGGAGCTCCCACTAATCATTCCCATAAGAGCACTACTTATCACAGCTGCTTTGGCAGGACCTCCGGTTTCAGGATTACCTAACTTTAAACCTATATCAATCAGGACCTGTCCTCCTCCGCATGCAGAGAAAATAACTCCAAATAGAATAAAGTAGAAGATGAAACTGGCAGTTGCCGATAAAGGAGTTCCATATAATCCTTCTGTAGTCAAAGTCATGATCTCAGTAAATTGGTGCAATGAGAATCCCGAAAAATTTGTAAAACCAGGACTATAAGGTCCTAGAAATGCATAGGCAATAAAAACTGACACAAAGATTAACAAGTTAAACCCTAGTACTCTTCTAACTGCTTCTAGCAAAAGTAGGAGCAGGATTAACGTTACAACAATATCTCCAGGTAAAACTGGATCAATGTTTGGAATTCTATTGACTATACGCTGTTCATGTCCAATATAAAAAATTACGACCCCAATGAGGATGCCTACAAAGGTAAAATCAATTAGCCTAGGCCAAATAATCTTTTTATTTATTGGTTTGCTAATGAAAACTAAAGACAAAGCGAACGAAAGGAAAATCGGACTCAGAATCATAGGGTGTATCGGTTTAAATAATGTGAAGTATAATTGTGTGAGCAACCAACCAAGCGCAATTACTCCTAGTAGTATGTTAATAGAATGAGCCTTTTTATTTAGTGGTAATTCCATCAATAAATCCTCCCCGGACTATAAAACAAAAGATAAAATATATTTCATCTTATAGTTTTTGATGTCATCCAAACCAATTAGGTCTATTGTAGATATCCAACTTCTTTAAAATATTTCTCAGCTCCTGGATGAAGAGGTATTCCTAGGTATTCTATGTTACCTGCACTTTTCGGATCAAAGTCTTTCATTACCGGGACTAGCTCTACCAATCTCGACGTATTTTCACAGATTGCTTTGGTTATGGCATATACAACCTCGTCTGGAACGTCTTTCCTCACAACCAAGGATTCTGTCCCTACAACAGTTTGGATGTCATTATCTTGTCCATTCCAACTTTCAGCAGGCATTACCTTGTTGGCATAACCATAGTCATTTAGTTTATCCCTAGTCTCTTTTGATATTTCAATCACATGCATAGGCGTGGTCATTGTTAGTTCGGAGAATGCCGGTTGACCAAGACTCACTACATCTATTGAGATATCCGCCTTTCCTTCCTTTAACATATCCACCATTTGACTAGGATCGATATGAAACACATCACCTCCCCAAGATTTAATATCTTCAAATTTCACATCCATTGTGTCTAAGAGGTCTTCCGCACCTGTTATTCCAAAGCTTCCTGGTTGCTTAGTAACTATTTTCACAGGGTATTTTTGTTCAATTATTTCTTCAAATGTTTTAATACCAGTTTTTTGAACAAAGGAATCAGTAAACATAATTGTCATATAAGTAAAGTCTGTACCGCCAAGAATAGAAGCCACATTTTTTACGGCAGGACGATTATCATCGTATGTTCCTTCAAATAACTTTTTTGCCGGAACATTGTTGGATGTTCCTATTTGTGCCTTGTTTTCCTCCAGTAAAAGTACAGTCGCCGCTCCTCCAGTAGATGATGGCTGAACTTCCATACTATAATCCTCTGGAAGTATAGGTTTTAATATTTCGTTAAAGGCCGAAGCTCTAGAATATACTGCTGTCCCTACAGTTTGGGTTGTTAATACTAATTCCTTCACCCCTTCAGCATTACTTGAACTTTGGACATTCGTGTTATCCTCGGAACATGCAGTAGTAATTGAAAGCGCTACCACCAAAGCTAAAAGTAAAGCAATATTTTTTTTTTTCTTTTTTATCATAATCAATCCTCCTATTTAAATTATTTGAAACAACTATCCATAATAACTTAAAGAATTTTCATAAGCGTGTCCACTGCAACCAAATAGCTCTCTTTACCAAAACCAGAAATCATTCCAGTACAAACGGGAGCAATTGTAGATTGATTCCCGGGGTTTCTAAAAAAGTTGGCCAGATGGACCTCTATACAAGGAATTGATAACGTACTGATTGCCTCCTTTATACCAACACTATAGTGACCAAATGAACCCGGATTGATAATAACACCCGCGTACTCAAAACTAGCCTGCTGTATTCTATCGATTATGTCTCCTTCATGATTACTTTGATAAGTATCAACTTCAATACCTAGTCCTTTAGAGTAATCTATTACTTCTCTGTTGATTTCTTCTAACGTAGCCGAACCTAGTTTATCAGGTTCTCTTAAACCAAGAAGATTCATGTTTGCCCCATTTATAAGTAAGATTTTTTTCACACATCCCCCTCCCTTCTATTAGATTTTAAAAGTGCTATATAAAATCTAAAATCTGTAGTTTTAAACTTTAGATTTCATTTGATACTTATATTATATTAAATATTAATTGATGTCAATAGAATTTTCAACAAATTATAAATGTTTAGTTTTTTCATTCATTATTAAGCCTAGCGATTAAACATATTATTCCAGAACGGGAGGTTCTGCAATTCCTTGTGAAAGGGTTCTCAATAACCGAAACCGCTGAAGTATTAATGATTAGTGTCAAATCGGTTGATGCCCATAAGACAAGATTTATGAATAAACTTAACTTATCTAAAAGATACGAACTTGTTGAATATGCGATGAAATATAATTTAATAGGTTGAATTTTAGAAGTGATTTGTTGTTTCTGTAGACACCAAGTACGACAATTCGGGACAATGCTAACCTGAAAAAGGGAAGTCGCAAAACTTTCTATATGCAAACTTCCCTTTTTATGTAATTTTGCGTTTTATTGTCTATAGCACAGTGAAAAAAAGCCTCCAAAGCGATATAATCACACTTCGACGGCTCTCCATTTATCCACAATTATTCCCCCAACAAATCCACCCTAACAGGCGTAAACACATCCAAAATCCCACACGCCTTAATCACTCTCACCCGATGCTCAACATTCGAAGGAATATAAACCGATTCCCCCACACCAAGCACGCGAACAACCCCACCAACTTCAAACTCCACTAAACCATGCTCAATATAACTAATTTGCTCTTCAGGGTGTTGGTCCACGTCACCAACAAAGCCTTCAGCCAATTGAACTTTCACAAGCATGACAGAACCTTCTGCACTCAAAATCTCTCTATTAACCATTTCCACACTTCCTAAACACTCTTAGTTTATTCTACAAAGATGGGTTCAATAAATTCGGGATGTAAAATGCGATGCTCGGGAAGAACGCCACAAATAACAAGACAGCCAATACGATTAAAATATACGGAAGAACCGCAAAGAGCGATCTTTCTATCGACAAGTTCCCTATTTTCGCGGCCAGCAACAGACATAACCCGTATGGTGGTGTTACCAAACCAATCGCCAAGGTCATAACAACGATTAATCCTAGGTGAACCGGATCCATACCAAATGCAATTGACGTTGGTAGAATTACTGGAACAAATAGAATCATAGCTGGAATCGCATCCATGAACGTTCCGATAAATAGGAAGAAACCAATAATAATTAAGATGAACAGCCATTTAGTGCCGATATTATTAGCAAAGAATTCTTGAGCCAGTAAACCTAATTGGTAAAAACTCATCAATTCCCCTAACGCGCTAGCGGCTGCTAAGGCAAATAGCGACAATGAGCTAAGCGCAAGCGTATCAGTTAAGATTTTCGGCATGTCTTTCCACTTAATCGTTTTGTAATAAAACATACTAATAATAAACGTATACAACGATGCGACCGCTGCTGCCTCTGTTGCTGTAAAGAATCCAGTAATAATCCCACCGATAATAATAACCGGAGTAAGCAGTGCTGGAATTGTTTCAATTAGTAACTTTACAAGCTCCCTAGGTGCAGTCTTTGCCGCTTTTGGATAGTTTCTTTTTCGAGCCAATATGTAAACATAGACCATCATTCCCACGCCAATTAATATTCCTGGGATAATTCCGCCTAAAAATAATGCACCAATACTGGCATTCGTTAAACCAGCAAAAATAATCATTGGTATACTTGGCGGAATAATTACACCAATTGTAGAAGATGCAGCCGTTACACCAACCGCTGTCTCAGTGTCATAGCCTTGCTTTTTCATTGTCGGAATAAGGATTTTCCCTACACCTGCAGTGTCGGCTTGCGCAGATCCAGATACACCTGCAAAAATCATCGATACTAAGATATTTGCGTGTGCTAATCCTCCGCGAATCCGTCCTACAATCGCAAGTGACAATTGAATAAGCTTTTCAGAAATTTTTCCTGAATTCATTAAGTTGGCAGCCAATATGAACAACGGAACCGCCAATAACACGAATGAATTAATCCCGTTCATCATCTTCACCGGAACCGTCACTTCTGGAATATATGGCACATTAAAAATACCAACAAACGCAACAATTGCGATGACAAAAGCAATTGGAACACCCAAAATCATTAAAACAAGAAACATACCAAGTAATATAAGTCCAATCATTCTGGTACCTCCTTACTGCGAAGGGCTTTCACATTTTCGATTAAATGATTACACGCGTAAATGAACATTGTAATTCCCATAATTGGAATCGAAATCCACACATATCCCATTTTCATGAACGGGAGTGCTACCCAATTATAATTCCAAAATGTTGTCATTGCTTGAAGGCCGTAAAAAAAGATTGCGAAGCTAAAAAGCATGATGACAGTATCATTAAAAAAGAATAAACTCGCTTTCTTTTTCCCTTTAAATCGGCTAGTTAAAAAGTCGAAACTAAAATGTTCTCTTCGGTTAACCATGACAGCCGCTCCCATAAAAATTGCCCAAACGAAGGAGTAGTTTGCTACTTCTTCCGTCCAAATGACCGCTATTTTCATATGACGCGTTACAATTTGAACGATGATTGCTATGAAAAAGATACATAGACTTACAACCCCTGCCGCCATTTGAATACGTTCTAGCCTTCTAATAAACATAATTGTTCACTTACCTCCCTAAAAGGATAAAAGATAAGGGCACGAATCCGCACCCTCGTCCTCCTTTATTTTAAATCTCTTATTTTTTGAAGTAATTCTGTTGCGCCGATGCTTTCTGCTGTTTTATCTTGAACTTCAATTGCTGCGTCAATAAACGGCTGACGATCAATTTCATTAACCTCTCCGCCATCATCTAGTAAAATTTGCTTATACTCATCTTCTTGAGCATATAGCGCTTCACGTTCAGCTTGAGTAGCCGCATCCGCCGCTTTCAAAATAATTTCTTGCTGATCTTCTGTATATTTATCGAACTTCTTGCCATTCATTAATAAGAAACGCGTCGTGTAGTCATGTCCTGTTTCTGTTGTATATTTACCATTGTCTGTTTTGTGATGATTTTGCTGCGCGAAATACGGATACGCATTTTCTGACGAATCAACTACGTTTTGTTGCAACGCTTGATATAACTCTCCCCAAGCAATCGACGTTGGAATCGCTCCGATTTTCGTCCAATAATCTGCGACAACACCTGAAGTTTGTGTACGAATCGTTAAACCTTTTAAATCTTCCAAAGAGTTAAGTGGTTTTTTACCATAGTAATGACGAACTCCAGCAGACCAATAGCCCACAACATTAAAATCATTATTGGATTTTTCTTTAATTAATTCCGCCATTTCTTGTCCTATTTCACCGTCTACAACTTTTTCCCAGTGATCATAGCTATCAAAGAGATACGGAAATGCTAACAAGTCAATTTCTTTAATACCTGTTTGTGTCATAAAACCAGGGGATACTAATACAGCATCTGCTGCACCTAATTTCAGCTTTTGAACAAGTTCCTCTTCTTCAGTACCTAAAGTTCCCGCATGGACTTCAACTTCAATGTCGCCATTTGATTCTTCTTCAACGACTTTTTTGAATTCTAAAAGACCGACTTGATATGGGTTATCCGGTGATGTTTGGTTATGTGCTACAAGTAATTTAATCTTGCCATCCTTACCGCCTTCACTTGAACCTTTATCGTCCCCACATGCTGCCAAAACCATTGTTAATGCTAACAACATGACTAATCCTGAAAATAACTTCTTCATTTTGTTTTTCCTCCATTTTCTTATTTATATTTTGTTTTATCTACCTACTCCAAATTCGCATGGCGATTACGCAACTCTTCATTTGAAACTTCTTTTAACGTTGAAATAATAATCGCATCAAGTAGCAAATGGACGCTTTGGTCGAATTGATTGCCTAATGGTTGAATCGTTGGTGCTTCGCTCGGCAACCGGTATTTCGTTGCAGCTGGAACAACCAACACCCCGTCAGCAATATTTCCAATCGACGAATCTTTGTTAACGGTTACAAGTTGAACATTCGCCCCGACTTTCTTCGCTTTTTCAACTAACTGATAAATCGAGCTCGTCTCCCCTGAACCCGAAATTGCGACAAATAAATCGCCTGCTTGGATACTCGGTGTAATTGTTTCACCTACGACAAATACTGTGTAGTTTGCATGCATTAATCGCATCGCAAAAGCTTTCCCCATGAGACCTGATCGCCCTTCACCACAAACGAAAATGCGCTTTGCCTTCACTAACTCGTTTGAGAATTGAATAGCTTCTTCTTCATTCACATTTGTAAGCACATGCGAAACTTCTTCCACAACTGTGTTAATGATTGTTTTCAAATCGCTTTATCATTCCTTTCATCTGTTTAGCAATATCCCCTGGATTTACAGCACTAGTAATCGTACTTCCTACAATCAAAACATTTGGACCTTTTGCCATGACTTCATCTAAACTATCAAGGTTGATTCCACCGGCAATTGCTACTTCTAAATCTTCTATGCCTTTTACGAGATCGTACACGTCAGCATGAAGTTGTGTATTTTTCTGCATATCTTTTCCAACGTGCAAACTAACTAAGTCCACATTCAACGCTTTAAGTTCTTCAACTCGCGTTTTACTTTTAACACCAAGTAGGTCGACCATCACTCGCTTGTTATGCTTTTCTGCAACCGCTAACATATCTATAATTGTTTGATTATCCGCATAAGCCATGACCGTTGTAATGTCAGCTCCCGCTTCAAATACCTGCTTTGCTTCGTGCTTTCCTGCATCACACGTCTTCATGTCGGCAACAACAATTTTCTCAGGATAGTGTCTTTTTATATCCTCAATAATTGAAACACCGTATTGCTTAATAACACCCGTCCCGACCTCGACCCAATCGACATATGGACTTGTTTCTACCAAAATGCTTATACATTCTTCTTTCGACAATCTATCTAAAGCGATTTGGAGTTTCATCGTTCGATAAATTCCCCTTCCCCTAACCGAATAAGTACTTCTTCAAGTAATGGCAATCCCTCGTTATCGCCCGCTACACTCACAACCATCGAGCCGATTGTGTTTGCAAATAATAGCGTTCGTTCGAGCGTCCAACCATTCAATACACCGTAAACAAAACCTACATCAAACCCGTCTCCAGCACCGACTGTATCGACTACTTTTGATGCTTTAACAGGAGCTGCTTCTATGTACTCACCGTCTTTATATCCGATTGAACCGCTTTCACCAAGCTTAATCGCAACTGTTGAAACACCATAACCGCGACATATTTTGATTATTTCATCGGGTTCCACCGTATCGAATAATATTCCAGCTTCATCTAATCCTGTTAGTAAAATATCAACCGATGGCAATAAAGTAACGAGCGCCTCTTTCACTTCTTCTCTCGTCCAAAGTTTTAAACGTATATTGGGATCCATCGACACGAGCACATTATGCTTTTTCGCATATTCAATAGCTTTTAGAAGAATCGCTAAGTTTTTCTCTTTATCCAATGCCGCAAAAACACCCGTAATATGAAGGAGCTTCGCCGTTTTAAAATATTCCTCTTCTATCGAATCAACGGTAAGCACCTCAGTTGGGGAATTGTCACGATAATAAAATGTTTTACCGTTCCCATCTTCTCGTACTTCTTTGAAATTAAGCGAAGTCGAGTAGCCGTCAACTAGTTCCACATGTTCTGTGTCAATCCCCTCACCACGAACAAAATTTAATATATGTCTTCCGAACTCATCGTTTCCTAATCGACTAATCCATCCCGTGTTCATGCCTAACCGTGCACATCCAATCGCAAAGTTAAGTTCAGCCCCGCCAACTTTTCTTTCGAATGTATGCACAAAACGCAGCGGACCATTCGATGTCGGATCCAAGGTAATCATTGCATCACCTATCGTAATTACTTCCACCATTTTGACTATCTCCTTATATCTTCATTAACAAGAATCACGCGCTATTAACTTTGGTTCAAACCGATACTCCGATTTGTACGCTTCATCTGTATCTTTGTTAATTTTTTTGACCAATAAACTAGCTGCTTTCTTCCCCATCTCAACTGTAGGCTGAGCAATCGTTGTTAGTGGCGGGCTATATATACTTGCAAACCCGACATCATCAATTCCAATAAGCGCCAAATCGTCCGGGACTTTTATATTGTTTTCATTTACATATTTCAATATTTCAAATAAAGTCAAGTCGTTTCCCGCGATTATGGCTTCTGGTCTCTTTTCCAATGAAAACATTTCATGGAATGCCTCTTGAACACGCTCAACATTTACACTTTTGATAAAATCTTCATTAACTTCCATACCGTTCATAAGCATGGCTCGTTTAAATCCGGCGACACGCTCAATTCGGGTAGAAACATTTCTCACAACTTCCGATGTTAAAATCCCTATGCGAGAATATCCTTTTTGAACGAAATGGTTGACCGCTAACTCTGAAGCCAGTGCATTATCCAACATGACTGAAGAAACATCAATTTCTTTTACAGCTCTATCGACAAAAACTAATGGGTAATTTTGTTTTTGCAAACGTTCATAGAGGTCCAGGTTTCCTCCAGTCGGGAAAATAATCAGACCATCCACTTGTTTGGCCAAAAGCATATCAATATATCGCTTTTCTTTTTCTGGTTTATCATCTGCATTACAAACAATGATATGTAAATCTCTTTCATTACAATAATCTTCAATCGTACGAATGATTTGTGTTGAAAATGCATGTAAAATGTTTGCTACGATAACGCCTATTGTTGAAGTCGATTTCTGTGTTAATGAACGCGCGACAATATTTGGCTGATAGCCCAATTCCTCAATCGTTTCTTTAATTCGCTCTCTAGTTTCTACGCTCATATATTCATAGCGTTTATTTAGATATTGAGAAACAGTGCTTTTCGAGATACGCGCTTTTTTTGCAACATCATCAATTGTTACTTTTTTCAATGTCGTTCTCTCCAATTCAACACTAAACCGATTTAGTAAACCGGTTTAGTTGATTGATTTTTATATTATCAGAAATGTAAACGCTTAACAAGGGATTTTCTAAAATTTCCAATACTATAATGAAATAACGTCAATGAAAGTAGAGCATGCAGAAACAAAACATCATTTCTATATTAAAAATAAAAAAACCACAATCTATTCGATTGCGGCAGCATTAAACATGTAAACTTTATTTCACTTCTAAAACTTTAACTCCGTCTTCCCCAGCAATAATCACAACATCTGTCATGCCAATAAATAAACCCGTTTCCACAACACCTAACATTAGTTTTAACTCATGATGAAGTTTCACTGGATATTGTATCGATTCAAACTCACAATCAACGATATAATTTCCATTATTCGAAACGAATCTCTCACCATCATGCACTCTTAATACAGGTTTGCACCCAAGTTCCGCAATTTTTTCAACTGTAACTTCCCAACCAAATTGCAAAATTTCCACAGGCAAAGGTGCTTCCCCTAATGCGGAAACCAACTTTGTTTCATCTGCAATGATGATCAACTTTTTAGAATTGGCATTGACGATTTTCTCTCGAACCAATGAACCTCCGCCGCCTTTTGAAAGGTTAAACTGTGGATCAATTTCATTCGCACCATCTATCGCCAAGTCGAGCAAGCGAACTTCCGAAAAATCCGTAAGTGGAATTCCGAATTCATGGGCCCATCCTTCCGTTCGGATCGAAGATGGAATACCTTTTACATCCATACCATCTGCAATCATTTCACCCAACTTTTTCATCATCCAATACACTGTCGAACCCGAACCAAGACCAATAACCATACCATCTTGAATATATTCAGCCGCCTTTTCACCAGCTGCTTTTTTAATTAACTCTAGCTGTTCTTTCATGACTTCACCTCATAACTTCCAAAATAATTATTCTACTCGTCGATTACAATATCAATTATCCCATGAGAAAGCCATATTAAAAAGTACAAAACTTCGGACATCTTCTAATATCTTAGAGTTTTCACCTTAATAAACTCGGACGGTACCTGTGCACGGTGCAATTATGACAATTCAAAACTTCGAATAAAAAACCAAAGGGATATCGACAAAGTGTTATACAGTCGATATCCCCTTTTCACGTTATTCAATTGTAGTGTATTGTCAAAATAGTGTCTTGCACAGGTACCTAAAACTCAATTGGACTAGGGGACTTTTTGATTCTCGGATTTAACGCCATTTTTTATTTCGCTTTAGGCCTAGTATTCTTTTTCTATTGTGAACGAGTTGCGATGAAAAAGGGATTACTTGCACATTATTAATTGGACGCTGCTTAATGACAATTTTCAAGAGGTACCTGTGCAAGGTTCATTTATGACAATTCAAGACTTCGAATAAAAAACCAATGGGATATCGACAAAGTGTTATACAGTCGATATCCCTTTTTCACTTTATGCAATTGTAGTGTATTGTCAAAATAGTGTCTTGCACAGGTACCTAAAAAGGGTATCTAAAAAGATTCTAAAATATAAAAAAACATCTTGTACACCACGGTAAATTGTGGTATTTTTACATCTGTGTATTCTGAACATGAGGTTATTAAATAGGTTATTTTTTTATTTTCGGTCACCTTTAGGGTGGCTTTTTATTTGCAATTGATTTCATTTTTAGGAAGAACATATAGCCCGTGATTTCAAGATTTTCATTTACAAATCTTCAACAAATTTAGAAACGTATCGGAGTGGGTCATTTTGGGATTTGTGGTGGGTTCATATAATTATCCTCTTGTTATTTTATCAATCGTTATTGTAGTAATTGCTTCTTATACGGCACATGGTTTTTATTTACGACATCTTTCTACTGATTATTATCATAAAAGATGGTTTGTTAGCGGGGCTGTAGTATTGGGACTGGGCATCTGGTGTATGCAGTTCATTGGGAATCTGGCCTATACGCCTACCAATGATTTGTATTTAGATATGGTTTATGTCGGGTTTGCTTTAATGATTGCAATCATTCTTTCATTTTTTTCGACAGACCTTTTAAAATTTAAAAATGGTATAATACTCGGTTCTATTGCGTTCGGAATTACCGTTTGTTCTACCACTTTCATAAGTTGGAATGCATACCATGAGGATATTGATATAAACCTTAATCTCCCTGTTTTTCTTTTCGCCGCTGCAATTGGCTGCGTTGGGATTTATTCAGCATTAAGTTGGGTGAAAAAATTACTGAGAAACAATAAGGGGATTCCTTTTGTGAAGTTGGTTGGTGGCATTTCTTTTGGACTGTCGCTTGCAATATTTCTTTTCCTTTTAAGGATGTCCCTAACTGTCGTGAATCTAGAAATCACTGACTTGAGTGTGAATATGCTGCCTTTTTCGATTGTGTTAGGAATTGTATTTAGCGCTCTTTTTATTTTTTTCTTATTCGAATCTTTCCTTTTGGATAAAATAACAGCACAATCAATAAAAACTCAAACACTAGAACAATCTTATCAGTCACTTTTTGAACAGAATCCAGATATGATCATAACATTCGATTTGGATGGAAAATTTCTTAGCGTAAATAGAGTAGTGGAATTATACGGGTTTACAGAAGAAGAAATACTACATCAATCTTTTATTTCATTAATTGTGCCGGATCGATTAGAAAAAACCTTGAAACACTTTGACATGGCAAAGAATGGGCAACGCGTGAATTACAACTCAGCTTTTTATGGGAAAACCGGTGAACAATTCGAGGTATATATATCGAACTTCCCTATTGTCGTAAACGACCAAATTGTCGGTGTCTATGCTGTGATTAAAGATATAACAGCGTTTAAAAAAGCTCAAGTCATATTGGCTGAAGCTGAAGATAAGTATAGAAGTCTGACTGAAAACTCAGTAGTTGGTTCTTATATTACTCAAGAAGGAAAATTTGTTTATGCAAATCAGAAATTGATGGAATTGTTGGGTTCTAACGAGGAAGAACTTTTAGGGGCTAGCGTTTTGGCTTTTATTCATCCTGAAGATCATCATGTGATTTTAGAAAACATTAAAAATCGAATAAATGATATTTCCAAAACAGCACACTATCAATATAGAATGGTCAAAAAGGACAATACTGTCATTTATGTGGAAACCTTTGGATCGGCTATGATTTATCAAGGAAAACCCGCGGCTATCGGAACCATTGTAGATATAACAGGCCGTAAAGCTGCCGAAGAGACCATTGAATACTTGGCCTTCCACGATAGTTTAACAGGGTTACTCAATCGTAACGCTTTCAGTAACTCCTTAAAAAATTCATTATCTAAAGAGTCAATGGCTCTGCTATATATTGATTTGGATGAATTCGGGTTAATTGACGATGCGTTGGGGCACGAAATTGGGGATCGATTATTAAAAGATGTATCGGAAAGACTGAAGAACTGTGTTCCCGTTCATGGCGAGATAGGAAGAAATCGTGGAGATGAATTTTTGGTCTACCTTCCAAATATGGGTAGCGTTGAAGCCGCCACTGTTGCGGAAAATATGATTGCCAGTTTATCGAATCCTTTTCATTTAAACCAATACGAACTTTACGTCACGCCGAGTATCGGTATTAGCCTGTATCCAAATGACGCAAAGAATGAAGCCGATTTAATCAAAATGGCCGAGGCAGCTATGTATCAGGCAAAAAAGAGCGGGAAAAATGCTTATCAGTCATATAACCTGAGTTATTCGGAACAAAGCCATGACCGATTTGAGTTAGAAATGAGTCTTCGGAAGGCACTTGAGCGTGAGGAATTCTTGCTCTATTACCAACCTAAATTCGATTTGGCTTCCGGAAAAGTGAATGGTGTAGAGGCTTTAATTCGTTGGAATCATCCTATAAAAGGTTTCGTTTCACCCGGGGACTTTATCCCGTTGGCTGAAGAATTGGGCTTGATTGTACCAATTGGCGAATGGGTTTTAAGAACAGCTTGTAAGCAAACAAAGGCTTGGCAAGAGGCGGGCCTACCTCTCTTCGAAGTATCGGTAAACCTTTCTGTCCGGCAGCTTTATCGGCCCAATTTGGTGGAAATGGTTGGCGAAGTTTTGAGGGAGACGGGACTTGATCCTAAATACCTGGAACTTGAAATTACGGAGAGTATGCTGGCGGATAGTGATCAAGCGCTGAATGTCTTGCACGAATTAAAAGCCCTAGGTCTTAAAATAAGTTTAGACGACTTTGGAACGGGATTCAGTTCTCTGCATTACTTGAAGGAAGCCCCCTTCGATAAACTGAAAATTGACCAATCATTTATACGGAATTGTTCTGTAGACAACAATAGTGCTACCATTGTAAAAACGATTATTGCCATGGCCCATCAATTAAACCTTGAGGTCATCGCAGAGGGCGTGGAAACCAAGGAACACCTGATTTTCATACAGCAAAATCTTTGTGATGGAGCCCAAGGATATTTGTTCAGCAAGCCTGTCCCTCCAGAAGAATTAGTTGAACGTTTTTCAGATATGGAACAAATCGTTCATCAATATGGGATAAAAAAAGACTAAGAAAGCCGCCAAAAGGTACCTGTGCACGGTGCATTTATGACAATTCATAACTGCGAATAAAAAAACAAAGGGATATCGACAAAGTGTTACACAGTCGGTATCCCCTTTTCACTTTATACAATTGTAGTGTATTATCAAAATAGTGTCTTGCACAGGTACCCAAAAATAGTTCAATGTCCTTAGCAAAGAGTTTTTTATAAAATCAAATTTAATTCCGATTTAAAACGCCGTTATTAAGCATTAGATTATATCTATCTATTTTACCTTCTGTATCTTCTAATGCTGAATATTGTCTGCGTGGTGATTTTATCCAAACATACAAACCTCCTAGACCTGTCACGTCTAGTGTTATTTTTTGTGGCTGTTCTCCTTCCTTTAAATTGAATACCCATTGCGGTTTGACATCACTTTCATCTTGATAGATAGGATTTGTAGAAGTAGAAAAGATATCGGTCGGATAAAACTCAACAACTAATGCCCTTTCCCCGCCTTCGACCATTTTATCAAAATCAAACTCTCCCTCCTCTAAAGCTAGGGTTAAATCAAATGTCTTAAATTGTTTACCTAGTGGGATGACAGTTGTTTCCCATTGGACAGGCCCATTTGAATGAGATTCAGCGGTAAAGATTTGGGTATTCCCGTAATATGCCTCTCCAGTTGTTTTTTTCATCCCATAAATTGAAGGTACATTATATCTAGTTACGCCGGATTCCGAGGTTCCAAGACCAACTTTTGCATTGCCCCTTATAAAAGGGTGGTTTCCGACTAGTTTGTCAGTTGATAACTTTACAGGATCCCCATATTTATTAGTTGAGTCAAAGATGCCTTGACCGATTACAAAAATCTTTCCGCCGTCATTTTTTATCATTAACAGCTCTAACCAACTCGAATTCTTCTCCGTCCTCGGAGCTAATTGTTAATATTCCATCCTCGATAGAATAATTCCCGACTATTTTATCACCTTTCGCTTCAAGAGTTAATTTGTCTCCGCTTGTTGAAAATTTACCTTTCACTATTTCTTCTCCTGTGTCTAATTTGAAGGTTCCGTCGGATTTAAAGTCGTATGTTATATAACCAAAGAAATTATCTTCCCACTTTCCAACTATTTTCTCATCGATGTTAGAGCAAGCGGCCATAGTTAAAATAATTAGTAAAACCAATAATCCAATTAAGCCTTTTCTCCCCATTTTCCAATCCCCATTCTCTTTGTAGTAGGTACCTATTGTCAATTACTCGTCAATTATATCTTCAGCCAACTTGTCGATGCCTTACCCCATCGCCAAGTCCCACAAGTTCAATCCCCCTTATCAGTCAACACAACAACACCAAGCCTGTCGCTGTTCATTACATATCGGAATTGAAGCTCAAATCCATTTTCAAAAGCATAACCAATAATTAAACCATAACCCTCGCTTGCATCTTCAAATTCAAAGGAAGGTTCACCCAAATAGGTGACCAATTCTCCGCGCGTATAATCATGTGCGCTGCCAACCATTATTGATATTACGTCCTCCTCATCTACCTCATCATATATGAAGGTTCCGTAACCAATTCCATTCCCATAAAAGTGATATGTTGCCCCTTGAAGATTTTCAACTTGATTATATGCACCTTTTTCATTGATAATTGTTTTAAGTTTTGTTCCCAGGGGATAAGTCCCTTTAACCAAAAAACCTTGTTTTATGATATCCAAAAACGCTTCATCAATGGCGAATTGGACTAAACCGCCTTCCACAAACTTAAAAGTGTGGTCGAAATTGATACCCGCTCCGTGCCATGCCCAGCAATCAGGACCTTCTTCAGTAGAAATTTCCCCATCATTTTTGGTTAGAGTAATCACACAGCCATACTCGTCTTTAATTGATTTAGCCACATTTCCATCCTTTAATGCGTACACATTTTGCATGTCGCCTACATGCCCTGAGGCTACATGGATGTCGAAATAAAAGCCTTCCTCTGTTTCATCATAAATTGCCAGATTGCCATTTATTTGTTTATCTTCTACTTGCCAATAACCGCCCCACATGGAAGTTTCTAAATTCACGGCCTCTTCTTTGCTTGCTTTATGCAGCGTTTTTGAAGCTTCTACGATCGTTCCACCAGCTTCCTCGCTAAACCAGTCGAGTTCACATTTAGCAACCTTCCATTCATCCTCAACATAGACGATTTCAATTAAACAAGATTCGACTTCCGCGGAGAGTTTCGCACCTTTCCCATTTTGGTTAAGCGCTCCCTGCAATGAAAATGAAACTGGAACGGTAACCCTGAAGGTATCAACGTCTTCCAACACCTGAGCACGCTCTAAATCTACTTGTATTTCATCTAATTGTCCGGAAAAATATCCTTTATTTTCACTTTCATAATCATAACTTTCTTGCATCACTTTTTTCCATTCATTCGTTACTGTGGTCACATCATTTGAATTTGCTGTCGCCCGCGAAGCAATATATTGTTCGCCATAAGCGAGTACAGTATCAACAATCTCCTTTTCAACATCATGATTAAGACCATGAATATTTATAGAAATATAACTTTCATCTACTATAATGTCCTCTGTTTCAACTACTCCCCACGGGAACTCACTAATAGCTTTTACTTTGACGCTTCCATCTAAAGGAAAAGGGCCCGCCGATTCAATTGTTCCCTCTTGGTCAAATGCGAGTTCCTTAGCACCTATTAAAATCCTCGTTTTACTAGGATCAACCCCATAAGAGAAATTCAATCGGAACGTGACATCGCTAATATCAAAATCCAATTCCGCAAATACCACTTCACCATAAGGTTCAAGTAATTCAATCTGCTTTGTTTGGATGAATTCCGCATATTCTCCCTTGTATTCAGCGTTCAACTCATAAATGCCCGGCGCAACTGGACCGATGACTGCTCTTCCATCTTCTATTGCCATTTTCAACTTTGCTCCGTTCAACGTATACTCAAGTTCCTCGTATTGAAACGGAACCGAAACATACTGATTCGGAACGATGATCTTATATCCATCAAATAGGCCGAATACCTTTCCAGACTGTTTTATTGCGAATAAAAATGAATCAGATACGTCTCCCCACGATCCAATCGATTTCGTGAATTTCTTAGGCTCTTTATCACCAAATGCAATAATTGCCTTAACATCTCCTTTCGAAAGTTCAGCACCATCCTCGAATTCAACAAGCTTTTTAATGGCTTTGCTATCCTTACCAACTACCACTTTATGAAATCGTTTCAATGTATTTTCAGCAGACGCATATGAATTTCCGAATAAATAAAGCCCCACTAGCACCGAAATAAATAATACGGCAAGAAGCGCTATCACTTTATTCTTTTTCGTCATAGGTGTTTTATTATTTTTCACAATTATGTCTGGTTGGACCTGTTCTTGTTCAACGAACTTAGTTCCACATTCTGTACATACTAAATCAGATGGCTGAGCTTTTGCTCCGCATTCCAAACAAAATCTATTCACATATTATCCTCCGATTCCAAATAAATTCTCAATCTAAAAAGCTGTCGATTTTACCGACAGCTCTTCTTGGCAATTTTATCTATTAAAAGAACTTCCTTTTAAATCCTGTAATGCTTCATGAATTTTGAAGAACACAATTAAGAGTTCACAATAAATCCGGACGACTATTGGACCCACAACGATAGCTAAAAGACCTAAAAGCACAAAAATTCCTTCAGAGACGAAGCCGGAAATCATAATAATAAGGCCAGCTAAGATTGATAATCCGGCACCAATCCAAAAAACAAATTTAATAATGGACGTTGTAATCATTTTGTCAAAATGCAAGAATTCTTTCATCCAACTTTTCCCCTCTCTATTTGGCTGAACTGGTGTTGCCCGGTTTCGAACAGGTTGAGTAATCGATTCGCTCACATTGGATGCTGCAGTTTCAGTTTCAAGCTGCGAGACGGTTATTTCCCCAACTTGCGACGTTTCCACCCCTTGCAATGACGTTCCACATTTCCCACAAAACTTCCCACTAGCTTGTTCGTGACTGCAATTTACACATATCACTCCACATTCCCCCTATTCATTCGCGAATTGTATCGCCGATTGCGATATTGTAAATTTTATAATTGCCATCGGCGTCTTGCGTTAAAGAATATGTTTTCTCTCTCTTGTAATGAGTTAAATTGCCTTTGTGATTAATAAAATCGAAAACCTCATAAGTGTCGATTGCTACATCTCCATCAGGATGAATCAGCCAGTCCGTCGTTTCATTATGAGTGAATTCATATGTGTAATTTTCATTTTTCAAATCTCGAACAAACCCTACCAATTCCCAATAAGCAACGCTGTCTGTTAATAAAAACGGAGCTATAAGTGAAAAATCTCGTTTATTCAAGGCGCTTTCATAAGCGTCCCTAAAACTCAATACATGCTGCCCAGCCGCCTTAGCAATTTCAGCTTCAGTTAACTCTTCCTCATCTTCTTGGAAGTCTATAGTAGAAGATGCAATTTCTTCTTCAACTTGTTCAACTTCGAACACGAAACTAACCTCATCACCAGGATAAGCCTCTACAATGAGAGATTGTTGTTGTTCACCATCAATCTCTTTCATAACACTTAACTCAATCGGATTTTGTGCGAATAAAGGACCGATTTCTGGCATCTCACTTACTTTCTTACCTGTTTCTTTACCGTCAATTATTAATAAACCATCTTCATTATCCTGCACCAACGAAACCATATAGGCATCCTTTGTTATACTCAGCACATTATCCGTTGATTCTGAAGTGACCATAATAGCTTGTTCCAAAGTCGAATCGTCTAATTCCGCGTTCGTTAATAACACCGGGTAATGGCCGGGTAAAAAACGTCCTAAATTAATAGGCTTGCCTGTTAAATTCCATTCTTTATCCCTCATCAAAACTTTTCCGCTCGGCAAATCAGTTTCAAGTTTCACTTCATAAGCAAGCGCAGTTATCTTGATTTTATTATAGATACCTAGGTATTTCTCACGTTCGATTTTTAATAGGTCGCCAGCAAAGTAAGCTGATATGAACCCGGGCAAACCTGTTTTTTCGACTTGATCAATCGCTCCCCTGATTTCTTCAATTAAGTACGGTGCCCCGTCAAACACCAACAATTCCATATAAGCTTCTGAATCAAAAATTACATCATCGTCAACATGCACGGCTTTCAGGAACTTTTCACCATTTCCTTCATGCAAAGCCTCGTGAATTGCAGCTATTTGCTTATCAGTAGAAACGATTGACTTAATATAGAAATGTCCGGAAAACAATGCCACGGTGATGGCAGCAACGATTCCAATTACAATCTTTTGCTTCTTTGGCATTTTTGAAACTTGAACATCTTCAATATGTCTATTTTTCCGAGTTGAATTAACTTCTTCTATTTGCTCAGACTCGATGCAATGTCCACAGTTCGCGCAAAACCTCTCACCTGCCTGCAAGGACTTTCCGCATTCACTACAAAAATCAAAACCCATTTTCCACCTCCTCACTTTAGTTCTATGGAACTAAAACTATTAAACTAGACTTCAAAGCAAATTTGTACCATTTTTCACAACTACACACGACATGAGAATCACTCACAGGTTTATATATGAGATAAATACAGACAATATGACTATGGCAGTGGAAGATATTAGTTGATATTTGCAGGAAGTGAATAGCACACTTATGACATTTCACACGACTTCAGATATAAAAAAAAGGGATATCGACAAAGAGTTTCTGTCGATATCCCCTTTTCATTTTATACATTTGTCGTGTATTGGTGGAATAGTTTCTTGCACTGGCATCAAAATTAGGCTACATAATTTAACCGAACTTGAAAGGTACCTGTGCAAGATGCAATTATGACTATTCGTAACTACGAATAAAAAAACAAAGGGATACCGACAAAGTGTTACACAGTCAGTATCCCATTTTCACTTTATGCAATTGTAGTGTATTGTCAAAATAGTGTCTTGCACAGGTACCCCAAAAATGTAGCCCATAAAAGCCTACCGCATAAGCATTCCTTCCTCACGATCACCTACCGCTACTTTTTCATCACCCGTCACCAAATGACAAGCAACCCAATGCCCCTCCCGAACCTCTCGCCACTCCTGCACTTCCCCGCACTTCTCCATCGCCAACGGACACCTTGTTCTAAAAGCACACCCTACCGGTGGATTAATCGCATTCGGCAATTCGCCTTCAAGCATCGTTCTTTCGCGTTCCCTTTCCCGTTCTGGATCCGGAGTAGGAATCGCAGACAGTAAAGCCTGCGTATATGGGTGAAGGGGTTCGTTATATAAATCATCGGAAGTAGCCAGTTCAACCAAGTTTCCTAAATACATAACCCCGATTCGATCACTTATATACTTAACCATTGAAAGATCATGGGCTATAAACAAATACGTCAGGCCCTTTTCTTCTTGGAGTTTCTTCATTAGATTGACTACCTGTGCTTGAATAGAAACATCCAATGCAGAAATCGGTTCGTCCGCAATAATAAACTCGGGCTCAACTGCTAATGCACGAGCAATTCCGATACGTTGACGTTGACCGCCTGAAAACTCATGTGGATATCTACCTGCATGTTCCTTATTCAGACCAACCGTTTCTAATAACTCTATAACCTTAGCTTTTCGGTCCTCCTTACTTTTAGCTAAACCATGAATATCCATGCCTTCCGCAATGGTGTCTTCGACTGTTTTTCTAGGATCGAGCGATGCATATGGATCTTGGAAAATCATTTGCATTTTACGTCGCATCTGGCTTTCTTCTTTCTTTGAAAGATCTCCCTGAATCGGTTTACCCTCATAATAAACCTCACCATTAGTAGCTTCGTATAACTTCATGATGGTACGGCCGGTTGTTGACTTCCCACAGCCCGATTCACCGACAAGTCCCAACGTTTCGCCGCGCATAATGTCAAAACTGATATTATTGACTGCTTTTAACGACTCTTTATTATTAACAGTAAAATGTTTTGACAAATCTTGAACCTGCAACAGTACCTCTTGATCCCGCACAACCTTTTTCGATTCATCCAAAATAACACTTCTTGCCTGTTTCTCCTTAATAACATCCGGCATTTTAATTTCAGGCGCCTTAGGATGTAACAGCCATGTTGCGGCGTAATGTGTATCCGACACCTTAAACATGGGCGGTTCTTTTTCATAGTCAATTTTCATCGCAAATTCATTTCGTGCAGCAAACGCATCGCCCGCCGGTGGATTCATTAAATCTGGAGGACTCCCTGGTATTGAAATCAATTCACCTTTAAAATCCATGTCAGGCATCGAACTTAATAGACCCCAATTATAAGGATGTTGTGGTTTATAAAAGATTTCATCTACCGTGCCCGTTTCAACAACTTTCCCCGCATACATGACAGCAACCGTGTCAGCCATATTTGCAACAACACCTAAATCATGCGTAATTAAGATAATGGATGTACCTAGCTTCTTTTGAATATCTTTTAATAACTCTAATATTTGAGCCTGAATCGTGACATCCAACGCAGTTGTCGGTTCATCCGCTATCAATATTTTTGGGTTACAAGCCAATGCCAATGCAATCACCACGCGCTGGCGCATCCCACCGGAAAACTGGTGAGGATACTGATGCAGACGAAACTTGGCATCTGGGATTCCAACCAATTCAAATAAATTCTCCGCAGCTTTATAAGCTTCCGCTTTCCCCAAACGTTGATGTTTGATAATACCTTCTATGACTTGTTTTCCAACCGTCATCGTGGGATTTAGCGCTGTCATCGGATCTTGGAAAATCATCGAGATTTCAGAACCGCGAACATGTTGCATTTCCCGCTCAGATAACTTCGTTAAATCCTTGCCATCAAAATGTATGGATCCCTGTTCTATTTTCGCAATATTATCTGGAAGCAATTTCATGATCGCCTTTGATGTCACTGTTTTACCAGAACCGGATTCACCGACAATTGCTAACGTTTCGCCCTTCTTCACTTGAAGGTTTACACCTCTAACAGCCTTCACTACACCGGCATATGTATGGAATGAAATATGAAGATTCTCAATTTCTAATACTGTTTCCACCTTTAAACCTCCCCCTGCATAACCATCAAATCATTTTCTCATTCTCGGATCTAGCGCATCACGTAAACCGTCTGCCAATGAGTTAAAACAAACCATTAATGCGATAATAATAAAGGCTGGAAATAGAAGTAAGTAAAAATGATTTCTCATCGCTTGGAAACCATCATTTATCAGAACACCCAATGAAGCAAGCGGTTCCTGTAGTCCCAATCCAATAAAACTTAAAAAAGCCTCTGTAAAAATCGCACCAGGAATCGTAAACATCATATTAATAATAATGATACCCATCGTATTGGGAATCAAATGACTCGTTATAAGTCGCCTATTAGTGGCGCCTAAAGCTTTAGATGCTAAAATAAATTCTTGGTTTTTAAACTTCAAAATTTGCGCCCTAACTAACCGCGCCATCGTAACCCAACCTGTTAACACCATCGCAATCGTGATTGTCATGATTCCAGGCTTCATGACCATAATCAGTAAGATAATGACAACTAGATTTGGTATTCCTACTAAAATCTCAATCACTCTTTGCATGAAGTTATCTAATCTACCGCCATATAAAGCCGAAATGGCTCCGTAAGTGACACCAATCATCAAGTCTAAATAAGCAGCCAAAAAGGCAATAAAAAGAGAAATCCGAGTCCCTTCCCACATTCTTATCCATTGATCGCGACCAAACTTATCTGTGCCAAGCCAGTGCTCTGCGCTTGGTTTCAGAAATGTTTTATCGTAATTTGTTTCAAAATAAGTATGGCTGGACAAAAAGGGTGCAATGATAGCCATTAATATAATTGCGATCAAAACAATCAAACTGAAAATCGCAGCCTTGTTTTTCTTTAAACGAATCCAGCCATCTTTCCATGCGGAAATAGGCGGTCGTGAAATCATTTCACTTTCAGATTCTCTCCGGCCAACGATCTCGAAAAATTCATTTGGCAAGTCTTCATCTTTAAATTCTCTTGAATGATTCATTTCCTCACTCCTTCACGCCATTAATCCGGATTCGTGGGTCCACTAGTCCATAAAGTAGGTCAACAATCAAGATCGTTAAGATGAAAAATGCACTGTAGAATAGAGTTAGTCCCATAATCGTTGTGTAATCACTGACTTTAATAGAATCCACAAACAGACTACCAATACCTGGAATACCAAATATATTTTCTATAACCAACGAACCCGTCAATAAACTAACAGCAATCGGCCCCAGAATCGTAATAACCGGAATAAGCGCATTTCGGACTGCATGTTTAATAATGACTGCCCATTGACCAATTCCTTTTGATCTTGCGGTAATAATATAATCCTGCTGTAAAACCTCCAGCATTTCATTACGCATAAAACGAGCGACCATAGCAATGACAGTCAACGATAACGCCATCGTCGGCATCACCGAACTCGAATAATTTTCCCAATAGGCAATCGGTAAAACTCCCCACTTCAACCCGACATAGTATTGCAATAATGCTGCTAATACAAAGTTGGGTATCGATACACCGAGAACAGCAATGACCATAGTTGCATAGTCCCATCCCGTGTTATGTCGAAAAGCTGCAACCATTCCCAATATCAATCCTACGGAAAGCCCCAGTAATACTGCCTGAAGGCCAATCGTTGCTGAAGGTCCGATTCGATCAATAATCAGCGAACTTACATCCTGACCTTTGAAATAATAAGAGATTCCCAAATCTCCCTTCACGATATTTCCCAAATACTTTGCATACTGAACCATAACGGGATCATTCAGACCATATCGTTCAAGGAATTCCAAACGTGCTTCATCCGTAAGTTCGGAAAGCTTCTCCTCATCAAATGGCGAACCAGGAAGCATTTTCATCAGGAAAAAAGTTGCGGAGGCAATGATAAATAACGTGATGACAATATTAACAAGACGCACAATAACATACTTTTTCACATTCACACCTCATATCTGAGAGAAATAGAAAGAGAGGCTTCAACCTCTCTTCTTTTTCTATTCTATTGTTATATACTTCAACTCTACTGAGGCACCATACGGATGTGTTACATAATTTTTCATGTATGGCTTTTGCAGAAATGCTTGCCCTTCAAAATAAAGTGGTCCTAATGTTCCGTCATCAACAAGCATAAGTTTCTCAGCATCCATTAACATTTGCAGACGCTTTTCCTCATCTTTTTCTGCGATTGCATTGTCAATAAAGGCCATATATTCTTCGCTTGAATAACTACCGCGCAGTCCTCTCGGTGGATCACCTTTCCATAAATCCAAAATGTCCAAAGCATCGTTGTAATCAGAACCCCATCTAGAAATACCCATTTGGTAATCATGTTCTCTCATTGCGTCCAAACGTCCGCTGTAAGGTTTCGTTACGATATTAACATCAACGTCAATGTTCTTTTTGAATTGACTTTGAAGGAAAGTCGCGGTATCTTTCGCGATCGTGTCATCCGCAGTCAATATTTCCAATGGCGGAAGTTCCCCACCGATTTCCTCTATTCCTTTTGCCAAATATTCCTTAGCTTTTTCATAATCCGGTTTAATAATATCGCCATTCAACTCACGGAACGTCTTATCATCGTTACCGTGTACACCCGCCGCGACAAGCCCATAAGCAGGTTCAGAACCATTATTCAAGATGTTTTTTGTCAGTACTTCTTGGTCGTAAGCCAATTGAAACGCTTTACGAATATTAACGTTATCAAACGGTTTTTCTAGGAAGTTAAACTGCAGATACCATGATATAAATTCAGTTTCCGTTCCAAATTCCGCATCGTCCTTATACGAGTCAACATCTGCTGACGCTAAATAAACGCGGTCCAAATCTCCAGCCTCATATAAATTCAACGCCGTACTATTCTCCTTGATCACTTTCATTGTCGCTTTATCCAAATCGACATTATCGATATCCCAATAGTGCTCATTCTTCTCCAAGCTCACACCTTGGGCTTGGTTATATTCCGTCATCACAAAAGGTCCATTATATAAAATCGAATCTGCAGTTAATGCAAACTTTTCATCGCCAATCTCATCGATAAACTTTTCATTCAACGGGAAATAAGTAACAAATGCCGTTAAACCAAGGAAAAATGGTGTTGGCGTTTTTAATGTCACTTCCAAAGTTTTTGCGTCTTTTGCATCGATAGCTACCGCGGATTCATCTGCTTCACCCTCGAAAAACTCTTCCCCGCCGACGATATAGTTATAAAGGATATCCGCATAAGCACCTGAAGTATCTGGGTGCATCGCTCGTAACCATGAATACTTGAAATCTTCAGCTGTCACTGGATCACCGTTACTCCATTTGATACCATCTCTTAAATGGAACGTATACGTCAATTTGTCATCGGAAACATCAACACTTTCCGCCATTGCCGGTTCTGGATTATGATCTTTACCTAACCGATACAATCCTTCCATGACGTTATTCAAGATTGAAAATGATATACCATCTGTTGTTAATACTTGGTTTAAATCGGGAATATCATTATTCAAACTAAGATTAGCGACCTTTTCTTTCGCATCATCTTTTCCGGTATCACCGTCATTTTTCTTGGTATCTGAAAATCCACAACCGCTTAAGAAAATCGATAACGCAAGCATGATTGTCAGTACAAGACTAAATCTCTTCTTCATTCGTTTTTCCCCCTTGATAGTTTTTTTAAAAGCTTATTTTTTGTTGCAATAAAACCCTGGTTACGTCGGACGACAATTCAAGAAGTTTTGATAAGCGAAACCTTTAACCTCGTCCTCACTATATCGTTTCAATAATTCATTCAATAAATTCGGATGCTTGGATCCATCTTCCAAATCAATAATTTTAGTAGCAATTCCATCAAAGTCGGAACCCAATCCTACGTGGTTCACCCCGCCCAACGAACAGAAGTGATCGATATGTTCTATCAAATCGGAAATAACCACTTCTTCCCTGTCCTTCACAAACGGGGGATTATAAACGACGTGGATCATACTATTTTTTTCAAACATCGCTCTTGCCTGATCATCAGAAAGATTTCGAACATGATCACAAATCGTTTTGGAATTGGAGTGGCTCGCTATCGGATACTTCGCCTCATCCATGACATCCCAAAAAGATTTCTCACTCAAATGGGATACATCCGTCAAGATTTTATGACGATTGTTGAATTCAATGATTTCACTGCCGAACGATGTAATTCCCGCCGCACGTCTTTCCCGAGCACCATCAGCTGCCAAATTTGAATTATTCCACGTAAGGCCAATTGACCGAACCCCTAATTCATAAAGAATCGTTAATTTTTGAAGGTCATTTCCGATTGCATCGACCCCTTCCAATGTCAATAAAGCCCCAATCTCATTGTCTTGTAAGCGATCAATATCTCCCCATTCCTTGATAATTTTCATAGATGGGTTATTTCCAAGGACATCCGTATAGAAATAATGTATTTGATCTAAAGCAGCCTGGAATTTTTGTTCCGACTTCATTTCCGGGGGAACAAAAATAGCGAATGCTTGTACTTTTACGCCGCCTTTTTTCAGTTTTTCATAACTAGCATCAAGTTCCGCCGCATTTTCAAATTTCGACTTGCCTTTCGAGAAATACAATCTAAGTAACACATCACAATGCATATCGATTACCTGCAAACTTATCCCCTCCTTTTCTACATACTTCGCTGTTGCTTTAAAAACGCCTCGCCTTTACCCGACAATTTCGTACCGCCTCTACCCAGACGTGCATTTAAGAGACCCAATTCCTGCATGATCTCTAACCGAAGCCGTAGTTGCTGATCTGTCAAATTAATTCCTTTGTCGCGTAAACTTATTTTCACTTTTGTCCGACCTATGGATTCGAAGTTTTTCTTCGTTTCTTTATAAATCTCTAAGATTGCCAAGCTTTCTTCTAAAAAACCATGCGCCTCAATTTTCTCGATAATTAAACCCATAGCCTCTGTCGATAATGAACCATTTCCGTTCGAATGCTCGATTATTTTCTTGTCCATAAAATCATTACGTGCATCCCGTGATTTTTCCAATAATGATAACTGTGATTTGAAAAATAGATTCACAAATGAGGTATGGTCCTTCTCAATGTCGAGTAGATTCGCGATTTTCAACACAGTATTGAAATCCAATCCTCTAGGCCCAATATCAATTACATTCGTAAAACCCTTCGGTACCAATTCCATCTCACCGGGAGTCACGATCCAACTGATATTTTCAGGAATTAAACCCGTTGGATCAAAGGCTGTATATTCGTGCTCAAAATATATATTTTCAAGAGAAATGGCTGTTTCTTCCGCATGTTCAACTGTGTCGTTAATAACCAGTATTTGTTGACCTTTTGGCAATTTATAAAGTTCTTTCGTGGCCGCTATGTTTACTTCCCGTTGCGCGATGATGATTGGACATGCTTCTGGAATAAATGAACGTGCAAGCCCTTTTATGATTTCTTTCGACAAGACAACGATATCTTCTTCTGAAATGATGCCTTTCGTCATTTCATGCAAAGTGATCGCTGATAGTTCAACTTTCCCGCCAAAGATATCTACTAATTGATTAACAATAATATCTAAATAACTTTTCTGTATGGATATGATATGAACTTTCCGCATCTCGTTAACATGGCACCCCTTTCCTTCATGAAAATGAGTGCACGCTCTTTTTCAATGTAAACGCTGGACGCAGTTGTCCAATAACTTCATCTCTGCAATTTTTCAACTTAGGATAATGATAATCACGTAAAAGTCCCTTTTGTTTTTCAGTCAGTAACCCTAGCTGCTCTAACACCTCAACCGCAACAGGCGAAGTTGCACGACCCGCACCATCTTCAATTTTAATCGCAATTCCAAGACCAGTTACAAGATCGCCGATACAGTAAACCCCTTCTGCGCCGCCTTTCCCAAACATGCGACCTTCTTCAACTCTCATGAAATCTGAACAAAAACGTTCCGTACCGGCGACCATTTCTGGTGCTGCCATCATTGAGGACGTTACTTGTTCAATTGCTTTTCTTCGCTCCTCTGGTTGAGATGAAGGATTCGCCATTTTAGCAAAGCTCATTGCAAGATTTTTCAGTGGAATACCGTGAACTGGAACACCACAACCGTCAATCCCAATTTCAATTTCATCAACCGGAACTTCAGCCAGATCACTGATTACCTCCATGATTCTTTGTTGAACTGGATGATCCGTCTTATAGTAATCTTCTACACTTTCACCCATATGTATCGCGGTCGCCAACATGCCGCTATGTTTACCCGAACAATTATTGTATTCTGCAGTAACTTCGGTACCGGATTTTATTAATGCATCATAAGTTTCTTTCCATCTCGGCGGATGTGTCCCGCACTTCAAACTACTCGGTGTTAAACCAAGTCGACCAAGAATCGATTTAACACGATCCGTATGCTGATCTTCTCCACTATGGGACGCACAAGCCAATGACAAATCGGCCTGGTCTAATTCATAAGCCGTCGCCGCACCGGTTTCAACAATCGGAATGGCTTGCAACGGTTTCATCGAGGAGCGAGCAAAAGTCACCCGATTCGGATCCCCATTGGAATAAAGAACTTCGCCGTCACCATTCACGACCGCAATATGCCCCCAATGTTCACTTTCAACAAGATTTCCCCTAATCACATCCACTAAATGTTCCGCATCCATGGCATCTTCCCCCTAGTAGTCTATACTTTCTAATTACTCTAACCCACATTACAACACATTACAACCCAATAATTAAATAATTCATCATATTACGAACATCGGGACCTTTCACACAATGGAAAACATGTAATTTTTCCTAATAAAAAATGAGCTAGGTAAATTTTACCCCTAGCTCATTTTTATAGGATTGTTTGCTGTATTACTTTTATAAATGTAATTTTTTAATACAGTAAATCTGTTTATATCCATACAAAATTAGGTACCTGTGCAAGGTGCATTTATGACAATTCACAACTTCGAATAAAAACCCAAAGAGGTATCGACAAAGCGTGACACAGTCGATGCCCCCTTTTATTTTATGCAATTGTAGTGTATTGTTGGAATAGTTTCTTGCACAGGTACCTGAAATTGGGTACCTGAAATTGTTTCTCGTACAGGTACCTGAAATTCGGCACGTTAGGGACTTTCACCCATTAGAGAAAATCGCTACAAAGCACAAAAAGATGCTACTGAATTAAATTCAGTAGCATCTTTTCTATAGTTTAAAATCCGTATTATAATTAACTAATTGCTTTTTCCTTCGCTTCATCTGGTAAAACTTCATTCATACTTCCTGTACGGTATCCCTGTAAATCCAATGATACATACGTAAATCCAAGTGCTGTGAACTTCAGTTGTATTTGATCATGCTGCTTTAGTAGTTTCGGCATCTCCTCAGCAGGAACTTCAATACGCGCCACATTGCCGTGGTAACGAACGCGCACTGTTTCAATCCCAAGCTTCATGATAAATCGCTCTGCTTGGTCTACTTGTTCAATTTTATGCTTATCGATCTTTGTTCCATAAGGAATTCGTGAAGCAAGACTGCATGACGCTGGCTTATTCCAAACTGGAAGCTCAAGTTCTTTGGACAAGGCGCGTACTTCGGTTTTGTATAAACGGGCTTCTTGTAACACACTTCGAACGCCAGCTTCCGTTCTTGCTTTGAGACCCGGTCGGAAATCACCCAAATCATCCATAATCATGCCGTCAAGCACATAGTCGAAGCCTTGCTCTTTTGCTAATTGATTTAAATGGGCATAAAGCAATTTCTTACTGTAATACCAACTATCGGGATTATTGGCTGCAACACCCGGATCTTCTAGTTCCTTAATTTCTGTTTTCAGAACCCGTACACCCATATCTTCCGCAAGTTTTACCGCTTTATCAAATTCCTCTTGACGGAATAACTCCGAACCTACTACAACAGCTAAAACCCGATTTCCAAGTTCCTGCTGTGCACGCTTCAATACCAATGCACTATCTACGCCGCCCGAAAAAGCTACAATTACACTTCCCATATCAGATAGGATTTCACCTAACCGTTCATTCTTCTCATTCAACATTTCATTCATGACACTCGCCTCGCTTTATTTATTTTTATTCTTCTACAAATGGGATCGTTAAAGGTCCTAAAGGTAAAACGGCAATCGACATATTTTCTCCGTATTTTTTCTTTAACTCTTCTACTGTCTGTTCAATATCATGAGATACTTTTAACATTGCCCCTGTTACCTGTTCGTCTGTTAATTTGGAATACACGTATACATCTGCCCATACTTGAATCACCGCTTGTTTTTGTACTTGCCACTGATCAAACATCTTAAATTCAGGGTCATTAATCAGATCCAGTAATTCATGAGGTGATTTTGCGAAATCAAATATCTTCGAATAATTCCCATGATCCGGTAAGCCATCCGAGCACTCGGACGCCATAATGATTGAACCGCCTTCTTTAACAATTTTATGGGCTGCACTCATGCCTTTTACAGCTTGATAGAGATTTTGGTCAAGCGGATAACCTGAATTGGAAGCAATTACAACGTCAAAACGTTCTTCACAACGAAACATCGCATGTTCTTTTGTAAAAGCACACCCCTTATCATGCGCTTCGTAAAGCTCTCCGGCAAAAACTGCCGTAATTTCCTTTTCCCGATTTAAAGTAACATTCAACATAAAATCCGGTTTACACATTGCATTAATCTCGCGTGTCATATCTTGTAACGGATTGTTAACCATATTCCCCCATGTGGAAAGTGGATCCCCTATCATTCTTGCATTATGGAAGGTCATGATCGTTTCGATACCAGCAATACCAGGCATAATTCCCTTTGGCCCTCCTGAAAATCCAGCAAAGAAATGCGGTTCGATGAATCCAGTCACAATGCGGAAATCAGATTCAACATAATCCTTATTTAGATAGACATCGCATCCGAACGTACTTTTACCAAGATTTACAAGCGTCTCTTTGTTGTGACAATCGTTATTGATAATGCGAATATTATCCACTACCCAAGGTCCAAGCATTTGGACAAATTCTTCTCTTGTCTGATCTCGATGTGTGCCTGTCCCATTGATAATTACAAAATTTTCTAGTGGAACATGATCCAACTCTTCTATTAATAAAGGAACCAAAATATGGTTCGGTGTTGGACGTGTAATGTCACTAATGACAATGGAAACGGTATCTGTCGATTTTACGGACTCCTTTAAGGATTCCATGCCTATTGGATTACGCAATGCCTGTCGAACAGATTCTTTTTCATCCTCCACTTTCGGCAAGTTTTTCGGCTCAATTAGAAAAGATTGATCTGGTAACTCTAATTCCAGCCCTTCTTTCCCATATAACAATTCTGTCTTCATCGTTAAAATCACCTTTTCAATATTATTTACGATCATTTAACTGTTTACTGTTTTTTCTAACGTCGCTTTAGTTCTTTTCTGTGTATCAACAATATACTCTTTCGTGCCATCAATACCTCTTTTTCTTTGGTAACGATCCATCAAGATGACACCCAATGGACATAGTAAAGTAGTCGCAATTGTTGATATGGAAATTTGTGCGGTAGCAATCGGTACAATATTTTGTATCGCTTCAAATTCTGCCGGAGTCATTGCACCTGAGGCAACTGCCACAGACGCCGCAGCCGCAATTGCTGCCGGTGTTGCAGCCGCATTACCTGCTGTTGAAGCTTCAGCAATCGGTGCGATATAACTCTTTTCCTTAAATAGTTTAAAGACAAGGATTCCCGCACCACCTGTTAGAACAAATGTTAAAACCGCAAGCGCTAATCCCCCAGCTAATACAGTAGGATTCAGGAAATTTGCCAAGTTCATGCCTGCACCTAACGCAAAAGCAAAAAACGGTATAGTTAGCGACTCCCCGGGCTTTAAAAATTCGCGCATTTTTGGATCCAAGTTTCCTAATAACATCCCAATGCCCAGCGGCAATAATACAGCGATAAACGCAATCATTGGTAAAGCGGTTCCAAGAATCCCCAATGACAAAAGCGTCAAGAAAGGACCATCATTAATCGCAAGAATCGATAACCCACCTACGTCAGAGCGATTTCCATATTGACCTGTTAATGCTGCATACATTCCACTGTTGCTGTTTGTCATTCCCGCAATAATCGCAAGTGAAGATAGACCAAGTATGCCATGCCACGGATCAAAGAAAATGCCGAATGCGATACCAACAGCAAGCCCCGTCAAATATTTAGAACTTGTTAGTAGAAAACCTTTTTTTAAGGCAAGACCACCAACTTTTAAATTCATTTGACTCCCTACGCAAAAAAGAAATAATGCAATAAGGACAAGAGCACTGTCTTTGAATAATTCCTGTGAAAATCCGCCAATTCTTAGAAACTCATAATAACCCGCTTCTGTTTGCGGCGCACCTAGAAATTTGAGGGCTTTCATGACGATTGGAATATGCAATTGATCAATTGTATTAAGTGTAGCACCTAATAATAGCGGAACAACCATTAACCCACCTGGAACCTTTTCAATCGTTTCTTTTATTTTCAAATCAATCTGCCTCCTTCTAGTTCTTTTATCTGACTATAAAAGTATGAACGTATAATTTGTTCTGCGCTTTTTTCTAATAAACTTGCTGCTTGGCTCATAGATTCACAGAGGGTCATCGGTTTATCAACGATGCTGTGAACGCTGACCACACCGTAATCATAAAGAATTTCAATCCCCTTACCCACGGCCCCCGCCAAAATAATTGAAGGTACATTTTCACTCATTGCAGCCTGTGCAACGCCAAGCGGTGTTTTCCCAGAAGCAGTCTGATAATCCACCTGCCCTTCACCTGTAATCACCAAATCCGTGTTTTTTAAATAACCGTGAAAATTAACATATTCTAAAACGACATCAACACCCCGCTCCATTTTCGCGGGAAAGAATGCTTGAAAAGCACCGCCGATGCCACCGGCTGCCCCCGCACCTGGTAGATCGTGTAGAGAAACCCCGGTTACGGTAGCGATTTGATCCGCCCAATGAGACATGTTTTCATCAAGAATTTTCACATCATCTGGAGTGGCTCCTTTTTGTGGTCCAAATATATGGGAAGCACCATTTAAACCAATTAACGGATTTTGTACATCCGACGCAACCAGAAACTTACTATTCTTAATTCTTGAATCAAAATATTGCGTATCGATTCTTTCAATATCCGCTAGTTTGCCTCCGCCGTAACCAACCTCTTTCCCCATCTTATCCAGAAGCTTTAAACCCAACGCTTGAAGCATTCCCGCGCCCCCATCATTTGTCGCAGATCCACCTAAAGCGATAATGAAAGATGAAAATCCATCATCCAACGCTTGCTTGATTAATTGCCCAGCTCCGTACGTCGTTGCGTCTAACGGTGCCAGTTTTCCTTCAGGTACAAGTGCCAATCCAGAAGCACTCGCCATTTCAATGACACATGTTTCACCATCGCCTAGAATTCCATATGCCGCTTTTACCTCATTTCCCAAAGGCCCAACAACGACTACTTCTCGTTTTTCCCCATAAGTCGCAGCAATTAACGTTTCCATCGTCCCTTCTCCGCCGTCTGCCACGGGTAGTAAATGCGTTTCTGCCTCAGCATAAGCATTTTTAACACCTCTGTTTATGGCATTCGCCACTTCAACAGCACTCAGACTGCCTTTAAATGAATCCGGTGCAATAATAATTTTCATAATATCCCCCTAAGAAAACGCTTTCAATTCATTGTGTTAATCATACGAATATTGACGATATTTGTCTATGGCTATACAATACAAAAATACACTAAAAAATACACCAATACTTAGTCACTTTAACTAAAAGGTAGGTAGAGTTCTGTGAATATGCTAACAACAAAGATTGCACTCGAGATCGTAAGGGAGACTTCATTGCGCCTACAGCGAAATATTAATATTATGGATGTCGACGGCATTATTATTGCTGCTATAGATACATCTAGAATAGGGTTAATTCATGAGGGCGCACTTGAGGTACTTCGGAGTGGCAACACGCTTATTATTAATGCCGAAGAAGATAAAACCTGGGAAGTCGCCCAGCCAGGTGTGAATCTGCCCATTGTTTTTCAAGATGAAACCATCGGCGTAATCGGCATTACAGGTAATCCGGATGAAATGAAAGACGTTGGGGAACTCGTAAAAATGACAACGGAATTAATGATTAAACAAGAATTTATCGCATCACAACTGGAGTGGAGGCAGCACACGAAAGATATGATCGTGGGAGAGTTGCTAAAAATAAATCCTTCCTATGCTCAAATCCAACGTGCCATTAGTTTACTGAAATTCGACTTAAGTCCACCATTTCTAACAATCATGATAGAAATAACCGAACGCTCCATTTCCAATCAAGCACTCATCCAAAAATTAGAGGATACGATTGGGAGCCATAATTGTATTGTGAGCTTTATAAATGTCCATCGGATACTCATTACGCTTTGTGGACTCGAAGAAGATGAGGCATACCATTGCGTACACCGTGTCTTTAAAACAATGAAGAATACGGATATTGTATTCAAGATGGCTTATAGTCTCCCTTTCTATAAGCTAGAGAAGTTCAATCAATCCTATTTGGATTGTGATCTTACATTACAAATTAGTGAGGATAGCCAGGAACTGGTTTCTTTTACAAATATCGAAGTCAAATCGCTAATCTATCAATTGGATGATACTTTGTCTAAACGGTTTTCTCGTCGGATATTTAAAGACGGCAACAATTCAGTGAGATCGAAAACACTAAAAGCTTTTTTCGCCAATAGCCTCAATATCCAAAAAACTGCTGATGCCTTATACTTGCATCGAAATACGTTAATTTATCGATTGAACAAGTTTACTGGGGATACAGGATATGACCCTCGGAAATTTGATGATGCATTGAATTTACAGGTTGCTTTGTGGATTGCGGAGAAGGGGGAAGGAAGAGCATAGCTAAAAAAGCTGCATGAATGAATCTTTAACCTAATCATTCTAGTAGAAGGTACAAGTCGCACAGAACCAATTATGACAATTCAACTTAACGAATAAATAAACAAAAGAAATTCATCCGAATGTTAGCCTGGATGAATTTCTTTATTTGTTCATGCAATTGTAGTGTATTGTCTGAATAGTGTCTTGCACAGGTACCCGACACTAAGTGGGTACCCGTCACTAAATTTTTAATAGCCTTTAAAATCAGGTACTCTCTTTTCTGAAAATGCACTTAAGCCTTCCTGAAAATCATAAGAGCGTGTATGGTTTTTTAAAGCTAATAGTTCCAGCCTTAATGCAGTTTCCAGTGGTTGTTCTAAGCCGTCCGTTACAAGTCTTTTAATTTCTCTTAGAACAAGTGGACTTTTTGTTGAGATTTTGTCTGCTATTTTTTGTACAGCCTCAACGAGTTCATCATCAGGAATAACCTCATTCACGAAACCGTAATCCTTCATCTCTTTTGCAGATATAAAATCCCCCGTAAGCAACAAATATTTCGCTCGATTTATCCCTATTTCTCGGGGCAGTCTAACAGCACCGCCGCCACCAGGCAGGACCCCAAAATTGGAATGGCCATCCCCTATTTTTGCTTTTTCAGAAGCAATAACAATATCCGCCGTCATCGCAATTTCCAATCCTCCAGCAAGTGTAATGCCATTTAGTGCAGCGATTAATGGTTTGGATAAATGATTAAGTGCATGAAAAAGTTCTTCGGCGTAATCTAATAAACCCTTTTCACCATCTGGCTTTTTATTCAAATCCACTAAAAGTTCTTTTAAATCAGCACCAGCGCAAAATGCCTTTCCTTTTCCTGACAACACTACTACTCGGATATCATTATTTTGTTCAGCTTCTTGAAGAACTTGAATAAGCCCAGTAATCATTTTTTTTGATAGAGAATTCATCTCTGTTGGTCGATTCAAATAAATCCAAGCAGCTTGCCCCTTTTCTTCATATATAATTGGTTCGTGATTCGCAATTGCCCCATAAACCATTTGTCAAACTCCCCTCTCACTCATCATTATTTAGCTACTAAAGCCGAAATTTCAGTTGTTAACACTTTAACCCCGTCATTTTTACAGGTAATAAGTAATAACGTTACTTCTCCTGAATCCTTTTTTTCTTTCTTTTCAATTACTTTCGCTTTGATGTATAAAACGTCATCAGGATATACTGGTTTCGTAAATCTAAGATTGTTGATGCCTGTTCCGGCAATCACATCCTGTCCCCAAGCACTTACCTCAGTCCACAATTTAAAAGAAAGACTCAAGGTATGTAATCCTGAAGCAATGATTCCGTTAAAAATGCTCTCGCTAGCTTTTTCCTCATCGATATGCATGTATTGTGGATCAAATTGTGATGCAAATTTCATAATTTCTTCCTTACTTATCTTATAAAAACGACTATCAAATGTTTGTCCAATCATTATCTCATCAAATTTCATCCCTTCACCTCATGATGATTTTTATACTGTCTATTGAGATTGATCACGCTTCGGCGTAATTGCAACTAAATTTCATTAAATCATTTTCAATGATAAGTTTTTATATTCATCTTTTAAAGATCGTTTTAATAACTTCCCAGCAGACGTTAAAGGTAACTCGGACCGGAATACAACAAACTTTGGAAGTTTGAAACCAGACAGTCTGATACGACAATAGTCTATGACTTCTTCCTCGGATAATATAACCCCACTTTTTAGCACAACAGCAGCGACTACTGCTTCTCCCCATCGTGTATCAGGGATTCCGAAAACTGCACATTGATAAATATGAGGGTGATTACTAAGAACGTTTTCTACTTCTTGACTGGATACATTTTCTCCACCTGTTTTTACAATGTCTTTCTTTCGGTCCGCAAAATAATAGTTGCCATCTCGATCACGGATTAGAACATCACCCGTATGGAACCATCCGTCACGAAACGCTCTATTATTCGCCTCTTCGTCATTATAATAACCACTTACAACAACTGGTCCTCTCGCAATCTGTTCACCCGGTTCCCCATCTGGAACTTCCTTTCCCAATTCATCAATCAGCTTAATTTCGCAACCTGTATGAGATACTCTTCCTACATATCTTCCATCACCGTTTGGAACTTCATCCCATGTTTTAAACCAACTTCCCGTGAGAGGTGATCCTGTTGTTTCACTTGAGCCTTGAATCGTGAAAAACCTTGCTTTAGGAGATGCTTCATTCCACCCATCCACCATACTTTTAGGAATTGTACTTGACCAGGTGATTAGTTTTTGTAGAGAAGATAAATTATGCTGATCAGCTTCTTTAAGTATTGCTAAATAAAGTGTCGGTGGCAAAGCTGTGAGAGTAACTTTATGCCTTTCCATTAACATTGCGATTCGCGATGGAACTGGTATGTCTGTCATAACTACTGTTAAGCCAACCATATGTGCATTTAACATTAAAGCAAAGCCCGCTATATGAATTAATGGAAGGGAGAGCATCAAAATATCATCTGGTTGAAACGCACCTGCCGCCATATATGAATAATTGGTATATAAACAGTTTCTATGACTTACCATCACGCCTTTTGGAGCAGACTCTGTTCCGCTTGTATAAAAAAGAGCAGCAACATTTTCATCATCTATCGCTACTTCAACTTCATTTGCATTCCCTTTCTTCAATTGACTAAAATCTTCCCAACCAGAAGGAATTTCGGTTGTACGAAGGCTAAAAATTGTTTCAACCTCGCTTAATTCGCTTTCAATCGATTGAACTAGTTCGATATATTCCTTGTCTACAAAAAACATGCGGGGTTTCGAAAATTGAATCAATTGTTTAACTTCTTCTGAATTGAACATAAAATTCAAAGGAGTGTACCAAGCCCCAATTTTTATTAGCGCATAGGATAAAACGACAATCTCAGAATTATTGCGCCCGATTACAGCAATTCGATCACCTTTTTCAATCCCCATTTCTAGTAACGAATTGGCAGTTTGATTAACTTCGTTGTTCAACTCTTCGAACGTATACGTAATTTGTTGCTCTTGTGAATCATAGAAAATTAATGCCGTTTTCGTTGGATATCGATAACTCGACCTTTTTAAGCTATCTCCAATTAATGATCTTTTTAATAAATTTGTTTTAATACTCATTTTACCCTCCCATTAAATTTAATTAGTAAATGCCGGACTGAATATTAAGTTTACTTCATAGAAACTATGGACAATAATATATGGCAGATTTTATGAGTTAACTTTCACATTATATTTTTCTCTTAGTTGAAATTTCATGAGCTTGCCAGATGGATTTCTCGGTAAACAATCTTCAAATATTACTTTTTTCGGAGATTTATAACTTGCTAGATTTTGCTTAGTAAAATCAATCACTTGTTCTTCTGTTAGTTCAGAATCAGCCTTTTTAACGACAACAGCCGTTACAAGTTCACCCCATTTTTCATCTGGAACTCCGATAATCGCCACATCTACAACGTCGGGATGCATACCGACTGTATTTTCAACCTCGATAGAATAAACATTTTCTCCACCGCTAATAATCATATCCTTACTGCGATCGACTAATAGAATATAACCTTCTTCATCTCTCATCGCTAAATCGCCTGTATATAACCATCCATCTTTAATCGTTTGTGCTGTAGCTTCCGGGTTTTTGTAATACCCGTTCATGAGGGACGGGGCTGTCATTATAAATTCTCCAACTTCTCCCACTTCCACGGAATCGCCTTCTGAGTCAACTACATCAACTAATGTAGAGAAAAAAGAGGCTTTTCCAGACATTCCCGCATGTTGTTCATGTTCTTTTGGATAGAGGACAATTCCAGCCGGTCCTGATTCTGTTTGACCACATAAACTATGAAAGTTATTCGAACCAAAATATTCAATGCATCTTCTTACAACATCTTCTGACATTGGGGCTGCGCCGTAAAGCAATCTTTCAATAGTTGAAAAGTTAAAATCTTTTTCTTTAGGAATTTGTAGAAAAGCAATAAACATTGCCGGAACAGCCAACATAGATGTTATTTTATGTTTAGAAATATCTTGCAAAATTGTTCTTGGATTAAATTCTCGGTATATCACCCCAAAGCTGCCAAGATAAATTTGTGTTACAAAACATATCATGAGCTGTGCTCCGTGAAATAGAGGAGCAAAATGTAGCCACCTTTCCTGCGGATGATAGCCCAAAGTCATAATTAATTGTGTCGTTGTATTTCTAATCCGATCATTGTCAAATAATGCACCCTTGGGATAGCCCGTTGTTCCAGAAGTATACATAATTTGAAAATGATCTGTTCCTAAAATTTCTACATTCAGATTTTTAATATTTCCCGAAAGTATATCTTTATATGACTTAAACGCTTTATTCTTTGCCTGTGGCACAGAAATTAAATTTTTTATAGATGAATTTTGATCTATAGCCTTTAAGATTTCCTCTTCAAATTCCGGATCTACAATGATGTGTTTTGAATCGGAGTTATCTATAATATACGAAAGCTCTTTGGATAACAGTCGAAAATTCATTGGCACAATCACTGCACCTATTTTTGCAAGAGCAAAATATGTGATGGCAAAGTAATCAGAGTTTTTCATCATCATTGCAGCATGGTCTCCTTTTTGAATCCCATGTTGGATGAAGCCATGCGCTAACCTGTTGATGCTTTCATTAAATTGTTCATAATTATAATGTCTATCCTCATACAGTAACGCTTCTTTTAACGGATGACGCTGTACATTCACTTCTAAAGCTTGAATAATATTCATCAGCTTCTTCTCCTTTTAGATATATTGTTTTAACCTGCTTACAATTAACCAAAAGTACATTAGATTGTGTTCTATCAACCGTAAAATCTTAAAACTTGTAACTAAACCTGCTTATATAGTGTCACAACACAAGCTCCGCCGAGACCTAAATTATGCTGAAGCGCTACTTTAGCCTTCTTTACTTGTCGTTCACCTGCTTCTCCACGCAAATGCCATACGAGCTCAGTACATTGAGCCAACCCTGTTGCCCCAAGTGGATGTCCCTTTGACATCAACCCTCCAGAGGGATTGACGACAAACTTTCCACCATAGGTATTATCTTGATCATTAATAAACTTCTCTGCTTCACCTTCCGCACAGAGGCCTAAGCCTTCATAAGTAATCACTTCATTCGGTGTAAAACAATCATGTAATTCCACAACATCGACATCTTCTGGACCAATTCCAGCTTTTTCATACACTTGCCTCACTGCGTTCTCTGTCATTTTTCGTCCAACTAAATTAAGGTTATTATCATAAGTGTCAGGCAAATCGGTTGTCATCGATTGAGCGGCAATTTGCACTGATTTATGGATATTATGTTTTTTGGCAAACTGATCGCTGCAGACAATGACTGCTGCCGCTCCACATGTTGGAGGACAAGCCATTAATCTTCTTAATCCTGGGTAGATGACTGGGGAATTCATCACATCATTCAATCCAATTTCATTCGTAAAGAGAGAATAAGGATTGTTAATCGCATGTTTCCTCGATTTCACGGCAACTTTACCAAAAATGTCTCGATTCGCACCGTATTTTTCGAGATATTCTAAACCAGCTGCACCAAATACTTTAAGTGCGACTGGACCTTCTGGTAATTCTTTATTTAATTCATTAAAACCGTTGTAAATCCATTGGAATGGAGAAGTCCTGTCTGACCAATTTTCACCTAAAGCACCTGGCTGCATTTCTTCAAATCCAAAAGCTAGAACACACTCAGTTGAACCAGATTCTACTGCTTGCCGTGCCATATATAATGCTGTCGATCCTGAAGAACAATTATTATTAACATTTATAATAGGAATCCCTGTCATGCCAACCCGGTATAAGGCCGTTTGACCACAAGTACTATCGCCATATACATAACTGGCATATGCCTGTTGAACATCAGAAAAGGAAATCCCCGCATCTGCTAAAGCCCCTGTGATCGCTTTCGACGCCATCATTTCATACGGCTCATTTCTTCCTGGTTTTTCAAATTTCACCATGCTAACTCCAATGACATTTGCTTTCTTTGTCATATGATTACCCCCTAAGTCCTTATTTGTTTACCTTGGAGACATCCGAATGCCGCCATCCAATCGAATCACCTCACCATTTAAATATTCTTGTTCCATAATGAAAGTAGCCATCTCGGCAAATTCACTTGGTTTTCCTAGACGATTTGGAAACTCAACACTTTCTGATAATTTCTTTATGACTTTTTCTGATAAGGTACTTGCCAGTGGCGTTAAAAATAAACCAGGCGCAATTGTATTTACGCGTATACCGAACTGTGATAAATCCCTTGCTATCGGCAACGTCATCCCTGCGACTCCGGCTTTACTTGCACCGTACGCAGCTTGCCCCATTTGACCATCGAATGCTGCTACAGAAGCTGTATTAATGAATACACCTTTTTCACCAGAATCAGTAGTCGGTTCATTATCTTTCATCACATTTGCACATAATCGTAATACATTAAAAGTACCAGTTAGATTAATATCTATAATTTGTTTAAAGTTTTCTAAAGGTAATACACCTATTTTACCAATCGTTTTCCCCGGTGTTCCTACGCCAGCACAATTTACACAAATGTGAATGGCTCCAAAAGCTTCGATTGCAAGATCAATTCCTTTTTGAACAGATTCCTCATCTGTTACATTCACAATTTCATGACGAACATTTCTACCTAGCCGTTCGACTGCTTCTTTTGCTTTTTCTTCATTTAAATCAAAAATTACAACCTTAGCACCCTTCTCTACAAGCTTTTCAACGGTTGCTAAACCTAGTCCCGAAGCTCCGCCAGTTACAACAGCAACTTTCTCTGTTAAATCCATAAGCTCATCTCCTCTCCCTATTAACCTATTAATTACCTAAAACATCTTTGCTAATGATTTCCTTCATAATCTCTGAAGTCCCACCATAAATTCGTTGAACTCTTGCATCGGTATAAGCACGGGAAATTGGATATTCCTCCATATAACCGTAACCGCCAAAAAGTTGCAAACATCCGTCGACAATGCGTCCTTGAGCCTCAGTCGTTGATAATTTTGCTGCACTCGCATCTGCTGTAGTTAACTCTCCCTTTTCTAATAGGTTTAAACAGTGGTTGGCATATGCTCTATTAACTTTTGCTTCAGTTACCATTTCAGCAATTTTATGTCGAATCACTTGAATCTCACTAAGCGATTTTCCGAATGCTTCTCGTTCGTGTAGATATTCTATCGTTATGTCAAGAACCCCCTCCATCGCACCACATGCTCCAATTGCCAAAGTAGTTCGTTCACGGGGCAGTTCGCTCATTAATGCACCAAAACCGCCGTTAAGTAAACCGAGTATTTGACTAGCTGGTACTTTAACATTTTCAAATATTAATTCAGATGTATCGGCAGCGTGGAGACCCATTTTCTTCAGTTTCTTTCCTTTAATCACACCTTCCGTATCAGCATCAACAATAAATAGCGTAATTCCTTTTGAAGCTTTTACATTTTGATTCGTTTTTGCTACTACTACGACAAAATCAAAAAGTTGACCATTCGTAATAAATGTTTTTGAGCCATCGATACTGTATTCACCCGTCGAAACATTGTTATTTGCTGATGTGCTAATTCCCTGCAAATCACTTCCAGCGTTAGGTTCTGTCATTGCTATTGCGCTAATTAATTCACCTGTAGCCATTCCTGATAAATAACGCAACTTTTGCTCCTCTGTCCCGAAGCTTAAAATATAATGGGCTACAATATTTGAATGGACCGATAAACTTCCAGAAATCGAATTAAAACCAAGCCTACTCAATTCATCAATAATGGTTGCGGAATAACTTAAAGGCGCGCCTAATCCGCCATACTTTTCTGGTATATCTACACATAGAAAGCCCGCACTGCCAAATTTTTTCCAAAGCTCTCTTGGAACGACACCCTCTTTTTCCCATCGACTATAAAAAGGGGCGATTTCTTTTTTCGCGAAAGCTTCTACCGACTTTCTTAACAGCATAATTTCTTCTTCAATCTCTTTTAGTTGAGTCATTCTTTTCCCTCCACTCTTAATAGTTCACTAATACTATTGCAAGTTTCATGCCAAGTATCTATCCCTATTAAATGAGGATTAATTTTATTTAATCGTTAACAACCATTGACGATATATTGTAAACTGTAACCAATCACTAACGCTTTACAGTTTACTGATTATTTATTATAGTTGAACTAATCATTTTTTCTAGTTGGAGGGATTTGTTTGTTAGTAATGGATTGTATGACAAAAAACTTTGTTACCTGTACATTGGGTGATCAATTAATTGACTTGCTGCCGAAGTTTATAAATACTCAAGTAAATATGCTGCCAGTTGTTGATGAAAACAATCGTTTAATCGGAATCATTACTAAGAATAAAGTTTTTAGTTTATTAGCAACAAGACCATCATTTGACATAACAATTGAAGAATTTTATATTTCCAATCCAAAGTTCTTGCGACCAACTAATACAATTGAAGAAACAAGGAGTGTTCTACTGAAACATAAAATTGGTCATGCCCCCGTTGTGAATGATGAAATGAAGCCCATTGGAGTAATTTCAACTCAGGAACTACTGCATTCATATAATCTCGTTTATAATCAATTAACTTCAATCATTGATTTTGCCTACGATGCTATCATTCTCGTTAATAATAAGGCAGAAGTAACAATGGTAAATAAAAATTTCACTGATTTATTTTACATAAGCAGTAAAGACATTATGAACAAGTCTACTACTGAAGTGCTCCCAGAATTGGATATAGAAAATGTGATTAAGAACGGAGTAACAATTAACAACACTCCACAGATAATAAATGGACAACAATGTATTATTTCGATAATACCCATAAGTGAAAACGGCGTTACGAATAGTGCTATTTGTAAACTAGCATTTCGTGGATTGAAACATCTACAGGAAGCAGTTACGAAAGTGAAAAAACTTGAAAAACAAGTATCTGCATATAAGGATGAAATATATAGTAGAAAAGGAACAAAATACACTTTATACGATATTGCCGGGGAATCAGATGCAATTCAAAAAATAAAAAATGAAGCGAATTTAGCTGCTAAAAGTATGTCTACTGTTTTAATAACCGGGGAAAGTGGAACGGGCAAAGAGTTATTCGCCCAAGGGATTCATGCTGCATCTTCTCAAATGGGACCATTCATTGAAGTGAATTGTGCTGCTATCCCTCATGAACTACTGGAATCAGAATTTTTTGGATATTCAGGAGGCGCTTTTACAGGTGCTAAAACAGGTGGAATGAAAGGGAAATTTGAACTAGCGCAAAATGGAACAATCTTTTTAGATGAAATCGGGGACATGTCTCTCCCTCTGCAGTCAAAAATATTGCGTGTTTTGCAGGAAAAAGAATTTCAGCCATTAGGTAGTTCAAAAACGATTCACTTGAATACAAAAATCATTGCTGCAACAAATCAAAATCTTGAAAAGCTAATAAGCGAGGGAAAATTTAGAGAGGATTTATACTATCGCATAAATATCATGAGCCTAAAAATTCCACCTTTACGCGAACGAATAGAAGATTTACCTGAAATTATAAATGAAATCATCAATAGACTGAATCAAGAGGGCTTCTATATTAGAGGCGTAACCCATTCCGCTTTAACAAAACTGATGCGCTACTCCTGGCCTGGAAATGTAAGAGAATTACAAAACACTTTAGAAAGAGCGGCTAATATTAGTAAAGGTGATTATATTGATGAGGAAGATATTGCCTCCCTTCCTGGAAATCTAGAAGGCAAATCCATCCCATCCCATCACAATTCTTTTACTTATAAAGAAAGAATTAATTTTAAGGAAAAAGAAATGATTATTTCCGCATTAAAGGAAACCAACGGAAACAAAACAAAGGCAAGTAAGCTACTTGGTATAAGTAGACCGTGGTTTTATAAAAAAATGAAACAATATAAATTAGATTTATGAGGAAGGATTTTGTAGCACACTAACTCACCATTTAAATTAATTGAAAGAGGCGGAGACGACCTAACCTCCGCTTATTCATTAATTATGACGGTGCCTGTAGTCTAGCCCCCTTTTTTCGGACAGTGAATAATTATTGATTAAATCGCCATACTTTCTTTCTTTAAATAAGCGGTCGGCGTTCAAATAACCCAGTCTCTTTTGACTGCGTTCTTCGTTAAAATAAGTAATAAAATTCGGCAAATCATCGATTACTTGCCCAGCTGAATCTACAGGAAACAGATGCGGAAATTCCGTCTTCAAATGAGAGAAGAAACTCTCGATGAATGCGTTATCCCAACAGTTCGCTTTTCTGGACATGCTCGGAATGAACCCAAGCTTTTCAGCCAGCAGATGGTGCCGCATTGAAGAATAGACACTTCCTTGATCCGAATGCAGGATCACTTGCTTCAAGTCTATTAGACCTCTTTTTTCCATTGCTTTCAGGACTGTTTCCTCGACCAGATCCGCATTGGGATGTGTACTGACCGCAAAGCCCACGATTTCGCGATTATGTAAGTCCATGATGACTGAGATAAAGAATTTCACATCTTTTACTGTTAGTTCCGAGAGGTCGGTCACCCATTTGCGGTTGACTAATTCTGCGTTTAAACCGCGGTTTAAAAGGTTGGGATAGATATAGCCAGCACTGGCTTCTTTTTGTACCCGCGTTGATTTAACCCTACGAATCTTTGATTTCAGATTCATTTCACCCATCAATCGGCGAACCCGTTTATGATTGATGATAGTGCCTGCGGCCTTCAGTTCACCTGAAATATGTTTCGCGCCGTAGGTGCCTCCGCTTTTGTCATATGTTTTCTGGATTTCTTCCATGTCTTGCTCATCCCGCTCAGTCATTGTCTTTGCGGGTCGTTTTAAATAGCTGTAATAGCCGCTTTTGGATACACCTATAGCTTTACAGATCAGTGCGACGGAATGATCCTTTCTCAATAACGACATGGCTTCATACCGCTTGCTCATTCGTTCTCCTTGAGAAAGGCCTGGAACTTTTTTAGGATTTCAATCTCCTCCAGCTGCTCGTTGTATCGTTTTCCGATTTTTTTGAGCTGCTTCAATTCTTTTTGGGTTTCTTCCTGCGCTACGTAATCTGTTCGTTTATTAAAACTTAATCCATCTCTACCATACAGCTGATAGTTTCGTATCCAGATATTAACAGAATTCAAGGAAACATCCTTTTCCAAGGCCATCTCTTTTCGCTTTCGACCATTTTCAAGCACCCCTAATACGACCCAAAGCTTCTTCCCACACCCCATACCCAGGTCCATTCAAATGAATTCCATCTATAGTCCATTTTTCATTCAGTTCATCATTTCCATCCACGAACAATGAATAAAGATCGATATATGTATATCCGCTTTCAGATGCGAGTTTTCTTAAGTTATCATTCAACCACAAAATATCCTCTTTATTAACATCTTTGTAAGTTAGATCGGAATTGGTAGGCAACAAGCTTTGAATATACACTTCTGTGTTTGGGGTGTCTTTTTTGATTTCTTCTATAATAGATGTGTAATTCTTTAAAATGTCATCTCTAGACACGCCATTAATGAGATCGTTGATGCCAATCATAATAAATATTTTTGAAGGTTTTAGATTTGTAGTTTCTTTTAAACGATATAGTACACCAGATGTTGTATCGTCTCCGATCCCTTGATTACCGATATTCACTTCCGGAAAAGACTCCGCCCATTCGTTGTAATCAGTTAAACTATCTCCTAAAAAAATGGCGTCCTTCTCTTCACTTTCTTTAAATATAGATAACCGCGTTTTGTAATAGTCATCAAATTCATTATCCGATACCTTTGCAGATACATAATCCATCACATAAGGAATTCCTCCCTTCAGATGAATCGCATACCCGATTATCGCGAAAAGAATAAGGTTCAGAACGATTGATGAAATAGCTAGCTTTCTATACATACTTTCAAATCCCCTTTCAATGGTAAGTTTTGAGACGTTTTTTTAGATGTTTGAGAGGTACCTGTGCAAGGCGCAATTATGACAATTCCAGAACTTGAATAAAAAGCCAAAGAGATCTCGACAAAGCGTTATACAGTCGGTACCCCCTTCTCACTTTATGCAATTGTAGTGTATTTTTCGAATTGTTTCTTGCACAGGTACCTATTGTTTGTTATGCTAACTAGGAACAAAGCTATAAACAACTTCATACTAATTTGACCATTAGGGGAATCCTTTTAAAGGACTGAGAGACGAGTTTTTACTCCGATACCCTTATTACCTGAACAGGTTTGTACCTGCGGAGGGATGTGGCGCGTCTTCTTACTTGTGCATAAATTTGCCTTTGACAGACCACTTTCCTACCGGGAGAGTGGTCTTTTTGCGTTTAAAGGAGGAACGACGTGAAACTGATTGCTGTAACGGATGACCGATTGTCCATTCACAAATTAGCGGAGACGCTTCTAGCGATTGAACCGTATATCGACGCGGTTATCTTACGCGAGAAATCAAAAACTGATCGCGAAGTGTTTGAATTAATACATAAGCTAAAGCTGGATGGTTTTGACAAAACAAAAATAATCGTGCACGGGCGTGCGGATCTTGCTTCACTCACTAACATTCACAAAGTGCAGCTACCCGGACATGGATTGCCGTTGCCACTTTTAAAGGAGCATTTCCCTTCGCTATCATTTGGAAAATCAGTCCATTCATACGAAGAAGCTAAAACGGCTATGAGTGAAGGCGCAGATTGGGTTTTGTACGGTCATTTATATGAAACTGGCTCGAAAGCTCTCTTACCACCACGCGGAACAGATGAACTAAACAAAATTATTTCAGCATTAGCAATTCCTGTTTATGCAATTGGTGGAATCAAACCAAGCCATATTGAAAATTTGGCTGTAGATGGTGTTGCCGTTATGTCGTCGATTTTCGGTAGCGACAGCGCAATCACAGCTGCAAAATCCTATTATGATGCGATGAATACTAAAAGGGGGAATTTATTATGACCATAACAATCGATTTAAATGGCAATTCGCATGAAATACCGTCAGATGTCGGGAACGTTCAACAATTACTTGAAAATCTCAATCTCGCAGACCGAATTCTCATCGTCGAATTAAATAAAGAGATTGTCGCAAAAGATGCTTATGACGCGCCAATCAAGGACCGGGATCAAATCGAAATTATTCACTTTGTTGGAGGAGGATGACCATGCTGAAAATTGCAGATAAAACATTTTCATCACGATTATTATTAGGGACTGGAAAATACCCGTCATTTGAAACGCAGAAAGAAGCGGTTCGTGTTTCAGAAGCGGAAATTTTGACGTTTGCGGTGAGACGGATGAACATATTCGAACCGTCGCAACCAAATTTTCTTGAACAACTTGACTTGTCGACATATACATTATTGCCAAACACGGCGGGTGCGAAAACAGCGGAAGAAGCTGTGCGCATCGCGAAACTCGCGAAGGCTTCGGGACTCTGCGACATGGTGAAAGTTGAAATTATCGGGTGTGATCACTCTTTATTGCCAGATCCTGTCGAGACATTGCGCGCGACCGAAATGCTTTTGGAAGAAGGATTCATCGTGCTGCCGTATACGTCGGATGATGTTGTTCTTGCACGTCGATTATGCGAGATGGGTGTTCACGCGATTATGCCTGGTGCTTCCCCGATTGGATCAGGACGAGGCATTTTGAACCCGCTAAACTTGTCTTTTATTATCGAACAATCGGATGTGCCCGTAATTATCGATGCCGGTATCGGCTCCCCGAAAGACGCGGCATATGCGATGGAACTTGGTGCGGACGCCGTGTTATTGAATACTGCCGTATCGGAAGCGAAAGATCCCGTGAAAATGGCGATCGCGATGAAGCTTGCAATTGAAGCGGGACGCCTCGGGTATGAAGCTGGGCGTATGCCTGAACGTGATTATGCAGTCGCAAGTAGTCCGATGGAAGGGTTGCTACCAAATTGAAAGAACGATATTCACGTCAAGAACTATTCGACCCAATTGGTGAAGAAGGACAGGCATTAATTCGCGAATCAAGTGTATTCATCCTAGGGGCTGGTGCACTTGGCTCTTCTGCCGGCGAAATGCTCGTCCGCGCCGGTGTCGGACGTATCACAATCGTCGACCGCGACATTATTGACTGGACCAATTTACACCGCCAACAACTGTACACCGAACAAGACGTCATCGATCAGTTGCCGAAAGCCGTCGCGGCGGAAAAACGATTGACGGCCATTAATAGCGATGTTGATGTAACTGGGATTGTCGTTGATGTGACGCCCGATAATGTACTGGATTTGATTCGGGGACATGATTTCATTGTAGACGGAACGGATAATATCGAAATCCGGCTGCTTGCCAACGACGCGGCGTTAAAGCTCGGGGGCATCCCCTTTTTCATGGGGGCTTGCGTCGGCAGTTACGGGCTGACCTTCCCGATTGGAATTAAAGAAGGACAACCTTGTCTTCACTGTTTACTTGAAACATTACCCGCACAGACGATGACATGTGACACTGTTGGCGTCATTAGCCCAATCGTTGTCACAACAGCTGCACGCCAAGTTGCGGACGTACTAAAATATGTAACCGGCACTCAATTTCAACCGAAACTTGAGTCTACAGACTTGTGGACGGGTGAACGTGCGTCGATTGATGTCAGCAAGTTGAAGAAGGATAGTTGTCCGAGCTGTTCTGCGAATCCCACCTATCCATTTCTTTCAGCCAGGGATTCGATGCGGACAGCAGTACTATGCGGACGCGACACTGTCCAACTATCATGGCCGGAAAGTCGTCAATTTGAACTCGATTCTTTCGCTGAATCCATTCGTGGAACCGTGTCAAAACTCGTTCATAACCCACATCTGCTCGCTTGTGAATACAGCGGACATCGACTCGTTCTATTTCGCGACGGGCGCATGCTCGTACACGGGACGAAGAATATTGTGGCGGCGAAGAAAATTGCTGCGGGCTTGTTGGGATAAATTAATAAAGAAGAATCCGCATTCATCACGGATTCTTCTCTTACTTTGAAGTATCACTTGCTAAATAGATAATCTTCCAAAGCGCCTTCCCACTCCACATACCCAGATCCATTCAAATGAACACCATCGATAGTCCATCGTTCATCCAACTTATTATTTCCATCTTCGAACAATGAATAAAGATTGATATATGTATGTCCGTGGTCAGATGCAAGTTTTCTCAAGTTATCGTTCAACCACAAAATATCATCTTGATCGATTTTTTTGTAGGTCATATCAGAATTGGTAGGCAACAAGCTTTGTATATACACTTCTGTATTCGGGCTATCTTTTCTAATCTCTTCTATAATAGATGTGTAATTATTTAAAATGACATCTCTAGACACACCGTCAATGAGATCATTGATACCAATCATAATAAATATTTTAGAAGGTTTTAGATTTGTAGTTTCTCTCAAGCGATACAGCACACCAGATGTTGTATCGTCTCCAATCTCCTGATTCCCGACATTCGAATCCGGAAAAGCCTCCGCCCATTCATTATTATCAGTTAAACTATCCCCTAAAAAAACGATGGCCTTTCCTTCACTTTCTTTAAATATAGATAAACGCGTATTATAATAGTCATCAAATTCATTTTCCTTATTAGTATCCGACAGCTTCGCAGAAACAAAATGCACCACATAAGGAATGCCACCCTTCAGATAAATGGCATACCCAATCACGGCGAAAAGAATAAAGTTCAAAACGATTGATGAAATAGCCAGCTTTCTATACATATTTTCAAATCCCCCTTCAAGTGCAATTTTGAAACGTTTAAAACATACCGTTTGAATGGTACCTTTGAAAGGTACCTGTGCAAGACCCATTTATGACAATTCACGAATGCGAATAAAAAACCAAAAGGATATCGACAAAGTGTTATCTAGTCGGCATCCCCTTTTCACTTTATGCAATTGTAGTGTATTGTTCAAATAGTTTCTCGCACAGGTACCTACTTCCCTAATCTGGACTAAAGTATGCAGAAGACCAGTAATGCGCCAATTATTTTAATGCACAAAAAAGCACAGCCTCTGTACAAATACCCTACACAAGTCCGCACTTCTATTTTCCAATATGTAAATCCAACATCATTTACCAACCATTCTATTTCCCTTCTTCTTCATCTAGGAAGAGGTACCTGTGCAAGGTGCAATTATGACAATTCGCGTCTTTGTATAAAAAACCAAAAGGATATCGACAAAGTATTATACAGTCGATATCCCCACATGTCATTATGCAATTGTAGTGTATTGTTTGAATAGTGTCTTGCACAGGTACCTAAAATTCAATCGGATAAATGGAATTTTTCACTGTAATTTTCCGATGTCTTCACCGAACTTCAATGTTAAACCTCCTCTTCAATGATCTTAAAAGTGCCCATAACCGCTCTTGCAAGAATCTCAATTCCAGTAAGTAGGCTATCTTGATTGAATTTCATTTTCGGATGATGAAGACCAGGCGATAAACCACATCCCAACCCTAACATTGTTGCTCTGACGGAAGGACGTTTTAAGGTGTAATAGTGAAAGTCTTCACCACCTGGGGTGATAATCGGTGGAACTAAAAAGTCTTTACCCACTGTATCAACAATAGCCTTCTCCATTATTTTAACCGCTGACTCATTGACTTCTGCGGCAGCTATTTCAGAAATTATGTTATAGGAAATTTCGACTTTTGTGAGTTCGGATATAGAACGAATTGTTCTATCTACTCGTTCAATTAATGTCTCCATTAGTTCATTCGTTTGAGCGCGCAAGTCAATGCTGAAAATTCCATTTCCAGGAATAATATTTCCAGATTCACCTCCAGATTGGAACATTGTTACCTTGGCAGAATGCGGAACCATTGGATCTAGGTGAATTGAGTGAATTGCCTGCACGAGAAGGGCCATTACCTCAATGGCATTTTGACCTTGGTTTGGCCTCGCACCATGTGCATCATCCCCTCTTATAGAGCCCTTTAACATTTTAGCGGAACCATGCATAATCGCCGGTGCTGAATAACCGTCGGCAATTTCCTGAATCGGTCGAAGGTGCACTCCGTATAAATAGTCAATATCATCCACAAGGCTTTTACTTATAAAGGATAGGGCTCCTTCTCCTTTCTCTTCCGCAGGTTGAAATAGGACCTTTATTTGTCCGATTTGCGGAATTCCTAGTTTTTTCAAGACTAGCAAAGCTCCAACAGCCATTGTCATATGTGCATCATGTCCACATGAGTGGTTGGCCTGATATTCTCCATCTACTTCTTGCCATAATGCATCAATATCCGTACGAAGCCCTATACATGGTTGTCCTGATCCGACTGTAACGACAAGACCTGTGGAATCCGTAAAGGTCTGAACTTCAAAACCTTCACTCTCCAATAAATCCTTTAAATATTGAGTAGTCCCCACCTCTTTCCAGCTGATTTCAGGATGATTATGTAGATGTTGAAACACCTCTTCTACAATGGGTTTCACTTCATGTAGTACTGCTTGCATAGAAACTCCACTCCTTCTCAAAGTAGGAAAACCATCCCTGCGGTTTTATCGAATGCTGAGATGGCTTCTTTTTGTTTTTGTTATTATTTGATCCTTTATGAAAATACTTTCTTAGAAACAATTTCTTTAATTCCAGTTGTATATTTTTCCATCAGAGCAATGTTCGGTTCAAAACCTATTCCCGGAGAATTTGGAAGTGTGATTATCCCCTTTTCCACCGTAACTTCTGGTGAAATAATATCTTCATTCCAATATCTTGACGATGCTGCAGTATCACCAGGTAAAGTAAAATTTGGCAAGCTGGTAATGGCAATATTATGAGCTCTTCCAATTCCAGACTCCAACATTCCTCCACACCAAACAGGAATTCCTTTACTTTCACAAAAGTCATGAATTTTTTTGGCTTCGGTTAATCCGCCAACCCTGCCGATTTTCAGATTAATAATTTTACAACTTCCTAGTTCAATAGCTTTTTTAGCGTCTTCTAATGAATGAATACTTTCATCTAAACAAATTGCTGAATTTATTTCTGATTGTAGTTTTGCATGATCAATAATGTCGTCATGAGCAAGTGGTTGTTCAATCATCGTCAAGTTAAGATTATCCATTTTCTTAAATAGCTCTATATCATCTAATGTGTAGGCAGAGTTGGCATCAGCCATCATTTCAATATCGGGAAATTTCCTTCTAACCCCTTCTAGTAATGTCAAGTCATTTCCAGGTTCGATTTTAAGTTTAATTCGTTTATATCCTTCATTTACATAGCCTTCAACTTCTTTTAATAGACTTTCCAATGATTCTTGAATGCCTATACTAACCCCTACTTCTATCTCACTTTTCGTGCCGCCGAGAGCTTCATGAAGGGAGATGTTTTTTTCTTTTGCGAATAAATCCCAATAAGCACCCTCTAGTGCGGCTTTTGCCATGTTATTTCTGCGGAAGGGCTTAAATAGTTCATTTAATTCGTCAGGATGTTGGATTTCATTATCCAATAATGTAGGAATTAAAATTTCCTCCAGTATGAGCTCTACAGTCCCGACTGTTTCTTCACCGTATAGAGGTTTTGCGGTCGCTACACATTCTCCATATCCAATATGATTATTACTATGTAGTTCAACAATCATGAAGTCTCTATCTTTTTGTACGCCAAAACTCGTTTGAAAAGGTGCTTTTAGTTCTAGATTCATTTTTCTCAATACAATTTTGTTGATTTCCATTACAAACACTCCCTTTAATTTTTAGTCATATAAATGGCAGGTCACTTGATGACCGGGTGACTGGATGCTGGCTTGCGGTATTTCTGTTCGGCATACATCCATTACATACGGACATCGAGTATGAAAGACACATCCGGATGGAGGATTAATTGGCGAAGGAACATCTCCCTTTAGAATAATTCGCTCTCTCTTCTTTTTAGGATCTGGAAGAGGAATTGACGAAAGTAATGCCTTTGTGTACGGATGTAAGGGGTGAGCAAACAATTCATCCGTAGGCGCTTTCTCAACGATATGCCCCAAATACATAACCCCAATTTCATCTGCAATATGACGAACAACGCTTAAATCATGTGAGATAAATAGATACGCCAAACTAAATTCTTGCTGTATTTCTTGGAGTAGATTAATGACTTGTGATTGGATGGAGACATCTAGTGCTGAAACAGGTTCATCGAGAACAACAATATTTGGATTTAAAGCTAATGCCCGCGCTAAGCCTATCCTCTGTCTTTGACCTCCTGAAAACTCGTGTGGGTATCTAAAATATTGATCTTCACGAATACCGGTTTTCTCCAATAGGCTCATGGCTCTTTCCATTCGATCGTGCTTCGTTCCTATGTTATGAAGACTCATCGGTTCTTCAATCACTTCGCCAATACGCTTTTTCGGATTTAAAGATGAATGTGGATCCTGAAAAACCATTTGTATTTCTTTTCTCACTTTTTTAAATTCCTTTTCCCTCAATCCAAAAATATCTCTTCCTTTGTAAATAGCAGACCCATCTGTTGGCTCTGTTAACCTCAACAAAGCTCTACCGGACGTACTCTTACCACAGCCAGATTCACCAACCAAGCCTAAAGTCTTCTTTTCGTATAAGTTGAAATTTAAATCTTCAATTGCTTTCACATGACCTATAGTACGACCGAATGGAGAATGTATTGGGAAGTATTTTTTAAGTCCGGTTACTTGGAGAAGAGGCTTTTTTTCCTCGTTGTAATCAGCTATCTTTTCCAACTGCTTCATACTGCATCTCCTCCATATTTCTGATTTTTTCATAATGCCAGCATCTTACTTTTTGACTTGTATGAACTGATTCTAAAGTTGGATCCTGGCTCAAACATTTTTCATCCGCAAATTCACACCGTGGAGCAAAACGACAACCTGAGGGGACATTGGTTAGTGACGGAACTGTTCCTGGAATCAAATGCAACTTTTGTGTTCTATCTCCATCAATCTTTGGAATAGATTTGATTAATCCTCTTGTGTATGGATGCAGCGGTTTGGCAAACAAAGTTTCGACATCTGCCTCTTCGATTATTTGTCCTAAATACATAACCACCACTCGAGTGCATACTTCTGCTACGACCCCTAAGTCATGGGTTATCATAAGTACACTCATTTTTGATTCTTCTTTTAAATCATTAATTAAATCTAAAATTTGAGCTTGAATTGTCACATCCAAAGCCGTTGTAGGTTCATCGGCTATTAACAGACGAGGTTTGCAGGATAGAGCCATAGCTATCATGACTCTTTGTCTCATTCCACCTGAAATTTCATGAGGATATTCATGAACTCTTTTTTCAGGAGACGGAATTCCTGTTAACCTTAGCATTTCAATAGACTTTTCCAGTGCTTCTTTCGGATTCAGTTTTTGGTGAATCATTATAGATTCCGAAATTTGATTACCAATTGTATAAACTGGATTTAGGGAAGTCATTGCGTCCTGGAAAATCATCGATATTTTATTTCCACGAATATTTCTCATTTTATATTCTGGAAGGGTTAATAAGTTTTCCCCATTAAAATTTATTTCTCCTTCATATTTCGTGGATTTCTCATTCAATAAACGCATAATCGACTCAGCAGTAACACTTTTTCCGCATCCAGATTCCCCAACTACACCTAGCGTTTCTCCTGGAGCAATTGTAAAAGAAATGCCATCGACCGCAGTAACAGGACCATTTTCTGTTGAAAAAGTGGTTTTAAGTGCATTAATTTTTAATAAATTTTGTTCCTGCATCCTTTTTCCTCCTCCCTTTTCATTTCTGCCGTTAGTAAATTAATAGGTTGTTACCTACTGTCCACCTTTTTACTTATTTGCTTTGTTTGAATGAGGGTCTAACAAGTCCCTTAAGCCATCGCCGAAAAGGTTTAGTCCTAAAACAGCCAATACAATAAAAGCCCCAGGAAATATTGTCATCCACCAAGCACTAAAGATCACTACTTTTCCATCGTATAAAATATTTCCCCAGCTTGGATCTGGCGCAGGGATTCCAGCCCCTAAAAAGCTGAGTGCCGCTTCCAAAATGATTGCAATCGCGAAAGTATAGGTGAGCTGAACGATAAGTGGTGATAAAATATTGGGTACAATATGACCCCATATAATTCTCCAAGAGTGTGCCCCCTGCGCCTTAATCGCTTCTATATAGGTCTGCTCTTTTATCACTAAGGCAGAAGAGCGTACGATTCGAGCCATGGTAGGAACTTTTGATATGGTCACAGCAATAACGACGTTTATTGGTTGAGGTCCCAGAACAGCCATAATAGCAACCGCCAATAAAATATCAGGAAACGCCATTAATGCATCACAAAGCCTCATTAGTAAGTGATCTAATACTGAATAATAAGCTGCATATAAACCAATAATCATTCCAATCACCGCTGTTAGAATTGCTACTGAGAAACCGACACCCATTGATATCTGGGCTCCTGAGGCTACTCTACTAAACAAGTCTCTTCCGAAATTATCTGTGCCGAACCAATGCTGGGCGTCCGGAGAGTTTAAGCGATTGAGCGGGTCAATTGCAAGTGGAGTAAATTGGCTAATCATAGGAGCGAAAAGTGCAAAAAGACTTAAAAATATAAGTACTATGCTACCGATAACCGCAGACCTATTTGACCAAAAACGCCTTAAAAACAATCTTCTTTGATCCGTTTTCAGTTTACTTTTCATACTATTCAATCCACCGATTCCAACTTCACTCTTCAATTTCGCCTCTGAAGTCATCAATCTCAACTCCTTTCTATTTGCGGTTTAAACGAACCCTTGGATCTACAAGTCCGTATAATAAATCAATTATTAAATTCAATATTAGATATGAAAATGCAATTATTAAAATGGTTCCTTGTATCACTGCATAATCTCTTCTGACAATCGCATTAATTACTAATTGTCCGATTCCGGGTAAGTTAAATACAGTTTCCGTGACTACTGCGCCTGTTATGAGAGCCCCAAAAGTATCCCCAAGGATGGTCAAAATAGGAATAAATGCATTTCTTAAGGCATGTTTGTAAACGACAACGTTATCTTTTAACCCCTTAGCTTTAGCAGTTTTTATGTAGTTCATATTCAAAATATCTATCATTGAGGATCTACTCATTCTTGAAATTACTGCAGCTTGAATTGCTCCAAGTGAGATAGCAGGTAAAATCATGAATTGCAAATGCTGCCATAACCCCGAACTAACTGGACTATAACCCGCAACCGGAAGCCACTGAAGATTAACACCGAAGACTAGCATTAGAAGTAAGGCTAGTAAAAAACTTGGAATAGAGAGACCTAACATAGCTATAATCATAAGCGATTGGTCGATGTGCGTTCCTCTTCTTTTAGCTGCAATAATCCCAATTGGGATTGCAATAATAATTGAAAAACTTTGAGCCAGCAATGCGAGCGATAACGTTGGTCCGATATGGCTAAGAAAAGCATCTAAGACTGGCATATTCATATAAATAGAGTTACCAAAATTGCCTTGGAATATATTGAAAAACCATTGAATGAATTGCTCATATATTGGAAGGTTTAGGCCTAGTTCTTCTCTGAGCGTTTGAACTTCTTCCGGCGAAGCCTCTTCCCCAAGGATTACTGAAGCGGGGTCTCCCGGTATTAAATGAATGATGAAGAAAACAATCACAGCCACAATCAATAACACTGGAATAATAGACAGTAATCTCTTCATAATATAAGCCTTCACTATATGAAACCTCCTTACCCTCGATATTGAGTCAAAAGTTATCAACCTTCCAAAAAGCAGAAGGTTGATATTGTTTCAGGAATCCCCTCCTCTTACTTCTTGAGGCTGACATTCCAGAAAATCGGGCCTAGCATTTGGTTATATCCTTCAAGTTTTTCTGAGTATCCCGAGACACGTGAATTATGTCCAACATTAATGATAGGAAGGTCTTCCCACATTACTTGCTGTAGTTCAGCAGTTAAAGCCTTAGATTTATCAGAGTTTTCTTCCGCGTTAATTTGATCTAATAGACTGTCAATCTCTGCATTGTCTGTCCAACCGGGCCAAGCCGTTTGGGAATCCAAAAATACGTACTGGTTTGGTGTTGATACCGTTGAGAATCCTGTAAAGAAAATATCGTATGAATCTGGATCATTACGACGTTCTAATAGAGTTGGCCAGTCGTAAACGTCTAATTTCGTTTTCATTCCTAGTTGTTCTAATTGTTGTTGTGTTGCGATCGCAGCATTGTAATGATGTTCATAGTCGCGGCTAGTAAGGATTACAATTTCTTCACCCTTGTAACCTGCTTCTTTTAATAATTCCTTGGCTTTTTCTAAATCCTTTTGATTATAAAGGTCCTTTCCAGCGTCTGAGTACCAAGCAGTCTGACTTGGCAAGAATAAACTGTTTTCCAAATCATAATACTCTTGACTAGTAAATGCAGAGCTCATGATTACTTCCATATCTAACGCATAATTGACAGCTTGGCGAAGTTTCACATCCGTAAATGCGCCGGCTTTTTTGTTGAATACTAAGCCTTCTATGCCATAAGGCCAAACGTCTACGACACTTCCTGATGAGTTTTCAAGTTGTGGGATTGAATCGTAAGAAAGCATATGAGCAAATTGATATTGTCCGCTCATTAAACCATTTACCCTTGTTGAAGCATCCGGGACAAAATTCCAATCGATTGCATCGACTAAAGCTTCTTTTTTACCGCCTAAGCCATTTGCAGGCTCGGAATCTGGTTGGTATCCTTCAAATCTTTTAAAGTGAATAACATCATCCTTTTTCCAATCGACAAACTCGAAAGGACCTGTTCCAATAAACTCTTCTGCTCCTGTTGCCCCCGCGGAGCTAACTACATCTTTGGGCATGATAGCAGCAATGTTTCCTTGGTCAGCTAAGTAATTCATAACAAGAGCAGAAGGTTCTGTTAAATTTAATTCAACAGTAGATTCATCTACCACAGCCCATGTATGTTCGCCTAACTCTCCTTTATTAGCTCCCCATTTTTCCATTGATGCGACTACATCTTCCACAGTCATATCATTACCGTTATGAAATTTAATACCGTCTCTTAATTTAAAAGTAACAGTTTTTTTATCATCGCTTATTTTATACGACTCTGCTAATTGAGGCATTACTTCATATTTGCTATCCAGTGTTACAAGAGCTTCATAAATTAATTTTGCAGCATCACGTGTTGCCTCAGCGGTAGTTCCATGGGGATCAAGTGTCTGTGGTTGAGTAGGATAAGCAATTTTTATTGTACCTCCACTGAATTTGCCTGTATTAGTTTCTGCACTCCCATCATTACTTGAAGTTTTATTTTCCGAACTACAACCCATAATCAACAACGTAAATGCAAGCATAAAAACTGTTAAAAAAACGGTATTCTTCTTAAAATACATCATTATTGCCTCCCTTTTCCGAAACTATTCAATAATTGAGATAATCGTCGTTAAACTCCTTGATTTTTCAAAGAGTTTTGACTTGTTAATAATTATAATGAAGGATATGATTTATTGCAAGACAAAATATTTTTAATACTTCAAAAAGGAAAGCGAGAGAGTAATTATGTCTTCAGACTATGAAATACAAACTAAAAATCAATTTCCCTATTTGACAAAAGGATTAAAAAAGGTTGGCGATTTATTACTCAGTAATCCCTCCATTTTTGCTACCAATTCTTCAAAGCATATTGGAGAAATGATTGGGGTCAGCGAAACGATGGTAATCAGATTTTGTAAATCTATTGGCTATGAGGGCTTTTACATGCTTCAAAAAGATGTAATAAATCACCTTTTGGTTAAATCTAAAAGTCATTATGATAGTTTGCACGAAGTAAATAACCATAATATAAATTATTTTGGAGAACATATAAAAAAAGATATTGCCCTACTTAATACAAATAGAAGTAGTTTAGATTTTGAAAAACTTGAATCTATTGTGGAAGTAATTCTTAATAGTAAACGCATTGTTATATCAGGTTACTACCAATCTTTTGCATTCGCGCATTGGTTATTTTTTAATTTGAATTACACATTAGGAAATGCATCACTTTACCGTCCCGAAACAGATGCGTTAGTCTTTGATTTTCTTCCTAGAAAGTCATGTGTTATTGTCTTTTCTTTTTCTCGGTATGCACTTGATACCATTCGATTTGCTGAGGATGCAAAGAATAAAGGACTTGAAGTGATAGCTTTTACCGATTCTAGATTAGCGCCAATAGTGGACCATTCGGATATAGTGGTTTTGGTAGATGTTGGCGACAACTCTATATTTGAGAAAGGACCGGTTACATTATCTATAATTAATTCCATTCTTAGCGAAGTGATGAAGCGTGCTGATAAACAAGTAGCGGAAACAGATAAATTTAAATACTTTATAAATGAAAATAATTTCACTGAGCTTTAAAAAGACATCATTCAAAGTAAAGGTTTGTCAAATTAAATTTCCCATTTTGACGGAATAATATTTCTGCTAATATATAAAAAAACTATTAGATAAACGAGGAATTTTTTCGCACATCTAATAGTTTTTCACTTTGGACAGGAATAAAATAGAACAGGAAAAATCGCTTCCTTAGAGGGATTAATTTTAGATAGAATCAATTAATTGTGCAAGTTCTACATAAATCTTATCGACTATATAAGCAGTCTTTTCTTTTCTATGTTTATAAAAAAGCTAACTGTGTCTGAACCACTCGATACCTTTCTTCATTTTTCATTTCCAAACAAAGCGCTCAGTTAACTCTATGTCAATCGTAAATAGAATAAGCTCAATCTATTTAAGTTGAAATGCCGGCAAAGTATTTTTAATGCACAAAAAAGCGCAGGACTCTGTACATATACGTTGTACTAGTCTGCACTTCTATTTCCCAATATGTAATTCCATCATAATTTACCAACCATTCTATTTCCGCTTCTTCTTCCTCTTGGTCTTCCGGTCCTTCGGGTCCATATACGCATAAAATAAAAGTTTATCTGGAATATCAAAAGTCTCTTTGGCTATATCCATATTTGTGTAGGTTATACCTTCCCTAATTTCAACGCCTATGTATCTCGGATCAACGACTGTCACTGCCCCATAATCACGTATCGCTAGGTTGTACGCGAGCCGCCTTGTATGTTCATTTTCATTCAATACAATATGCATAACCAAATCCCCGATTTCTTCATCCACTTTAATAATCTGCCTCCCTTCCATAGTCGCATATATTACCAACATTCTAGTCCAATTATACCCCTAACCTACATAAGAATGAAATAGAAAATTTCATATTTTCAATAAAACCTTCCAATGGCAGCCGCCTAATAATATATATTTTCAAAGACTTCAGCTGTTAATCTTTTACCTAGCAAATTCAGCTTTTAACGATTTGACAAAAAAGCACCTTCATGAAAGCCCATAAAACACTGTATCTATAACGTTTACACTTCCTATCATTACCTTAAAACGCTCATTAAAAACGCCAATAAACATGATTAAATCATGTTTTCAACACACTCGCAAAATTCAATTTTGGCTAGATATTTTTGAATTAAACCGATTCGACTAGGTACAGTTAATATTCTACGATTATCTCACCCGGGAATAAACAGTATCGTGCACGGTCGAAAGGGCCGTATTTTGGAAAACTTTGAAGAGGTATTAACGCAATATGAACCGATGATTTCTGCAGCTTTGAGACAGCTCAATATTTACCGTGATCATGACAGTTTTCGGCAAGCTGGTCGCGTTGCTTTATGGCAAGCTTGGACTCGTTATGAAGAAGGAAGAGGACATTTTGCGCCGTTTGCTTCTATTAGTATTCGAGGCGCTATGCTTGATATCATAAAGAGAGAAGTTCGATTTGAAGAAAATGTCATGCAAACCGAAGAGAAGTATTTGAACGACGTCGAAAGTCCAGCGACCATTCAATGGTCGGATCGACTTAGCCAGGCATTCAAAATATTGAATGATGCTGAACGAGAATTTATCCATTGGTATTTCGTCGAGGGGCTATCGCAGGCTGAGTGTGCTGAAAAAGCAGGCGTTTCCGTTGCGGGCATCAAAAAAAGGCGGCACCGAATGTTTGTGAAATTGAAAGGAGCATTGCAAGATAATACTACTAAGGAAATTCTTTCTGTATAAAGAATCTCGAGCACCTAAAATTAAAAGAAAAGTCGACTAAATATTCTAGTCGACTTTCTTCTTTAGTAGTGTTTTGTCTGGATACTTTCATGCCGATTGGTACCTTACTTATAGTACTCCCCTAGTATCTCGTTCATTTCACGAACCTGTTTCGATAAGCCTTCTGTACCTCGCCCCAACAAATCATAAAATATTTTTCTTGCTTCAAAATCATATTGTGATGGGGACATCGTATAAAGAGAACCCAAAAGGTCCTCCATTTCAGATATAGTTGTTAATACATTCTTTTTCAGTGCATGCGTGTCCTCGTATTTTACATCTGTTTTAATAACGACATCTTTCACTTCTTTTAATCGGCTTTTTAGTTTTAAATTTACCTCATAACCGTCTTCAACAAAGTATATGCCAATATCATTTTCACGTTCTATTAAAGTATCAAAATAGTCACCTGAATCTCTTAAGATGGGGAAGAAATCTTCATCTAATAACTCTCTGAAAGCAAAAAAGTCTTCTGCTTTTTTGTTAGTATCATTAATCCAAATTACTAAACCCGCTATTAACATAACAACAACTGATGAAATCGCTATAATGATTTTCTTTTTCATTTCAATTCAATCTCCTTAATGATTAGCTTTCGAATTATCAATTCAAATTTCACTCAATAAATTCTGCTTCCACAAGCGGGAGTGTTATTTGGTACCCTGCTTGAGATTCATAAGTGTGCGATCCTTTAACCGGTCCATAAACCGTAACTATATCTTCTTTAACAAATGGCGTTGTTCCTGTGTAAGTAACATACACAACATCATTAGAACTATAACCGTACGATTTTTTTGTGACGCCGAGCCTTATAACGGTAGAGGTTTCATCCTCCATAATTTGCAACACTTCGCCGCGATACTTAATAAATTCACCGTAATGTTTGTCAGGATTCTTTTCCAGTTCAGCAAAACGGACGTCCTTTGCATTTGCTTTCTTGTGTGCAATCTGTTCTTGTTGTTGTTTTTTTAAGTCATTATACGAAATGGAATTTGTAATATCCAAATATTCTTGACCAAGAATAATTGAGTATTTGTTACCTCCGCCTCCCAAGGTCTTTTCACTCTTCTCAAGAATATTTGCTTTAAATCTACTTTCAACATCCTCTATGCTTTCCAGCACTTCATATAATTCCCCATTAACCAAAGAATCGACTTCAAAAGATAGCCATACACCATATTTCCCATTAATCAGGGGGGTATCTTCATCTAAACCAACATAATGAAGGTTAATCTTTCCTTCATGTACTTTCATTTCTTCACGTTCCCAAGAAAGATCATTTACAATTGGGTCATCAAAATCCTTTATGCCTTCTTCGCTTTCAAACATTTTGGTAAATCCAATATCAACTTTTGTACCGTCTGGTATGTTGGTGGATAACTCAATATCTATTGAATTATCATCCTTGTTGTATGTAAAATCTGACACTTCATGTTTGAACTCATCGAAGTCAATAACTATTTTTGATTGTTCCTCTACTTCTTGCTCTTGTACTAAATTTGGGGAAGACTCTACATTTCGATCAATTACCACACATATAATCAACACCGCTAATGGTGCTATTGACCATAAAATCCCCTTCTTCGCCCAACTTTTCCGAAGAATTAAACCTATAATTGATATAACTAATAAAATAATAATGATAAGTAAACTGCCAAGTCCAAACAATGGTATTAGAATATCCATTTTTAACTTCCACCTTTTCGTATGTTTATTGTCCAATAGTCTCTCGTATCGGTAAAACTAATTTTTGTTAAAATTATATGTATAAGTCGGTGCTAAAACATGCTTTGTGTCCTTTGGCATATTTTTTCATAATGCGTATCCTCTTCTACAATTTCTGGATTTGTAATAAATGCCTCTTCATTTTCGCCAAAAATTTCTTTCCGTAGAATTGGAAGTAATAGTGTCTTTACCTCTTGTCTCGTCTTTCTGACAGCCTACGATGAGTGCTGAAAGGATTAAGACCAAAAATGTTAATGCAACTATACTCATGATGAATTCCTCCTATTTTTAATCTATGTAATTATACAATATACCTATAATAGTTACTAGATGAAATAAAAGGTAAAACCTTTTCTCTCTATGCAGCTTATCTCAATAGAGTAGATTTCATTATCTCCAACACTGTTGTCGCAATCGTTTTAAAACCTGGCATCTAACATCCAACCACAAATAGGCGGGGCCCTGTTGAACAAAGATATTATTATTAACTCAGATGATGTATTACTAAAACTTGGTATAATGGAGCTACCCACCAATTGCGTAGTAGTTATTTTGAAGGGGTAAGCACAAATGAGGGAGAGTATCGAATTGTTACGCATCAAAGAAAACTCAAGCAAATGCGTAGAGATAAAAGGGGAGAGTTTTGACTTGAAGGAAATTCTAACAAACTTGGCACTTTTTTTGTATTATTGTTCGCTATACTATTTAAGTATTTTAGCTCTATTACCAATTAACATTAAGAATAAATTCATTTATGTGTTCGTTTTGTTGATCCTTCTATTATTCGGTTTTTTATTTTTCTTACCTAGAAATTATCTTGTTAAATTTACCAAAGTTATCGATAATATCGCACAAAGAATTATTTATGTGCATTTAAGAATTTTTTTATCGGCTTTTATTATAACAATCATGGGAGTTATAATATTGCTCATCTTATCTTTTATGATTAAGATGAATACGTTAAATACAGTGGGAATTATAATGACTTTACCTAATTTTGTATTAAGTCAACCGGCAGCCTTAGCTCTAATGCTTATACTCGTATTTATATTTATTGAATACTTTTGTTATAAGAGGTTGATTAAAGCCAAAGTGGTTCAAAAACTTTTTTCGGTATTTGACTCTAAAGTATACGGAGAGTATCACATGTCCAAAAACTTGAAATCTGACTTTACAGTAACGATTACTCTTATGGGTTTTTTGCCCATTTTAATTGATAGCGTTTTTTCGGAATATGGATTTGCGGAAGATCTAAAGTATATAACTTTTGTCTATTTCTTTTGCGGTGTAGTACCTTACATCCATTTAATATATGAAAATCCAGAATAAATCCCCTGGCCAATCAGAGGACAATAAATGACACAGGATTATACTGTGTCATTTATTGTCCTCTCTTTTAATTCAGAAAAAGTAGGCAGAGATTATGAGGTCGTTAAAAAGTGAGTGGCTTAGAAATGGCTTCTATCCTCCTGCGCAGTCGGTGTAGGGGACAACCATACTCTTCATCTACTCATAAGCTCGCTCGAGCCAAGTCGTTTCCCATTCTTCATACTCGCTGTTACTCTGACCTTCATCATAATCAATGGTTATTTTACTTGGAGGAATCCATCGAATCATTTGATCCTCTGCAAAATAAAAACGATGTTCGACAGAGCCCTTATGTTGAAAGATAAAGAAAAGATCTTGATTCCTATCGAAATAATATTCTACCGAACCTTCTGTAGTATTTTCAATGACTTTTCGTATGATGCCTTGCTCATTTAGATAGGCTATCTTACCTTTTCCTAGCCCCTCCTGTTTCATAGAGGAAACCTGTTCATTGACTGTGTGATATTCTTTTCGGATTTGCAAAACAATGGGTTCAATTTCACCCGGGTGACTCTGTATTTCCTTCTGAACAACAGGTGGATCAGCAGAGTATACCGACAAGTTGCTGTAGACAATTTTATAAATAGGCTGCCCTTGTTCTGAATTAGAATAAAAAGTAATCAATGAGTCTTCTGTACCGTATGAGAGAAAATAGGAGTCTGTATCATCCTTACCGCTGTCCGCCAATAAATGTTCAGTACCGTTTCCCAAAGCATCACGAATGCCTTGGAAATCAGCTGTATCGTCTGAATTAAGTAGGAGCATGACCGAATATATCTTCTCGTTATTCGGTGAACACATATAAGTAGCATCTGAATAATCAAATCTCGACTCGCCTTCACGAAAATACTCCACGTTAGCTGGACCGATATTATCAAGGAGTTCCTCTCTAGTGCGACCAATATGAAAAGTTTCGATGAAACTCCCTTCTGTTAATGAATCTAAAATGTTGATGTCTTGATAAAGTAATCGCGGTGTCATTTTCTCATCTTTTTCTTGATCTACCACTCTATCATGTACCTCACTAGCTAATTCCTTCTCACCTTCTGGAATGGCGACTTCCTTTATAGTCTCCGTTTCGTTAATTCCGCTTCCAAAATAATAATACGCTATCCCCAATACAACGACTGCAACACAACCTGCAATAATCGTAATGCGTCTTTTCTTCTTTCCACTCGGTGTATTTGTCGCACTGACCATAACTAAAGAGTTGGAATTTTCTTGTTCGGTTCCACAATTCTTACAAAACTTTTCACCATCTAACGGTGTGCCACAACTTTCACAAAATGACATAAACTCTCCCCCTTAACATTACCTGTTACGTATTTAGCAGACTATGTACACTTCACTAACAAACACGCCATGGACAATGCGGTTAGGCAACACAAAATCATGAAATTATGGCAATCCATGACTTTGGATAAAAAAACAAGGGAACATCGACAATGCGCAATTTAGTCGGTATCCCCTTTTCACTTTATGCAATTCTAGTTAATAATAGTCTCTCATTGTACTTTTTTATGGTACCTGTGCAAGGTGCATTTATGACAATTCACCGCATCGAATAAAAATACAAAAGGATACAGACTAAGTGTTAGATAGTCAATATCCCTTTTTACTTTATGCAATTGTAGTGAATTAACTGACTAGTTTCTTGCACAGGTACCTAAAAAAGGTACCTAAAAAAATCCCTTACAACCCTACACTTTCACAAAACTATAAACCTGATTCTCATAAGAAACACACCGCACCTCATCATTAATCTCAACCTTCTCCCCAACACGCCCAGTCACACGAAACCCCTCTTCAAAATCAACCAATACAATGGTATACGGTGTCAGGCCAGAAAATTCCTTCGAAGAAACATGGATCGTTGTATGAGAAAACACCTTTCCCTTACCATTTACCTCACGAATATGAAATTCAATCCCTTTGCAGTTTGGGCAAATCCATTTACGTTGAACAAATTTCTGTTCACATTGGTTACATTCATATACTTGAATCGCCGCCATTATGCATTCACCCTTTCGAATATATGGACTGTTGAATATGCACCCGTTCCACCCAAATTTTGAGCCAATCCAATCTTCGCATCGTCGACTTGATTGCAGCTTATTCCACGGAGTTGAGAGACGATCTGATAGATTTGAGCAAGTCCGGTTGCCCCGATAGGATGACCTTTAGAGAGCAGTCCTCCACTTGTATTAACGGGGATTTTCCCACCGTGTTTTGTCAAACCTTGCTCGATGGCCTCCCATCCAGTGCCTTTATCGAAAAAGCCAAGTTCTTCGATTGCAATCATTTCAGTCATTGTAAAACAATCATGTAGCTCAACAACATCAATATCTTCAGGACCGAAGCCAGCAATTTTATAAGCCAGTTTTGCTGATTCTCTAATAGAAGGAATGCTAATCAAATCCTCGGCTTCTTGCATTTGTGTTGTCCCAGATGCTTGTGCAGATGCTCTTATCATCACGCCACTTTTCCCTTTTGACAGAACAACTGCCGCGGCGCCATCCGTTGTTGGTGAACAATCAAATAAACCAAGTGGATCAGTGATCATTCTTGCAGACATTATTTCTTCGATACTCGTTGTTTTTTTAAATTGTGCTTTGGGATTATTCATTGCATATTCCCGATTTTTCAAAGCAACCATTGCCAAGTGCTCTTTTGAAGCACCTGTCTCATAAAAATAACGATTTGCCAACGTTCCAAAAAATCCAGGGAAAGTTAGGCCTGCGTGTTTTTCATTTGAATCATTATCCATAGCCGCATTAATCGCCAGTGTTGTCTCTTCGGTTGATCTGTGCTTCATTTTCTCGACACCGGCAACCAAGACGTTTTCATACTCGCCGCTTTGTATCGCAAGGAATCCTTGTCGAAAAGCAATTCCACCCGATGCACATGCACCTTCTACTTTGACTGTCGGGATACTGCCCAAGCCAAGGTCGTTCGCAACAATTGCGCCTAAGATTTCTTGATTACCTAACTGACCCGACATGAAGTTCCCTACATAAACTGCATCGACTTTTGGAAAGCCTGCTTCTTTTAAAGCCTCGAAACAAGCATCCAAAAGTAATGTTTTTAACGAAATATCCTCATGTTTTCCAAATTCAGTCATTCCCAATCCCGTTACACTAACTTTATCCATTTCTCCATTCCCCTCTTAACATTAAACCTGAAATGATTTTTCCTTCGACACAACTTCTAAATCCCCATCAATTTTGCCCTCTACTTTCACTTCACGTTCCGCCACTTCAACTTCATCATAATGCGTACCCTTTTTGATATCGGGAATAAATAGACTTAATATCAAGGAAAGTGCAAGTCCGCCCATCATAAAACCGCCAAATACCCAAGGCGATGGACCAGTTGATCCGATCATCGTCGTCCATAACATTGGACCAAAACCGACAATAGCCGCCGCCATTTGATAACCGAATGATAGGCCTGTATAACGGACTTTTGCTGGAAATAATTCAGAGAATAAAGTTCCTTGCGTTGCAAAAACTGATGCCCAAATGACACCAAGCATCGCAGCCTGCATAAAATACAGCCAAGTAACGCCTTGTTCAATCAAGATAAAGTACGGAATTGCCATTAAAAACAACAGAACCAACCCGCTGATATAAATAATTTTCCGATCAATAAAATCAGACAAAAATCCGATAACCGGAATGGTGATCACCATCGTCGCACAACCGATTGTTAGCGCAGTTAAAGCATTTTCGTTCGAGTAACCTATATAGGTCGTGGCATAAACCAAGACAAATGACATCAAGAAAACGTTGAAGAAACCATCTCCGATTTTAAGACCAATTACATGAAACAAGCTTTTTCGGTGATGTTTAAACGTTTCTGCAATTGGTAAATTTGCGATATCCCCGCTATCCTTCTGTTCCTGGAATGCAGCAGTTTCTTGGATGGATGACCTAATCCATAGTGCCAAAACAATTAGAACAGCACTGAATAGAAAAGGTATTCTCCAGCCCCATGCCAAAAACTGCGCTTCTGTTGTTAGATAAGCGATAAGCGTTAGACTAAATGATCCTGCAACCAAGCCTAAAGGGACCCCTAACTGAGGGACCGACCCATAAAGTCCACGACGTCCCTTTGGTGCAGATTCTGTCGCCAATAAAACGGCGCCTCCCCATTCTCCCCCCAAAGAGATTCCTTGAATGAGTCGCAAGATAACTAATAGTATTGGCGCAAGTATTCCAACCTGTTGATATGTAGGCAGCAATCCAATTAGAAAGGAACTTCCCCCCATCCCAACTAACGTCCACAAAAGTGCAGCTTTCCGTCCGATTCTGTCACCAAAGTGTCCAAAAATAAGGCTTCCAATGGGTCTGGCTGCATAGCCGATTCCAAATGTAGCAAATGCAAGAAGAAGGGCAATTTTTGGATCTGATCCCGCAAAAAAGAGTGTTGAAAATACTAATCCCGTGGCAGTCCCATATAAATAGAAGTCATACCATTCGATAACTGAACCCGATAGACTCGCCAATAAAACGCGATTCTTCTTCTTTTTCATACATACATCCCCTTTTGTTTGAATTAAATCAATAACTTTTCTTCATGCATCTTACGCAATATATGTTTTTGCACTTTCCCGACTGAAGTCCGAGGAAATTCATCAACGAATTCGATAGCATCCGGAACTTTGAACTTTGCTAAACGTTCACGGCAAAAATCCATCAACTCTTCTTCTGTACTTGTTACATTTTCACGCAAAATCACATAAGCATGTATTGCCTCATCACGCATTGCGTCCGGAATTCCAATGACAGCTGACTCATAAATACTGGGGTGAGCTGCAAGTACACTTTCAACTTCATTTGCCGCCACATTTTCCCCTGCTCGTTTAATCATATCCTTAACCCGGTCCACAAAATAAAAGTAACCGTCATCTCCAATGACACCATTATCGCCCGTGTACAACCAACCGTCTTTTAATGTTTCACTTGTTGCTTTGACATCTTTATAATAGCCCTTCATCAATGAACGACTCGGTATCCCTTTCACGATTATTTGACCAGCTTGTCCATCGGGTACCTCATGACCAGTTTCATCAACGATTTTCACTTCATATCCAATAGTAGGCTTTCCAATACTCATATTCTTACGAATTCCATCCAATGGATTCATCAGGGGCACGCCTACAGTTTCAGTCATCCCATACATCTGTAATAAAGAAACATCAAATTTACGCTCAAAATCATCTAATTGATCCTCCGCTACAGATTGCGCAAACCAGATGACTCTTAACGAATGATGTCGATCATTTGAATCATAGGCTTGGGCTAAAATCATTCTGATCGGCGCTGCGAATAAAGAGCCTACTGTTACACCGAGATTTTTTGCCTGTTTAAAATACCGAGAAGCACTGAATCTTTCCGTTATGGCAATACTTCCGCCCACTATCAAAGCAGACATCGTCGAATAATACTGCGCGTTTCCATGGAAAAGGGGAAGAACAATAAATTGTCTATCATTCGGGGCCAATCGAATTGATTTCGACATGACTTCACCTGTAAAAATATAATTTGCATGTGTAATTTGAACGCCTTTTGGTTTTGATGTTGTGCCAGACGTATAGAGCATAGCAGCAACATCCTCAGAATCTAGTGGAATAGACGGCGCATCCGACTTCGCTTTTGCCATCAACTGTTTTATATCTTTCTCTTTTCCACCCGAACGGACTAACAAAATATCCAACAAAAATGGCAAGTTCTTTTGTGAGTCTGTAAATTTATCCAAATACTTTTCTTCCGTAATGACAAGTACTGACTCCGAATGTTCCAAGACATACGCCATTTCATCTTTTGTAGATAAAATATTCGTAGGAACCATAATCGCACCTATATTAGCCAACGCGAACCATGAAGTCATAAATTCTAAACAATTAGGAAGATGTAATGTGACATGCTCACCCTTAGTTACACCTAAGCCAATAAACACATTGCTTAATCGATTGACTTGATCCGCAAATTCACCATAAGTTAGTTCAAATCTTTTTTGTTCTGAATCCTCAAACAGAAGAAATGTTTTATCGGGGTACCTGCTTACCTGCTCATCCAATAAATCCCTGAGTGTTCTAGCACCTATAATATCCAAACCAAACGCCTCCTTTAAATGATTCAATCCCCTATTAATCAAATTAAAGCGCTTTCATATTTAATTTGAGAGACTACAGTCTCAAACCGCAGTCTTTGGGTTATTATAAATAACTAATTCTCTTAAGTCAATAGGATATCTGAATTTTCACAAGTGTATTACAATCGTATTAGTACTTAAGTTTGTACCGCCATATATGTATTTTCTCAATTCATGTATAATGAGTTTAAGATAAAACACGAAATGTTTATAAGATGCAAGAAAGGAGAATTCCATATGTCAGGCTTCACCCCAAGGCAAATTAAAGCACAAGAAACTAAAAGTAAAATTTTAGAAGTTGCATTAGATCTTTTTAGTAAAAAGGGTTTTGATCAAGTTACAGTCGATGACATTGTAAGTGTAAGCAATACATCGAAAGGTGCATTCTATGTGCACTTTAAGTCCAAGTATGAGGTTTTCATTGAAAAGTTTAAAGAGATTGATAGCTTTTATGACGCTTTCACTAGCTCAATCCCTAATGAAATAAGCTATAGCGAAAAAATCCTTCTCTTAACCAAAACTCAAATGATCTATTTGAGAGATGACTTGGGAAAGGATTTAATGAGAACAGTTTACATGAGCAACTTAATCCCCAATCTACCGAAATCACTTTCAGACACGGATAGAACTCTTTATAAAATCGTACATTCATTCGTCCAAGATGGACAAAAAATCGGCGAATTCAAAACAGAGATTTCGCCTCAGGAAATGACGATGCTGATTACACGTTGTATGCGAGGAACTTTATATGATTGGCTTATATTTGGAAGCGACTTTGATCTTGTAGAGGAATCCAAGAAGTTTATTCGGATTATTTTAGGCGATAATTTATCACGAAATAAAGATTATTGATTGCAGTAGTTTTTTTCTGCCAACCTGATTTCTCACATTAATAATGGGGCGTTGGTTAATGACAACTTTAGTTTCTGAATAAAAATTAGGAGGATGTGTTGGAGTTTTTGAATGGCATTGAAAATCCAGAGATTGATTACTGGTCAGACCGGCTTTACCAGGCATTCAAAGTATTGAATGCCGCCGAAACGAGAATTTATCCATTGGTATTTCGTTGAGGGGCTATCACAGGCTGAATGCGCTGAAAAAGCAGTTGTTTCTGTCACGGGAATTAAGAATAGGCGGTAGAGAATGCTTGTGAAATTGAGAGAAGCATTACAGTCTAGTTCAGCTTTAGGAATTTTGAACGGTATCTTTGTACGGCTGAATTATGACAGTCCAAGACATTGGATAGGTAATTCAGGGGATATCGACAAAGTGCTATATAGTCGCACGTGCTTACATTCATTACATATTTTTATTTATATGGGGAGGTTGATTAGTGCAATTCATGCACCAATCAACCTCCCCATTGTTAAACGTCAATTTTTGATATTGCAATTTTTTCTTCTAAGTTTTTCCGTTTTCCATCTTATTCCGTTTTTGTCAGGTAACGGAATGACATTTGACAAATAAATTATCGATTGTAATAGTTCAAAACTGTTAACCCCTCCATCAGGACGTTAACATGGGAGATTGCTATTTAATTAATTGAAGTAAGTTCACTAAAACTCATTAAAGCTCATCTTTATTCAATTAGGAAAGATACCTGCTTAGGGTCGCTAAAACTTTATCACCATTAATCACAGCACTTTCCATCCTTTTCACAATCTCCTCTCTTTTCATGAAAAACATTCCCCTTTATCTAATTTTCACTATTCGACAAGGAGAAGTAAAACCTTTTTTTTCATGTTTTCTATACTCGACAATAGACATTAGTTAGTCGGGCCGCTTAAAAAAAGAATGCCCTTTTATTTATAGAGCAGCTCTTTTATCCATGATGAAAATTCTTTCATCATCCATTTTTACAACGTGATTTAAGTCTGTAAGGAATATTTTTTAATCTTTCTCAAAATAGCATCTAATTCAATTAATAATTCTTCTACATTATTAAGGGGTTTCAAGGCTTTTCTTATACTTCTTTCAGTCCTAGCAGCTCCATGAATGTATGTTGACCTAAAAGTATATGCTTTACTAATTACTTCATTTATCCTAACCCTTTCATTAAATGTCTGACCTAAAATCCTTGCACCTCTATCAGCAACTTGCATTCTTAGTTCGCTATTTGAGTTCGATAACAAAGATTCCAGTGCAGAAATGTAAAACGTGATTTTTGCAGGAAGAAAAGATTGACCTTTTGCCTCTAATATAAACCTAAGCGCTCGATCAATTCTCGTATTTAGAATCAGACTTTTTTCTATATGAGTTGTGAAATTTCCAATTTTAGAGTACGGTTTCTCAATTTCTGTAGGTGCCTTGCCACCTTGTTCGTCTTGTATTTTTTCAAACCAAGATTCCGCAATTTTAATTTCCTCGTACGTAAAGTATTTTCATGATATAATCCTTCAGCATTAGTAAAAGTTCTTGGTGGCCTATTTATCGAAATGTCACTTTCTGTTACCCCAAATATTAAATTGGAATGTAACGAATTGTCTTTTACCAACCAACATGAAAACAAAACTCTTTCGAAGATCCCTCTCATAGAAGAAATCACAATTGCCACTTCCTCCGAATCAGAATGATCAATAATAACAGAATAAAAACATGGTACAGAAAATGCTTCTTTATGGTCATTAACTCCTAGCATTTGTTTATTCCAAATTCATGAAGTAAACGAATATTAGAGCCTAACTTTTCTATATTTAATGATGAAAATTGAATGTTATTATCTATTGAGTTAATTACTAAATTTGGTATCGTTCCTACAATTGATAAATTCGTTTATATCCCCTCTCTTTTCTTCTCCATTCGACAATGCAGGAGGAAAGTCTTTTTTTAAATACACCACAGCAAAAGTTAGCTGAGTATTATGAAGGTAAACTTTTTGGCGGTTCATCCTGGTTAGTTGAGTATTCATCGTGTATATTATCAATCATACAATTGTCTCACTCGGGAATATACGGTAACGTGCACGGTCGAAAAGCTATTGACGCAATATGAACCGATGATTTCTGCAGCATTGAGACAGCTCAATATTTACCGTGATCATGATAGTTTTCGGCAGGCTGGTCGAGTTGCTTTGTGGCAGGCATGGACTCGTTATGAGGAAGGGAGGGGACATTTTGTGCTGTTTGCTTCTATAAGTATTCGAGGGGTTATGCTTGATATAATAAAGAAAGAAGTTCGATTTGAGGAAAATGTCATGCAAACTGAAGAGGATGTGTTGGAGTTTTTGAACGACGTTGAAAGTCCAGAGACCATTCAGTGGTCGGATCGACTTTCCCAGGCATTCAAAGTATTGAATGATGCTGAACGTGAATTTATCCAATGGTATTTCGTTGAGGGACTATCGCAGGCTGAGCGGCATGCGCCCAATGGGAAGCTCTGAAGGAACAATGCCAGTGTTTGCAAGACGACTGAAGAACGGCAGAAGCTGGAGTGATCGAGGGATTACTGCATTTATTGATTTCTTTGTCGGCTTAAAAGATGGTCTGGATATCAAAACACTAGCAGGGAAAATGGAAAATAGGCCCACAGATAGCGCGGAGACAAAACCACCAAAGCATTACGTAGAAAAGCTTAAAAACAGTGTTGGAGAAGCAGCAAGACAGAATGTAGCCTACTTACATCAGGCAACTGGAAAAACAATCTACCATGCGCTAAAGGGCTTGCAAGGTTTTTAATTTGTGAAAATAGCACATTACTAGCGGAAAATAAGATGATGAAAACGTATTCATTCACAATTATACAATAAGGAAATTTGTCCCCTATAATTATCCCCCACAAAAACTTGACTCAATCTAAATTTCATCGCAACTAGAAACTTGCATTTTGCGCCGCAATTTTTCCTGTTTTGTTCATAGACTGCCTGCCCGGTTTCGGGAAAGTAGGCCGTGTACGTCTTGCCCCCCAGTCTTGCGTTGCATCGTTGTGCCGTGCTCTAATTCATTAGCAATCGTTTGGTGGACCCGTCCTATGCGTCTCCTGATTTCACGGTTCGAATGCCCTTCCCTGTGAAGAGCAGCAATTTCACCGCGCTCAAATGCGGGTAGGTGTTTAAACTTACGGTTTTGCATGGTATTCTGTGGGTGTGCCATTATAAAACTTCCTCTCATTGTTAGTTCGCTAACTTCAATGATACACGAAATTTTATAATGGCCATTTTTTTGTCTGAATTTAGGTGGCTAACTTGATTATACAATTAGCCCTTTTATTGCTTTTAGTATTTTAAACTAATTTAGCGGATTAAAGACTAGCAAAAGATAAAACTAAGTCGATTAAAATATACGTGTCAAATTACAAACACCCTGATTTTCGACTTTTTCAAAATATCCTTATCCAAGGTGTTTTAGTAAAAAACATGTTATTCTACTTGACGCTGACAACTAATGCACGGTACCTTTGCCCGGCATAATTATAATTAGTCACGACTTCGGATAAAAATTAAAAAAATCGTCACAGCTCGCTCTATCTAGCCGGTTTCCATACATTTGTAGTGTATTATATGAATAATTTTTGACAAGTACTTGTCACTTAATTCTTATTCCATATGACAAGTTTAGTTTCAGTCATTTCTGAAACCGCATATTTTATGCCTTCTCGACCTACACCGCTATCTTTGACTCCCCCATACGGCATATTGTCCACTCGGAAAGTAGGGACATCATTAATAATGACCCCTCCAACGTCTAACTCTTCTGCTGCTTCAAGAGCAGTTGAAATGTTTTCAGTATATATACCAGCTTGTAGACCATATCGCGAATCGTTAATCAGATTAATACCCTCTTCTACAGAATTTATTTCATTGATCAAAACAATAGGTGCGAATACTTCACGACAAGATACTTTTAGATTCCGATTTGCCCCTAAGATTGTCGTAGGATGCAATATATTCCCAGTAGTCTTTCCACCAGTTACAATCAGAGCCCCTTCATCTCTTGCCTCATTTATCCAGGAAACTGCCCTTTCTACATCATCAGGAGATATTAATGCTGAAAGGTCTACTTTTTCGTCAAATGGATTACCAAAAACCAATTTTTCAACGGCTTCAGTAAATTTATTGACGAAATCATGATAGATTTCATTATGGACATATATGCGTTGTAAAGAGATACAAACTTGACCTTGATTGGAAAAAGAACCCATTATACAACGCTCAATAATTTTATCAATATCAATATTTTTGTCTACAATTAATGCAGCATTTGAGCCTAGCTCTAATGTTAGACGTTTCAATCCCACTTTATTGCTTATTGCAATCCCAATCTCTGGACTACCGGTAAATGTAATCATGTTAATTCTAGGATCTCGAACAATTTGATCTCCTATTAAACTGCCATTTCCGATAACTACATTTAAAACTCCTGCTGGTAATCCTGCTTCAGAAAATAGCTCCGCAATAAATAGGGCTGATAAAGGTGTTTGATTAGCTGGTTTTAACACGATTGTATTTCCTGTAGCAATTGCAGGTCCGACTTTATGAGCCACTAGATTCATAGGGAAATTAAATGGTGTAATAGCACCAATAATGCCTATAGGTTCATGAACTGTATAAGCAATCCGATCCTCGCCACCTGGTGCAGCATCTAAGGGTATCGTTTCTCCTTGGATTCTTTTTGCTTCTTCAGCTGCAAATTTATAAGTTTGTACTGTCCTAGAGACTTCATCACGAGCTAATTTGATCGGCTTGGCTGATTCCAAGGTTATTATATTAGCTGCCTCCTCATGTTTTTCTTCCAGTAGGCAAGCAAGATTTTCTAAAATTTCAGCTCTCTTATATGCTGGCATTTTTCTTAAGACTTCTTTTGCTTTCTCAGCTGCTTGGATTGCTAGTTCTGTTTCCTCCGCGGTTGCTACTGGTATATCTGCAATAACTTCTCCTGAATAAGGAGAATGTAATAACCTATATTCTGTTGCTTCGATTCTCTTACCATTAATAAATAAATACTTCTTCATAGATATACACACCTACTTACTTATATATTTATTAAATCTTCAAATCAAGGACGATACTCTGTATTTTCTTGAATGTAATCCCATAATTTTTGTGATACTCCATTTTGTTGTTCCTCAATAATATGTCCGATTAAACCAACCGCACGTGCAGCGAGTGAGAAGCATTTCACAATTGACCACTTGAAATCCATATCAGATAATATTGCAGCAACTGCACCAGAAGCATTTAATACAATTGGCGTTTTCTTTTTAATATTTATCTGCTTTTGTACTTCAAGCACTAACTTACAATGATGTCCTTTAAACCCCAATTCTTCAGCTAGCTGAAACAATCTAGTAGTTCTTGGATCTTCTACTTTATGAATCGGATGTCCAAAACCCGGTATTTTTTCCCCTTCATACTTTTCAACTACTGTTTTCGCTAGTATTTCAACGCTAACTTCTTTCTGTTGAACAAAGGCTTCCTGGAGCATTTTAGCTGTAAACTCCATCGAACCTAAATAAACGGAGCCAGCTCCTAGTATACCTGCAGCTACCGCATTTTGTAATGATTCAGGCGCCCCTAGAATGGTCAGTCTTGCTGATATTGAGCTTGGTGTAAAACCATGTTCAGTAAGTGCAACCATAATTGCATTTAGCATGTCTGACTCTTCTTTTGTTGGAATATTTCCTTTCGCGCTAATATAAGCCATATCACCTAAATTAACGGTACCTATCAAATCTGAACATAAATCATAACCATGAACTTGAATATTGTCTAAATCCGAAACTGCAATTTTTGTTTGAAACTTCATAATTAACACCACCATTTCAACAATAATTTAGTTCTAATCTATCAAAAGAATGCATTTTCAGTATAAGGATTAACCTCTCCTTTTTTATATTTCTGCATTTCTTCAGTAATTGGTTGAATAATCGTATATTTTTGGTTTACATCAATTCTCACATCAATCACTGTAGTAATATTACTTTCTAAGCCCGCCTTAATTGCTTCTTTTAAGTCTTGTGAGTTTTCAACCCTTACTCCATTTGCTCCATATCCTTCAGCAATTTTGGCAAAATCGGTATCAATAAAGTCAGTAGAAATTCGGTCATCCCCTTGTCTTGCAGCAGGCATTCCTAAACGTGAATCATTCATTACTATTACAATAATAGGAAGATTATATTGCACAGATGTAGAAATGACATTATTCGTCATTCCCATTCCTCCATCACCAATAATAGAGACTACTTGTCTATCTGGATACACCATTTTAGCTGCTACAGCAAATGGGATACCAGAGCCCATACCAGCAATACCACCCGGAACTAAAATACTGCCCGCGGATTTACATTGATATAAATGAGTAGTCCAAGCCCTATTACTTCCAGCATCCATTGTTAAAAATACATCCTCTGGTAACATTTCATTAAGTAAACCTATAATTCTTTGAGGGTAAACTGGGGATGATTCATGTAATGCATCTTCACTAGAAAAATATCCTATGCTATCCTTGAAAGTGCTTACTTTTTTCATTCTAGTAGATATTTCGTCTGCTAAAATTTTAGGTGCAAGACTTTTCATTAATTCAGGCAATGTTAACTTCAAATCACCAATCACCGTACTACTTACGGGGTAAGTCCAACCTGCTCTATGCTCATCAATATCAAATTGAATAATCTTTTGCATTTTAGGGTTAATTAAACCTAAGTTTTCTGATGAGGTATCTGATGCACCAAGCTTTGAACCAAGTACTAATATGAGATCCGCTTTTCCGATAGCAGTGTTTGCAGTTAATTGTCCGTAATCTCCCATCATTCCTACAGCTAATTTATGATTTTCTTCAATTACACTTTTCCCTTTATATGTTGTAGCAACAGGGGCACCAATTTGCTCACTAAATGCTTTTAATTCCTCATATGCCTGTGACATATGAACACCATTTCCGGCAATAATAACTGGGTTTTCTGCTTGTAGAATATAATCTGCAACTTGATCCAATCTAGCTTTACTAGGAATACTATCTGGTTCCGATATATAACTATTTGTACTATATACTAACGGAGCTTCTTCCTCGTCAAATTCTTCATACACCTCAGGTTGATAGATTACCAATCCAGTAGGTCCCTTTCTTCCGGCTGTTGTATGTTTAATCGCATCTTGCAATCCGTGAATAGCTTGCTTAGGTGTCGTGGCAAGGCCAACATGTTTTGTCATTGTCTTAAGTACACCTTGTAAATCATAAGATCCATATTCACCAGTTCCTGATTGGATCATTCCTTTTTGGCCAAATGAATTGGTAACCGCATCAGCAATTACTATCATCGGGTAGCCACACATATATGCTTCCAAAATCCCGAATGCTCCACTTGAAGCAATGAAAGGACCTTGCCCCATTAAAATTGCAGGTTTCCCAGTTAATCTTCCATAAGCAGCTGCCATCAATGCAGCTGACTGCTCATGTCTTGCAATCACTAATTTCACTTTTCCTCTACGACCAAGGGCATTAAATAATCTATAAGTAATTCCCCCCTGAATTCCAAAAACATACTCAATATCTGATTCCTCAATAATATCGCACATTTTGTCAACCGCTAACATAAAATTCCTCCTCATAATTCCTAATTATTCACTAAAATGGTTTGTTTTAATTTATTTTTATCTATTTTCCCATTGGAGTTCTTTGGTAACTCTTTATGAAAATATATATTTCTTGGTTTTTTATAATCTGCTAATTTTTTTTCGCAATGTTCTATTATTCTCTTCTCATTAATTTCCATATCCTCTTTTATAACAATAAAAGCTACTACACTTTCTCCCCACCTATCATTGGGGATTCCTAATATGACAGCTTCCCTAACTCCTTCAAGTTGGCAAATAACATCTTCCACCTCTTTTGCATAGACATTATAACCACCACTAATAATTACGTCTTTAATTCTCCCAACTATATAGAAGTATCCATTAACGTCCTTATAACCTAGGTCGCCAGTATAAAGCCATCCTTCTTTGATTGTGCTCCTAGTTTCTTCAGGTCGATTCCAATAACCAGTCATAACATTTTCACCACGGATTACAATCTCTCCAATTTCACCGAACTTCACCTGTTCAGATTTCTCATTTTCAATTCGAACTTGTACATTCAATACTTCTTTACCTGCAGAAGCTAGAATACTTTCTTTTTCAATACCTAACAGATGATCTTTTTGTGATAATACTAAAACTGGATTTGGCGCTTCTGTAAGTGCATATACCTGTTTTAACTTAGGTCCAAAAAATTCCAAAGACTTTTTCAATAATTTGTTTTGAATTGGCGAAGCAGAATATAAAATTGTCTTAAGTGAACTTAAATCATAAATTTCATGACTCTTATACTCAACTAAGTAATCCAAAATTGTAGGGACTGTAAACGTATTTGTAACTTTATACTTTTCTACTGCACTAAAAAAATGCTTTGCAGAAAACTTCTTCATTAAAACATTTAATGCTCCTTTGATAAAATGTGGCAAAACCTTCGAACCACTACCGTGTGATAAAGAGGCCATATGAAGCATACAGTCTTCTTCATTAATATCAAGTTCATCAACAAGCACATTATTAATTGTAACTAATCGTGAACGACAATTAATCATTGCACCTTTTGGTTTTCCAGTAGTGCCAGATGTATATAGTATTTGGAAAATGTCAGCATCCTCTGTTTCAACTATGAATGAATCCTTAGATTCATCACTAAATATTTTCTCCATTGTTATTTTATCTTTATTACCTGAATCATTTGAAATGGTAAGCTTTAAAAACCTACTCTTTTTATAAATTCGGTTAATACTTTCTTCAAATTGATTATCATAAATAACGGCTTTAGCTTCAACATCCTCCAAAATATACTCAATTTCAGACTCAGATAGACGTGCATTAATCGGTACACGTACCAATCCAGCTTTTATAAGTGCAAAATCAGCTAGAACAAAATCAATTGAATTTGGGAATAGCACTGCAACATGATCACCTTTTTTCAACCCAAGTCCATTTAACCCTCTTGCGAGGGCGTTTGACCTTTCATTAACTTCTTCAAAAGTTATTGATTTTTCATCATCAATCAAAGCAACTTTTTCTTTATAATAGATAGCACTTCTTTCAATTAAGTATCCAATCTGGTTCATTTTTTCTCCTCCGAGCTATATAACAAGGTATTAATACTTCAAATTACTAATTGATCATTTATAGATCTTTCTAGGTATTTATTCTATTACCCCTTGTTCTTTTAAATATTTTTCAGCTCCTTCATGGTATGGTACTAAAGGTTCTTGTGTATAAAATTCATTATTTGCAGAGTAATTTTTTCCTTCTGGGTGAATAGCTTCAATATCTGATTCATTTTCAAACATTATTTTGATAAAATCATAAACTACTTCATCTGGAACGTCTTTGTTTGCGATAATTACATATGGGGCAACAAATGTTTTAATATCAGCTTCTTGCTTGTAACTCTCAGCCGGAATTGTTGCATCAAACCAATATGGATAGTCTGCGGTAAGCTTCTTAATACCTTCTTCTGTTTGACTTAAAAATCTTATATCAATAGATGAGCCCAACTCAATAACTGAAGAAGCAGGGAGTCCTGCCAAAACTGATATAGCATCCAATGTCTTATCTTTTAGCCCATTCGACATTTCAGTATAGGAGAGCGGCACAGTTTCAAGATCATCTAGAGTTAAGCCATAGGGCTCAATTGTCGCTGAAAAGAGCTTTTTACCAATATCTCCCGGTGAAATACCCACTTTCTTACCTTTTAAATCAGCAATCGAGTTAATCTTAGAGTCTTCTCTGACTATTAAATGTTTATATCCGCCGTGTCCAGCCATAACTATTCTTAAATTGTCAAGTTTATCATAGCCGCCCTCGCCATTAATTGCATCGACAGCCGCATCATAAACACTAAAGGCGAAGTCTAAATCGCCATCATTTACAAGATTTAAGTTTTCTGTGGTTGCTGCGGTTGACTGAGCAGTTAAGTCTAATACATCTGATTTTGTTGTAACAAGATTTCCTATCCCTGCCCCCATAATATAAAACACTCCACCGCTACCGCCTGTCCCAATTGACCTTCTTGTTTCATTTTTGGTGTCGCTACACGCGGTTACAATCAATACAAACATCAACAATATTGTTATAGCTAAACTTTTTTTACCCATTTTACATTATCTCCTTTTATTTTCTTATTTTTAATTAATTATTTCCGTTTTCATTACGCTTCTTTTTAGCCATACGAATCCAAATATCATAGCAATTGCTATAACACCAAATAAGTCGGTCCAAATATTAGGATGAATTAACGATAGTGCTATTATCAATAATAGGACTCTTAGTAAACTACTCAATTTATTCAGATAGTAAAAATATCCTTCTACAGTGCCCGCAAGTAATGTCACACCCAACACTGCTGTAATGATACTAATTACTATCTCAAGTGGCTCACCAACCATTAACAAAGTCGGATTAAAAACAAACATAAACGGAATTATAAAACCAGATAAGCCTAGTTTGAAAGCTCTGATACTTGTAATAAATGGCTTGGACCCAGCTATTCCTGCTGCTACATAGGATGCAAGTGCAACAGGTGGCGTAATGGCTGAAATAATCGCAAAGTAGAAAACAAACATATGCGCCGCGATGGGTTCCGCACCCATTGTTATTAATGCAGGTGCAACTAATACTGAAACAATTAAATAAGCAGCTACTGTCGGAACTCCCATTCCTGCAATTAAACAAGCAATCATTGTTAAAATTAAAAGAAGAATAATATTCTCTTGTGCAAGATCAATGATAATCCCAGAGAATTTCAAGCCAAGACCAGTTAAACTAAATACACCAATAATGATTCCAGCACATGCACAAACTGCAACAATTTCTAATACTGCGTAAGCACCTCTTTCTAAAGCAACTAAAATATTTTTAAATGTCATTCTAGTTTTTTTGCTAAACATAGTTACAACTACACTAGCAATAGTTGCCCAAAGCGCTGCTTTTCCTGGTGATGTATTAACAACCGAGAGTAAATAAATTAATATAATTAACGGTATCGAAAGATGCCATCTTTCAATAATTACTTTTTTAAGATTTGGTAACTGTTTCTTTTCAAGACCAACTAGACCTGAATTGACTGCCTTTAAATCAACTTGAATAAATACCGACAGATAATAAAGTATAGCTGGGATTACAGCTGCTACGATAATATAAATTAATGGGACATTTAACACTTCTACCATAATAAATGCTGCTGCTCCCATAATCGGGGGCATTAATTGGCCTCCAGTCGATGCAACAGCCTCAACTCCTGCGGCATCAGCTTTACTAAAACCACTCTTTTTCATTAAAGGAATTGTTAAAGTTCCGGTACCAGCTACGTTTGCTACAGCACTTCCGGAAACACTACCAAACAAACTACTTGCTACAACCGCTACCTTCGCTGGCCCGCCTCTAAATCTACCAAAGAGTGAAAGTGAGAAATCGATAAAAAACTGACCTGCACCAGTTTGTTGTAAAAACACTGCAAAAATGATGAATAAAGCAACATAGGATGCGGAAACTCCAAGTGGTGTACCTAATATTCCCTCAGTCCATAAGGAAAGTGTTGTTACAATTCGATTGAAACTAAACCCTGAATTTCCTAATGTACCTGGAATCCAATTACCAAAGTGAGCGTAAAGTATAAAAGCTATTGCAATTATGGGTAAAATCCACCCTAGAATCCTTCTAGTAGATTCCAAAACTAATAAAACAATTATTGTTGAAACTACAACATCCATATTGTTATAGTTTCCCAACCTTTCATTAGAAAGCTGAATACTTTCTATTGCGATGTATAGACATGAAAAAATAGTTGATAATACCAATGCACCATCTATTATGGATATTCGATCATAACTTTTAACACTTTTAATTCCAGGTATTAAAATAAAAATCAAAACTAACGCAAACATTAGGTGTATTATTCGAACCTGTATGGTATTTAATGGAAAATAAATAATGTACATTTGAAAAAGAGAAAATACAACAGCGAATATAAAAATTAGTTTCTTAATTATCCCCTTAAAACTTCTAAACTTTTTCATTTCATCATTTTCTATTTCGATTTCAGCTTCTTCATCTTTCACCATCTTGCTTCCCTCCTAAGTAAGTTAATATTCGTGCCTTTTTATTGATTTTCATTTGAATGATCTCACCCGTTTCAACTAATTCCCCCAAGTTTATTGATGTATCATTTATAGTTACCAAAAGATTGCTGAATGCTGCATTACGAAAGTTAATTTGATTTAGTTTGTAAGTTAGATTTGTTAGTAAGTATGTTCCATCATCATTTTGCTGAAGTTCACCATAGGAGTTACTGTCATAATAATCATAGGCTTGATAATTTCCGAAAAACATCGAATGTAACTCAAATTCCGTGTTTCTCAACTCAAAGTATTCCTTCTGTTTAACTTTGTATAAAGAATGTTCGTATTCAATTGATAATTCTTCATTACCATTGACTACTTCACTATAGACCAATTCATCTGTACAACATGAAATCGAAAATACATAAACTGAATTGAGTGAATGGCAGACTAGCAACAAAAATATTATACAAGGAATAGCAATCTTCCCAACTTTCAATCCCGCCGGGGTAACTAATCTTCTTCTCTTCATACGATTTACACTCCAAACCCCATCTGGAAAGATTTATCAATTAGTTCATAAATAACCCACCATTCACATCTAAACTGATACCTGTAATATAAGAATTTTCGAAGTCAGCAAAGTATTTAACCGCTTTAACAACATCATCTACAGTACCAAGTTTTTGCATAGGAATTTTTGTGGCTATTGTTGCTAATTCTTCTTTTGTCTTTTGTTCACAAACTAAATTTGTTTTCGTAACTCCTGGACATATTGCATTAACAGTTATATTACTAGTCATTAATTCATCTGCTAAATGCCTTGTTAATCCTAACAATCCTGCTTTTGCAGAAGTATAGTGTACACCTGCAATAACACTTTTTGTTTTACCCGCTAAAGAAGAAATATTTATTATTCTACCCGACTTTTGCTTTTTCATGATTGGAGTAACTGAGCGGCAAGTATAAAAAGCTCCTTTTAAATTTACATTAAGGACGAGATCCCATTCATCATCGGATATATCAGAGATACTAGGAGCAATTATTCCAAAACCCGCTGCATTGACTAATACATCAATTCTCCCGAACTTAGAGTAAATATATTTAATCATTGAGTCTACTTGTGCTGATGATGAAACATTTGCCTCGTATGAAACCGCTTTCTTTTTCAATTCACCTAAATTACTTAAATATGAATTCAGTGCACTAGGAGAAATATCATTTATAATGACTAATGCTCCTTGCTCTAGAAACATTTTTGCAATCCCACCACCAATTCCTCCTGCTCCACCCGTAATTAAAACTACTTTATCACTAAACATTAAATTCACACCCTCTCAATATAGTTCAATTCAAATCTCTGTAATATTATTAGAATTTAAATTTACAATCTTAGTATAGTTACCAGAAAAACCTATTTCTTTCGAAATTTTTTCTCCTGTATCAAGAAGCATTGGTAGTATCTTAGTTTGTATTAACTCATATGGAAGTCTATAGTGAGGACCGGAAATATTAAATGATGCAACCGCTTCATTTAAATGATTAAATATCGGAAATGCTATCGTTCTAATTTCATCAATAAATTCTCTGTCGCTTATTGAATATCCCTGATTTCTAGTTTTAATTAGCTCTTTATTGAACTCCACCTCACTTGTAATTGTTTGTTCAGTAAACATCTCAAGTTCAACCGTTTCTAAGTAATGTGATTGTTCCTCTTGTGAAGCATAACTTAATAGTACTTTACCTATTGATGAACAATGAGCAGGTACTCTAGATCCAACTCTAAAGTTCATCCTAATTAATCTAGCAGTTTCCAACCTCTCAACATATACAACCTCGCCATTTTCCAAAATTCCAAGATTCACGTTTTCATTTGTTCTTTTTCTAATATCCTCTAAAAACGGAAATGCCTTTTTTCGAACTTCGATATTGTCTTGTACAATCGTTCCTAATTCCAACAATTTCAAACCAAGTCGATATTTTTTACTGAAAATATCTTGCTCTATAAATCCCGATACCTCTAAATCTCCTAAAAACCGATATAATGTTGCTTTAGTCAAATTTATTTTCTTATCAATTTCATTAAAAGAAAGTTCAGGCTCTACCTGTGTAAACAGATTTAATATTGAAAATGCTCTTTCCAATGATTGATTTTTATATTTATTAATTTCTATCACCTTTTTCTCACAATGTGGACCGATTTCTCATATATTGAACTGTGTGTATATAATAACCACAAATTAAATTATTGTCAATACTCAATTTATATAATTTTTCAATTTAATTAAAACTATTTAAAATTCTGACTTATTGTTTGTAACTGATATAAAACGATTATTTACAAGGTAGAATCATAGATCATAGATTTTCTTTTTTAAGCAATGAAAATTGAATTCGACATATAAATTTGATACACCTAAATCTGATACATACTGATTACTGCCAATAAAATTTACCACATGTGACATGTTTGTTACCAGCACCTGCCGCAAAACCACACTTCGCCAGGTTGTTTACCAATAAACAAAAGAGCTACTCAGTTATAGTAATATTGACATAATAAGCTAGTTATTGAGTATTGCGGACAAACGAGCTAACTGTGCATTGTGCGGAGTTTTTAATCCACTGTTTGCGTACAATAGAGCCAGTAAGTGCGGGAAAGAGAGCCACTGGTTAGTAAAGCACAAAATAATAACCAGCCATTGGATTCTTCTAATGGCTGGTTATTTCATCTGATTATTTACCAAGGCGCTCATGATAGAAACGTTCCGTCTATTAGAATGTGATAGTAGTATTTTAAAAGGAACCAGTGCTTGGCACAATTATAAGAATTCACGACCTCGGACAAAAACCAAAAGGGATATCAACAAACCGCAGTAAGTTGATATCCCCTTCTAATTTTATGCAATTGTAATGTCTTACACAGGTGGTGGCTTAACCTTCACGACACCATAATTCAAGTTATGATCATTTTTGTTGAAATGAAATTTCTCTTTTGTTTCAGCAATCCTTACAGGGATTTCGTTATTTCTTTCTTCAATTTTACACTTAAGTTTATAAGCTTCTTTTACTCTCTTATCGAATGAATAATAGCTTACATCTAATTTAAACGTACTGTCATTATAAAATGTAACTAGGGTTTTTCCTTGGTCAATTTTTTCATAATGCTTGATCTGGTGAAGTGCAAACCAGATGCAATCCCTGCTTGATGGCGATTTACTTGGGAACCAATAAATTCCATGAATTGCATTAACAACAATTGGCGTCATACTTTTCCCACCCAATATCATGCTAGCACCATCTCTAGCACCTTTAAGGCTAGAACCATAATATTTTAAATTAGTATCTAATAACTCCGAAGGACACACATCCACATGATAAACACTATGATTATCGAAAACACGTGTGTGCAAATTCCCATATTCATCGTTTTCAGGGTAAAACATAATTGTTCCGTATTTCACGATAAACTCATTTAATAATCTCATTTTCAATTCCCCTTTTTGTATTTTTTCTTTAAAAGGAGTATACTCAACAATAGGTTGGTATACACCGATCTTCTTCCTCGGGTGGCGTCTCGCCAGACTATTTCACCCGGGGTTTTTTAATGCCCATTTTTTCTTCACATTTTACTCACCTCCTCAGTTGGAAAGCTTAGAAATTTGTTAGACTTATCATGTATATATAGTTCCAGAAACCAAGAATTATATTCACGCAGAAGAATCGACAATTATCTACACAACACTGCTAAAGCATTAAGTAATTATATCGAAATAATAAAATTAGGCTAAATGTCATCTATCATATCACCTACTTTAATTATATATAGTTATTAAAATATGTCAAATTTTGAATTAAATTACTTTCAGGGTTTATAAACTTGGGTTATTCGACACGAATCGCTAAGAACCTTGTTCCAACACCTAATCAATACAGGACGGACGCCCTAGCAATCAATTCATACTGTGAATAAAAAGAACCCGATTATTATTTATATAATCGGATTTCTTCTTTGGAATTATGCAATAGCTTTAAATATTAGTGGGTATTCCATTATCTAAAAGGCTTCCCATAACATTTGGCTCGTAGTATTGGTCCTGCCCGAAACATAGAATTGTGGTGTATTGTTGTTCGAATACCATATCGAACAGGTATCTGAAATTAATTGAATACCACCCAATTGTCAACGTAATCATTCTGTTGGGTTAGGAATCTCTTCGAGAATTTTAACTTTATCCATATAATTTATGAAAAACATTAATGTTGAATCTATTATTCTTAAAGTACTGCTTGATAAATCATAATCCAATATAGGTGGTGTAATTTGAAACTTTAATTGTTTTGCCGCTAAACCTTGTAATAAACTTGTTATATCACCAGCTCTAACGTTTTCCGGATTGTGGTGTATTGCTTTAATGGAAGTATGTATTTTCATTCTAGAAATCCCGTTTTTTAAATCTTCATAATCACTATTAACTATTACTTTTATCAGATAATAAGATAAATGCAATGCAGCTGAGGTATTATGACTAGAAGCAATATATATTAATGATTTCAAGTGACTTGAAGTGTAGTCATTGGTTTTTAGTTCAATTGCCTTTTCTAAAACCTCTTGATCATTAATATCCCCACCAAAGTTAGGTAATTGTATTGCAAATGAACAAGTTGCCTTACATAGTTCTTGTACAATACCAATATTTCCGAAGGACATTTCAATAATCTGTTTTTTGATGTCCTCGGAAAAGCTATATCCTAGCAAGGATAATCCCTTATTTATCACATGCTCAAAATCTCGATCTTTCCAAGGTTCGACTGGCAATTCAGCGATTCTATCCAGTAAATCCCTATTATACTGCATTAATCGATTGCGTTCTTTCCATATTCCTAAAATAATAAATCTTAAATTATTTTCCTGAAAAAGCCTTAAATCATAAGAGAGTCGTCTTTGTACCTCATCGTCAAGATAATGGAAATTCTCCAGAACAATAAATCTATCAAATTGAATTTCCCGGAATAAATCACTGACATCTTGCGCAATATCAAGATTATATTCTATAAACTTTGTAGTTACTTTTTCTTCTGCCTGATTTCCAAGTTTTCCACTCAATCCACTTTTTGCCTCGCCCATAAATGGAATTATTGCCCTTAAGGAGGTTTTTACGCTTAATTCTCCATTAGACCCTTTCACATCTTCTCTGAATGTCTCCACTCTTATATCCAGATTTCGTAAAATGGACTTATAAATATCTTCTGCCTGTGAATTGATACCACAGCCTACAGTAAGATATGTACCTTTACTTAAATGTTTGTATATCAAAGATGATTTTCCTTGCTTTGATGCACCATAAACAACAATATGTTTATCTGTTTCCAATAAATTTTTAAATTCTTCGTCTACTTGAGGTCTAGAATAATAACTTTCAACCGGTTCTTGTCTAACTCCAAAAACATCTTCCAATTTGTAATCCATAATGTCCCCCAAATAATAAGACCCTATTTGTCCAATCTAGGTCTGTCAATTAATTGATTTTCTATGCATATCTTACCATAAACTACTGAATATTACATACTAGTTTTTAGTAAACAACGACAAAAAAACCGCATCTTATGATACGGCAACTTGTCAAACCATTCTTCTATTCACGTATTAGCTAGGTATTTCTTAAGCGCTTCAACAATATATTGGGAAGCATGTCCATTACCATAAGGATTATGTGATTTCGCCATCTTTTCATATTCAACCGGATCTGTTAAAAGTTCATTGGTAAGTGAATAAATTGTTTCCTCATCTGTACCAGCTAGCTTAAACGTACCCGCTTCGATTCCTTCTGGCCTTTCCGTTGTGTCACGCAGAACGATGACTGGTTTACCAAGTGATGGAGACTCTTCTTGGATACCGCCGGAGTCAGTAAGGATAATATGCGCGGCAGCTGCAAAGTTATGGAAATCGACTACCTCTAAAGGTTCGATCAAATGAATCCGATTGTTATTTCCGAGTATTTCATCTGCCACTTCACGAACAGCTGGATTCATATGCAATGGATGGATAACCTGTATCATTATGTTCTGTAGGAAAACGATTAATTGTCCTGAATATGTTACCCATTGGCACACCTAGGTTTTCTCTTCGGTGCGCTGTTAGCAGAATTAGACGATCGTTCCCTAACTCTTCATAATTCGAACAAGCCCTTCCAGTCCTAGCGTTGCAACATTGATGAGGGGCTGGTGATTTTTTCATAATGCCCCAGTCGAAATCAGGGGTAATCTTGAAAGTATTTAGTACTAATTAAGGTGGCCTCTGAGCGCAGTGAGATTATTGACATGCATGAATTTGAATAAAGATACAAAGGAGTTATCGACGAATCGATTTATGTTAGTATCCAATTTTCATTTTATATAACTACTATTGTCTCTTACACAGTTACCTGAAGGTATCCTACAATTAAATCCGTTAGTAATAATTGATTGAATTTTGCAATTCCACTAAACATAAAATCTAATTATATTATAAATATTTATAAGCAATATAATAATCATCAAAGCATTAAATATAACTTCAATTTGTTTATTATTAAATTTAATTGCCAATTGTGATCCCGCTAACCCCCCCAAGACACCACCCAATACCATAAATGGTAACATTGATAAATTATAGCTACCAAAACCTGTAGTGAAAGTTATTGACAACAAATTAGAGGCTTGTGAGAATAAAATAATAAAAGTAGAATTAATCATTGCGTTTCTTGCATCCATTGAAAAAAGCAGATACAAAAACGCTACATTTAGGGGACCTCCACCTATTCCTAAAAATGCTGAAATAACTCCTAATGAATATCCGACTATTAGAATTATTATTTTTCGCTTGATAACTAGCGTCTTCCAATTATGCTTATATCGCACAAACAAATAAATCAGTAACAATATACAAGCTAAAATGTATGACTGAATTAGCGCTAATAGCTGTTCATTTTCCATGACAGTTATTAGGTGATTAAATAAATATCTTCCAGACATACCACCTAAAATCGAACCCGCTGCTATTAAAATACTTGTTTTGCTATCTGGCTTAATATTATTTCTAAATGCTTTCACCAAAGTGACAATTGCCATAGATAAAACTGTAAAAGACGATAACACTCCGATCGAAGCAAGATCAAAGTGGTGTAACAGATCTAGGACCGGTTTTATAATCACACCACCACCTAGACCTGCCGTCGCACCAACAACGGATGCGATCAATGCTATAAGAAAATATATAAAATTGATTTTACTTCACCCGCTTACTCTTTAGATCGAAAATCCGTACACTCTAATTTTTCAGGAGATTCATACCAAACCCAGGTGAGTCTGGAATCTTAATCGTCCCATTTTCACATGTCAGCGGGTTTATAAACAGAGCAGAAGACCAACTCATCCATTCAACCTTTTCACTATAAGGATAGGTAGACATTAAATGCACTGCATACTCAGGGAATAAATGTACTGCACATGGAACTCGGTAATACTCAAGAATTGGAGCTATTTTAAGCCAACCCGTTATTCCTCCAATTCGTTGTAAGTCCGGTGTAAAGTAATTAGAGGTGTTTTGGGCAAGACAAGTAAAGACATTATTCATCCCGTAAATATTTTCACCAAAACAAACTGGCGTCTTAGAGCTTAATGTCAGTTGATTATAACCTTCTAAATCGTTTGTATCTAAAGGTTCTTCCACCCAATAAACATTATATTTCTTTAGAATATCTAGCATTTCTTTTGCTTGCTTTCTATTCCATCCTTGATTTACATCTACCATAATATTAAGTTCATTTCCCCAATGATTTCGTAAAGCATCTAAAATTTCAATGTCTTCCTTAATATTTTTTCTGCCCATCCTCATTTTTATTGATGTAAAACCAATACTAACCAATTCCTCAGACTGCTTCATAATAGAGTCCAGATTAGTTAACCACAATCCATCACTTGCATAGGCATCAAAACTATTTTCCTCCCCGCCTAGCAATCGATAAACTGGTTGGTTATAAGTCTTGCCTTTGATATCCCATAAAGCTATATCTATTAAAGATATTGCGAAGGTAACGATTCCGGAATGACCAAATAATTTTGTCCTTTCCCACATTTCCTTATTTCTTTCTTCTATGGCTAATGGATTTTTACCTATTAACAGCTTTTCTAAAAATGCTACGATGCTACTCGTAGCATCAGCGACCTGTTTATTAAAAGCCTGGATATAGGATACTCCTATAATTCCCTCGTTCGTATGTATCTCTAACGTAAGAAAAGGTATTTTATCTGATTTTCTTACACTCGAGACAACTGGATATTTAATGTCACTTAGAACATAAGAAGACTTTAATGACAAAATTTTCATTTTAACACTTCCTTAAATAATAATTAAAGTTGTATCGATAAATATTTTGCCTCAAGATATTCCATAATTCCTTGGAATCCACCTTCTCTTCCAATTCCACTTTCCTTAAATCCACCAAATGGTGCTTGAGCAACAGCCGGATTTGGATCATTTAATCCGATAATTCCATACTCTAATTTTTCTGCAATAGAATATGAACGCTTTAAATCCTTGGTATAATAATAAGCCGCTAATCCAAAGTTTGTATCATTGGCATAACCTATCACTTCATCATCATTTTGGAATGTCCAAATTGGTAAAACTGGTCCAAACGTTTCTTCTTTATTTATTTTCATGTCTTTAGTCATATTAGTTAATATAGTTGGTTCATAAAAATAACCTTGTGCTTTAACGGATTTACCACCAGTCACCAAGTTTGCATTTTTCTCTAATGCATCCGCTACTTGATCTTCAATTTTAATAATAGCAGCTTCATTTATGACTGGACCGAGATCTGTATCCGCATCTAAGCCACAACCTATTTTAAACTCCTTTACCTTTCCTGCTAAAGATGAAACAAATTGATTTAATATGTCTTCGTGTACATAAATTCGATTAGCTGAAACGCATGTTTGACCCGCATTCCTAAATTTACTTACAATAAGACCTTCTACTGCCTTCTCTATGTCTGCGTCCTCAAATACAATAAATGGTGCATGTCCACCAAGTTCTAGTGAAATTCTTTTCACCTGGTTTGCCGCTTCTTTATATAAATACTTTCCAACTTGTGTTGATCCAGTAAAGGAAATCTTTTTAACTTCATTATTTTGTAAAAATTCTTCACCTATTTCTGACGCTACTCCAAACACAAGATTTGCGACACCTTTAGGTAGACCCGCCTCTTCAAATATTTGGAATAGCTTAATCGCCGTGAATGGAGTAAATTCAGACGGCTTTAATACAACTGTACAACCCGCTGCTAGGGCAGGTCCTAATTTACGGGTAACCATAGAAACCGGGAAATTCCAAGGGGTTATAGCAGCTGTCACGCCCACCGGCTCATACCATGTTAATAACTTTTTCGTAGCATCTGAAGCAGGTATAGTGTTTCCATATACACGTTTTCCTTCTTCCGCATACCACTTTAAGAAATCTGCTGCTTGTAATGTTTCGCCTATCGCTTCCCTCAAAGGCTTTCCTTGTTCAATTGACAAAACTCTCGCTATTTCTTCTTTTCTCTCTATCATCATTGCCGCTATTTTCTCAAGATAAATAGCCCGCTCCTTTGCCGGCATACTCTTCCAAGCTGGAGATGCTTTCGTAGCTGCTTCGATAGCTTTCTTCGTATCCTTACGTCCTGCACTTGTGATTTTCCCTATAACCTCATTGGTAGATGGATTATGTACATCAATAAAATTGGATGATTTACTTTCTATCCATTGACCATCTATATATAACAAACCTAGTTCGAACTCTTCTTTATTAGTCATATTTGTAATCTCCTTTTCATTCGAATGTTATCCAACCATATGCCAAGATTAAACTTGGTTTTCACTTCCAAATAGAATGATTTTTTCTTTCACTTTCTCTTTTACATCATACACCGCCTGGTCTAGCAAATCGGTAAGATGACCGTAACTATTCTCAGTTATACTCTTCGTGATTGACTCTTTAAACTTTAATCGTAAATCTGTATCAACATTAATCTTAGCTATTCCTAATGAAATTGACTTTCTAATCATTTCGTCAGAAATTCCAGATCCCCCATGTAAAACGAGTGGGTGTGATACAACTCCAGCTATCTCTCTTAATCTATCGAAGTGAATGTAAGGCTCTTTTGTATACACTCCATGAGCTGTCCCTATAGAAAATGCAAAAAAGTCGATATTTGTTAAGTTTACAAATTCTATAGCTTCTTCCAAGGTTGTTATACTTGCCTCATCTTCACTAACATGTACCTCGTCTTCTACTCCCGGAATTTGTCCAATTTCTCCTTCAACTGGTATACCATGAGCTTTAGCTATTTCAATTACTTTTTTTGTATTCTTTACGTTTTCTTCTATAGAAAGGTGGGAACCATCATACATAACAGATTGGAAACCACTATGAATAGCTGACTCTGCTTGTTCAATACTATTACCATGGTCTAGATGGATAGATACGGTCGCATCAATAGACTTTCCAATCGCTTTAATCACATTAACGGACTCTTCCATTCCATATCTGTTAATCATTTTTTGACCAATTTGAATAATTACAGGGGCTCTTAATTCTTCGGAAGCCAACAATATTGCTTTTATCGTTTCTAAATTATGAGGATTAAATGCCCCTACGGCGTAACCTTCTCTACGAGCTTTCTCTAAAACTTCTTTCGTGTTTTTTTGTTGCAAAGCTTTATTCCCCTTTCATACCTTCAGTTTTTCTCGTTCTCTTCAAGTGAATATTATAGGAATATGTATCGGATCTATATTTTGTGCATGTAAACTCAAGAGGAGCACCATCAACCCCGTAACTGATCCTATTCATTTCCAATAAAGCTGTTCCAGGACCTACCCCTAATAGACCGGCCTCAAACCCTGATGCGTTTGTTGCGCTTATACTTTCGTCTGCTTCTGTCAAATAAATATTATATTTTTGCTCTAATAAATCATAGAATCTTATCTCATTTAAATTTTCTTTCAAAAGTAGCTTTCCAATGTTCTTAGGCCAACAGCTTCTTTCATACGCAATGGGAAGATCATCAGCAATCCTGATTCTTTCAATAATAAGAATCTCGTCTTGGGGACTGAGTGACAATTTAGACATCTCATATAAATGGTTAGACTTCATCTCAGCAGATATCAACTTTGCTGAAGGTACATAGCCTTGCTCCATTATTTCTTCTGCAAACCCAGTTAATTCACCTAAAGTTTCAACAAAGACTGATGATTTAACAATTGTTCCTTTACCCCATATTTTTTCTAAGACACCTTTATTTACTAGTAATTGTATTGCTTCTCTAACAGTTGTTCTACTGACGTTATACTTCTCAATCATTTCGCTCTCCGAGGGAATAAGTGTTCCTGAATCCATTCCTTCTTCTAAAATTTTCCCAGAAATAATTTTGGCCAACTGTTTATAGAGAGGTTCTTCAGCATTAGAATCTAATCCCTCATTTTTCATTTTAGTCACACCTTCAAATAATTCTCGGATAAGCACTAATATCGAATCCGGCTAAAGGACGAAGCCAGTTTTTAAACTCTGCATTTGGTCTACCAGCTTCATTTAAAAAGTTCTCAGGAATTTTCTTTTCCGTTTTCACTATATCTTTTAACATCACCTGATTTAATTCGAAGGAATATTCAGGGATATCTGCTACTCTTTCGATTGAAATCATGACATTGACATCATCATTTTCAATAAGTTCAATAGCTTTTTTCCCAATTTTTACGGATTCTAAATAATCTTGGGTTGACACGGCCATTTGAAAGGATCGTTGACTCATCCCTAATAGTTCTGCGCGAGATGAAAAACCTAATTCTTTTTTCACCTTCTCTGTAAGAAATTCTGAAACTCCTCCAAGTACAGAAGTCTCTACGTTATTCTGCAATGACTTTTGTGCCAATAACTCCCCTTTTCCATTACGAATTCCTTCACTAACAACGACTGTTGTGTACCCTCGAGTATTAACACTTTCTTTCACCTCACCTAAAAAGTCATTTAACTTAAATTCTTTTTCTGGTAAATAGACGAGATGAGGAGCATCCTCTTGCGTTTCTCTTGCAAGAACAGATGATGCCGCTATCCAACCTGAGTTTCTTCCCATCGTTTCAATAACTCGAACTTGTTCGAACCTCCGCATAGCTTCTAGGTCTTTCCCAATATCTCGAGTTGATAACGCAACAAATCTAGCTGCACTCCCAAATCCAGGCGTGTGATCGGTCAACTCTAAATCATTATCGACTGTTTTTGGTATCCCGATTATTTTTAGATCATAGCCACGAGATTGCGAGACTCGATAAATCTTGTTCAATACTAGCATCGTGCCATTTCCACCACTAAACACGACATTTCTAATTTCGTGTTTAGTAAGATTATCTACTATCATCTCAATATCTTCATCTGATAAATAGTATCGGCATGTCCCTAAACAAGCACCCGGTACTTTTTTAAATTTTAATATATCATTGAGATTATGTTCATTAATTGGAATTAATTTTTCTTCTAATAATCCTTCAAAGCCATACAAAGCGCCATATAAATCATATTTGTCAATCGCGCTTTCTACGCTACTGACAAAGCTTGCATTTGTAACTGAGGTAGGCCCACCAGATTGTCCAATTAGTATTTTCTCTTTCTTCATCGAGCTCGCCCCTCTATCACTTTATCTATTTCGATAATTACCTTTACCCCATTTGTAGTATTTAGCGATCGTTCATAAGCTTGTTGCACATTTTCAAGGTAATATTTTTCATCTACAATAAGTGGTCTGTATTTTTCTCTCTTTTCAGTAGATAATATAGTTATTGCATCAATTACTTCTTCCTTTTTATACATTTGACTGCTAACAACTGATATTTCATATTTACCAAATTCATTTATATATATTGCGTCGTCTTTTTGAAATGTACTTAAAATCACAACTTTTTTTGGCACAACATTAAGCGTTAGCAATGATTTCAATAATGGATAATAACCTGTGCATTCAAATACTAACGGTCTTAACAATTCATTATTATTTCGTTCTGCATCATGAATACTGTTATAGACTTGAAAACCTAACGTTTTTGCAAACGTTATTCTATCCTCATTTTTCTCTATAAGATAAGGATTCACACCTAGCTCTTCTCTCAAATATGTTGCCGTAAGCAATCCAATCGTTCCGGCTCCCGTAATAATAACAGGTTGTCCCTTCTTAATTTCTATTAAAGAGACCGCATGTATAATCACAGCAAGAGGTTCATATAATACTCCGACAGAAAAATCAAAGTTCTTCGGAATCTTTATTAAATTCTTCTCATGAAGTTTTAAATACTCTGCTAGACCCCCACTAAATTTAAAGCCGATTACTTCTCTTTCTATACAAAGATTTTCTTCGCCAACTTTACAATAAGCACACTTTCCACAAGAGACAATTGGATATAGAGCGACCCGATCACCTGGCTTGAAAATTGAGTCAGGACTGCTCTCGGCTACTTCTCCAAGACATTCATGTCCTAATACCGCAGGAGCGGATATTCGTGGATGACTTCCCAGGAATACATGTAAATCAGAACCACAAACCCCAACAATTTTAGATTTCACCAACACATGGTTCTCCTTTAATCGAGGCTTCTCATCATTAATAACTTCAAACTCACCTTTTTTTATAAGCAGAGCTTTTTTCATCATTTTAAATTCACTCATTTCATCATTCTAATTCAATAAGTTCTTTACTATCAACATAGATTATCCTTTAACTGAACCACCCATGATTCCACTAACAATATATTTTCCCATAAAGAAAATTATCGGTATTGTCGGAAGTGCAAGAAGAATAGATGCGGATGCAATTGCACTCCAGTTATAGCTTGAATAAGTTAAAAAATCCATAATAGCAACAGGACCTGTTGAAGATTTAGAACGAGTTAAAATTAAAGCAAAGAAAAAATCATTCCATGCAAGAATGAATGATAAAATCCCAGCTGTAACTAGTCCGGGTTTAGATAAAGGCAACGCAATCGAGAAAAATGTTCTCCACAAACTTGCACCATCTATTGAAGCAGACTCTAACAACTCATTTGGTAAATCTGAAAAGTACATCCACATTAACCAAATTACTAAAGGTAGAGTAATAATTAAATAGGCTACAATCAGTCCGAATATGTTATCGATCATGTTAAAGTTTACAAAAAACAGAAATAGTGGAATTGCAAATCCTATTGGAGGTGCCATTCTTAAAAGCAGGACAAACCACGAATAATAATTCTTCCCTCTTATTTTCCACTTTGCTAATGAAAAAGCTGCAGGAACACCAATAATTAATGCTATAGAAGAAGCTCCTAATGCAGCTGTAAAGCTGTTCAATATGGATTTAGGAAATCCAGATTTTAACACTCCCACTATATTATCAAGTGTAAATCCAGTAGGAGACATCCAAATAGGCTCAAAAATTTTATCCGGCACCCTAAAGGCTACGATTAGCATCCAGATTAAAGGTGAAATACTAAACAACAAAATTATAACAAGTGCAATTACTTTAAGTACTTTTGCATTATTATCACTACTACCCTTTTGGCTAGCCATCCTTTTATACCTCCTCTTTATTATCTAGTCGAATCGCAAAATAGCTTAGTCCCATCGTGAGTAGGAATAAAAAGAGCGCTAAACTACTTGCATAACTAATCTGTGAGTACTCAAAACCTTGTACGAAAGCATAGAAATTTGTAACCTCGGTAGATGTACCAGGTCCTCCACCAGTCATTACATAAATCAATGGAAAGGATTTAAAACTTTCAATCAACCTTAAAGTCGCAACTAATATAATTGCTGGTTTTAATGACGGCAATGTTATGTATAAGAAGGCCTCGAACTTGTTAGCTCCATCAACAGAGACCGCTTCATATAATTCTTTTGGAATTCCTTGTAACGATGCTAGCAAAATAATCATTACGAACGGAAAGTTATTCCATGTATCCGCTACGATAATTGAAAAAAGAGATAATATTGGATGCGATAACCAGGAAGGACCTGAGATACCAAACAACTCAATGAAACTATTAATTGGACTGATAGTCGGTGTGAATATTGTCAACCAGACTAAAGCTACAACAATAGGCGGAACCATAAATGGAGCCATAATTACACCGCGTAACCATTTTACTTTCCCAATCAAATTATTAAGTGTTAATGCTGCGGCTAAACCTAATACCACTTGGGAAGTAACCATAAAAAAACTAAGGAGACCTTGAGTTCCTAAACTGCCCCAAAACCTTGAATCCTTCATCATTGTCATAAAATTATCTAGGCCTATAAATTTAGGCGGTGATATAGAAGCAATATTCCAATCAAGGAGCGAGACCCAAGTCATTCCAAATATCGGTATAATAGCTAAGGAGAAAATAATAATCATTGCTGGAAGAACCATTAGTAAGTAGGATAAATTATCATTTTTCTTCAACAGATTTTTAATTCCTCTTGGTTTATTTTCTCGTTCACCCAGAGTATGTTTTCTACGCATTTTGACACCTCACATTATATTTTTTCTCATGATTTTAATTTTCTCAAGGTACCTGTGGTACCTTGAGACGAGTTTGGTTATTATAAATTAATCAATGTTATAACCATTTCTTTTTAGTGTTTCTTTCACTTTATTGTTGGCATCTTCTAGCGCGTTTTCGGCACTTTTATTACCACTTGTAACAGAGTTCACTTCAATAGCAATGATATCTCCAATTTCTCCCCACTCTGGGAGTAATGGTCGATAATTCCCATCTGCCTGTTCTAATGCCTGATTTCTTATTTCTAAGAATTCACCATTCGCTATATTAAATTTCGCTTTGACTTCTTCATCTTGTGAAACTGATAATCTTGTAAAATCTGAGTAGTTTTGATTTAAAGCAATTTCTTTCTGAGTTTCAAAACTTGTAGCCCACTTAATAAATTCAAAGGCTTCTTCTTTATTATTTGAGAACTTCGATAGTGCAAGACCATGAACGGCAATCATAGGAGATGCACCGCTCTTACCTCCAGGAATTAATGCGATTCCTGTTTGATCTGCATACTTATTATTTTCTTCATCTAAAAATTGAGTAATGATTGAAGTACCATCTAATGAAATAGCGGCTTTCCCTTGCTGATAAGCTGATACAATATCAGGATAACTGTAATTACCTGCCCCTGAAGGACTATAATTCTTCACCAAATTTTCATAGTATTTTAATGCCTCGATGTTTTCCTTCGAGTTTAAAATTGGATTAAGATCTTTCGGAAAATCTTTAAAAAATCCTCCACCCATACTGTTCATAAACATAGGAAAGACGAACATATTAAGTCCTTGTCCTCTTTGTCCTCTTAGTGCCACAGCTGCAGTTTCATTGCTCTGAATCTTTTCTACAACCTCTGAAAATTCATCCCAGTTTTCCGGAGGCGAATCGATTCCATGCTTTTCAAAAATGTCTTTTCTATACCCCATTAATCCAACTTCTGCGAAGCCTGGTAAACCATATAACTCATCCTCATACGACATAGCATCCAATGTAGTTTCTATAAAGTCATTTCGATTGAGTTCTTCAGCATTTTCAACATATTCATTTAGTGACTCAACCCAACCAGCTTTTGCCCATTTTTGCTTTACAACAAATGACATATAGACTACATCAATATCTCCGGTTTTACCTGTGAAATCTAATTCAGTTCTCTGAATTCCTACATCTTGACCGACTACATCAATGTCAACTTTAATACCTGTATCTTCTTCAAATTTCGCCTCCAATTCCTTGAGACCTTCGTTAAAAGGATTATTATGTAAGAGGACTTTAACTGGCTTGTCTCCGTCTTCTCCACCGCATCCTACAAGGACGAGTGACAATAATAATATTAATACTAATGACGTACTTCTAAATATACCCCTCATTTGCAAAACTCCTCCCATTCAATAAATTTAATACCTAACAACTTATCATGACGTTGGAAACAGGTCATTATCAGAAGACCTATACCTCACCCCTCTATATATTTTCGAAAATCAAAGCGAAAATTTTCACGTTTGGTAATGACCTCACCAAGAGGTCATTACCTGTAAACCCTTACATTCGGAATTATACAACATCTTTTTTTATTTATCAAGAGTATTTTAAAAATATTTAAAAATATTATAAATTAAGTGTTTTTTTAATGATTTGCAAAAATTAAAGGGTACCTATACGGCGTGGTGAGCAGAACACCATCGATCTCTGCTTGTTCAAAAGTTTTTCTGCATTCAAATAAAATGGAAGTGTGACTGCCTTTAATAGCGATGTTGATGTATCTGGAATCTTCGTCGATGTGACGAGTAATAATGTACTAGATTTAATCCGGGGAGAATGATTTTATTGTATACGGAACGGATACCGGCTTCTTGACAACGCCAACGCCGGCATTGTTTTTACCAACGAGTGACAAGGAATTGAATTTACCACCCTTTATCAAGCAGCTTACCAGGAACTAAAAAACTGAGGATTATGTATGTAATGATCAAGTAGTTTGCGATTGTATTAAGGTAATTTGTCCGAGAATGCGAGCTACTAATTAATAAAATAGAAGGCAATAAACAACCATTAGAAAATGATTATTTCCAATGGTTTTCCGTATCATCTAATTCTTTTTCCCCTCTAGTTGCTCAGCGATAATATCAATAACGAAATTAACGAGCTCATCGTGATTTAAATTTTCATCTTCTACCAATACACAGGAATTTAAGAGCTTTTCTTCCACATTCAACATCACTTCTTCCGGTAAGTAAATGTAAAAGAAATATCTTGCTATACGATTTTCAACTTCCGAAGGAATCATATAGAACCTCCTAAACCATGGCGTTCTCTCATCGAAACTTCTCCATCAATCATAATTCGATAGGAATCATGAATAATTCGATCCAGGATTGCTTCTGCGATAGTTTCATTTCCCAATTTCAAATGACATCCACTTGGATCAATCTGCGAACAGAAGATGGTAGAAGACGTCTTGTGACGAGATTCAGTGATTTCTAATAAGATTGCTACTTCATCTGTTGATAAATTTATAAGCACCACTCGTCTAAGATGAGTAAATTTACTTTTGTATATTTCTTAATCAATTTGCGATAACTTCTATCCGCGGCTAACTTGGCAAGTGTAAGTTCATCTAATAATTCCGGTAAACGTATATATTTAACATTATAAAATTGTCGGCAGGCTGATACACCAAATGCGGATGCTAGAAATGATTTACCCGACCCTGTCGGTCCCTTCAGAATGATATTGTGATAGTCTTGAATATACAAATAATGGATCATACAAAAAAATCTCCCATATAATTAATGTCATACTATTCAGCGTGCACATTAATTATACAGGAGGTTCTTACTGGTAAATAGCTTGTCATTCACTGGTACATTTTTTGTCATGGTACAAAAGATGTCACTCGTGGTATTGCGGACGGAATGAGTCGACTGCGCGGAGTTTTGAGCCACTGTTTGCGGACGACAATTCACCCGAAATATTCAAAAGCAGACAGAAATTAGGTTTGAAAATTAAATTTTGGTTTTTCTCTTTTCTATATCAACATCAAATCAACAGAAATAAATTGCCTTAATTGTGTTGGAACCTGGTACCCAAAACTGCATCTAAAGGCGCGACTTCTATCCTCGCCATCAGCGGCTCTATCAATCGCAACCCAATCGATACCAAAACGGTTTTGGATAAAACTCATGGGTACGAATGACTGTTCAAATAGTTGGTATTCCTTCATTCCTTGAACAATTAATGAGTAAATATCGTTTATTATATAATTGTGAACGATATCAACTGCTCCAATCGGAATCATCCTTACTCACGCATTGATTTAATATTTCTTGTTTCTGATATAAGCGATTCGTACTTTAGTGCAATTTGATAAAACCTTTCCCCTTCACTTGTTAAAGTAACTCTTCTTACACCCTGTTCACGGTTTAATAACACAATATCGTATTCTTTCTCAAGGGAGTTTAACCGCAGACTAATCGCTGATTGAGTAACATATAGATGATTGGCAGCCTTTGAAATGTTCCCTAGTCTAACTATAGACAAAAATGCTTGAACTTGTTTTAGATTCATATTTAAGCACCTTTCTATATATCTGTAATGTAATAATTATCAACAGTACTTTTAATTTTACTATATTGCGAACAATCGTTACAACACTTTACTCTAATAGAAGGAAAGAACTTTTATTTAGTTGTTTTATTATTTTATACAATTGTGGTGTATTGTCTTGCACAGTACCTAAAATTATTCAACCTCTAACATATCTTTTATCTGTTATATATATAGAAATACAAAATAGATTTCAATACAAGGGAGAGACTTATGAAAAAAACCATAAAACGAATAGGTTGGATAGATACTGCAAAAGGGCTTGGAATAATGTTAGTGATATTAGGGCATACCAATTTTCCTGATAAATGGGCGATAGTCATTTATTCATTCCATATGCCGCTATTCTTTTTTCTATCAGGCTACCTATTTTCGGTAAAAAAATATAATAACTTTGGAATGTTTCTAAAGAATAAGGCGCGTTCACTTTTAATTCCATATTTCTTATTTTCATTTCTATCTTTTCTTTATCTTCCACTAATAAGTACAATTACTACAAATGGTATAAATTTAATGAAATCTTTCATAGGTATTTTTTATTCAATTGGCATAGATAATTGGATGCTACATAATATCGTATTGTGGTTTCTAACATGCCTATTTATTGTAGAAGTTATTTTTTACATAGTGGTTAAGAATATATCTAACTTTAAATTAATACTTTTTGTACTTTTTATTTTTTCAATTCTAGGTTACATAGACAGCTTATATATGCCAATTAGACTTCCTTGGAGTATAGATATAGCGATCACTGCTACAGTTTTCTTCGGATTTGGATTCATATCAAACAAAAAGGGAATAGTGGATAAACTATTGAATTCTAAAGTTATTATTATTTTTGTTCTGTCATTATTAATATTTACCTTGTTTATAAAAAACATGATTACCGACAACTATATGATTGACATGAACTACAACAAACTCAACAATTATTTTGATTTTTATATACCAGCAATATGTGGAATAATACTTATTATTATTCTCTCTTCTTTAATAAAATCAAAATTTCTGAATTATTTTGGTGAAAACACGCTAGTAATATTAGCTACTCATTTACCATTAATTAATCTTGTCGGCGTACTCCTAGATACTGTCGGAGTGAGTATTACTAATCAAGGGGGGATTAGAACCATTCTGGTTTCTTTTTTTGTCTCATTGCTTTCTATTCCTTTAATATATTTCATTAATCGCTATACCCCCTTTCTTCTTGGAAAGAAAATAAAATCCTGAATTAATTATTAATATGACAAAAAAATAAAGACTACGGAATGATTCTTGTAGTCTTTATTTTTAATACTGGCTATTTGATTTTTAATTGAATATAACAGGTTCACCGAATCTCCCTATCTTCACCATGTGTCAATAACCGCCTTGAAAGTTTCAAACGTCAAGGTTTCAAGACCAATACCTGACTAGATTAGCGTTTTCGTTTATAATGCCTATATTAAGAAGCCAGATTTTCAATGCGGAAAATTTTGCAAAATTTTTAAGTAGTAGTCGTTAGATATTTTTTAAGCGCTTCAACAATATATTTGGATGCGTGTCCATCTCCATAAGGATTATGTGCTTTCGCCATCTTTTCATATTCAACCGGATCAGTTAAAAGTTCATTGGTAAGTGAATAAATCGTATCTTCATCTGTACCAGCTAGCTTTAATGTACCCGCTTCGATTCCTTCTGGTCTTTCCGTTGTGTCGCGCAGAACGATGACTGGCTTACCAAGTGATGGAGACTCTTCTTGGATACCACCGGAGTCCGTAAGTATAATATGCGCAGCAGCAGCGAAGTTATGGAAATCGACTACTTCTAAAGGCTCAATCAAATGAACCCGGTCGTTATTTCCAAGTATTTCATCTGCCACTTCACGAACAGCTGGGTTCATATGCAAAGGATAGATAACTTGTATATCATTATGTTCTGCAAGAATACGATTAATTGCCTTAAATATGTTACGCATTGGTTCGCCGAGGTTTTCTCTTCGGTGTGCTGTTAACAAAATAAGACGGTCGTCCCCTAACTTTTCAAGCATTGGGTTTGAATAAGATTCTTTCACTGTAGTCTTCAAAGCATCTATTGCTGTATTCCCAGTGATGAAAATGCGATCATCTGATTTTCCTTCATTGCGTAGGTTTTGTGCCGACATTTCTGTTGGCGAGAAATGTAGATCTGCAATGTTTCCAGTCAGTTGACGGTTCATCTCTTCAGGGTATGGTGAATACTTATCCCATGTACGAAGTCCGGCCTCAACATGCCCTACCGCTATCTGATTGTAGAACGCGGCAAGACTCGCGATAAACGTTGTCGCAGTGTCTCCGTGAACTAACACGATATCAGGTTTCGCTTCTTTCATAATCCGGTCAAGCCCTTCCAGTCCTCGTGTTGCAACATCGATAAGTGTCTGGCGGTCTTTCATGATATTCAAGTCGTAATCAGGAGTAATCCCGAATGTATCAAGCACTTGATCTAGCATTTCCCTATGTTGAGCAGTTACTGTTACAATCGATTCAATCTCTTCATTATGCTTTTCAAGTTCGAGTACAAGTGGAGCCATTTTAATAGCCTCAGGCCTTGTTCCAAAAATCGTCATTACTTTCCAACGTTTCTTCAATCTACTGTCACATACCTCTCTTTTCATAAAAAATTCATGATAAAAACCTGAGTTCCACAGGAAATCGAAACTAAGTTATCATTTAAATATCTAAATTTTCCTTAATCAACTAAATGACTCTTTCCTGCTGTTCAATTGTCATATTCGACCCCGACGGCAAACAAATCCCCGTCTCAAACAACCGTTCACTCACAACATCATTTTGTGCATACGAATAAAACTTACATCCTTCAAACAATGGTTGCATATGAAGTGGCTTCCAAACAGGTCGAGCCTCAATACTCTTAGCTTCAAGTACATCAATTAGCTCATAAGGTTTTATCATCACTTTTTCTGGATTCAACGTCAACGCCGTCAACCAACGATTCGAATATGTTCCCTCAAGTTTTGGCATAAAACGAACACCATCAATATCAACTAATGCTTCAACATATCGATCAAACACGGCACGTCTAGCTTCTACACAGTTATCTAGTACCTCAAGTTGCGCTCGTCCTACACCAGCAAGAATAAAAATTACCTATTCAACATAGTAGGTAACCGGAGAAAATTGTTCTTCTCAAATCGCCAGGCATCCCAGCACATTGATATAACATCACGTTTTGCTGTCCAGCCTAATTCTCGCTCGGCTTTGGAGACATCCGCATAGCACGATGCAATATCCCCAGGCCTGCGTCCTACAACTTCATAAGGAACTTCTATACCATTAGCTTCTTCAAAAGCATTAACTAATTCTAGTACACTTGTACCCTTGCCAGTACCGAGATTATAGATATGTACACCTTCAGTTAGATTCTCCAATGCTGCCACATGACCTTCTGCTAGATCCATCACATGAATATAATCTCTAACACCTGTCCCATCAACTGTTGGGTAGTCGTTACCAAAAACCTGAAGTTTTTTCAGGTTTCCTTTTGCTACCTGTGTCACATACGGCATTAGATTATTTGGAATTCCGCTAGGCACCTCGCCAATTAGTCCACTTTCATGGGCGCCTACTGGATTAAAATATCTAAGTAGTGAAACTGAGAAAGCAGGGTTCGATTTCGCAATATCAGTTAAAATTCTTTCACTCATGGCTTTTGTTTCCCCATAAGGATTTGTAGTTGGTAAGAGATTCATAGACTCTACGAATGGTACAGTGTTATCCCCATACACTGTTGCCGATGAACTAAAGACAAACCGTCTTACATCATATTTCTTGCAGGCTTTTGTAAGAACTATAGTGCTGACAATGTTATTACAATAATAATCTAGTGGCTTTTCTACAGATTCTCCTACTGCTTTATGACCGGCAAAATGAATAACACCGTCAATATTGTAATTTCGAAAAATAACATCAACTGCTTCTTCATCAGTTACATCAATTTCGTAAAAAGTAACTTCTTTATCTACAAGTCGCATAATCTTCTCAACGTTCTCGCGCTTACTATTGCTAAGATTATCAGCAATAATCACTGAGTGTCCCGCTTCAAGTAAGGCAACACAAGTATGTGATCCTATATACCCTGCACCGCCAGTTACAAGTATGTTCATGGGCTATTCTCCCTTTTTAAAGATATTAAAATATGATTCCCGAAACACTCTGTCATCTTCAATTCTCCTACCTCTGCCAATTGAATTATGACTATTCATGACCTTAGATAAAAAATCGAGGAGATATTTTCAAAGTTCTATATAGTCGGTATCCCCATTTATCAATTATAGCGTATTGTTGGAGTATTATCTTGCATAGATACCTTACACTATTTTGCTGAACATTCCCTCAAAAATCATTTTATTAAGGCTTTTTTTAGTAATGCAATGACCCGCTTCTGCTGCTCTACCGTCATATTTGACCCAGACGGTAAACAAATCCCTGTTTCAAACAACCGTTCACTCACAACTCCATCTTCTGCATGCGGATAAAACTTACATCCTTCAAACAATGGTTGCATATGAAGTGGCTTCCATACAGGACGTGCTTCAATGTTTTCCTCCTCAAGAACATCAATCAATTCATAAGGCGTTATCTTCACTTTCGTTGGATCCAACGTCAACGCCGTCAACCAGCGATTCGAATAAGTCCCTTCAAGTTCTGGCATAAAATTGACACCATCAATATCACCCAACGCTTCAACATATCGATTAAACACCGCACGTCTCGCTTCTACACGGTCATCTAGCATTTCAAGCTGTGCTCGTCCTACACCAGCGAGAATATTACTCATTCGGTAGTTATAACCGACTTTACTATGCTGATAATGTTTTGCTTGATCACGTGCTTGTGTTGCTAAAAAGCGTGCACGTTTCAATTCATCGACGTCATCGGAAATAAGCATACCGCCACCCGAAGTCGTAATGATTTTGTTGCCGTTAAATGAATAGATCCCAAATTTCCCAAACGTTCCACTTTTTTTCCCTTTATAAGATGAGCCAAGAGATTCCGCTGCATCTTCAATCATAGGAACACCATAAGAATCACAAATCGCCATAAGTTCATCCATCTTCGCACTTTGACCATACAAATTCACAACAACAACGGCTTTTGGAAGATTTTTATAAGCCTTCGCTACTTCCATTGCTCGTTCCAAAGCTTCTGGGGACATATTCCATGTTTCTTCTTCGGAATCAATAAATACCGGCTTCGCGCCTAAATACAAAATCGGGTTTGCACTTGCCACAAACGTCAAGCTCGAACAAAATACTATATCTCCTTGTCCAACTCCAACCAACTCCAACGCCAAGTGTATAGCTGCTGTTCCGGAAGACAAAACAGCAGAATCCGCTGTTCCAGCATATGCAGTCATTTCTTCCTCAAACGCATTCACATTCGTCCCAAGTGGCGCAATCCAATTCGTTTCAAATGCTTCATTTATGTATTTCTGCTCATTCCCGCTCATGTGAGGGGATGATAAAAAGATTCGTTCAGTCATTTATAAACCTTCTCTCTTTACTATCCTTGCCGGTGCACCAACAACTGTTAGTTTATCCCCTATATCAGATACAACAACAGCACCTGCACCAACAATTGACCATTGACCAATTTCCATTAATGGAATTACAGAAGCCCCTGCACCAATATGAGTACCTTCACCAATATTGACGCCACCTGTTATTGCGGCTAATGGCGAAACATGTCCATAGTCAGCTATAACACAATCATGTTCCACGACACTACCGCTATTAACAATCGAATGTTCTCCCAACATGGTGTCCGCGTTTACAATAGCCCCCGGCATTACAACCGTCCCAATTCCGATATCAACGCTAGGACTGACAATCGCCGAAGAATGTATCGCACTCACATAGGCTTTGGAATCAAGATTTAATTCTTCTACAATCTTTTTCCTTACCGCATTCGCTCCTATTCCCATGATTACACCAAGCGACGATTCAAGATTCATCAATTCCTTAAGATGACTGATTGGACCTTTTATTAAGTCATCTTCTACAAAAACCTCTAAATACTTATCATCGAGCTTAGCAAAAACATTCATATTATCATTAGAATTCACAACGTCCGATACGACTTTCGCATGCCCACTATCCCCAATGATTACAACTTTTTTCATTGCCCTTCATCCCTACTCGAAGATGCCGTATTTCCAAGAAACTTTGACATTGTCGCCTTCCCATCTTGACTAATTCCTTCTGACTTTAATACCTTCAATACTGTCATAAATAGAATCTTAATGTCCAGCCAAAATGTACGATTTTCTACATACCAAACATCTAATTCAAAACGCTCTTCCCAGGAAATTGCGTTTCGACCATTTACCTGTGCCCATCCCGTAATACCCGGACGAACTTCATGTCGCCTTGCTTGTCTCTCATTATACAATGGCAAATACTCCACCAATAATGGCCTAGGACCGACAAAACTCATATCACCTTTTAATACATTCACAAGTTGCGGCAACTCATCCAAACTCAATTTTCGTATTATATTGCCAAATGTGGTCAATCGAACGTCATCAGGTAGTAACTCGCCTTGATTATCCTTCTCATCTGTCATAGACCTAAACTTATATACGAAGAAAGACTTACCATTTAAACCAGGTCGCTCTTGTTTGAATAAAACTGGAGAACCTATTTTCCTTCGAATAAGGACTGCAGTTACACCAATGATTGGTAATAATATAATTAATGCTAGTAAACTTACGATACTATCAAATGCTCTTTTCATAACATCACTTCATTCATTTTTTCAACTTCATTTCTGTTCGTACAGAATCTAGGTTTCCAAAATTCACATACTGGATTTCAGAATTCTGTATCTTGACACAGTTCCTTGTATCAAAAACAAATGGTCGTTTCATTTTTTTGACAATCTCATTCTCGTCTAACACTTTAAACTCATTATGGTCTGTTAAAACAAGAAGACATTCTGCATCTTCAATGGCTTCATTAAATGGAGACAATTTGAAGTCGACTTGATTTTGCTTAATATGAGGATCGTGAACACCAATAGAAAATCCACGGTCTAATAGTTTAGATACTATCTCCATTGCCGGACTTTCTCTAACGTCATCAATGTTTCCTTTATACGTTAGTCCAAGAACTGCAACTTTGGAGTTTCTATTTGATATGATTTTCTCGACTTGTTCGATTACAAAGTTTGGCATAGAATTATTTATTTTGCGAGATTCAGATATTAATACAGATTCGGACGGAGCTTTCTCAATGATAAAATACGGATCTACTGCCAAGCAATGTCCACCTACTCCTGGACCAGGTAGATGTAAGTTTACTCGCGGATGATGATTAGCTAACTTAATCACTTCTAATGCATCCACACCTAGCTTTTCTGAAATTTTCACAAGTTCATTTGCCAATGCAATATTGACATCACGGTACGTATTTTCCATCAACTTCGACATTTCAGCACTTAGCGCGGAGGTCTTTAAAATCGCTCCAGTAACAAAAGTATCATACACTTTTGCAGCAGCTTCCGCTGATGCTTCATTAATTCCCCCGACTATACGATCATTTTCAACGACTTCAATTACGATTCTACCTGGAAGGACTCGTTCAGGACAATGTGCAAGATAAATATCTTCATAGACATTCCATCCAGCACCTTCAAAAATCGGTGCAACAACATCGTCAATCGTCCGTGGCGGAATTGTCGACTCAACAATGACAACATCACCTTTTTTAATAACTGGAAGGATAGACCGACAAGCATCCTTGACGTAATCCAAGTTTGCAGTATTATTCGAATTAACGGGAGTTGGAACAGCAATTATATAACAATCCGCTAACTCTGCTTTATGTGAAGCCCTTAAATATCCATTCTTTACTGCGTTACTTACAAGCTCTTCCAATCCTACTTCCTCAATATGAATCTCGCCATTATTAATTGAATTTACCGCGGTAGGATTCAAATCGACCCCATGAACAGACCAACCATTATTCGCAAAGACTGCAGCTGTGGGTAATCCAATATAACCTAGACCTATTACGCATAACTTCTTCATCTCTTCACAACCTTTTCAAGTTCAGTTATGTACTTACTAGCCAATGCTTCTCGGCTGAAACTTTCTTGAACGAATGCATAGCCACTCTCGCCCAGTTTCGATCTTAACTCCTCATCCTTTTGTAACTCACGAATCTTATCCGCAAATGCTTTGGCATCCTCAGGATCAACATAATATCCAGACCCGCTCTCTTCTACCAGATCTCTCGCTACCCCGTCGATTCCAATCAAAATAGGCTTTGCACATGACATATAATCAAATACTTTGTTTGGGTAAACCGTTTTGAACGTTTCAACTTTTTTCAATACCGCAGTGCAAATATCCGATGCGTTACAAAAATCAGGTATCGTATGTTTAGACTGTGAGTCGACAAACAAGACATTTCGGATTTTTTCCACTTCAACACGCTGTTTGAGTTCAGCTTTCTTCATTCCATCACCAATTAGAACAATCATTACATTTTCATCTTCTGAAAATTCCTTGGCCACATCGATTAATGAGTCTAAGTGATTTGCGACACCATGGGCTCCCATGTATGTAACTACAAACTTGTCCTGCAAATTATATTCTTCTCGCACCCAATTATCTCTTGGACCTGGCTCAAAAATATCTAAGTCAGCACCATTTGGAATGAAACAGATTTTCTTTTCTGCTATTCCCTTCTTTGTAATCAATGCCTGTTTGAATGCTGGAGTCAGTACATTAATTTTATCTGCGAACCTATATGATAGCTTTTCAACAATGTAAGCAATTTTAATAATTAGCTTATTTGACAACACGCCTGTGTCGATCGCCGATTCTGGCCATAAATCCCTGATTTCAAATACCATTGGAGTGCGTTTAAAGAACTTCCCAAGTATTCCCGTTATTCCTACGAATAAAGGAGGGGAAGTAACAATCATTACATCATGCTTTTTTACATGAAAAAGCATTGCCCATAATGAAGAGAAGCTGAATGAAAAATATCCCCATAGCCTGCCTAAAAAAGACTTGTTATAGGACTCAGATACATAGGTTCTTAAGACATTGACATTCTTTGAGTACTCTTCTTTAACTACAAACTTGCCCTTATACTTTTCTTCTTTTTCTCCGGTCGCATAATGTACGGTTCCCGCAATTACTGTTATCTCATGGCCCATTTCTTCCCAGTACTTAACGAACTGATTAAAGCGTGAGCCGCCCGGATCATCTTTTCCAAGGAAATATTGGTGTAAAACTAATATTTTCATTTTTATATCTCCATATTCTCAAAAATCTTGCTAGACCCAAGAGTTGACAAATTTACTTTCTCATTCCCTATAACAAGTGTATTTTCATTTAAAGATACTTCAATAGAAGGTTTGTCTTTATACAACACGGATATATATCGGGATGACTCAGTAATCTCGTCATCTATTATTAATTGGGGAAATGCTTCTTTATCTCCATAATATAATGAACGCCAGCCTGCCACTGGAGCGGTCGAACCGCAATGCAAGCTACTTGTTCCATTCATATTCGGTTGAATAACTTTCATCTTCCACTTGGACTCATCCGGCAATGTAATTTCCCATTTTCCATTGGAAGTCTCTTTCACGTCGTGAATTCCGAAAAGCCACCGCAAGCTCACCTTTTCTGTTTGGATGTCACCTAATAGATCATCTACAATTATTAAAACATCTTGTAGCTGATACACGCCTCTTCGATGGGTAACTGGAGAATAACCATAATGTTCACCTTCAAAGATTGTTGCATTCTCAACTTTTGTAAAACTGAGCACTTTTGATTTTGTCCAATTTAACCATATAAATCGGGAGGCTTTTGTCATCTGATCACGATCATTTAACATCAAGGTATTGTGAGATGCTGTACCGTTAAAATAGAGTAAGTATTCAGGACTTGTATTATAGGAAAACGTGCCTGCATCAGCCAAAATATTATGTTCACCATGCCAGAAATCAACATGTAACATATCCGCCTGCACCGGACGATGTTTAAAAGTAGCGCAACGAATCATAGCAAATTGATCATCATTTCTTAGCGTTGCATACCCGCCGTCTTTAAATAGATTTGATTCCCTATCAGGAAGAGAACATTGCCTATCCGTTTCTAAACCAAGCCAAATTGCAATTTCATCAACTTTCGGTACTTCGTAAAGTCTACTTCCAGTCAACGTAAGCCACGCTGCTTGTAATGCAGGCCGATAATCCAAATATTCTCGGGATGTAAATGGATGAATGTA